>NZ_JASLGE010000094.1 GCF_030150285.1 Pseudomonas sp. | reverse complement strand
TTTTTAACAACAAAGGTGTTGCATCATGTCGGTACCCCCGCGTGCCGTTCAGCTTAACGAAGCGAACGCGTTCCTTAAGGATCATCCTGAGGTTCTGTACGTAGACCTTCTAATTGCGGATATGAATGGTGTGGTGCGCGGCAAGCGCATCGAACGCACCAGCCTCCACAAGGTTTACGAGAAGGGCATTAACCTGCCTGCCTCTTTATTTGCTCTGGATATCAACGGCTCTACGGTGGAAAGCACCGGCCTGGGCCTGGACATCGGTGATGCTGACCGGATCTGTTATCCAATCCCCGACACCCTGTGCAATGAACCCTGGCAAAAGCGCCCAACCGCGCAACTGCTGATGACCATGCACGAACTTGAAGGTGAACCTTTCTTCGCCGACCCGCGCGAAGTACTGCGTCAAGTTGTTACCAAATTTGACGATCTTGGCCTGACCATCTGCGCTGCTTTCGAGCTGGAGTTCTACCTGATCGACCAGGAGAACGTGAACGGCCGCCCACAGCCTCCCCGCTCACCGATTTCCGGCAAACGCCCGCACTCGACACAGGTCTACCTGATTGACGACCTCGACGAATACGTCGACTGCCTCCAGGACATTCTGGAAGGTGCCAAAGAGCAAGGCATTCCCGCTGACGCCATTGTTAAAGAAAGTGCCCCGGCGCAGTTCGAAGTGAACCTGCACCACGTCGCCGACCCAATCAAGGCCTGTGACTACGCGGTACTGCTCAAACGCCTGATCAAAAACATCGCCTACGACCATGAAATGGACACCACCTTCATGGCCAAGCCTTACCCAGGCCAGGCGGGCAACGGGTTACACGTTCATATTTCGATTCTGGATAAAGACGGCAAAAACATTTTTGCCAGCGAGGATCCCGAGCAGAACGCCGCATTGCGCCATGCAATCGGCGGTGTGCTGGAGACCCTACCGGCGCAGATGGCGTTCCTTTGCCCTAACGTGAACTCCTACCGTCGTTTTGGCGCACAGTTCTATGTGCCGAACTCGCCGTGCTGGGGCCTGGACAACCGTACCGTGGCCATCCGCGTGCCAACCGGCTCGGCCGACTCGGTGCGTATCGAACACCGGGTCGCCGGTGCCGATGCCAACCCGTACCTGTTGATGGCCTCTGTATTGGCCGGCATCCACCACGGGCTGACCAACAAGATCGAGCCGGGCGCGCCCGTCGAAGGCAACAGCTACGAGCAGAACGAACAAAGCCTGCCGAACAACCTGCGTGATGCCCTGCGTGAGCTGGACGACAGTGAAGTCATGGCCAAATACATCGACCCGAAATACATCGATATTTTTGTAGCCTGCAAAGAGAGCGAGCTGGAAGAGTTTGAACACTCCATCTCCGACCTCGAGTACAACTGGTACCTGCATACCGTATAAACGGTTGCTGCCCCGAAAACGCCGCCAACCTCAGGGTTAGCGGCGTTTTTTTATGGGCGCGGCCTTTACCCGGCTCGTACAATGCTGGCTGCCCTGCTGGAGACACCCATGACGCGCCCACCCGCCCCACGCGCCACCCCCCGCAAGCCCCGCGCACGCAGCCAGGAACGGATCGACCTGATCCTTGAGGCGGCCCGCACCTTGCTGGCGACTGACGGCGTGGCCAGCCTGTCGATTTACAGCGTGGCCGAGCGCGCCGAGATCCCGCCCTCGTCGGTGTACCACTTTTTTGCCGGGGTGCCTGCACTGCTGGAAGCGTTGACGGGGGATGTACACGCCGCCTTCCGCGCCTGCTTGCAGGCCCCCATCGAGCACGAGCAACTAAGCGGCTGGCGTGACCTGTCACGCCTGATTGAACAGCGCATGCTGAGCCTCTACAGCGAAGACGCCGCAGCGCGGCAATTGATTCTGGCCCAACACGGGCTCACCGAAGTGAACAAAGCCGACCGCCAGCACGACCTCGAACTGGGCCAACTGATGCATGCGGTATTTATGCGCCACTTTGAGCTGCCCGTATTGCCCGACGACGTGGATGTGTTTGCATTGGCGATGGAATTGGGCGACCGCGTGTACGCGCGCTCCATCCAGTTGCACGAACACATCACCCCGCGCATGGCCGAAGAAGGCATGCGGGTGGTGGATGCGTATTTGGGGTTGTACCTGCCGCCGTTTTTACCCAAACGCCACACCCCAACATCGTACGAACGAGCTTGCTCGTGATCTGTTGATCTGGTTTTTGATCGAAGGCCCCCCTTAAAGCTCCATCAAAGTAACACGGCGTAAAGCCGGAACCTTAAGTGGCCGTGACCGCAGCAATGGATAGAATTGCTGCACGACAGCGTGGCGTCATTGAGCGTTTAAAGATCAAAAGATCGCGAGCAAGCTCGCTCCTACAGGGGGGTTAAAACGGGGCATCGCCCAAAATGGTGGCGCGGTGCATGACGCGGCGGTTCGGGCGGTAATCGTCAACGGCGTAATGCTGGGTGACGCGGTTGTCCCAAAAGGCCACGTCATTTTCCTGCCAACGCCAGCGAATCGTGTACTCCGGGCGGGTCGCGTGGGCGAACAACAACGCAAGAATCGCCGCGCTTTCAGTGTCTGACAGTTCGTTGATTTTCGTGGTGAAGCCTTCGTTGACGAACAGCGATTTGCGCCCACTCACCGGGTGCGTGCGCACCACCGGGTGTGACAGCGGCGGGTTGCTTTTACGCGTCTGCTCCCAACGCGCCAGGTCTTCTGGGGTCGAGCCGAAACGCTCCAGCGGAAAGGACTTGGTGAAATCGTGGGTAGCGGTCAGCCCGTCCAGCAGCGCCTGCAGTGGCTTGGACAACCCTTCAAACGCCGCGATGCCACTGGCCCACAAGGTGTCGCCACCAAAGGCCGGCAACTGCTTGGCGCTCAACACCGCGCCCAGCGCGGGCGTCGGCAGGAAGGTCACGTCGGTGTGCCAGATCGCGTTGTCGCGCACATCCGTGACCGCCGTATCCAGTACCAGCACTTCAGGTTGTTCCGGCACATTGGGGTAGATCGGGTGAATATGCAGGTCCCCGAAATTAGCCGCAAAGCGCGCTTGCTGTGTCGGGGTGATGGACTGCTGCTTGAAGAAAATCACCTGGTGCTTAAGCAAGGCCTGTTCGATGGCATCGCGGTGCTCCAGGCTCAAGGGTAAGGTCAGGTCAACGCCGTCAATCTGGGCACCCAGGGCAGCGCTAAGCGGGGTAATGGTCAGGCTCATGGTCGTCTCTTTTTCAGCGCGCCGATTGATCAGCGTCGTGGTGTATTCAAAAGGGTTAGTGAGCCTGGCCGTGCCACGGCACCAGCTTGCGTTGCAGGGCGCGCAGGCCCATTTCCATGGCGAAGGCGATAATGGCAATCACCAGAATCCCCAGTACCACCACGTCGGTGACCAGAAACTGCGCGGCGGACTGCACCATGAAACCCAGGCCGCTGGTGGCGGCAATCAATTCGGCGGCCACCAGCGTCGACCAGCCCACACCCAGGCCAATGCGCACGCCGGTGAGAATGTCCGGCAAGGCACTTGGCAAAATCACGTAGCGAATCAACTGCCAGCGGGTAGCCCCCAACGATTGCGCGGCTCGTACCTTGGCCGGGTCGACGGTACGCACGCCGGTGGCGGTCGCGATGGCAATCGGGGCAAAGATCGCCAGGTAAATCAGCAGCACTTTTGACAGTTCACCAATGCCACACCAGATCACGATAAGGGGCAGGTACGCCAGCGGTGGAATGGGGCGATAGAACTCGATCAACGGGTCGAAAATGCCACGCGCAATGCGGTTGTAGCCAATGGCAATGCCCACCGGTACTGCGGTCAAAATCGCAAACCCCAAGCCCAGGCCGATACGGCTCAAACTCGCGGCCAGGTGCTGCCACAACGTAGAGTCCATATAGCCGTCAGTCATCAGCAGCCACGCTTTTTGCAGCACCGCCGAGGGAGGCGGCAGAAACAGCGGCTCGATCATTGCGGTGGCCGTCACCGCCCACCAGATAGCGATCAACGTGACGAGGGTCAGCACACTGATCCAGCGCGTGCTCAGGCTGCGCTTGGCCGGGCGCGGCGCGTGAGGTGCCGCCACCGGGGCGGCTGGAACCGCTTCATAAATGCTCATGCGCGCTCCTGCCGCTGAGCGGCACCACGTTGTGAAAACACGCGCTCAAGCACGTGTTCACGGGTTTCGATAAAACGAGGGTCGGACTTGATCGAACGGGCCGACTCACCCGCGTTGTAACGCTTGCCAAAATCCAGGCTCAGGCGTTCAACGATACGGCCGGGGTTCGGGGCCAACAGAATCAGGTCTGTGGCCAGGAACACCGCTTCTTCGATGTCGTGGGTAATCAGAAAGACGGGTTTGTCTGTGCGCTGGCACACTTGCAGCAGCAGTTCTTGCATCTGCTCACGGGTAAAAGCGTCGAGGGCACCGAACGGCTCATCCATCAGCAACACCCGCGGGTCGGCAGCCAAGGCACGGGCCAGGCCTACGCGTTGTTTCTGGCCGCCCGACAGTTCCCACACGCGGCGGTGCTCGAAGCCCGACAAATCCACCAGCGCCAACATTTCGCGGGCACGGCTTTCACGTTTGCTTCGCGCAACACCTGCCAGTTCAAGGCCGAACGCCACGTTGGCCAGCACGTCTTGCCACGGCAGCAGCACGTCGTCCTGAAACACCACGCCGCGCTCGGCGCTCGGACCTTTGACCGGTGCACCATCGAGCGTGATACGCCCGGCGCTTGGCTCGACGAAGCCTGCGATCAAATTCAGCAGCGACGTTTTACCGCTGCCTGAAGGGCCAAGTGCGACCAGCAACTGCTGAGGGCCGAGGTTGACGGAAATGTCCGACAGCACCGGCTCAGCTGCGCCCGGGTACTGTGCGCTGATGCGCTCCAGTGATAACAAGGCCATGACCGTAGACTCCTGCGGGGCGTAAGTTATTGAGTGATGAACTTGGCGGTAACCGACGGTGCGTAGTCCGGCAGTACGGCATCAACCTTTTTCTGCTCTTTCAAGAAGGCAGCGGTGTCAGCCAAGGCTTTAGTGGTAGGCGCGCCCAGCAAGGTGACTTGATCAGCCGCCAACGGGAAGACGTTGCCTTCAAGCAGCACAGGAATATCCGTCGCTTTGGCACCCGAAAGATTCGCGACTTTGTCGATGTTGCTTTGATTGGCCAACCAGGCTTTCGGGTCCTTGCGGTAGTCGGCGTAGGCATCCAGTGTCACGTCGGCAAATTGCTTAACCACTTGCGGGTTTTTCTCGGCGAAATCCTTGCGCACGATCCAGGCATCAAAGGTCGGAGCGCCGAGCTTGCCCAGCTCACCCGAGGTAATCAGCACCTTGCCGTTTTCTTTAGCGACACCCAGTGCCGGGTCCCACACATAGGTGGCGTCGATATCGCCGCGCTTCCAGGCGGCGGCAATGGCAGGTGGTGCGAGGTTCAGAATCTGTACTTTCGACGGGTCAATATTCCAGTGCTTCAACGCTGCCAGCAGGCTGTAGTGGCCCGTGGAGACAAACGGCACGGCAACCTTTTTGCCGACCAGGTCTTGCGGGGTGGTAATGCCTGCGCCATTACGCGCCACCAGCGCTTCAGAACCGCCCAGCTGGGTGGCGATCAAGAACGTCTCGACCGGCACCTTGCGGGTAACAGCAGCCGTCAGCGGGCTTGAACCCAAGTAGGCGATCTGCACATCACCCGAGGCGATAGCGGCAATGATGTCTGCGCCGTTATCAAATTTGCGCCACTTGATATTTGCCCCGGTCGCCTTTTCGTAGGCACCGTCGGCCTGAGCGACTTTGGCCGGGTCAACCGTGGTTTGGTAAGCAACGGTGACATCCGCGGCGGCCTGTGCAAAAAAGCTGGCACCTGCCAGGGACAACGCGGCAAAAAGGCGCAAGGGAAAACGCAGTTTCATGGTCAAGCTCCTCGACAGGCTGCCGGGTATCGGCAGGAAGCTAGATTAAATGATCTAAGAAAGCGTAAATAAATAACCTTTAAGCATTAGCTTATAAAGTTCCGACACCTCACGCGTCCTCCTGCACACGCCATTTTGGGTCCGCCCGACCGTGCACCTTTTTTAAGCACGCAGGGCTATTAAAAGTTTCATGAAATTCTGTTTAGGCATTAGACCAAAAATGGATAGCATTCTCGCCGCGCGTAGGAAAGGCCCCCGCCATATTCATTTATGGAATGAAAACTTCAGAAATAATTATTTTTGGGTTTATGGGAAAGCCCGTATTCTGCACCGCCAATGACAAATGATTAGACAAAGGTCGTAGACATGATTGGTTACGATTGACTTGGCAGTCGCTGTCTGGCGCTAATCGCGCATCTGTAGACCCGAGGCATTAGACCTTGGGCTAAAGAACTACAAAAATTAGAAACGTAAAGGAGCAGGACAATGAATAAATCCACGTTGGCCATTACCGTGGCCTTGGGTTTGTTGGCACAGCAAGCGAGCGCAGCTGGCTTCATCGAAGACAGCAAGGCCACGCTGAAACTGCGCAACTTCTACATCAACAACGATAACCGTGACTCGGGTACCAAAGCGGCTGGCGCACAAAGCAAGGTTGAAGAATGGGGCCAGGGCTTCCAGCTGGACTTCACTTCCGGCTTCACCCAAGGCACCGTGGGCTTCGGTCTGGATGCCATTGGTCTGCTGGGCGTCAAACTGGACTCCAGCGCTGGCAAACACGGCAACCCGAGCGGCACCGCGTCGGGCGGCTCGGTCTTTCCAAGCAACGGCAACAAGGCTGCCGATGATTTCTCCAGCCTGGGCCTGACCGCCAAAGCTAAAATCTCCGAAACTGAATTGCGCCTCGGTACGCTGCAGCCAAAACTGCCCGTAATCGTGACCAACGATGGCCGTTTGCTGCCGCAAACCTTCCAGGGCGGTCAGATCACCTCCAACGAGTTCAAGGACCTGACCTTCATCGGTGGTCAAATCGAACACGCCAAAGGCCGTAACTCCAGCAACAACGAAGGCCTGTCGATTGCCGGTGCCAACGCGGGCTCGAACTACAATTCGGGCAAGTTTGTTAACAAGTTCTACTACGGCGGCGCTGACTACAAGGTCAACAAAGACCTGTTGCTGCAGTACTACTACGGCAACCTGGAAGACTTCTACAAGCAGCACTTCCTGGGCCTGGTACACAACTGGTCCATCGGCCCGGGCGTGTTGAAGACAGACCTGCGCTACTTCAACAGCAGCGATGACGGCAAAAATGGCCACGATCCGCTGTACTACACCACCGGCAGCTACGCCAACAGCTCGTTGGGTAACGGCAGAGGCAAAGTCGACAACAACCTGTGGAGCGGCTTGTTCCTGTACACCGTTGAAGGCCACACCTTCGGTGGCGGCTACCAGTCCAGCAACGGCAGCAGCGACTTCCCGTTCCTGAACCAGGGCGACGGTGCATCGGCTTACATCACCACCGACTCGCAAATCTCCAAGTTTGCCCGTGCGGGCGAGCGTACCTGGCAAGGCCGCTACTCGTATGACTTCGCCAAACTGGGCGTTCCTGGCCTGACGGCTGGCGTTGTGTACCTGCGTGGCGACAACATCGACACCTACGGCGGCAAAAAACAAACCAGCAATGGTGCCACCGAGTGGGAACGTGACATCACCCTGGCCTATGTGGTCCAGGAAGGTGCTCTGAAGAACCTGGGCTTCATGTGGAAAAACGCCATGTGGCGCAATGACATTGCGGGCCAGCGCGACCAGGACGAAAACCGTCTGATCGTCAGCTACTCGATCCCGTTGTTGTAAGCCGGTTGTAGCAAAAGGTTAAAAAGCCCTGCCCGGCGCAATGCCGGGCAGGGTGTTGACCGACGATCGACACAATCAATTCGCAACACATTAAAACCGCCAGCGTCCTGCTGAACCCTTGCCTAAACCTGAACTCAGGGTGCTCCCACGGCTGGGCCGCGTCCAATGAAACAGTTTTTAATATTCTTTTAAGTTCTAATTAAATCAATATTTATTCTTTTTAATCTACTCATGGCACAGGCAGAGTAAACCCATCACGCCCTGCCCTTCCCTCTAAAAAGGAGCTGCACCATGAGCCTCAGACTCGGCGACATCGCCCCCGACTTCGAACAGGATTCCAGCGCCGGCACCCTCCGTTTCCATGAATGGCTGGGCGACAGTTGGGGCGTGCTGTTTTCGCACCCGGCAGACTTCACGCCGGTATGCACCACCGAACTGGGCTTTACCGCCAAGCTCAAGGACGAGTTCGCCAAGCGCGGCGTCAAGGCTATCGCGCTGTCGGTTGACCCGGTGGACTCGCACCACCAGTGGATCGACGACATCAACGAAACCCAGCACACCGTGGTCAATTTTCCGATCCTGGCCGATGCCGACCGCAAAGTTTCCGACCTGTATGACCTGATTCACCCCAATGCCAGTGACACCCTGACGGTGCGCTCGCTGTTCGTGATTGATCCGAACAAGAAAATTCGCCTGACCATTACCTACCCGGCCAGCACAGGCCGCAACTTCAACGAGATTTTGCGAGTGATTGATTCGCTGCAACTGACCGACAACTACAAAGTCGCCACCCCGGCCAACTGGCAGGACGGTGATGAGGTGGTGATCGTGCCGTCGCTCAAGGATGAAGACGACATCAAGAAACGCTTCCCCAAGGGCTACCGCGCCGTGAAGCCCTACCTGCGCCTGACCCCACAGCCGAACAAATAACCCAACCTCCCCGTAAGAGGGGCCGCGCCGTCGTTCAGCAATCCTATCCATTGCTGCGGTCACGGCCACTTAAGGTTCCGGCTTTACGCCGTGGGCCGCCGCGATCGGCCAGCGTGGTTTAAGGGGGCCCTTTAGATCAAAAACCAGATCAAAAGATCACGAGCAAGCTCGTTCCTACAAACGCTGCCATCCGTGATCCGTAGGAGCAGCCGGTCGACGCTCGATTGCTCGCGATCTTTTGATTTTTTTTGGAACGCTCGCGAGCAATCGAGGGCCGACTGGCGGCTCCTGCCGCGTTTTACCGTCTTCAAGTGCAACAGGGTTTAAGGCCGTTTTAACGGCCTTTTTTTTCGCCCGAAAACAGGTCACTCACATATGCACTTAAGGAATAAACAAATGAATAAATATGATTTATGGATATATAAATCACCTGTTAATGTCAGCCCATCAAAGCGAAAACGCTGACAACGGCTTACACCCAATCATTCAAGGAAATCCTAGATGCTGGTCGTCACACTCGGAGGAAGCCCCAGCCAACGATCCCGCTCCGGGGTGTTGCTGGACCGCGCCAAACACTGGCTCAACCAGAAAGGCGTCGAAGTGGTGAGT
Organism: Pseudomonas sp.; assembly: GCF_030150285.1. Classification (GTDB taxonomy): domain Bacteria; phylum Pseudomonadota; class Gammaproteobacteria; order Pseudomonadales; family Pseudomonadaceae; genus Aquipseudomonas. The sequence continues at coordinate 85,795 of NZ_JASLGE010000094.1, read as the reverse complement.
TACCAAGTACGGGACTTTCCTGCTGAAGATTTACTGCACGCCCGCTTCGACAGCCCGGCCGTTATCGACTTGTTGCAACAGATCGACAATGCCGATGGCCTGGTCATTGCGACCCCGGTGTACAAGGCCTCTTTCAGCGGTGCCCTGAAGACCGTACTCGACTTGCTGCCTGAGCGCGCACTGAGCCACAAAGTGGTGTTGCCCATTGCCACCGGCGGCAGCATCGCGCACATGCTGGCGGTGGACTACGCCCTCAAACCGGTGCTGTCGGCGCTTAAGGCCCAGGAAATGCTGCAGGGCATCTTTGCCGAGGACAGCCAGATTGCCTATGGCGAAGGCGGGGCTCCCGCGCAGTTGGTGCCGGTGCTGGAGCAGCGTTTAAGCGAGTCTCTGGAGCAGTTCTATAGCGCTCTGGCCCGCCGCCCCAAACCGCTGGACCCCAACATCCTCAACGAGCGCCTGGTCACGGCTCGCTGGAGTATTTGAACCTGGAGGCACCCGCTTGCTCGCGCTTTTTTCAAGATCAAACGATCGCGAGCACGCTCGCTCCCACACGCCGTACAACCCAATAACAAAGGAGAGCGCCATGCGCCCTGTCATTTTGCGTCGCGGCCTGGTCGCCCTGTTAGCAGCAGCGGTGTCCTTCGGTGCCGTCACCCAGGCTCAAGCCGATACCCTGCGCATTGGTTATCAAAAGTACGGCACGCTGGTGCTGCTCAAAGCCAAGGGCACGCTGGAAAAGCGCTTGGCCGAGCAAGGCGTTGACGTGAAATGGACCGAGTTTCCTGGCGGCCCTCAATTGCTGGAAGGCTTGAACGTCGGCTCAATCGACTTCGGCGTCACCGGTGAAACACCCCCTGTATTTGCCCAGGCCGCGGGGGCCGACCTGCTGTATGTCGCCTATGAGCCGCCAGCGCCTACCAGCGAAGCGATTCTGGTGCCCAAGGATTCACCGATCACCTCAGTGAAAGACCTTAAAGGCAAAAAAGTGGTGCTCAACAAAGGTTCCAACGTTCACTACTTGTTGGTGCGCGCCCTTGAAGACGCGGGCCTGAAATACACCGATATCCAGACCGTCTTCCTGCCCCCGGCCGATGCCCGCGCAGCATTTGAGCGCGGCAGCGTCGATGCCTGGGTCATCTGGGACCCGTACCAGGCCGCCGCCGAGCAACAGTTACAAGCACGCACCCTGCGCGATGCCACCGGCATTGCCGACAACCACCAGTTCTATCTGGCGACCAAGCCCTACGCCCAACAACACCCCAAGGTCATCGAAACCCTGGTCGACGAAGTGCGCAATGTCGGTGAATGGGCCAAGGCCAACCCGGATGAAGTAACCCGTCAAGTGGCACCGATCCTTGGCCTGCCCGCAGACATCACCCTGACCTCGGTTAAACGCCAGGGCTACGGCGCGCAATTCCTGACGCCGGCAGTGATCGACGCGCAGCAAAAAATCGCTGACAGCTTCCATCAGCTCAAGCTGATTCCAAAGCCGTTAGTGATCAAAGACGTGATCTGGACACCGGCCGCTGACGTGACCAACGCCAACGCCAACGCCAACTAATGCTTGCTGCACCCATTTAGGAGACCACTCCATGAGCCTCAATATTTTCTGGTTCCTGCCCACGCACGGTGACGGCCATTACCTTGGCACCTCCGAAGGCGCACGCGCGGTAGACCACGGCTACCTGCAACAAGTGGCGCAAGCCGCAGACCGCTTGGGTTTTGGTGGGGTGCTGATCCCGACCGGGCGTTCATGCGAAGACTCGTGGCTGGTGGCCGCGTCGCTGATCCCAGTGACTCAGCGTCTGAAATTCTTGGTGGCTCTGCGCCCTGGCATTGTCTCGCCCACCGTGGCGGCGCGTCAGGCGGCCACGCTGGACCGGCTGTCCGGCGGGCGGGCGCTGTTTAATCTGGTGACCGGCGGCGATCCGGACGAACTGGCCGGGGATGGCCTGTTTTTGAGCCATGAAGAACGCTACCAGGCATCGGTGGAGTTCACCCGTATCTGGCGCCGCGTACTGGAAGGCGAAACCGTTGACTACGACGGCCAGCACATCAAGGTCAAAGGGGCCAAGTTGCTCTACCCGCCGATCCAGCAGCCGCGCCCGCCGCTGTACTTCGGCGGCTCGTCGGAAGCCGCGCAGGACTTGGCCGCCGAGCAGGTCGAGATGGTCCTGACCTGGGGTGAGCCGCCGGCCGCCGTTGCCGAAAAAATCGAACAGGTGCGCGCCAAGGCCGCCAAGCTCGGGCGCACTGTGCGCTTCGGGATTCGCCTGCACGTAATCGTGCGTGAAACCAACGAAGAGGCCTGGAAGGCTGCTGACAAACTGATTTCGCATCTGGACGACGACACCATTGCCCGTGCCCAGGCTTCGTTGGCGCGCTTCGACTCCGTCGGCCAGCAACGCATGGCCGCGCTGCACGGCGGCAGCCGCGACCACCTCGAAGTCAGCCCTAACCTGTGGGCAGGCGTGGGCTTGGTACGCGGCGGCGCAGGCACGGCACTGGTCGGTGATGGCCCAACCGTGGCCGCACGGGTCAAGGAATACGCCGACCTGGGCATCGATACCTTTATTTTCTCGGGCTACCCGCACCTCGAAGAATCGTACCGCGTGGCTGAGTTGTTGTTCCCGCACCTGGATATCGAGCGCCCGGAGCTACCCAAAAGCGCCGGTTACGTGAGCCCGTTCGGCGAAATGGTCGCCAACGACATTATCCCTAAAGCCGCGTCGCAGAGCTGAGGCGGCCATGAGTACGGCAAAGGCTTCGCGCCTCTCACGCATCGCTCATCAATGGGCACCCTGGGCCTTGCCACTGTTGCTGCTGGCGGTGTGGCAGTTGTCGGTGTCGGCGGGCTGGTTGTCCACCCGCATCCTGCCCGCTCCCAGCGCCGTGATCGAGGCCGGTGTGGAATTGGTCCGCAGCGGCGAACTCTGGAAACACCTGGCCATCAGCGGCTGGCGGGCCGGCGTTGGTTTCTTGATTGGCGGTAGCATCGGCCTGGCGCTGGGCTTTATCACCGGGCTGTCGAAGTGGGGCGAACGCCTGCTCGACAGTTCGGTGCAAATGATCCGCAACGTGCCGCACCTGGCGCTGATCCCGTTGGTGATCCTGTGGTTCGGCATTGATGAGTCTGCGAAGATTTTTCTGGTGGCGCTGGGCACGTTGTTCCCCATCTACCTCAACACCTACCACGGCATCCGTAACGTCGACCCGGCGCTGGTGGAAATGGCCCGCAGCTACGGTTTGTCCGGGTTCAGCCTGTTTCGCCAAGTGATTTTGCCGGGAGCCTTGCCCTCCATTCTGGTCGGTGTGCGTTTTGCGCTGGGCTTTATGTGGCTGACGCTGATCGTGGCCGAAACCATTTCTGCCAGTTCCGGCATTGGCTACCTGGCGATGAACGCCCGGGAGTTTTTACAAACCGACGTGGTGGTACTGGCGATTATTCTGTACGCGGTCCTCGGCAAATTGGCTGACAGCGCGGCCCGAGGGCTGGAACGCGTGTGGTTGCGCTGGCACCCGGCGTATCAAGTGACGAAAGGCGGTGCAGCATGACGGCTCAACAACCTCCCCACTTGCGCCAAGGCATCCCGCTGGCGATCAAGGGGCTGCAAAAATCCTTTGGCGAACGCCAGGTTCTGCGAGGCATCAACCTGCATATCCCGGCCGGGCAATTCGTGGCCGTGGTAGGCCGCAGCGGCTGCGGCAAAAGCACCTTGATGCGCTTGCTGGCCGGCCTCGACCAGCCCACTGCCGGGCAGTTATTGGCGGGCAGCGCACCGCTGCAAGACGCTCACGACAACACACGGCTAATGTTCCAGGAAGCGCGCTTGCTGCCCTGGAAAAAAGTCATCGACAACGTTGGCCTGGGCCTTACCGGCGACTGGCGCCCCAAAGCGCTCAAGGCGCTGGAAGAAGTGGGCTTGGCCGAACGTGCCAATGAATGGCCGACTGCCCTGTCGGGTGGGCAAAAGCAGCGCGTCGCCTTGGCTCGGGCCTTGATTCACCAACCGCGCTTGCTGCTGCTGGATGAACCGCTAGGTGCTCTGGACGCGCTGACACGAATTGAAATGCAGCAACTGATCGAACGCCTGTGGCACCAGCACGGTTTTACCGTGTTGCTGGTGACCCATGACGTCAGTGAAGCCGTTGCCATTGCCGACCGCGTGATCCTGATCGAAGACGGCGAGGTCGGGCTCGATCTCATCGTTGAACTCAAACGCCCCCGTGTACGGGGCTCGCACAGGCTGGCAGCGCTGGAAACCGAAGTGCTTAACCGCGTGCTTTCACTCCCTGGCTCGCCGCCTGAGCCAGAACCCGTCGCACCGCTGCCCACGCAATTGCGTTGGGCGCAATAACCTCACTTTTCTATCCCAAGACAGGAATCGACACCATGACCATTAAAGCCATCAACGTTCGCAACCAGTTCAAAGGCCACATCAAGGAAATCGTGCTGGGCGACGTATTGTCTGAAATTGACGTACAGACCGCTTCCGGCATCGTCACCTCCGTGATCACCACCCGCTCGGTCAAAGAGCTGGAACTGGTGGTGGGCAGCGAAGTGATCGCCTTCGTTAAATCCACCGAAGTGTCCATCGCCAAGCTCTAAACCGTGGGTTACCCACACCCCCGAAAGGCGCGAGCCCTTCGGGGTTTTTTTGTGGTTAAAAAAGATCAAAAAATCGCGAGCAAGCTCGCTCCTACGACAGCACGACATATCCGGCACCACTGTTATCATACGGCCTTTGGATAGTCACACTAGCCTTCCCCCTTTGCGTCGGGGGTTAAGGAATGCCAAGCGCTGCTCATGCATGTCGGCTTCGTCGGGGCCGGTTTTCCGAGACGGGTCGTGTCTATTCAGTGACCGCTATGGTTAAAAACCGAGCGCGACCCTTCAATGATTTTCATTTAAGTCGTCTTTTGATTAATGAATTCAGGCGGACACAAACAGAAGGCTCGGTGACATCACTGGCGTGGGTGGTGATGCCCGATCATTTTCATTGGCTGATCGAGCTGCGAGGCCGTTGTTTGTCGACGGTCCTGCAACGTACAAAATCACGCAGCGCCAGAGCGATCAATACGGCCAGCGGCAGCAAAGGACCTTTCTGGCAGCACGGTTTTCATGAACGAGCAATTCGCCGTCACGAAGACATTGTCATTGTGGCGCGCTATCTAGTCGCCAATCCATTACGCGCAGGGCTGGCAAAGCGGCTGGGGGACTACCCGCATTGGGATGCCATTTGGCTGTGAACCTCGTCCTGTAGGAGCGAGCTTGCTCGCGATCTTTGCACGCGATTGGCAAGCCCGCCCTACTGCAACATCAATGCCTGGCGGTGCGTACGCCTTCAGCCAGGGACGCGCACAGGCTCAAGACGCCATCCACGGCTTGTTCTGGCGTGGCTGCGTTTTGGATTTTGTCGATCAAGGCCGAGCCCACGACCACGCCGTCGGCCAGGCGCGCTATGGCAGCGGCCTGTTCCGCGGTGCGAATGCCGAAACCGACGCTGATCGGCAAGTCGGTATGACGACGCAGGCGTTCGATCGCCGCGCTGACTTGCTCGGTGGTCGCAGAACCCGCCCCGGTTACACCGGCTACTGACACGTAGTAAACAAACCCCGAACTGCCGGCCAAGACGGTCGGCAAACGAGCGTCGTCGGTGGTCGGGGTGGTCAGGCGGATAAAGTCCAGGCCCGCCGCTTGCGCCGGGTTGCACAGTTCATTGTTGTGCTCGGGCGGCATGTCCACCACGATCAGGCCGTCTACGCCGCTTTCTTTGGCTTCGGCAATAAAACGGGCCACGCCATAGTGGTGGATCGGGTTGAAGTACCCCATCAGCACCAGCGGTGTGTCGCTGTTGCCTTCGCGGAACTCGCGCACCATCTGCAACGTTTTGGCCAGGTTTTGCTTGGCCCCCAGCGCACGGATGTTGGCCAGCTGAATGGCCGGGCCGTCGGCCATCGGGTCGGTGAACGGCATGCCCAGCTCGATCACGTCAGCACCCGCCGCCGGCAAGCCTTTGAGAATAGCCAGCGAGATGTCGTAGCCAGGGTCACCGGCGGTGACAAAGGTCACCAGCGCGGCGCGGTTTTGTTCCTTGAGGGCGGTGAAACGCGTTTGCAGGCGGCTCATCAGTGTTTCTCCTGCTGGGACTGCTGTTGTTGAGCGTGGTGCATCACGGTTTGCATGTCTTTGTCGCCTCGGCCGGACAGGTTAACCACCATCAGGTGGTCGGCAGGCAGGGTCGGCGCGCGCTTGAACACTTCGGCCAATGCGTGGGCGCTTTCCAGGGCCGGGATAATGCCTTCAAGACGGCAGCATTTGTGGAACGCTTGCAGGGCTTCGTCGTCCGTCACCGAGGTGTATTGGACCCGGCCGATGTCATACAACCACGCGTGTTCCGGGCCAATACCGGGGTAATCAAGACCGGCCGAAATCGAGTGCGCGTCGATGATCTGACCGTCGTCGTCCTGAAGCAAGAAGGTACGGTTACCGTGCAACACCCCCGGCTCGCCGCCATTGAGACTGGCAGCGTGCTGACCGGTTTCGATGCCGTAACCCGCGGCTTCCACGCCGATGATCTCAACGTCGGTGTCATCCAGGAATGGATGGAACAGGCCCATCGCGTTGGAACCACCGCCAATGCACGCCACCAGACTGTCGGGCAAGCGACCTTCCTGGGCCTGCATCTGCTCGCGGGTTTCCTTGCCGATCACGGCCTGGAAGTCGCGCACCATCGCCGGGTACGGGTGCGGGCCGGCCACGGTGCCGATCAGGTAGAAGGTGCTGTCAACGTTTGTCACCCAGTCGCGCAGCGCTTCGTTCATCGCGTCTTTCAAGGTGCCCGTGCCGGCTACCACCGGGATCACTTCAGCCCCCAGCAGCTTCATGCGGAACACGTTGGCCTGCTGGCGCTCAATGTCGGTGGTGCCCATGTAGATCACGCACTGCAAGCCAAAACGGGCGGCAACGGTGGCCGTCGCCACGCCGTGCATGCCGGCACCGGTCTCGGCAATGATGCGTTTTTTGCCCATGCGCCGCGCCAGCAGAATCTGGCCGATACAGTTGTTGATCTTGTGCGCGCCCGTATGGTTCAGCTCTTCGCGCTTGAGGTAGATTTTGGCACCGCCGCAGAACTCGGTCAGGCGCTCAGCAAAGTACAGGGGGCTTGGCCGGCCGACATAATCGCGCTGGAAGTAGGCCAGTTCCTTGATGAACTCCGGGTCTTTCTTGGCCAGTTCATACTCGCGATCCAGGTCCAGGATCAGCGGCATCAGGGTTTCAGCCACATAGCGGCCGCCGAATGAGCCGAACAGGCCATTGGCATCGGGGCCGTTACGCAAAGTGGATTGGGTCATGTGACGCTCCAGATAAAAAGGTACGAAGGTCGAGAACTGGGTCCGACTTTACCCGCGACAGGCCGGGATGAAAACCGATAAGATCGACACAACCTGTCAGGAAAACTCACACATACCATGAGCCGCGACCTGCCACCCCTGAACGCCTTGCGCGCCTTCGAAGCCACCGCCCGCTTAAGCAGTGTGAGCCTGGCGGCCGAGCAACTGAACGTCACCCACGGCGCAGTCAGCCGACAGCTCAAAGTGCTGGAGGAACACCTGGGGGTCAGTCTGTTTACCAAGGAAGGGCGCGGGCTCAAGCTGACCGATGCCGGACTGCGCCTGCGCGATGCCAGCAGCGAAGCCTTCGACCGCTTGCGCAATGTATGCAATGAACTCACGCAACGCCATGTCGACGCACCGTTTGTGCTGGGTTGTTCCGGGAGTTTATTGGCGCGCTGGTTTATTCCGCGCTTGGGCCGGTTGAATGCCGACTTGCCGGACCTGCGCCTGCACCTGTCCGCCGGCGAGGGCGATCTCGACCCGCGCAGGCCCGGTCTGGACGCCTTGCTGGTGTTCGCTGAACCGCCCTGGCCTGCCGACATGCAGGTATATGAGCTGGGCAGTGAGCGCATCGGCCCGGTGCTCAGCCCGCGCTTCGCCCATTACGAACACTTGCGCCATGCCCCGCCCGAGGCCTTGTGCAATGAACGCCTGCTGCACACCACCTCACGGCCACAGGCATGGCCCAGCTGGGCGCGGCACAGCGCACTGGATGCCGGGCAATTGCAGTACGGTCAGGGGTTTGAGCACTTGTACTATTTGCTTGAAGCCGCAGTCGCGGGCTTGGGGGTGGCGATAGCGCCCGAGCCACTGGTGGCCGAGGACTTGCGGGCGGGACGCCTGGCTGCGCCGTGGGGCTTCAAGGAAACCCCGGCGCAGCTGGCGTTGTGGCTGCCTAAACGCGCCGCCGACGGGCGAGCCCGGCAATTGGCGCAATGGCTCAAAGCCGAGCTGGCCCGTGACGTGGATTAGTTGCCGCGCTTACACATCAAAAAGGCCGCCAGCAGGCCCAATGCCCCGATCGCGACACCGGCCGTGGCATACGGGTGCTCTTGCGCGTAGTCACGGGTGGCGATAGCGGTTTCGCGGGTCTTGTCTTTCACGTCTTCAAACGCATCAGTGAGCAGGTGACGCGAATGCTTCAACGCATTCTCGGCATTGCTTTTCAGCGCTTTGAGGGTTTTTTTGGACTCGTCCGAAGCATCGTCCTTAAGGCTTTCCAGAGACTTAAGCAGGCTTTCGATCTCAGCTTCCATGCTTTGCAATGAGGCTTTACGTAAAGAATTGCTAGCCATTGTGGCTCTCCTGCAGTGATGAGTGAGTGTGTTAAGTCCGACTCCAGCGATTTCAGAAAGTGCAGAAAACCTGAAGTATTCCTGTACGAAAGGTCACAGAGTGTAGAGCGCAATCGCTGCTAGGCTTTGATCTTCGACAAAGGAGAATGTTATGTCTGACCATCACACCTACAAAAAAATCGAACTGGTAGGCTCGTCCCCGAGCAGCATAGAAGACGCCATCGGTAATGCACTGGCCGAAGCCAACAAAAGCATCAAACACTTGGAATGGTTCGAAGTGGTCGACACCCGCGGGCACATCAAGGACGGCAAAGTGGCGCACTATCAGGTCACGCTCAAGGTTGGTTTCCGTATCGCCAGCAGTTGAGCGAAATCATTCATTTGAACTAATGGACTGGCCGTTTGCCATAAACTCCGCTACACCGTCTGGGTGCGACGTGGCACATACACGCCGCACCCTTTTTGTTTGAACAGGGGATGTGACGGATGAAAAAAATTCTACTGGCAGCCGGTTTGTTGAGCCTGGCGGGCACCGCCTTCGCGGCGGGCAAGCCTTGCGAAGAGCTGAAAAGCGAAATTGCAGCAAAGATTGATGCCAATCACGTGCCTCACTACACGCTGACAGTCGTGGACAAAGGCACAACGCCGAGCGATCACACCGTGGTGGGATCGTGCGAGGCCGGCACTAAAGAGATCGCCTACAAGCGCGGCTAATCACCGCGCAACCTCGTAGGCCCGTAGGCGCGGGCTTGCTCGCGCCTACAGGGGCTCCGTCAGTTTGCTTTCATCACCTGCGACAGCAATTCATACGAATGAATGCGGTCCGCATGTTCGTACAAGTCACAGGTAAAAATCAGCTCATCGGCTTGGGTCTGCTCCACCAGTGCCTCCAGCTTGGCGCGTATTTTCTGCGGGCTGCCCACCATCGCCAACCCTAAAAAGCTCATCACGGCGTCCTTTTCATGGGGCAGCCACAGGCCATCCATTGTTGCTACCGGCGGGCGCTGCACCAGGCTCTGGCCCCGCATCAACGCCAGAATGCGCTGGTACACCGAGGTTGCCAGGTACTGCGCCTGTTCATCGGTGTCGGCCGCGACCAGTGGCACCCCGAGCATCACGTAGGGTTTGTCCAGCACCGCCGACGGTTTGAAGTGATTGCGGTAGACGCGAATCGCTTCATGCATCAAACGCGGTGCAAAATGGGAAGCGAAAGCGTAAGGCAAGCCGCGCTCACCGGCCAACTGCGCACTGAACAGGCTGGAGCCCAGCAGCCAGACCGGTACTTGAGTACCGGTGCCGGGCATCGCAATGACCCGCTGGTCCGGGGTACGCGGCCCGAGGTAACGCACCAGCTCGGCAACATCTTCCGGGAAATCATCGGCGCTGCCCGAACGCTCACGGCGCAAGGCGCGTGCGGTCATCTGGTCGGAACCGGGTGCTCGCCCAAGGCCCAGGTCAATGCGGCCCGGATAAAGGCTTTCGAGGGTGCCGAACTGCTCCGCAATCACCAGCGGGGCATGATTGGGCAGCATCACCCCGCCTGACCCCACCCGAATGGTTGACGTGCCACCCGCCAGATAGCCGATCAGCACCGAGGTCGCTGAACTGGCAATACCGTCCATATTGTGGTGTTCCGCCACCCAGAAACGGTTGTAGCCAAACTTTTCTACATGCTGAGCCAAGTCCAGCGAGTTGTGCAGCGACTGGGCGGCACTGCCCCCTTCGCGAACGGGCACCAAATCGAGGGTCGAGAATTTTGTTTCAGACAAGCGAGTCATCAGTTGGCTCTCCAGAGAGGACGCAGGCCATGACGCTCGCCAAAACCTGCCAGTGATCTTGCAATATGGGCATATACCCGAGTTTCAATAGCAGACTATGAATTGAGCCACAGAAAAAGACGATTGGTCTGACGAGCTGAACTTTCGGGCACCGACTACCCTCACAACTTCAAGCAAGGCGTGAAACCTTCACGCCGCTCTTCAGGAGGCACGCATGAGTATCAAAAAGAAAGCATCGGCTCATTGGGAAGGCGACCTTAAAACCGGTCTCGGCTCCATCTCCACCGAGACAGGCGTACTGCGCGAAGCGCCCTACGGCTTCAAGGCACGCTTTGAAGGCGGCAAAGGCACCAACCCTGAAGAACTGATCGGAGCCGCCCACGCGGGCTGCTTCTCAATGGCGCTGTCAATGATTCTGGGCAATGCCGGGCTCAAGGCCGACAGCATCGACACCCAGGCCGAAGTCACGCTGGACCAAGTGGACGGCGGGTTTGCGATCACCGCCGTGCACCTGGTGCTCAAGGCCAAAGTTCCGGGGGCAACCCAGCAGCAGTTCGACGAACTGACCACCCAGGCCAAAGAAGGCTGCCCGGTCTCCAAGGTGCTCAACGCCACCATTACGCTCGACGCTACCCTGTTGAGCTGAAGCAGGCTACCCCTGCACAGGCACGCCCCGTTCGCGGTGAATGGGGCGGCGTTCACCCGGGCAGTTCGCAAGCTGAACCGAATGTGATCGAATGACCACTGATCACCTCAGACCATCACATTGCGTACTGCATCAAGGGAGTTCCACCATGAAACGTTTCGCGCTGTTTGTTATCGGCTGCACCCTGGCGACATCCGCCCTGGCGGCACCCAAACCGTGTGAAGAGCTCAAGACTGAAATCGAAACCAAGATTCAGGCTAACAACGTGTCGTCATACACACTGGAAATCGTCGCGAACGAAGACGTGCACGACGAAAATCTGGTGGTCGGCACCTGTGAAAACGGCACCAAAAAGATCATCTATCAGAAGAACGACACCTGATCTTCACGGCAGGCAATTGACCAGCCGCTCCTCGGCCACCACGTTGCCCTCGGCGTTGTACAGCCGGGCATAGGCGTTAAACCCCAAGGAGCGTGCTTGTAGCCGGTAACGCTGGCCAGGCTGAAAATCCGCATAGTCGAGGGTGAGGTAGCACAAGCGTTCTTGCGGGTCACTGAACATGCCCATACCGCCCACAAACACTTCAAAGTCAAAGCGCACCATCAACTCATGACTGCCGGGTGCGACCTGAAAATAGCGGCCGTCAGTCAAGCGTTGGTTATCCAGACGTTCAGCCATCACCAGTTTGCCGGTTTGGGTCTCCAGGTCGATCCAGGCTTTGCCGGGATCAGCAGGCGGTAATGGCGTGCTGACGCAAGCGCTCAACGTCAAAGCCATGAGCATTGCCAAGAAGTGGCGCATAGACATATCCCGCGAATGTGGATTACAAGCATAACGCTGATTTCTGACTTACCCGAATCCCAATCGGTGCAAACGATCTTGCACGTGATTTATTGGTCTTTTAAAAGCAAAAGATCGCTCTTGCACCTCGCTTCTGTGGACTGTTCTATGACGCCGTTTGTCCGCTGTCTCCTGGTTCTTATCCTGCTACCGCTGATCAATGGCTGCTCCAGCACCCGGTATTACTCACAATTGGCGTCAGGGCAATGGCAACTGCTCAAGGCCCGGGAGCCTGTGGCCGATATCATCGCTGACCCGCAACGCCCTGCCGCCTTGCGCCAACAATTAGCCAAGGCCCAGGCCGCACGCACGTTTGCCAGCCAGCACCTGCACTTGCCCGACAACGCGAGCTATCGCCTGTACGCTGACCTCAAACGGCCTTACGTGGTGTGGAATGTGTTTGCCACCCCAGAGTTTTCCCTCAACCCCGTCACTCATTGCTTTGCCATTGCCGGGTGCGTGGCCTATCGGGGGTACTACACGCCAGGGGGCGCACGGGGCGAAGCGGCCTTGCAGCGCCAACAGGGTAAAGACGTGTACATCGGCGGGGTTGAGGCCTATTCGACCCTGGGCTGGTTTGATGACCCGCTGCTTAACAGCATGCTCGGCTGGGGGGATGACCGGGTCGCCGCGCTGATTTTTCACGAACTGGCGCACCAACAGGTGTACGTCAAAGATGACACCGCGTTCAACGAGTCCTTCGCCAGCTTCGTGGAACAACAAGGCCTGCGCCAATGGCGGGCCCAACAGGGCTTACCGCCGGCTGACCGTCACGCGGCACGCCAAAACGAGCAATTTGTGGGGCTGGTACTCGATACCCGCGAACGGCTGCAAACACTCTACGCACAGCCCTTGCCGGAGCCGCGCCTGCGTGAGCTGAAAGCGGCAGAATTTGAGCGCATGCGCCGCGAGTATCGTCAGTTGCGAGACCAACAATGGGGTGCCAACCCGCGTTTCGATGCCTGGATAGACGCGCCAATGAATAATGCCAAGCTATTGCCTTTTGGCTTGTACGAGCGCTGGGTGCCGGCGTTTGCAGCGCTGTTCAAGCAGAACGCCAGCCAATGGCCACAGTTCTATGCCGAGGTAGAGCGCGTCGCCCGGCTGGCACCGGAGCAACGCAAGGCAGCCTTGCAGTCGCTTATGTCTTCTGCGGCTTCAACCAGTTCATGACCACGCAAGACGCAAACGGGCGGGTGCTGCACGCGCCGCTGCTCAAGGCCTCACGCAGCTTCGGGATATCCGCTTGCATCATGTATTTCGCGCCATCCTTGAAGTGCGAGTTCTCACCAAAGCCGCCGGTCATTTCCTTCAGCGCCTCTTCCTTGCTCCAGTCCTGTACCACGACACGGTACATGGCCGCCATCAACCCCGTGCGGTCCACGCCATGCTTGCAGTGCATCAACACCGGCCCCTGGGCTTGTGCCGTTTGAATGGCTCGTAACGCAGCAAGCACGTCAGCATCGTCTACATGGTTAGTGCGGTAAGGCAACTGAACCTGTTTGACACCCGGTGTTTTCAGCCAAGCATCATCGGCCTCAGGCAGAAAATTAATCACCGTTGTGATCTGCAACTTTTTCAGCAAGGGTTCGGCAGCAGCGTCTGGCAGGGCGCTGCGATAGAGCGTCGGGGACATTTGATACAGGTTGTACTGCGCTTGCACGGGCACCGCCCACTGCGCCGGCCGGGATGTTGCCAGGTCGTCCGCGTGGGCCTGAGGCAGGGTAATCAACGCAAACAGCGTCAGGCATAGCGCAGGAAAAATCCGGGGTTTCTGCATATCAGGTCGGCCACGTAGTCGTGCGTAGGAAGAGGATCTAAAGCTTGAGGTCTGGCGGATAAAAACTCTGTGAGCCGTTTGTCAAAAAAGTGTCATGCCCGGCACAGAGCCTCTGGGCGTGCGGGAATACGGCCTCCGTCCTTAAATCATCCCAGCCACAGAGGCCGGCTATTCTTCATGCTCAATCGTCTACGCACGGGTATAACCGTAGGGTTAGCTGAAATCGAACCGATCCCGACGTTGAGGGGTCAAAGCGTGTGGTCAATGACGGCGCCGGGCACCTGCCTGAACGGGCATTACCCGGTTCCCTATAACATCGGAGAAACACATGAACACTCTACTGTCTCGCGTTGCACTGGCTTCTGTACTGATGGGCGCTTCGGTCATGGCCATGGCGGCCACCCCGGCACCTGAAGGCGCAAAAGTCTCCATCATCTCCCCAGCGGATGGGGCCACGGTGGATAAGACCTTCACGGTGAAATTCGGCATCGAAGGCATCGACCTCAAACCCGCTGGTGACCCAGCCCCGCACTCTGGCCACCACCATTTATTGATCGACGTCGACCAACCGATTGCCCCAGGCCAGGTCATCCCGACAGATGATCACCACGTACACTTCGGCAAAGCACAGACTGAAACCCAGCTCACACTGACGCCGGGCACGCACACCTTGCAACTGGAACTGGGTGACATGGGTCACCAGGCATTCGACCCGGTCATCGTGTCGAAGAAAATCACCGTGAATGTGAAATAAAAAAGGGAGCCCCTGAAAGGGGCTCCCTTTTTTTATTCGAGCTGCAAGCGTTGAGCTACAAGCGGCAAGCAAGCGCAGACCTGCTTTTGCCTTGAACGTGCCGCTTGAAGCTTGAAGCTGCTTTAAAACAAAACCCGGCAACGGATGGTGCCGTTGATGGTTTGCAGCTTCTCTTGCGCCAGGTCGGAAGACTCGGCGTCGACGTCGATCACCACATAGCCAACTTTCTCGTTGGTTTGCAGGAACTGGCCGGAGATGTTGATGCCGTTTTCGGCGAACACCTTGTTGATCTCGCTCATCACACCCGGAATGTTTTCGTGGATGTGCAGCAGACGGTGCTTGCCAGGGTGTGCCGGCAGGGCCACTTCCGGGAAGTTGACGGACGAAACCGATGTACCGTTGTCGCTGTACTTGACCAGTTTTTCTGCCACTTCCAGGCCGATGTTGGCCTGCGCTTCAGCGGTGGAGCCACCGATGTGCGGGGTCAGGATCACGTTGTCCAGGCCACGCAGCGGGCTTTCGAACACGTCATCGTTGGAGCGCGGCTCAACCGGGAACACGTCGATGGCGGCACCGATCAGGTGCTTGTCCTTGATGGCGTCAGCCAGGGCATCCAGCTCAACCACGGTGCCGCGTGCGGCGTTGATCAGAATGCCGCCCTTTTTGATGGCGCGGATTTCTTTCTCGCCGATCATCCACTGAGTGGCGGCGGTTTCAGGCACGTGCAAGGTCACGATGTCGGACATGCCCAACAGTTCGTGCAGGTTGCCGACCTGAGTGGCGTTGCCCAGCGGCAGTTTGGTCACGGTGTCGTAGAAGAACACCTGCATGCCCAAGCCTTCGGCCAGTACCGACAACTGAGTACCAATCGAGCCGTAACCCACGATACCCAGTTTTTTGCCGCGGATTTCAAAGGAGTTGGCCGCACTTTTGATCCAGCCACCACGGTGGCAGGAAGCGTTTTTCTCAGGGATGCCGCGCAGCAACAGGATCGCTTCAGCCAACACCAACTCAGCCACCGAACGGGTGTTGGAGTAAGGGGCGTTGAAAACAGCGATACCGCGTTCGCGAGCAGCGTTGAGGTCGACCTGGTTGGTGCCGATGCAGAAACAACCAACAGCGACCAGTTTCTTGGCGCAATCGAACACTTCTTCGGTCAGTTGAGTACGAGAACGGATGCCAATAAAGTGGGCATCAGCGATCTTTTCCTTCAACTGGGCTTCAGGCAAGGAACTGGTGATGTACTCGATGCTGGTGTAACCAGCAGACTTGAGTACGTCTACAGCGGATTGGTGGACGCCTTCCAAAAGAAGGAACTTGATCTTGCTCTTATCGAGAGAAGTCTTGCTCATCTGCGTAAACCTGTGTCCCAGAGAAAAAATGGCAGGGAAATGGACAGCGAGAGCTGACCTGGCCGACGTGAACGCCGGCACCGAGAATCGTCCTACGTCGCGATTCTACGGGGGGGTCATATGCTAGCATAAGCGCCCCGCTAAACACCCATTCCTGCGACGTGAAGCGTTCTCAGGATGACCATGAATTGTTCGAGAGTTCTGTTGATGACCCATCCTGCCTTGATTGATGAGCTAAAGACCCTGGTAGAGCCTGGCAAGGTTCTGACTGACGCCGACTCCCTTGAAGCTTACGGCAAGGATTGGACCAAGCATTTCGCGCCTGCCCCACTGGCCATTGTGTTCCCGAAAACGACCGAACAAGTGCAGGCCATCGTGCTGTGGGCCAACGCCCACAGCGTCGCGCTGGTGCCGTCCGGCGGGCGCACGGGCCTGTCGGCGGCGGCTGTGGCGGCCAACGGTGAAGTGGTGGTGTCATTCGATTACATGAACCAGGTGCTGGACATCAACCTGACAGACCGCACCGTGGTGTGCCAGCCGGGCGTGGTGACTGAACACCTGCAGAATGTGGCTGAAGAAAACGGCCTGTACTACCCGGTAGACTTCGCCTCGGCAGGTTCCAGCCAAATTGGCGGCAATATCGGCACCAATGCCGGCGGTATCAAGGTTATTCGCTACGGTATGACCCGCAACTGGGTGGCGGGCCTAAAGGTGGTGACCGGCAAAGGTGACGTGCTGGAGCTGAACAAAGACCTGATCAAAAACGCCACCGGCTACGACATGCGCCAGTTGTTTATCGGTGCCGAAGGCACCCTGGGCCTGGTGGTGGAAGCCACCATGCGCCTGGACCGAGCGCCGAAAAACCTGACCGCCATGGTGCTGGGTACCGCTGATTTCGATTCCATCATGCCGGTGCTGCACGCCTTCCAGAGCAAGCTGGACTTGACCGCCTTTGAGTTCTTCTCCGACAAGGCACTGGCAAAAGTCATGGCGCGGGGTGATGTGCCTTCGCCGTTTGAGACAGACTGCCCGTTCTACGCCTTACTGGAATTTGAAGCGACCACTGAAGAAGTGGCCAACGCGGCGCTGCAAACCTTCGAGCACTGCATGGAACAAGGCTGGGTGCTGGACGGCGTGATGAGCCAGAGCGAAACCCAACTGCAGAACCTGTGGAAACTGCGCGAGTACATCTCCGAGACCATTTCTCACTGGACGCCATACAAAAACGACATCTCGGTCACCGTGTCGAAAGTACCTGCGTTCCTCAAGGAAATTGACGCTATCGTCGGCCAACACTACCCGGACTTTGAAATTGTCTGGTTTGGCCACATTGGCGACGGCAACCTGCACCTGAACATTCTCAAGCCAGAAAATCTGAGCAAAGACGAGTTCTTCGCCAAATGCGCGACGGTGAACAAGTGGGTGTTTGAAACCGTTGAGAAGTACAACGGTTCGATTTCGGCCGAGCACGGCGTGGGCATGACCAAGCGTGACTACCTGACCTACAGCCGTTCGCCGGTTGAGATTGAGTACATGAAGGCCATCAAGGCGGCGTTCGACCCGAACGGCATCATGAACCCGGGCAAGATTTTTGCCTTGTGAACAAGGCGGCTGCCAGTGGCACGCTTCAAGCCGCAAGCTTGAAGCGGGTCTGGTGCAGCTCTGCGTTGTTCTCTTGAAGCTTACAACTTGAAGCTTGCAGCTACTCCAAAGGAGCCCCCCATGAGCTATCAACACCAGTATGTCGACGGTACCCGCATTCACTTTCCTATTGGCAAAGTGGTGTGCATCGGGCGTAACTACGCCGAACACGCCAAAGAGCTGGACAACCCGATCCCGACGGAACCGCTGCTGTTTATCAAGCCGGGCAGCTGTGTTGTTCCGCTTGAGGGTGGCTTTGCTATCCCGGCCGAGCGCGGCTCCGTGCATTACGAAGCTGAAATCTCGGTGCTGCTGGGCAAACCGCTGTCGAACAACCCCAGTGTTGAAGAAGTACTGGACGCAATCTCAGGCTTCGCTCCGGGCCTTGACCTGACCTTGCGCGACAAGCAAGCCGAGCTGAAAAGCAAAGGCCTGCCGTGGGAAATCGCCAAATCGTTCGACGGTGCCTGCGTACTGGCCCCATTCGTCTCAACCAGCACATTCCCCGACCTGACCCACATCGGCATCCGCCTGACCATCAACGGTGAAGTGCGCCAGGACGGCAACAGCGCCTTGATGCTCAACCCGATCGTGCCAATGATCCAGCACATGGCCGCCTGCTTCTCGCTGCAAGCCGGCGATGTAATCATGACCGGCACCCCGGTGGGGGTTGGCCCGCTGAATGTGGGCGATGAACTGGTGCTGGAATTGCCGGGGGCAAGCCGCTTCGAAAGCAGCGTGCGCTGATCGAGCACACAATCCTTGTAGTCGCTGACGAAGTACGAGGCTTGGCAACCCATCGCAGCCTCGTACCTCGACAGCGACTACCGTTTTTATAAGGCGCAATCATCCCGGACGCCCGCCCCGCTAAACCGCTATTCTGTAGAGGTTTTTTCCTACGCAGAATGTGAACCACCGAATGCCAAACTGGAACCACTACGTACAGCGCATCCTTGAGTTGATGAAGCGCTATCCGGGGCTGATCGCGCTGTTCGGGTTTTGCTCAGGTGTAGGCAGTTTCATTCTGGTGGACCGTCAACAAGGCATGGCCCGCTGGATTGCTGTGATCCTGCTGGTGAGCTGGGTCTGGCTGATGCTCGAGAACAGCTTCACGCAGTTGTTTACTCGCGTATTCAAACGCGAAATTCCGCCGCCACTGCTGCGCTATGCCACGCAGATGATCCACCAGGAAAGCCTGTTTTTTGTCCTGCCTTTCTTCTTCATCACCACCACCTGGAACAGCGGCCAGTTGGTATTTACCGGGCTGCTCGGGGCGAGTGCGCTGATCACGATCACCGATCCGCTGTATTACAAATGGCTCGCTCCCAAACGCTGGCTGTTTTTGGCGCTGCACACCCTTGCCCTGTTCGCCGCGATGCTGACCGCGCTGCCGATCATCCTTAACCTGACCACTGCCGAGAGCTACAAACTGGCGCTGGGAACGGCCGTGCTGCTTTCAATCCCCAGCCTGGCCGTGAGCCTGCCCCTTAAAACCTGGCGTGGCTGGCTAGTGTTGCCCTTGATCGTACTGGCGCTGGGCAGCATCGGCTGGTTAATGCGCTCCTGGGTACCGCCCGCGACCCTGTGGATGACCGAGGTCGCCGTCACCACCCAGCTACAAGACCGCACACCGGGCGAGAGCCTCACACACATCAGCGTCAGTGAACTACGCCACCGCGGCCTCTACGCCTACACCTCAATCAACGCCCCGCGCGGCTTGAACGAGCGCATTTACCATGTGTGGCAACTCAATGGTCAGGAAGTCGACCGCATCGCACTGGACATTCGTGGCGGGCGCAAGGAAGGCTATCGCGCCTGGACCCACAAACAGAATTTCCCGCCCAACGCTGTAGGACGTTGGCAAGTCCGGGTGCTGACAGAGGATGGTCAAATGATTGGCGTTTTACGTTTTCGGGTTAACCCAGATCAATCATCTGACACACCAACGAATGCAAACTGACGCACTTTTACGAGAGTGTGCTATTACATAGAGTCTGCGTTTAAGCGAACTGAGCTCGGAGCTTACGATCATTACTGCTAAGGCTGGCGACGCCCGATTAGACACCTCAAGCACTCCACCCCAGTTGCGTATCAGCGGCGAGTGGACGCTTGCCAATTACGCGCGCCTCAAACAATTGACCGCCCAACTGGCCGGGCAATACGACGCTCGCACAGCAGTCGACCTGGATGACGTGACGCGGCTCGACACAGCCGGGGCTTCGCTGCTGGTCGAGTTGCTGGGGACCGAGCGGCTCGGTGAGTTGGCGGGCTCCTCCTCCAAACTGCCCGCCGCCGACCGCGCCTTGTTGGAGACGGTGTATTCGTCCATGCGCGATTTCTGCGTACCCATCAAGGAAGCCGAGCAGAACACCTGCATTCTGCTACTGAGCCGCATTGGCGGGGCGGTCGACACGCTCTGGCAAGACACGATGAAGCTGCTGGGCTTTATCGGCCTGATCCTGCAAACCTTGGCCCGCAACCTGTTTCGCCCAAAACAGTGGCGCATCACCCCGGTGGTGGCGCAAATCGAGCAAATCGGCCTGAACGCCGCCCCTATTGTGATGTTGCTGACCTTTATGGTGGGCGCAGTGGTGGCCTTTCTCGGGGCCACGGTGCTGGCCAATTTTGGGGCCGGGATTTTTACCGTCGACCTGGTGGCCTTCTCGTTCTTGCGTGAATTCGGTGTGCTGCTGACGGCTATTTTGCTGGCGGGCCGAACGGCCAGTGCCTTTACCGCGCAAATCGGCTCGATGAAGGCGAATGAAGAGATCGATGCCATTCGCACACTGGGCCTTGACCCAATGGAACTGCTGGTGCTGCCTCGGGTGCTGGCTCTGTTGATCGCCCTGCCCCTGCTGACATTCCTGGCCATGATGTCGGGCATCATAGGCGGGGCTGTGGTGTGCGTGGTGTCGTTGGGCATCTCGCCCGACATGTTCATTTCCATGCTGCACTCGGACATTGGCGTGCGCAACTTCCTGGTCGGTATGGCCAAAGCGCCCTTCTTCGCCTTTCTGATCGCGGCCGTGGGCTGCCTTGAAGGCTTCAAGGTCAGCGGCAGTGCCGAGTCGGTAGGTGCCCACACCACCTCCAGCGTGGTGCAGTCGATCTTCATCGTGATCGTTCTCGACGCGGTGGCCGCGTTGTTCTTTATGGAGATGGGCTGGTGAGTACGGCAATACAGACGCCCCGCGAGGCGGTGATTGAAGTGCGCGGCCTGTGCAACCGATTCGGCAGACAGACCGTTCACGAAAACCTGGACCTGGATGTGTACAAGGGTGAGATTCTGGGTGTGGTGGGCGGTTCGGGCACGGGTAAATCCGTGTTGCTGCGCAGCATTGTCGGGCTGCGACGCCCCACCGAGGGCCAGGTCCGGGTGTTTGGCCAAGACCTGATGAGCCTGCCAGAGGACAAACGCTCGCTGATCGAGCGACGGTTTGGTGTGCTGTTTCAACAGGGTGCCTTGTTTTCGTCGCTGACCGTGACGGAAAACATCGCCCTGCCCTTGATCGAGCACGCCGGCCTCAGCCGCCCGGACGCCGAGCACCTGGCACTGGTTAAGCTGGCACTGGCCGGCCTGCCTTTGTCAGCCGCCGACAAGTACCCGTCGTCATTGTCGGGCGGCATGGTCAAGCGCGCCGCGTTGGCCCGAGCGCTGGCACTCGACCCGGACATTCTGTTTCTGGACGAGCCGACTGCCGGGCTCGACCCCATTGGCGCGGCGGCCTTTGATCAACTGATCCTGACCCTGCGCGATGCGTTGGGCCTGAGCGTGTTCCTCGTCACCCATGACCTGGACACGCTGTACACCATCACCGACCGGGTGGCCGTGTTGTCACAAAAGAAAGTGCTGGTTGCCGAACCCATCAGGCAAGTCGAAGACTACGACGACCCGTGGATTCATGAATATTTCCATGGCCCCCGTGGCCGCGCCGCGTATGAAGCGGCAACCCAGCTTAAGGAGCAATGACATGGAAACTCGTGCCCATCATGTATTGATCGGCTTGTTCAGCGTGCTGGTCATCGTGGGTGCCATGCTGTTTGGCCTGTGGCTGGCCAAGGCCAGCATGGATGACACCTTCAAGGACTATGAGGTGGTGTTCAATGAGGCCGTCAGCGGGCTGTCCAAAGGCAGTTCGGTGCAATACAACGGCATCAAGGTCGGTGACGTGATCGAGCTGCGACTGGACGATAAAGACCCTCGCCGGGTACTGGCGCGTATTCGTCTGGCCGCCGGCACACCGGTCAAGGTCGACACAAAGGCCAAACTGGCCCTGACCGGCGTAACCGGCACGTCCATCATTCAACTCAGTGGTGGCGACCCGAACAGCCCGCCCCTCAAGGGCAAGGACGGCAAATTGCCAGAAATCGTGGCAGCGCCCTCCCCGATTGCTCGCCTGCTGACCGACGGCAATGACATGCTGGCCAATATCAACATCCTGCTGCATAACGCCAATCGCCTGTTCTCCCACGAGAATGTCGACCGCGTTGGCAAGACCCTGGATAACCTTGAGCAAACCACCTCTGCCATTTCCAGCCAGCGCGATGACCTCAGCCAGATGCTCAAACAACTGTCTCAGGTAGGTAAACAAGCCAGCACAACGCTGGAACAAACCAACGTGCTGATGCGCAACGCTAACGGCCTGCTCAACACTCAGGGCAAGCAAATGTTCAGCAGCGGCGAGCAGGCAATGAAGTCTCTCGAGCAAAGCACGAACACCATCAACACCTTGCTCACCAACAATGAACAGTCATTGAACAATGGCTTTCAAGGGCTCAATCAATTGGGCCCGGCGGTCAATGAATTACGTGAGACCCTCAGCACCCTACGCTCGATTTCGCGACGCCTGGAAGCCAACCCGAGCGGCTATTTGCTGGGCCGCGAACAGAACAAGGAATTCACCCCATGAGCCGTACTTATCGCCTGGCCAGTTCATTCGCCCTTGCCGTCAGTTTGAGTTTGATCAGCGCTTGCTCGATTTTTCCCGCGCCTGAACAGGTCGACGTCTACAGGCTGCCGTCTGCGCAAGCGCCGATCGCCACCAGCGCCCAGGCACCCGTTAAGTGGTCGTTGCGTCTCGACAAGCCCATGAGCAGCAATGTGTTGAACAGCCAGAACATCGCCGTAGTGCCCGAAGGCAACTTGATCAGCAGCTACAAAGGTGCCCGCTGGAGCGACCCTGCGCCAGCGCTGCTGCGTAATCGGCTCTTGGATGCCTTCTTGCAGGATGGCCGGATACAAGGGCTGAGCACCGATGACAGTAACTTGCAGTCCGATTATGAATTGGGCGGTGAGTTGTTGGCATTTCAAACACACTACAACGGCAAGAACCCCGAAGTGCTGGTCCAGTACAACGCACGCTTGGTGCGCAACAGCGATCAGCGTGTGATCGGCTCCAAACGCTTTGAAGTACGTCAGCCACTGAGCAGCCCGCTGGTACCGTCAGTGGTAGAAGGCTTTGGGCGAGCGTCAGACGTGTTGATGCCACAGGTGGTGCAATGGACGCTGCAGCAAGGGCAAGCACAGCACTGAGCCCCGAGGCGCGGAGGCGGGTGCGCCGCGCCTTTTAAAGATAACAACCGATCGTGCGCCCTCGGGGTACAGGTTAGCCGAAGAACCAGTAGCACACGCCGATGGCTGCCACAACACCGGTGAACTCGGCCAGCAAGGCGCAGCCCACGGCATGCCGGGCCCGCTGAATACCGACGGCACCGAAGTACACCGCCAACACGTAGAACGTGGTTTCGGTGCTGCCCTGCACCGTCGCGGCCACCAGCGCCGGGAAGCTGTCCACGCCCTGGTTTTGCATGGTTTCAATCAACAGGGCTCGGGCCGCACTGCCAGAGAACGGTTTGACCATCGCCGTCGGCAATGCATCCACAAAGCGCGTGTCCCAGCCCAGCCACTCAACCGTGTGGCGTATTCCGTCAAGGCCGAAGTCCAGCGCGCCCGAAGCCCGTAACACCCCTACCGCACACAGCATCGCGACCAGATAAGGCAGCAGGTTCTTGGCGACGTCGAAACCTTCTTTGGCACCTTCGACAAACGCTTCGTAGACCTTGACCTTGCGCAGCGCCCCGATCACCAGAAAGAGCATGATCAACCCGAATAAGGTCAGGTTGCCCATGATCGACGACAAACTGGCCAACGCCGTGGCCGACAAACCGGCCAGTAGCGCCATGAAACCGCCCAGGATCAGGGCACCCGGTATCAAATACGCCAGCACTACAGGGTCCCACAACCGCAAACGCTGCATCACGGCCACCGAGAGCAGGCCGGCAAGGGTCGAGGCGCTGGTCGCCAGCAGGATCGGCAGGAACACCAGCGTCGGGTCTGCCGCACCCTGCTGGGCGCGGTACATAAAGATCGTCACCGGCAGCAGCGTCAGAGAAGACGCGTTCAATACCAAAAACAGGATTTGCGCATTACTGGCGCTGGTGGGGCTCGGGTTGAGTTCTTGCAGCGAGCGCATGGCTTTCAGGCCTATGGGCGTAGCGGCGTTGTCCAGGCCCAGACCGTTGGCGGCGAAGTTAAGGGTGATAAGCCCCAGCGCCGGGTGACCGGGCGGTACTTCAGGCATCAGCCGCGTAAACAGAGGGCCCAGCGCCTTGCCGCACCAATCAACGATGCCGGCTTTTTCCGCAATGCGCAGAAAGCCCAGCCACAAGGTCAGGGTGCCGAACAGCAGGATCATGACCTCGACCGACAGCTTGGCCATCGCAAAGATGCTTTCAACAATCGCCGCAAAAATCCCGGCATTACCGCCCACCAGCCACTGGGCAAATGCCGACACGGTGGCGACAACGAAAAAGCTGAGCCAAAGGCCGTTAAGCATCGGGATGTACTCCTCAAAGATGCGGCGAATGATAGCGGCCATCGCCCAAAAACAACAAACCCCGGACAGGGCCGGGGTTTGTCAGAACAGGATGCAATCTGCGGCGATTATTCGCCTTTAGGCAGGGCTTCCTTGCTGCGCCAGTGCGGCAGCGAGTTCCAGTAGCGCTCGCCCTTGGCATCGTCGTACATGCCTTCCCAGCGCGAAATCACCAGTACCGCCAGGGCGTTACCGATCACGTTCAGGGCGGTACGCGCCATGTCCATCACACGGTCAACACCGGCAATGAAGGCCAGGCCTTCCAGCGGGATGCCCACACTGCCCAAGGTAGCCAGCAGCACCACGAAGGACACGCCCGGTACACCGGCGATACCTTTGGAGGTGACCATCAGGGTCAATACCAGCAACAGTTGCTGGCTGATGGACAGGTCAATGCCGTACAGCTGGGCAATAAAGATCGCCGCGATGCTCTGGTACAGGGTCGAACCATCGAGGTTGAACGAGTAACCGGTCGGTACCACAAAGCTGCAAATCGCTTTCGGGCAACCGTAGGCTTCCATCTTCTCGATCACGCGCGGCAACACGGTTTCGGAGCTGGCAGTGGAGTAAGCCAGTACCAGTTCATCCTTGAAGATGCGCATCAGCTTGATCACCGAGAAGCCAAACAGCTTGGCGATCAGGCCCAGTACGGCAAAGGCAAAGAACAGAATGGCGGCGTAAACCAGCACCACCAGCTTGGCCAAGGGTACCAGCGAGGCGAAGCCGAAGTTGGCGACGGTCACGGCGATCAGCGCAAACACACCGATAGGCGCGTAGTTCATGATCATGTGAGTGACTTTGAACATCGACTCGGACACGCCCTGGAAGGTTTTCACCAGCGGGTCGCGCAATTCGGCATTCAGGCTCGACAAGCCGAGACCAAACAACACCGAGAAGAAGATGATCGGCAGCATTTCGCCGCGAGCCATGGACGCAAAGATGTTGGAAGGGATCAGGTTGAGGATGGTTTCGATGAACGCATGCTCATGCTGAACTTCTGCAGCGGTGGCCTCATATTTGGAAATATCGACCGTGCCCAGCGTACTCATGTCGATGCCGGCACCCGGGTGGAACACGTTAGCGAGTACCAGCCCGACCAGAATCGCGATGGTGGTCACCACCTCGAAGTAGATAATTGTTTTTAGACCGATGCGACCGAGCTTCTTCGCATCTCCCACGCCTGCAATCCCGACAACCAGTGATGAAATCACGATTGGGATTACGATCATCTTGATCAGACGGATAAAGATATCGCCAGCAGGTTGCAGAACGTTACTGATCCACCAGGCCTTTTCAGCACTGAAATGGTTGAGCAGTGCGCCGATTGCAATACCCAGAACCAGACCGATTAGGATCTGCCAGGCGAGGCTAAGTTTTGCCTTCTTCATGTCATTACCCTTACTTCAAGTGGACTCGGGCACAGGCTCGGACTAAAGCGCCAAAGAGCGCAAAAACACCCGACCTGAACCCCCGTAGAAGGTCGCCCAAATCAAGCCATACAGGCTCTTTGGCAGGCGAAAAAAGGCGCAACTATTCCCATGCAAGGCGTAACCGTCTAATGCCGTAAACGCCTACCCTATGCCGAATCGGCATGAGTTTTGTCCGACAAGACGCCCTCAACCCACATGGGATTGACTTCAGAATAGACGACATAAGCGCCGTCAGCCGGCTATTTCAAGGTATTTTTGCTCCTCCTCAAATGGAAGAGAACCACTCCGCACCGAGGAAAAATCCGACAATATAAATCGGAATTAATGAAGAAAAGATTTTGTGGTTTTGTCGATATACGGTCGACGCTCTCAGAGGCCTCTCAAGCCACATGCTCGTTAAAAATTCAGTCACGATAGGGTGTTACGGGTGAAAGACCTGACTCGTAAACGCAAAAAAGCCAAGGCTAACCCTTGGCTTTTTTATTCCTGACGCGCGTGTCCAAACGCTTTTTCAGACCTGACATAACGGACCTGCTCGCGATTGAGTCAACACGCAACGCCACTCCTTTGGCGTTGGCTCAATCGCGAGCAGTCCTGAGAGGCTGGATGTATGCCGAAAATGCGCCTAGCGCCCTCGACGACCAAAAATGAACGACACAACGAACATCACCAAAAACACAACAAAGAGAATCTTGGCGATACCGGTCGCGGTGCCCGCAATACCACCAAAACCCAGAACAGCTGCGATGATGGCGATAATCAGAAAGGTAATTGCCCAACTTAACATGGTGTCTCTCCTTATTACGGTGCGAAAAAGTGAGATGCCGGTCATGCGATTGGAAGCCGCGTCAGGGCATCAAACGTGTGAAGCGTTAAAACACCCAGCTTTGCGGCACAGGTTGCGAATCTGCCGTTCGCGTTTCCCCATCAGCGACGCGGTCGTAGTGGCCGCTCACCTGCGACGCTGACTTGAACGCGCTAAAAGGATGGTGCACGACGACTGAGCGCATGACCTGCGGGGCAGGGGGCTGTACCTGCTCCCACCGGGCCCACTGCTGGCCTGCAATCAACGTCACTAGAAGCGCAAGCATGGCCATCACGCCTTGCTGCAGGTGCAGTGGGGAAACATGCATGCTGGCTAATCCTTGACGATTCATGCTTAAACTCCTGCTGCTCAGTATCGTTTTTTGCCACTCACCCTTACAGGCGTTAGCCGCTTCAATACTTCTGTAGTTGCAGGCCGCATGCCAGCTTCACAAACGAATAAAACCTATATAAATCATATAGTTATAAGATCAAAGAAATCGCGATGACGCGCATCCTGCACGATAGCCTTTTAAACCGTCGGGCGTTCTGCACGATCGGCGACAGACGATGGCCGGGCATTCAGGTTAAATTTCAATACGGCCCGTAAGGAACGCTCCTTTGGTGCCAATGAGCCGTCTGACAGATCATTAAATTGTTTAAAATCAACATTTTATAAATTAAGAATCGGAAAAGTCAGACTGTGCGCTGAAACATTCGTAAAAATCATGCAACTTGCACGAATATTCCGACACTAACCAAGATCACTCGCTAAGGAACGCAGGAAATGGAAGCCGCCAAAGAGAACCAGGGTCGCATTCTGCTGGTTGATGATGAGTCCGCCATCCTGCGTACATTCCGTTATTGCCTTGAAGACGAGGGATACGCCGTTGCTACCGCCAGCAGCGCGGCACAAGCCGAAGCCCTGATCCAGCGCCAGGTGTTCGACGTGTGCTTTCTGGACTTGCGCCTGGGTGAAGACAATGGCCTGGACGTTTTGGCGCAAATGCGCATTCAAGCGCCGTGGATGCGGGTGGTGATCGTGACCGCCCACTCCGCCGTCGACACCGCGGTCGATGCCATTCAGGCCGGGGCGGCAGACTATCTGGTCAAACCCTGCAGCCCGGATCAATTGCGTCTTGCCGCAGCCAAGCAACTGGAAGTTCGTCAGTTATCCGCCCGTCTCGAAGCCCTTGAAGGTGAAGCCCGCAAACCCAAGGACGGCCTCGACTCCCACAGCCCGGCCATGATGGTGGTACTGGAAACCGCCCGCCAAGTCGCCGGGACCGATGCCAATATTCTGATCCTCGGCGAATCCGGAACGGGTAAAGGCGAGTTGTCACAAGCGATTCACGGGTGGAGCAAACGCTCCAAAAAGTCCTGTATCACTATTAATTGCCCGTCACTGACCGCTGAACTGATGGAAAGCGAACTGTTTGGCCATACCCGGGGAGCCTTTACCGGTGCCAGCGAAAGCACACTGGGGCGGGTCAATCAGGCCGATGGCGGAACTTTATTCCTGGACGAAATAGGCGATTTTCCGCTGACACTGCAGCCAAAACTACTGCGCTTTATTCAGGACAAAGCCTACGAGCGGGTAGGCGATCCCGTCACCCGCCGGGCTGATGTGCGCATTCTGGCCGCGACCAACCTCAACCTCGAAGACATGGTGCGCGACGGACGTTTTCGAGAGGACTTACTCTACCGCCTGAACGTCATCACCTTGCATCTGCCCCCTCTGCGCGAGCGCAGTGAAGATATCCTGACCTTGGCGGACCGTTTCCTGGCACGGTTCGTCAAAGAGTATGCCCGCCCCGCGCGAGCCTTCAGCCCGGAAGCCCGCCAAGCGCTGGCCAACTACCGTTGGCCGGGCAACATTCGCGAGCTACGTAACGTGGTTGAACGGGCGAGCATTATTTGCCCACAGGAAATAGTCGAAGTCAGCCACTTGGGCATGGCAGAGCAAAGCACACCGAACACACCACGGATAGGAGCCGCCCTGAGCCTGGATCAACTGGAAAAAGCGCACATTGGCGCAGTACTTGCTACCAGTGAAACCCTGGACCAAGCGGCAAAGACCCTTGGCATTGATGCTTCGACGCTTTATCGCAAACGCAAACAGTACAACCTATGAGTGGCCTGCGATGAAACTGGCAATCAAACTGCGCACCCGACTGTTTTTAAGCATTTCAGCGCTGATTACAGTCGCGCTGCTCGGCCTGCTGCTCGGGGTTGTCAGTGTGATGCAAATGGCCAAAACCCAAAAAGCCCTGATCAAGAACAACTTCATCACCCTTGATCTGGACCTCAAGATGCGCCAAAGCCTGGGTGATCAGTTAATCCTGATTCTTCGCCACCCCAATGACCTCAAAGCCCTGCAGGCCTCAACCCAAGAGTATTTCAAACTGCTTGAGCAAGGTATCGAGCATGAGCGCAAGAACAACCTGCAAAGCGGTTTCGCTAAAGCCTACGCGGATTATCAGCAGTTTTTGCAAGCGCTCAGTAACACAGACAACGCCAGCATTGACCTGAGCAATCCCAGCGAGCTTGCAGACCGCTTCGACCAATTACGCAGCGGCCTGCTGGTCGAGCATCGTCAGGCGCTCGACGATATCTACAACGCTCAATCGTCTGCCCATGACCGAGCCATGATTATCGCCGCGCTACTGGGGCTGGTGGGGCTGGCAGTGCTGGCCATCGGCTTTATTACAGCGCACGGTATCGCTCGGCGTTTCGGGGCACCGATCGAAGCATTGGCCAAAGCGGCTGACAACATCGGCAAAGGTAATTTTGAGGTGGTGTTACCCCTGTCTTCAGCCACCGAGTTGAACCTGCTGACCCGGCGCTTCGGGATCATGGCAGAAGCCTTGCGCCAGCATCAGGCAACCAATGTCGACGAAATGCGAGCAGGCCAGCAGCGTTTTCAAACCGTACTCGACAGCATTGATGACGGCTTGTTGATGATTGACCATCAAGGCCGGCTAGAGCATTTGAACCCCGTCGCGCAACGTCAGCTGGGTTGGGACGAGCGTTCACTCGGCCAGTCCTTGGGCGAGGCGTTGCAGCGCCCGGAGCTCGACCAATTGCTGCTGACCGTGCTACGCGGCGGCAGCCTTGAGCGCGTACCGGAAGACTTGAGCGTCAATGCCGGAGGGGAAACCCGCCTGCTGACCTATAGCCTCACACCGGTCAGCCAACCGAAAGGGCCTATTCTTGGTGCTGTGATGGTGTTACATGACGTGACCGAGCAGCGGGCCTTCGAGCGCGTACGCAGCGAGTTCGTCCTGCGCGCCTCCCATGAGCTGCGCACCCCGGTCACGGGTATGCATATGGCATTCGGGTTATTTCTGGAGCGCGCCCACTTCGACCCGCAATCGCGGGAGATGGACTTGCTCAACACCGTCAACGAAGAAATGCAGCGGCTGATGCAGTTGATCAATGACCTGCTGAATTTTTCCCGCTATCAAAACGGCATGCAAAAACTGACCCTGAGCCCCTGCAATCTGGAAATGATGTTAGAGCACGCCCGCGCCCGCTTTATGGAACGTGCCAGCGCCAAAAAGGTGGACCTGATTATCGACTTGCAACCGTTGCTGCCTGAGTTGAATGCCGATCACGCGCAATTGGACCGCGTGTTGGATAACCTGCTCGACAACGCATTGCGCCACACGGCCTGTGACGGGCATGTCCGACTGCAAGCCCGCCGGCATGGCGAACGGGTCATTATCAGCGTTGAAGACAACGGCGAAGGCATCGCCTATAGCCAGCAAGGCCGGATATTTGAACCCTTTGTACAAGTAGGGCGCAAAAAAGGCGGGGCCGGGCTTGGGCTGGCACTGTGCAAAGAGATTGTGCAACTGCATGGCGGGCGAATAGGCGTGTTCTCTCGCCCGGGCCAAGGCACACAGTTTTACATGGCGCTACCTCTAGCTTGACCCGAGGCCTAGCCGTTCTTTTGCGTGTTTAGCACTTTCAAAATGGCTGCACTTTCAGCATCGGGTACTCCGTCGAAACGTGAGGGCCGAAAGTGCATCTGAAAGGCCGCCAGCACGTGGCGAGTAGCAACGTCCAGCTCACCGGTCTGCGGCGTTTCATAACCCAGTATCGCAAGCTGCTGCTGGAACCATGTCACGCTGGGCAAAGCCTGGTTAAACAGCGCCTGCTCACGGGCTACGCTCTGTGCATTTGGCCAGGCACCAAAACCTGCCTCAGCCAAACGCTTCCAGGGAAACAACGGACCCGGGTCTAGCTTGCGCAGCGGCGCAATATCACTGTGGCCAATGATGTTCTGCGGATCGATTTTGTACCGGGTCGAAATATCGTTGAGTAACGTAATCAAAGCCTGTATCTGGCCTTCCGTGTAGGGGTACCAGACCCGGCCATTCGGGGTGTCTTCAAACCCTTTGTTAACGATTTCGATCCCAATGGAGCTTGAGTTGAGCCAAGTGCGGCCTTTCCATTGGCTTTCCCCGGCGTGCCAGGCTCGCTGGTTTTCATCCATCAGTTTGTACAGGGTCGGTGGCGTGTCACCTATCAGGTAATGGCTGCTCACAGGCCCACGGGTCAGTAGTTCCAGCGAACGCTCCAGCGAGGTTGAGGTGTAATGAAGCACGATAAACTGCACACGGCTATCGTGGTTGACCGACGGGTGGCTGGTGTCCATACGAGGGCCACTGGCACAACCGGCCAGTAGTAAAAGAACACAAATAAAGGCGGGAAATTTCATAGGCATGGGCTGCACAGGTATCAGTAAGCGAGCAAGCATACCTTACTGAGCTGAGTTATATCGTGGGGCGACATTCGCTGCGGTATAAATCCCTGCTCTACGAGAGCAGGGAAGCGACGCTTACTTACCACACACCAGATAAAAACTCATGGATGAATCGCCAGAAGGCTTATCAAGACCAAGCATTAAACCGATAACATTAACTGTTTCACGCGTTGGCTTGCTCGACAACTTCGCAATCCCATACAAGGTATGTTCATACGTTGAATTATCGTAGGTCGATACATGACAATACTTGGGTTCTTTCTGAAACGCACCTGGCACAATATTAACCTTATAACTGGCGCCATAGTTAGTTTGACTGACGTGATCAACAGACTCTATCCAGTGCGCCGACTGTGCCTCGACCTTACCTTGCGCATCAATTCTGGCCGAGTATTCGTGCCCTTTAGCCGCCGCCAATGCGGAAAAAGACCCTGATATCAACATAAACATCGAACACATTACAATGACTTTTCTCATACCACTCCCTAAACTCATCGAGGGCATCCTGCCGATAAACCTACATGACAGCGTGTGGAAAAGGTGGTTAACAATACAGACATCGGCAGTGCCATTAAATAACACGTAAAATGCCTTTAGCTTAAACACTCAACTTCAAGACACTTACCACCTTCTCGCACGCTGTTATGTTAGCTAAGTCGCCAACTCATGCAGCGTCAAGAAAGCAAAGGCCAATAAACAGCATAAAAGAAAAGTACTACTCTTGGGTAGGATTGTAACGACATGAGAAAAATAGAGAATTAGTTCGACTCAATACAATTACGGCCCTTGCTTTTGGCACGATACAACGCGTCATCCGCCCGCTTGAGTACAGCCTCACTGCGATCGCCGCTGTTGAACGCCGACAGCCCGATAGACGCCGTGATCGTCACACGCTCACCCTTGAAATGGAACGGGCACGCTTCGATAGCCGCCCGCAACGTTTCGATCAACGCCACGCCCTTCTCAAAGGGCGTATCAGCGATCAACAGCACAAATTCCTCGCCACCAAAACGGGCAATGAAATCGTTGGTGCGCAGGTGCTTTTGCAATTGGGCGGCAATGATTTTCAACACCTTGTCACCCGCCAAATGGCCATAACCATCATTAATGCGTTTGAAGTGATCGAGATCGAGCATGGCGATCAACAAGGGGGTGCCTTGTGTTTTCCACTGAGCGACCTCAACCGCAAGCCGTTCGCCCCAGGCCGCACGATTGGGCAAGCCGGTGAGCGGGTCGACCAACGCCTTCTGACGCTGCTCTTCAAGGTGTTCGCGATAATTGAGCGCCTGCTGCTCCATGTGAACCACCCGCTCGGCCAGCCCTTGCAAAAGGACCGATACCTCTTGCTCGCGTGCATCGCGCTGCTGGCGGTGTTGTTCCATGGTACTCAACAGCCCTTCAAGACGGCCCTCCAGAATGCCCTTGAGGCTGTTCAAATCCACGGCACCTTGCATGCTGTGTTGGAGTTCATCGACGTGCACGCGTAACTGGCTGTGCAAATCATCAGCAGCGGTTTTGCCTTCGGCGTGGCCAGCTGTCGCCGCCTGAAGATTGTTCTGGAAAGACTCCAGTCGCCCGTTGAGTTGCTTGAGGTAGGTTTGGAACTCATGCTGACCACTGTCGGTGACGGCCAGCATTAAAACAGCAAGATCATCGAGGATCGGTAGCAGTTCGTACCAATTAAGCCCTTTTTCTAAACGCCGACGCATCGCTTCGGCCATGGGCCGGTGGTGCTCGGGCAACGACAGGTCGCTGAGCAAACCGAGCAGGGTGGACTCAATATGTTCCGCCACCGAGCTATACGTAGGCTCGGCGGTTTCAGGTAAACCATAGGCGGCATCAGCCTCGACCGGCTCGGGCTCAGCCGACGATTGCGCCATAAGGGGCCGTTCATCAGGCTCAGGAAAGCCCGGTGGTTCAACTTGCGGGCTCTCGGGGATGGCTTCAAGCCGCTGAACTTCGGTATCGACCAAGGCTACGACCGACTCAAGCGCACCCCGCGACTCATCTTGCTCTTCAGGTGCAGGCCTTTCTTCCACCGAAGGCAGCAGTGGCAACTCTGCCAGAGAAGGTACGCGCTGAGCATCGGCCTGAGGTACAGAGCCGTGTGCAGGCTCCAGCGACACCTGAGGCTCCACATCTTGGCGGGCGGCAGGCGCGTGCACCGCAGGGGACGGGGGCACAGCAACAGGCAATGGGGCCGCGGGCGCTTCACTGGCCACCCTGTCGCTCGGGTTCGTGTCGTGGGCTCCGAACAGTCGCTGCAATAGCCCTGGTTTGGAGGGCTCAGGGTCATTGAATTGGGGGGCCAGAGCACGCCCTTGCAAGTCACTCAGCTCACCCAACAACAGGGGCATTTCTCGCGCTTGGGCCACCCGGCCGTCGAGCCGCTTGGCGAATGCCTTGAGTGGCTTCTTCACATCACGAGGTAACGGCAGGGCTTGCAATTGCGCCACCAGGGACGACAGTGCAACGCCTATTTGCTCCACACGCGTTTCACGGCGCTGCTCGGAGTCGAGCACCGCTTTTTCAAGACGCGGCAACAAAGCGGCCAACGGGGCATCCATGTCATCCGTGCGTACGACTTCACGCATTTCCTTCATGCATTGGTCGACGGTCCTGTCCGCGCCTTCGGCCGCCAAGGTGCTGCGGACAAGCCCGCGACGCAACAAATCGAGCCGCGCATTCCAGCGGCGTTCGAGCTTGTCTTGCTGCTCGATGCTTTTGAGGTATTTTTCTTTCCAGCGTTCGGCGTCACCGGCGCTCATGCCGGGAACTCAGCGTCAGAAGGGCTCAACGCCGGTAGCGAATCGACGCCCACAGAGCCAGGCAGGCGGATTTCGACTGCCACAGGCAAATGGTCGGAAATAGGTTGGTCCAGCACTTGTACACGCTCAAGGGTCAGGCTGGGGCTTAGCAAAATATGGTCAAGGCAGCGCTGCGGACGCCAACTGGGGAACGTCGCCTCCGTCTGCGGTGCCAGTAACCCAAGGTCGCGCAACGGCGAGGCCTGCAGCAGGTCGCTGGCGTGGGTGTTCATATCTCCCATCAAGACCTGATGCTGGTAGCCCTCAATCAGCTCCCGCACATACCCCAACTGTAGGGTTCGGGTTTTAGCGCCCAGCGCGAGGTGCATCATGACGACCACCAGCGCATCGGCCCCCTCACCGAAACGCACCAGAATGGCACCACGACCAGCAGGGCCGGGCAGGGGGTGATCTTCAATCGCAGAGGGACGTAACCGGCTTAGCACACCGTTACTGTGCTGCGCCAAACGCCCAAGATTGCGATTGAGTTGTTGATACCAGTAAGGGAATTCGCCCTGCTGGGCCAAATATTTAACCTGATTGATGTAGCCCGATCGATGACTGCCACCGTCGGCCTCCTGCAAAGCGACGAGATCGAAATCGCTCAGCAGGTCACCTATCTTGTCCAGGTTCCCGACCCGGCCTTTATGCGGCAGCACATGCTGCCAACTGCGGGTCAGGTAGTGGCGGTAACTTTGCGTACTGTTACCCACCTGAATATTGAAGCTGAGCAAACGCAGCCGTCGGTCTTCCGGCAACCCGCTGGTTGCCAGATGATCTTCGTTGACCTGAGGCTCATGCAGGCCAACGATTCGTTCGTTCTTCCAGCGCCGCATGGAAAAGACCCGATTATTTAGCCGCCCGTTCTTTGGCGATCAGTTGATCAGCCACGTTCAGCGTGCCCTCAGGGCCACCGGCGGTGCCGAGGTCAAAGCGGTATTTACCATTGACCACCAGGGTAGGTACTCCGGAGATCTGATAGGCCTGGGCTTTTTTCTTGGCCTCTTCAACCTTGCCTTTAACGGCGAACGAGTTGTAGGTGCTCAGGAATTTGTCCTTGTCGACGCCTTCGCCTGACAGGAACTCAGCCATTTCCTCTGGCGTTGCCAGCTTTTTACCGCCGTGGATCGCTTCGAACACCGCTTTATGGACCTTGTTCTCAACGCCCATGGCTTCAAGGGTAATGAACAATTGGCCGTGAACATTCCAGATACCACCGAACATGGCTGGAATACGCACAAAATTCACATCAGAAGGGAGTTTTTCTACCCACGGGTTGATGGTCGGCTCAAACGCATAGCAATGCGGGCAGCCGTACCAGAACAGCTCAACCACTTCGATTTTGCCAGGCACGGCAACCGGCACGGCACTACTCAGCTCTACATATTGTTTACCGGCTTCAAGCGGCTCGGCGGCTTGAGCGCTCATGCCAAACAGGCTGGCACTGACGAGTGCGGCGCTGAGAATCAGATTACGCATGCTTTACTCCTGGGCAAATAAGGTCGCTTTAACGTGACCTGCATTCAGACAGGTCCGATCCGGCTTGAGTTCGTTAGTGTAACGGCACAGAACATGAAAAAGGGCAGCTCAAGCTGCCCTTTCAGGTTCACATTCAAAGATTAAACAATCGTTAACGTGGCCCAAGGCCTGAAGCCCTGAAAACACGGATTGCCTAAACCATTAGTGCAGACCTTGAATATAGCTGGCCAACGCCTTGATGTCCTTGTTACTCAGCTTGGCGGCGATACTGCGCATGACCATCGTATCGGAATCGTTCGTCCGATCGCCTTCACGGAAGTCGGTAAGCTGTTTTTCAATGTAACTGGCGTGCTGGCCGCCCACATGCGGGAACCCTGCGGCGATGTTGCCTTGGCCGTTAGGTGAGTGGCAGCCGATGCAAGCTGGCAAACCCTTTTCAATGTCCCCACCACGGAACAGCGCCTGGCCGCGCTCAACCAATGCAGGATCGGCAGCGCCCACTGAGCTCTTTTGACTGGCGTAGTAAGCGGCAATATCGGCAAGGTCCTGATCGCTCAGGTTGGTCAGTTGGCCGGTCATTTCCAGCACCACGCGCTTGCCATCTTTAATATCGTGCAACTGCTTGAGCAGGTAACGCTCGCCTTGCCCGGCCAGCTTGGGGAAATTAGGGGCCATGCTGTTGCCGTCCGGCCCGTGGCACGCGGCGCATACAGCGGTTTTTGCCTGACCTGCAGCAGCATCGCCTGCAAGCACGGTGCCTGCAGCCTGGGCAACACTGGTGACACCCAAGGTCAACAGCAGACTCACGAGTAATTTGTTCATCAGCTAATCCAACTACGGCTAAGGGTTAAGAGTTATGGGCCGGGCTTACTCGTTCATCCTGTGGATGATAGGTCGGTAATCCTCGACACTGCAGTCCATGCACAAACCACGCGGCGGCATCGCCTTGTAAACCCTGGTCTCGTGCCGTACCGGCATCTGCGTACCTTGCTCCAACCCTGGCCTTGGCTTGCGGCTCACCCGACTTCGGTGCCGTTGATAGCGGACCTGCATGGCAGACAAAACAAACGCGGTTGTACACGGCTTCCGGATCCTGTGTAGCCTGAGCGCTGTTAAAGTGGCATCAAGGCACCGGCAGCAAGCAGCCATTTCGTCATAAAACGACCGTTTCAGGGTTGGGAGCTTGCTGCGTTCTAATGCGCAACCTGGGTCTATCGCTCCCGTATTCTTCATCCTTCGCTGGGACAAAG
Source organism: Pseudomonas sp. (assembly GCF_030150285.1). Lineage (GTDB taxonomy): Bacteria > Pseudomonadota > Gammaproteobacteria > Pseudomonadales > Pseudomonadaceae > Aquipseudomonas. Next base: position 48,891 of record NZ_JASLGE010000094.1, on the reverse strand, counting down.
CGCACACAAAATCTGCGGCATTATATACTGGCGCTACTGAAACGGAAACGACACCGCTTGCCGTGTCCATTCCTGGCACCGCTCACATCGGAAACCCCATGCAACTCAAGAACCCCATCCTCGGTCTGTGCCAACAGGCTAAATTCATGCTCAGCGCAGCCAAAGTCGATCAATGCCCCGACGACGCAGGCTTCGAAGTGGCGTTTGCCGGCCGTTCCAACGCGGGTAAATCCAGTGCACTGAACACCTTGACCCACGCCAGCCTGGCCCGCACTTCGAAGACGCCAGGCCGTACCCAACTGCTGAACTTCTTCCAGCTGGATGAAGACCGTCGCCTGGTCGACTTGCCAGGTTATGGCTATGCCAAGGTACCTATCCCGCTAAAACTGCACTGGCAACGCCACCTGGAAGCCTACCTGGGCAGTCGGGAAAGCCTCAAAGGTCTGATTCTGATGATGGATATTCGTCATCCCATGACGGACTTCGACAAGCTGATGCTCGACTGGGCCGTGCAAAGCGGCATGCCGATGCATATTTTGTTGACCAAGGCCGACAAATTGACTTACGGCGCAGCCAAGGGCGAACTGCTGAAAGTGCAGTCGCAAATTCGTAAGGGCTGGGGCGATGCAATCACCATCCAGATGTTCTCGGCCCCGAAACGCCTGGGCCTGGAAGAAGCCTACACCGTGCTTGCCAATTGGTTGGAACTGCCCAACAAGGGCGAAGAAGACGCCGGCGAGTAACAAATAACGGGCAAAAAAAACCCCGGACTTCATAGGGGGAGGGGGAAGTTCGGGGTTCAAGGACTGAACCGCTAGGGCGAGGTTCAGCTATCTGCCAACACTTAACACAACTATCAGGAGCTTGAAGGGCTTCATCGCCATTCAAAGACTCTGACTGGTGCTTCGCTGATTTAGTTCCTGAGCCTTGCAAGACCTGAGGAACAAAGCAGGCCTGCAGCATCGCTGGCTGCAGGCTCTGGCTTCATCCCGGCAAGCGCTGAGGCTTAGTGCGCCTCATCCCAGTTGTTGCCAACCCCCACCTCAACCACCAGCGGCACTTCAAGTGTCGCCGCTTCACTCATGTGGACGCGGATCTCATCGCGCACCTGGTCAACCAGGTCTTCACGCACCTCAAGCACCAATTCATCGTGCACTTGCAGGATGACGCGGGCATCAAGGCCGGACGCGCTCAGCCAGTGATCCACCGCCACCATCGCTTTCTTGATGATGTCGGCGGCGGTCCCTTGCATCGGTGCGTTGATCGCGGTGCGCTCGGCTCCCTTGCGCAAGGCCGGGTTCTTCGCGTTGATGTCAGGCAGGTACAGGCGACGACCGAAAATGGTCTCGACATAACCCTGCTCAGCCGCTTGAGTGCGGGTGCGTTCCATGTAGTCCAACACGCCCGGGTAGCGCGCGAAATAACGGTCGATGTACGCCTGAGACTGCTTGCGGTCGACACCAATCTGCTTGGCCAGGCCAAAGGCGCTCATGCCATAGATCAGCCCGAAGTTGATCGCCTTGGCACTGCGGCGCTGGTCGGTAGTGACAGCGTCCAACTCAACCCCAAACACTTCGGCCGCAGTGGCCTTGTGCACGTCCAGGTTGTTGCGGAAGGCATGCAGCAAGCCTTCGTCCTTGGCCAAGTGCGCCATGATGCGCAGCTCAATTTGCGAGTAGTCGGCGGCCAGCAGCTTGTAGCCTTTAGGTGCCACGAACGCCTGACGAATCCGGCGGCCTTCGGCTGTACGAATCGGAATGTTCTGCAGGTTTGGATCACTGGATGACAGGCGTCCGGTGGCCGTGACGGCTTGATGGTAGGACGTGTGAATGCGACCTGTTCGTGGGTTGATCTGCTCAGGCAGGCGATCGGTGTAGGTGCTCTTGAGCTTGCTCATTGAGCGGTACTGCATCAACACCTTCGGCAGGGGGAAGTCCTGTTCAGCCAGCTCGGCCAAGACGGCTTCAGCGGTAGAAGGCTGACCTTTGGCCGTCTTGCTGATAATCGGCAGGCCCAATTTTTCGTACAGGATCACGCCCAATTGTTTTGGCGAACTGAGGTTGAATTCTTCGCCCGCAATTTCAAAGGCCTCACGTTCAAGCGCGACCAATTTGTCGCCCAGCTCAACACTCTGCACACCCAGCAGGTTGGCATCGACCAGCGCCCCTTGGCGCTCAATGCGCGCCAATACGGGTACCAGCGGCATCTCTATATCCGTAAGAACCGTGTTCAAACTAGGAATCGCGGCCAGTTTTTCGCTCAGCGCATGGTGTAAACGCAGGGTGACATCGGCGTCTTCAGCCGCATACGGGCCGGCTTGCTCCAGTGAGATCTGGTCGAATGTCAGCTGCTTGGCACCTTTACCCGCAATATCCTGGAAGCTGGTGGTCGTAATGCCCAGGTACTTCTGCGCCAAACTGTCCATGTCATGACGCGTGGCGGTAGAGTCGAGCACATAAGACTCCAGCATGGTATCGAACGCCACGCCCTGAACCGTGATTGCGCAGGCGGGATCACCCCCAATGGCACAGTTGGCCAAAATATTGATGTCGAACTTGGCGTGCTGACCGACCTTCGCTTTGGCCGGGTCTTCCAGCAGGGGCTTAAGGGCGAGCAAAACCGTGTCGCGGTCCAGTTGATCGGGTACGCCCATATAAGAGTGCGTCAACGGAAGGTAGGCCGCCTCACCCGGCTTGACCGCGAATGACAAGCCCACCAATTGCGCTTGCTGCGCATCGAGACCGGTGGTTTCGGTATCAAAAGCGATCAGCGGCGCATCCTTGAGCTTCTTCAGCCATACGTCGAAACGCGCCTGATCCAGAATCGTTTCGTACTGCACTTGAGTTTCTTCGGCCGCAGCCGCCGGTGCTTCCTGAGCGATCACCTGGCCCGCACGCTTGGCTTCCCGCTCGACCTCCGCGATCCAGCTTTTGAATTCCAGCTCGGTGTACAGCTCAATCAGCTTTTCACAATCCTGGTCTTTGAGGTGCAAGTCCTCCAGGCCAATGTCCAGCGGTACATCGACCTTGATCGTAGCCAACTGATACGACAAGAACGCCATTTCCCGGTGTTCTTCGAGCTTGGCCGGCAAGTTTTTAGCGCCTCGTATGGGCAACGTCGGCACGATATCAAGCTTTTCGTAGAGGTCGGTTAGGCCGCCACCCACGCCCACCAACAGGCCAGACGCCGTCTTGGGGCCAATGCCCGGAACACCCGGAATGTTGTCGGACGAATCGCCCATCAGGGCGAGGTAGTCAATGATCTGCTCGGGGGAGACACCGAACTTTTCTTTCACGCCCTCTACGTCCATGACGCTGCCGGTCATGGTGTTGACCAGCGTGATGTGGCCATCCACCAGTTGCGCCATGTCCTTGTCACCGGTCGAGATCACGACCGGGCGGTCGGCCGCGGCGCTGCTGCGGGCCAGCGTACCGATCACATCGTCCGCCTCAACGCCTTCAACGCACAGCAACGGAAAGCCCAACGCAATCACACTGGCGTGCAACGGCTCGATTTGCACCCGCATGTCATCGGGCATGCTGGGGCGATTGGCCTTGTACTCGGCGTACATGTCATCGCGAAATGTCCCGCCCTTGGCGTCGAACACGACCGCGAAAGGGCTGTCCGGGTACTGCTTGCGCAGACTTTTCAGCATGTTCAACACGCCCTTCACGGCACCCGTTGGCAGCCCTTTGGACGTGGTCAGCGGTGGCAGCGCATGGAAAGCGCGATACAGATATGAAGAACCGTCCACCAGGACGAGGGGAGCTTGGCTCATGAGCAGGATCAACCTTTTCGGCGAGTCCGGCGCTAGAATGTCCGGACCAATGACGACAAAGGGACAAGGTTATCATGCGCACACTTAATCGCCTGTTGCTCACCGGCTTGATTGCAGCCATTCCGCTGGTAACCTTCGCGGCAGATGACGCCCCGTCCGCAGACCCGGATGTCACCATTCGCACGGAAGGCGACAAAACCATTCAGGAATATCGTCAAAACGGGTTCCTGTATGCCATCAAGGTCACCCCAAAAGGGGGCAAACCGTACTTTTTGGTACGCGCTGATGGCACCGATGCCAATTACATCCGTTCCGACCAGCCGGATATGCTGATTCCTTCGTGGAAAATCTTCGAGTGGAAGTAGCGTCTTAACTTTAATCGGCACCGCCTCAACGCGGTGCCCGTACTGGCAGTTTTAAACCATGTCTGTATTCACCCCCCTGACTCGCCCCGAGCTGGACACTTTTCTTGCGCCTTACGGGCTTGGCCGCCTGCTGGACTTCCAGGGGATTGCCGCGGGTAGCGAAAACACCAACTACTTCATCAGCCTGGAGAAGGGAGAGTTTGTCCTGACACTGGTTGAGCGCGGTCCAGTCGACGAAATGCCGTTTTTTATCGACCTGTTGGATGTGCTGCACGAGGCCGACCTGCCGGTGCCTTATGCCTTGCGCACTCAAGACGGCGTGGCCTTGCGCGACCTCAAAGGCAAGCCGGCGCTGCTGCAACCCCGCCTGGCAGGCAAGCATATTCGCGTCGCCAATGCGCAGCATTGCGCCCAGGTCGGTGATCTGCTCGGCCATTTGCACCTGGCCACCCGCGACAAAGTGCTTGTACGCAAAACCGACCGTGGCCTGGACTGGATGCTGGCTGAAGGCCCTGCACAGATAGCAGGCTTGCAGCCAGAGTCCGCTGATTTGCTGAAGCACGCGCTGGACGAAATTACAGAACACAAGTCGCAAATTCTCGCGCTGCCACAGGCCAACTTGCACGGTGATCTGTTTCGCGATAATGCCATGTTTGAAGGCACGCACCTGACCGGGCTGATCGACTTTTACAACGCCTGTTCTGGCCCCATGCTGTACGACGTGGCCATTGCATTGAACGATTGGTGCGCGGATGACGAAGGTACGATTGACGCCCCACGGGCACGTGCCTTGTTGGGCGCGTACGCCGCATTACGGCCGTTTACCGCGAGTGAAGCCGAGTTGTGGCCAACCCTGTTGCGCGTCGCGTGCGTCCGGTTCTGGCTGTCACGCCTGATCGCCGCTCAGGCATTCGCCGGGCAAGACGTGCTGATTCACGACCCGGGCGAGTTTGAAACCCGCTTGAAAAAGCGTCAAATTGTCACCTTGCATTTGCCGCTTGTGCTTTAAGCCTGAAATACAGCGGGCTCGGCAAACAACAGTACAGGCGCAAGCTTGATCGCGATCTGTTGATCCAAGGGCCCCCTTAAACCACGCTGGCAGAACGCAGGTTTTGCGCAGTGGCGGGCCCACGGAGCAAAGCCTGTAGGAACGAGTTTGCTCGTGATCTGTTGATCTGGTTTTTGATCCATCAAAGTAACACGGCGTAAGGCCGCGACCTTAAGTGGCCGTGACCGCAGCAATGGATAGGCCGAAGCTTCTTAAAGATCAAAAGATCGCGAGCAAGCTCGCTCCTACGGATGCCAGCGTTTGTGGGAACAAGCTTGCTCGTGATCTGTTGATCTGATTTTTGATCCATCAAGGTAACACGGCGTAAGGCCGCAACCTTAAGTGGCCGCGACCGCAGCAATGGATAGGCCGAAGCTTCTTAAGATCAAAAGATCGCGAGCAATCGAGCGTCGACCGGCTGCTCCTACAACCCCCCGGTTCTTTGCGCGACAGCCCGGCGTCGAAGACGTACGCGCCGGGTTAGAGGCTTTCCAGGCAGCCTGCCAGGTCATTGCCCAGCTTTTCCAGCAATTGCTCGTAACCCTGCGCGGTCGCCTCGGTGAAGCCACCCAAGGGGTCCAGTTCGGCCAGTTTCACCGGCAGCCCGGCGACCAGGGTTTCAGCCAAGCGGGGCCGCAACGGCGGGTCGCTGAACACACACGTTTTACCCACTTCCTGTAAGCGTTTGCGCATGGCCGCCACATGCTGAGCACCCGGCTGAACTTCCGATGCGACACTGAACGTACCCGCGTGCTGAAGGCCGTAGGCACTTTCGAAGTAGTCATACCCTTCATGGAAAACAAAGAACGGCTTGCCCGCAATCCCTGCCAAACGGGCTTTCAGGCGCTGATCCAGCGCATCCAGCCGCTCGTTGAATGCCTTGAGGTTGCTCTGGTACTTCGCTGCATTGCCCGGGTCTTTGGCGCTCAGGTCGGCGGCCATTTTAGCGGCGATCACGCGGGCATTGTCCGGTGCCAACCACAGGTGCGCATCCAGGGTGCCAGGGCGATGATCATGGTCATGTTCGGCCGTATCTTCTTCATGCGAGTGGCTATCCTCGGCGAAGTGGCGAAGTTTTAGATCAGGCAGCGTCTGGATGGCCACTGACGGCAGGGTGCGGTTCTTGATGACACGCGGCATGAAGCCTTCCATGTCCGGACCAATCCAGTACAACAGATCGGCGGACTGTACACGCCGCACGTCAGAAGGCCGCAGCGCATAGTTGTGCGGCGAAGCGCCGGGGGCCAACAACACCTCGGGCTTACCCACGCCGTCCTGCACCGCCGCTGCAATTAACTGCAAAGGTTTGATGCTGGTTAATACGTTGACCTCGGCATGGGCCGGGTTTATCACCAGAAAACTGGTGGATAACGCAATAAAAAACGCAAAAAGACGGGGCACAATAGGCACTCAAGGTGGTTGAAACAGGTAACATAATAACGTCTCTCTCAAAACTCGTCGCCACTCATGCCTAAAACACCCCTTGCCAGTCGTCCCCATGACCACTCCCACTGCGTCCACAGCGCACTGTCCGAAGCGGACGTGTTGTGCGCGCAGAAAGGCCTGCGCCTGACCGCATTGCGTCGCCGCGTGCTGGAGTTGGTGTGGCAAAGCCACAAGCCACTGGGTGCGTACGATATTTTGGCCGTGCTCAGCGAGCAGGACGGTCGACGCGCAGCACCCCCTACTGTTTATCGAGCGCTGGATTTTCTGCTCGAGAACGGCTTGGTGCATCGCATCGCCTCCCTTAACGCCTTCATTGGCTGCAGCCACCCTGAGCATGCACATCAGGGCCAATTCCTGATTTGCCGCACCTGCAACGCCGCTATTGAGCTTGAACAAAAAGCCATCAGCGACGCCATTATCAGCAGCGCCCGCGATGTCGGCTTTACTGTCGAAGGCCAAACCGTCGAGGTAGTGGGGTTGTGTTCGGGTTGCCGGGAGGCCTGATGAGCACTGCGTTGATTCGTCTTCAAGAGGTGTGCGTGACGTTCGCCGGGCAAAACGTGCTCGACAACATTGAGCTGAGCGTTGAACCGGGCCAGATCGTGACCCTGATCGGCCCCAACGGCGCAGGCAAAACCACGCTGGTCAAAGCGGTGCTGGGGCTACTTAAACCGACAAGCGGGAGTGTGTGGCGCAAGCCCCGGCTGCGGGTCGGTTACATGCCGCAAAAGCTGCATGTCGACCCGACGCTGCCGTTATCGGTACTGCGTTTTTTACGCTTGGTACCCGGCGTGGACAGAGACCAGGCCCTCGCTGCACTCAAGGAAGTGGGCGCAGAAAAAGTGATCGACAGCCCGGTGCAGAGCGTCTCGGGCGGTGAAATGCAACGCGTGCTGCTGGCCCGTGCGTTGTTGCGCAAACCTGAACTGCTGGTGCTGGATGAGCCCGTTCAAGGCGTCGACGTGGCAGGTCAGGCTGAGCTGTACAGCCTCATTACCCGCCTGCGCGACCGCCATGGCTGCGGCGTGCTGATGGTTTCCCACGACTTGCACCTGGTCATGAGTACCACCGATCAGGTGGTGTGCCTCAATCGGCATGTGTGCTGCTCGGGCCACCCTGAACACGTCAGCGGTGACCCGGCATTTGTCGAGTTATTCGGCAAAAACGCACAAAGCCTGGCGATTTATCACCATCACCACGATCACGCCCATGACTTGCATGGCTCCGTGGTCACCGACAATGCCACGCCGGCGACTGCACACGTTCATGGGGAAGGCTGCAAACATGGCTGATTTTCTGTTTTACGCCTTGTTGGCAGGCCTCTCACTGGCCGTCGTCGCGGGCCCCCTGGGGTCTTTTGTGGTGTGGCGCCGCATGGCCTATTTTGGCGATACCTTGTCCCACGCGGCCTTGCTGGGTGTGGCGCTGGGGTTCCTGCTGGATGTCAGCCCGACCCTTGCGGTCACCGTAGGCTGCCTGCTGCTTGCGGTGCTATTAGTCACGTTGCAACAACGCCAACCGCTTGCCTCTGACACCCTTCTGGGAATTCTCGCGCCCAGCACCTTGTCCCTTGGGCTGGTCGTACTAAGCTTCATGCACGAAGTGCGGATTGACCTGATGGCGTATCTGTTTGGTGACTTGCTGGCGATCAGCCCGACCGACCTGATGTGGATCATGGGCGGCAGTGCAGCGGTGCTGGTGGCGCTGGCGGCTATGTGGCGACCTTTGTTGGCCATCACTGTGCACGAGGAACTGGCTATGGTTGAAGGCCTGCCAGTGGCTGCGTTACGCATGACCCTGATGCTGTTGATCGCGGTCGTGATTGCTGTGGCCATGAAGATTGTCGGCGTGCTGCTGATCACCTCCTTGCTGATCATTCCAGCCGCGGCCGCCCAGCGACATGCGCGCTCACCGGAGCAAATGGCCCTGGGTGCCAGTCTTTTGGGCATGCTGGCCGTGTGTGGAGGGCTGGCACTGTCATGGATCAAGGACACACCCGCAGGCCCTTCGATTGTGGTCTGTGCTGCTGCACTGTTTCTGCTGAGTTTTGTTCTGCCCCGTCGAGGGGTGTAGACTTGCTCGTTTTTTGCGCACTTAGAGAGCCGCAGGAATGAAGCTGTTCAACTCCCGTTACTTGCTCCTGGCCGCATTTACCTTGCTGCTGGGGGCCTGCCAAAGCACCCCTTCCGCTGACAACCCTGTCCCGGATGCGCGTGCCGAGGCCATCGCCACGCTGGAGCAAAACTTGGCCAGCAGCGAACTCGCGACCGCCGAAGATCAATTGGCGGCCTTACAGGCTCAAACGCCGGATGACCCGCAACTGGTTCAGTACCAGCGCCAATTGGCTGAAGCCTACTTGCAGCGCAGCCAGATCGTCCTGCAAAAAGGCGATGTCAACGCGGCGGCAACCGCACTTAGCCGCGCTCGCGCCTTGATGCCCAAAGCACCCGCACTGACCGGCGGCGTTAACAGCGCCATCGCTCAGGCGCGTAAGGCCGAGCTGGACAAAGCCGAAGCGGCCCTCAAAGCCGCCGAAGCCCGACCACCTGCCAAGGTGATTGACCCGGCAGCCCCAAGCACTACCGTGACGCTAAACATCACCGATATTGCGAAACTTCGCCATCAACTGGACTTGATCGCGCAGGACATCGTCAATTACCAATGCGCGGTCAGCCTGCAAGTCCCGCGTACGGCTGATTACCCGTGGCTGGCCACCCTGATCAACAAGCGCGTGAAAAAGCTCGACCCGGCGTTCGATCTCAAACTGGAACGCCAGATCATCCGCCACGTGCCCGCACAGATGGTGCTGATCCCTGGCAAATCGTAATTGCAGGAGCGAACCCGCTCCTGCAAACCGCCGTCTCACCGCCGGAATAGCTGTAGCCTTCGACCTTCAGTCGGAGCGCTCAAGCACTGAACGTGTATGCACGTTTCTTATTTCTAGCCCTTAGGTTTCTTATTCCCAAATCGAAGGTTTAGACGGAAATAAATGCTAATAAAATCTATACGGACACGCTAAAATGCGCTCCCGGCTAACCGCTGACTTTCTTTTACGCGCCCCACAAGGTTCGCTACGTGATTGAGTTCCATAACGTTCATAAAACTTACCGGGTCGCTGGTAAGGACATTCCTGCGCTGCACTCCACCAGTTTGCGTGTTGAGAGCGGCCAGGTGTTTGGCCTGATTGGTCATTCCGGCGCGGGCAAAAGTACATTACTGCGCCTGATTAACCGCCTTGAAACACCGAGCGGCGGCCAGATCATCGTCGACAACGAAGACGTGACGGCTATGGACGCCAACGGCCTGCGCCGTTTCCGTCAACAGGTCGGCATGATTTTCCAGCACTTCAACCTGCTGGCCTCCAAGACCGTGGCCGATAACGTGGCGATGCCGCTGGCACTGGCCGGTGATTTGTCGCGCAGTGAAATCGATCAACGCGTCAGCGAGTTGCTTGCGCGGGTTGGCCTTTCAGACCACGCAAAAAAATACCCGGCCCAACTCTCGGGCGGCCAGAAGCAGCGAGTGGGCATTGCCCGCGCCTTGGCGACCAAACCCAAAGTGCTGTTGTGCGACGAGGCCACAAGCGCCCTCGACCCTCAAACCACAGCCTCGGTTCTGCAATTGCTGGCCGAGATCAACCGCGAGTTGAAGCTGACTATCGTGCTGATCACTCACGAGATGGATGTTATTCGCCGCGTGTGTGACGAAGTCGCCGTGATGGATGCCGGCACCATTGTCGAGCAGGGCCCCGTCGCTGACGTGTTCTTGCACCCCAAGCACCCAACCACCAAGCGTTTCGTGCAGGAAGATGAGCAAATCGACGAAAGCGAGCAGCGAGACGATTTTGCCCATGTTCCAGGCCGCATCGTGCGCCTGACCTTTCAGGGCGATGCGACCTACGCCCCCTTGCTGGGTACCGTTGCCCGTGAAACGGGTGTGGATTACAGCATCCTCGCGGGCCGTATCGACCGCATCAAAGACACTCCCTATGGGCAACTGACCCTCGCCATCACCGGTGGTGACATGGACGCTGCTTTCGCGCGCTTCACCGCCGCAGACGTGCATATGGAGGTGCTGCGCTAATGGAATCCTTCTTGAGCTTTTTCTCCAACATTGACTGGTACGAAATCTGGCTGGCCACCGGCGACACGATGATGATGCTCGGCGGTTCGCTGCTGTTTACCATTGTGCTGGGCCTGCCGCTGGGCGTGCTGCTGTTTTTATGCAGCCCGCGTCAACTGTTCGAACAAAAAACCGTGTACGGCTTGCTGTCGTTGGCGGTGAACATTCTGCGGTCGCTGCCATTCATCATCCTGTTGATTGTGATGATCCCTTTCACCGTTCTGATCACCGGCACCTCGCTGGGCGTCGCCGGGGCCATACCGCCACTCGTGGTCGGGGCCACGCCGTTCTTTGCCCGCTTGGTCGAAACGGCCCTGCGCGAAGTGGACCGCGGCATCATTGAAGCCACACAGGCCATGGGGGCCAACACGCGTCAAATCATTACCAGCGCCTTGCTGCCTGAGGCACGCCCGGGCATCTTTGCCGCGATTACCGTGACCGCCATTACGCTGGTGTCCTACACCGCAATGGCAGGCGTGGTCGGTGCCGGTGGCCTGGGTGACCTGGCAATCCGCTTCGGCTATCAACGGTTCCAGACCGACGTGATGATTGTCACCGTCGCACTGTTGCTGATCCTGGTGCAGATTCTGCAAACAGTTGGCGACAAACTGGTGGTGCACTTCTCGCGTAAGTAAGCCCGATCCCGAGTTTGAAAACCTGATCGCCGGCCAGTCGCTGGCAGATACCTGAAATCACTTCCAAGGAGTTGTTGAATGAAGAAGTTATTTGCTGCTGTGGCTGCCGTTGCGGCGTTTTCGGCCCACGCGGGCGAGCTGTCTGTAGCGGCCTCGCCAGTGCCTCACGCCGAGATCCTGGAGTTTGTAAAACCCGCGCTGGCCAAAGAAGGCGTTGACCTGAAGGTCAAGGTATTCACCGATTACGTGCAGCCTAACGTGCAAGTCGCTGAGAAGCGCCTGGACGCCAACTTCTTCCAGCACCAACCGTACCTGGATGAGTTCAACAAGGCCAAGGGCACTCACCTGGTCAGCGTTGCCGCCGTGCACCTGGAACCACTGGGCGCGTACTCCAGCAAAATCAAGCAGTTGGCTGACCTGCCGGACGGTGCCAACGTCGTCATTCCGAACGATGCCACCAACGGTGGCCGCGCCCTGTTGCTGCTGCAAAAAGAAGGGCTGATTACCCTCAAAGATCCAAAGAACATTCTGTCGACGCTCAAAGACATCAACGCCAACCCTAAAAACCTGAAGTTCCGGGAGCTGGAAGCAGCGACGATCCCACGTGTACTGACTCAGGTTGACCTGGCGCTGATCAACACCAACTACGCGCTGGAAGCCAAGTTGAACCCGCAAGAAGACGCTCTGTTCATTGAAGGCAGCGACTCGCCTTACGTGAACATTCTGGTCGCTCGCCCGGACAACAAGGACTCGGACGACATCAAGAAGCTGGTTAACGCACTGCACACCCCTGAAGTGAAGAAATTCATTGAAGAGAAGTACAAGGGTGCCATCCTTCCAGCGTTCTAAGCATCTCGCTGTAATCGTTGCCGCTTCGTGCGGCAGCGATCACAGTCACCCTCTCTCTAGTTCCTTTCCACTACCCCCGGCAACTGAGCAACCATTTTCTGGTTATTGAACGGTGCGCGGATGAAACCTCGCTGAGTACCGTCCGGGCCGATCAACGCTAGGTTGCCACTGTGATCAACCGTGTAATTGGGCTTGCGGGTATCTGCCGGAATAAACGGAATGCTCACCGCATTGGCCAACGTTTGCAGCGAATCGACGGAATCGGGTGTCAGGCCCACAAAGTCAGGGTCGAAGTAACCCAGGTACTGCTTGAGCTGCTGGGGCGAATCGCGGTTCGGGTCGACGCTGACCAACACAATCTGCAGCTTGTCCTGCACCTCTTTGGGCAATTCGCTCTTGATCTGGCGCAATTGGGCAAGGGTGGTCGGGCAAATGTCCGGGCAGAAGGTGTAGCCGAAGAACAACAGGCTCCACTTGCCTTTCAACTCATTCATCACCACCGGCTGCCCGTCCTGGTTCATCAGGGTGATAGCCGGTAGCTGACGGCTTTGCGGCAGCAAAATAATGCCTGCTTCAGTCAGCGCTTTGACGTCGGGCGAGTTCGGCTTGCCCGGCATCATCTTGTTGAACGCCACCCCCATGACCAACGCTATAAGCGCAACCAGGATATAGACGGTTTTTTGAGATTTAGTCATAGGTTCCACACGGAGTAATGATCGACAGGCAGCGCGAAAAGCAACAACCACAAGTAGGGGGTAGGATCCTTGCGTGTAGGGATCCCGCGTGCAACTGGGTGCCACGGTACAACACCCAGGCAAATGCACAAAGCAGCACCAAAACAGTAAGAACTTTCATATTAGCCACGCTGAAAGCTGCTGCGGTATTGCATACAGGCAAATAGCCACTATCATTAAACACTTAAACGTTAGCGTTTAAGCGAGTCCATACCCCGTCATTTGGGGGCCTAATCCTTAAGAATGGGCCTCCCGCGACAGATGGCACTCACTACCCAGTTACAAAATGATTAACAATATACATTCTGGATAAGACCCGTCCTTTGACGCAGGCTTCTTTCCAGTCTTCCCCAGTTTCTGCGCCCCCCTGGAGTTCCCATGAACACCGCCGCCATTCGCGAGCAGATCTCGCGTGCCCAACAACATGAGGCCGACACGGGCCTGCTCGCTCGCCAACTAACAGAGCAACTGCCGCACCTGCACGCCGCCATTTCGCTGCCTGAGCGTGATAAGAATGCGGTGATGGCGCGCTTTATCAACGCCTATATTGACCAGGTCCCGGATTTGCTCGACGCCGCCAACGCGGTCGCTCGCGAAGCTGGCATTGAGTCACAGATCAAGCCGGTGCTGAAAATCGCTGAACAGTTTTTCGCGCAGCCGCCACACATGCTGGAAGGCCACACAGGCCTGGAAAGCCTGCTGGACGAGGCGTACCTGGCGCACCGCCTGGTCGAGGAAGTCAACGACCTCTACATCAAGCACTTCAACCAACCGCTGATCCCGCTGGATACCACAGTGGCCAACGTGATTGCGCACCAGTTGATTGGCGAAGCATTCGCCAACGAACTGGATGAAGTGGTGCACCACGCGGTGGATGAGATGCTGAACGACGACAGCTTTGCGCTGGAGTCCGTTGAAGCTTACCGCCAAACGTTGAGCAGCCCGGACACCGGCAGAGCCTGGAGCCGCTGGCCCTGCATGTCCAAGCAACTGGGCATTAACCTGGAGCTGTCCAGCTCACTCTAGCGCTTTGCGATGGCACGCCCGCGGCTCCCCTGCAACGGGCGTTCAATACCGCGCTTTAGGCGTTGCACTCGGGATCGGGCTGGTACCGTCCAGCGGCAGGAACTCGCCTTTATCGGCATCGTAGGCTTTGATCTCACTGGTCTCGATGTCGTACACCCAGCCATGAATAAACAAATCCCCACTGGCCATGCGTGACGCCACCGACGGGTGAGTCCGCAAGTGCTGGAGTTGAGCAATCACGTTCTCTTCGGTCAGTACGTGCATGCTTTCAAGCTCATTGGCGCAATTGCAATTGTCTTGCACCATTGTTTTGGCGACTTCAACGTGCTGCAGCCAAGCCCTGACCGTCGGCATTTTTTTCAAGCTAGACGGGTTCAGCACTGCGCGCATCGCGCCACAGTCCGAATGCCCGCAAATGATCACGTGTTGCACACCCAGTGCCAGTACCGCGTACTCAATCGCCGTCGACACACCGCCGTTTAACAGGCCGTAAGGTGGCACGACGTTGCCGACGTTACGGGTCACAAACAGATCACCTGGCGAACTCTGGGTAATCAGCTCCGGCACGATGCGCGAATCGGCACAGGCAATAAACATCGCACGCGGGTTTTGCGCCGTGGCGAGTCGCTTGAAAAAGGCTTCTTGCTCGGGAAAGATTTCGTGATGGAAGTGTAAAAAACCATCCACGATATGGTGCAAGGCAGCATCGGCGCTATCTGAAGCGGCCGCAAACGTCGGTTTGGACTTGTCACTCATGGTGTATCCCCTGGGCAAAATGGCACCGGATGTTACCTGAACTCATTTACACGCTCTACAGGCGGTCAAGGGTGCTCCAATGCGGCCAGTGCTTGCGCCGCTTGCGCCAATTGCAACTCACTGAACACCTGCACACCGGCACGCATCAGCAAGGCCGCCGTCACGCCTTGGCCTTGCACCTTAACCCCGCTGAAACTGCCGTCATAGGTCAACAGGTTGCCGCATGACGGGCTGTGGGCCTTGAGAATAGCAATGCGAATACCGTGCTGCTCCACCAATGCCAACGCCTGATGCGCACCGGACACAAACGCCTCGGTCACCGTGTCACCGTCGATTGTCACCACCGGTGCGGTGCCATCGAGGACGGCCGTGCCCTGGCCACCCGGTATTTCCGCCGGCGCACGCGGCGTGGGCAACCCGCCCGCCACTTCGGGGCACAACGCAACCACGCGGCCTTGGGCTTGCCACTGCGCCAGCCGGTCATACGGGCCACTGGCACCGCCGTCGTAGCGCACCGGGTGGCCCAACAGGCAGCGACTGACCAACACTTTGTGGCTCATAAAAACACCTCCGTGGCCCGGCGGCGAAACCAGCCCGTCAACGACAGTCGATCACGGGTGGCCGGCATGACTTCGTGGGGGATTTCGCCCGAGAGAAACACGACCAGGCAACCGCCAGTCGGCAGCACGTCGTAGTCGACATTGCCTTCCAGGTACATGCGCAAGTGCCCGCCGTGTTCTGGCAGCCACGCCTCATTGAGGTACACCACGGCGGAGACCATGCGCCGGTCATCGTCGCGAAAACGGTCCAGGTGCTTGAGGTAAAAAGCACCGGGTGGGTACAGGGCAAAATGGCTTTCGAAGTCTTCCAGGCCCAAAAAAAGCCTGCGATTCATAGCGATTCGCAGGCTTTCCATTAAGCCTAGATAACTGTCGCAGGCTGGAGCCTCTCCCGGCTCCAGCCATTGAATATGATCACCCCGTATACCCTCGCGAACCTCCTGAGCCACCCCGCGCCCCACCGCGGCCGGGGTCAGCTCGCCTTGCGCGGAACGTTTATGGCACTCAGCCGCCAGTTCGAGCGTCAAAGCCTCAGAGAGAAAGATGTTTTGCTGCGACCAGCCCTGCGCGTACAGGTCGTCGACGATGCGAAGCAACAGCGGGTGATCAAAGGGTATGTGCATGACGCGCATAATATCGAGGTGCCTGAAAATCTGACAGCGCCGTCTGGCCGGCATCGCAGAAATAGTTCATCCGGTCATTTAAAGCCCGCGAGAGTAGACGAATTCTCGACAAGTCCTACACCACACCCGGACAATAGCGACCTGCTGACAGGAGCCCCTCATGCGTCGCATGTTTTTGCTGTTAATGATGTTTTGCACGTTGCCTGCATGGGCTGACACGCTCGATGAGTTGTTCTCTGCGGCCGGCTGGCCAGAACAACGCGCTCACTTTAATGATGCCCTCACCGGTGCCCAGGAGCGCTATCGCAACAATTTGCCGCCCGCGGTGTATCAGGCGTTGGTGAACAGCAGCAGCCAGCGCTTTGAACCCGCCGCCATGGACCGCCGTGCGAAAGCGCAAATGCGCACAAACCTGCCCCGTCCCGCCCCCGCGCTCGCCTTCTTTAAATCGCCACTGGGGTACAAGATCGTGGCGGCCGAAGTGCTGGCCACCCGCCGTGATCAGTTGGCCCAACACGCGCAAGGTTTGCCACGTATCGAAGCCTCTGCCACTCGCCAGTTGTTGATCAACCACTTGTCACGCGCGCTGCCCGTGCGTGAAGCCGGTGCAGAAGTGAGCCTGGCAATTGCGGGTGTGGCCGCTGATGGGCTCAGTTCAATGATTCCTGGCTTGCTGGGGGCCGGCCAGGCGCAAAGCATGCTCAATGGCCAACGCCAGCGCTTGATGGAACAGATTGCCGCCGAGATGGATAACACGTTGCTTTACGTGTATCGCGACCTGTCTGACCCGGAACTTGAAGAGTTTGTGACCTTCGCCGAGTCACCTGATGGGCAGACCTATTATCAGGCCGCCCTGGCCGCCGTTCGGGCAGGGTTGGCGGTTGGCCAGAGCACATCGAGCCTGACCCGGTAGCCCAGCAATACCGCGCACTGGCGTCTTTAGCTGCAACGGCAGGCTGATGCTCAGTTCAGAAAAAACGATCCAAAAACGCGAAATACTGCTCGCGTATCGCCACGGTTTCATTCGCCAAATGGTGCCGGGCTTCGGGCAGCAATAGCACCTGGGGCTGACTGAATTTGGTATTCAGCACCTTCAGGTTGTGCTCCCAGTCCACGGTTTTGTCGGCCTCGCCTTGAACCACCAAAGGCTGTCGCGCGCTGGCCGGGGCCGCCTCAATGCGTGAAATCCAGCGCGCCATCGCGCCCACCCACGCCGTCGGCAAACGATGTGCCTGCAATGGGTCTGCCTGCAGAAAGGGTAAAAACTGCGGGTCGTTCGTGTTCTCGCTGAACTGGCGCTCGATGCCTTTAACAAACGGGCGCAACAGGTAATAGCTAAACTTTGACCAGTTCCAATCCTTGGGCCGCACCAGCGGTGCCATCAAAATGGCTTGACCCTGGGCCGGGCTGTGATCGCCCTGGCGCAACAGATGATCAAGCACAATCGCCCCGCCTGTGCTTTGCCCGAACAGGTGCCAAGGCTGCGGCAATGCCAGCGATTGTGCCTCGATAAACAACCCTTGCAGCGCTTCCTGATATTGCGAGAAATCCTGGATGCTGGCTCGCTCGCCACTGGACAGGCCATGCCCCGGCAGGTCGCAGGCGATGACCACAAAGCCTCGGTTCAGCCCCCACTCAATCACATGCCGGTACAGCCCCATGTGATCGTAAAAGCCGTGCACCACAAACAGGGTGGCCACCGGCGCAGAAGCAGGCCACCAGACCTGACTGACCAGATCGTAGCCACCGGCGCTAAAGCGCCCCAATTGCCGACGCACCGCGACCTGGCGCGGCACAAAGTCCAGCCCGTAAAACCGCTGATACGCCAAGGCCTCACTCGATAACGGCTGGCTCGCGGCCAAGGGCTGCAGGCTGGCACGTAAGGAATCGGGAGAAAACGGGGCGGGCATAGGGGGTTTCCAGGCAGAACAGGGGCGGCAAACACGCTTTATAGACCCACGATATTCATCTGTCCGGCCAAGCATGGCAAGCTACGCGGCCCTCAAGGACCTATTTGCATGCCTTTGCCCACCGTCAAAAACGTATTTGCCTACGTGCTGGCTCTGATCTGCGCCGTCGGCCTGTGGGCGGCTTACCAGTGGTTTGAAGGCCGCTATATCCGGGCGTTCAGTGACCAGACGGCGCTGTTTGCTGGTGACGTGCTGCGCCTGCCGCCCGAGCTCTCCGGGCCTGGGCCGATTCGGGTGGTGCACTTCCGGGACCCCGCCTGCCCCTGTAACGTCGGTAACCAACAGCACCTGGGCGAACTGCTGACGCGCTACAGGCCACAGGGTGTCGAGTTCTACGTCGTCCAAAAAGCCGGCAACCCGGCCCCGTTACCTGCCACGCTGAGCGCCATCAAGCCCCTGCCCGACCTCCCCGGAGCGCAGCACCTGAGCGCCAGCCCGGCGGTTGCCATTTGGGATCACAGCGGCCAGTTGGCCTACTTCGGCCCTTACAGCGAAGGCGCGACCTGCAACGCCAGCAATAGCTTTATCGAGCCGATCTTGCAGGCCTTGAGTGAAGGCCGCCCCGTGAAAGCCACGCACACGATGGCCGTGGGCTGTTATTGCCCGTGGCGAAATGACGAGGTAACACCAGGAGCAACGCCATGAAACGCAGCCTGACGGTTATCGCCCTGCTGGTCGCTGCCGCAGCGGCGGGCGGCCTTTGGTATGTGCAGAGCAAACTGCCGGAACGCCAAGGGCAGGTCACATTCTCTGCGCTGCAAGGGCCGGTCACAGTGCGCTACGACGAGCGCGGCGTGCCGCATATCCGCGCGAGCAACCAGAACGACCTGTACCGCGCTCTCGGCTATGTGCACGCGCAAGACCGCCTGTTTCAAATGGAGATCATGCGCCGCCTGGCTCGCGGCGAACTGGCCGAAGTGCTGGGGCCCAAACTGCTGGGCACCGACACATTGTTTCGCAGCTTGCGCATTCGCGAACGGGCGGCCCGTTACGTCGCCGAGCAGGACCTTCGGTCCCCGTCGTGGCTGGCGCTACAGGCCTACCTCGACGGGATCAATCACTACCAGAACACCCGCGCTCGCCCGGTGGAATTCGACCTGCTGGGCATAACGCCGCGTCCGTTCACCGCTGAAGATACCTTCAGTATTGCCGGTTACATGGCCTACAGCTTTGCCGCCGCCTTTCGCACTGAACCTTTGCTGACTTACGTACGCGATGAATTGGGCAGCGACTACCTAAAGGTCTTCGACCTCGCCTGGCAGCCCCAAGGGGTGCTGACTCAAGCGCTGACGGCCAACGACTGGCAAGCCTTGGGGGCGCTGGCCCAAGTGAGCGAGCAGGCCTTGAGCCAGGCTGGTTTGCCGCAGTTTGAAGGCAGTAACGCCTGGGTCGTGTCGGGCAGCCGCACGCAAAGTGGCAAACCGTTGCTGGCGGGCGACCCGCATATTCGCTTCTCAGTGCCTTCGGTGTGGTACGAGGCGCAACTGTCAGCGCCTGACGTTGAGCTGTATGGCTACCATCAGGCGCTGGTGCCGTTTGCCTTTTTGGGCAACAACCGAGACTTCGGCTGGAGCCTGACCATGTTCCAGAACGACGACCTGGACCTGATCGCTGAAAAAACCAACCCCGATAATCCCAATCAGGTGTGGTACCACGGCCAATGGGTCGACATGACCCACACCGAGCAGCAGATTGCGGTCAAAGGCCAAGCCCCTGTCACGCTTACGCTACGCCAGTCGCCCCACGGCCCCATCGTCAACGATGTGCTGGGCACTGTTGCGGGCGATACGCCCATTGCTATGTGGTGGGGGTTTCTGGAGACCCAAAACCCGATCCTTGAAGCGTTCTACCAGCTCAACCGCGCTGACACGCTGGCCAAAGCCCGCACCGCCGCAGCCTTGATTCACGCGCCGGGCCTGAACCTGGTGTGGGCCAATGCCAAGGGCGATATCGGCTGGTGGGCGGCTGCACAGTTGCCCAAACGGCCCGCAGGGGTCAACCCGGCGTTCATCCTTGATGGCAGCACCGGCCAGGCCGATAAAGACGGTTTCTACCCGTTCAGCGCCAACCCTCAAGAAGAAAACCCGCCACGCGGCTATATCGTCTCGGCCAACTTCCAGCCGGTATCGCCTGCGGGGGTTGAGATACCCGGCTACTACAATCTGGCTGATCGCGGCCAGCAACTTGACCGCCAGTTAAGCGATGCTCGCGTCAAATGGAACCTGAAAAACAGCCAGGCACTGCAATTGGGTACCACCACTGATTACGGCCCGCGCGTACTCGCACCGCTGCTGCCGGTGCTAAACGACGTAGTACGCGACCCCGGCGAACGTAAGCTATTAACGCAACTCAAGCGCTGGGAAGGGGATTACCCGCTGGACTCAACGGCGGCCACGCTGTTCAACCAGTTCCTCTACAACCTGGCCGAAGCGTCAATGCGGGACGAATTGGGCGAAGATTACTTCGACATGCTGCTGTCCACCCGGCTTATTGACGAGGTGTTACCGCGCCTTGCGGCGGACCCGGACTCGCCGTGGTGGAACAACCGCCATACGGCGCATAAAGAAACGCGCGCCGACACAGTCAAAGCGGCCTGGCAAGCCAGCCTTGCTCACCTCAAAGCCACCCAGGGCGATGACCCGGCGCAATGGCGCTGGGGGCGGGCCCATACCTTGACCCACGAGCACCCGCTCGGTAAGCAAAAACCGCTGGATTGGCTGCTTAACGTCGGCCCTTTCGCCGCCCCCGGCAGTCACGAAGTGCCGAACAACCTGAGCGCCAAACCGGGCAATGCACCATGGGCGGTGAGCTACGGGCCGTCGACGCGGCGCCTGATCGATTTCGCCAACCCGGCCCATAGCCTCACCATCAACCCCGTGGGCCAGAGTGGCGTGCCGTTCGACAAGCACTATCGCGACCAGGCCGAGTCGTTCATCCAGGGCGACTATGACAAGCCTCATCTGGACGAAACCGAGATCCAGCTCAACACCCGCAGCACCCTGCGGCTGGTGCCCAGCCCAGCGGGCTAATGGTCATGGCGTTGTAGGAGCTTGCTCGCGATCTTTTAAAGGTCAACCGATCACGAGCAAGCTCGTTCCTACAGGGTCGCGGTGCGGGCTGGTCGTGCTCGCGATCTTTTAACAATCAACCGATCACGGGCAAGCTCGTTCCTACGGCCGTTTACGCCAGCGCGTAGTTCAGCACGATGCCCACGAAAATGGCCAAGCCCGCCCAGTGGTTGTGCAGAAAGGCTTTAAAGCAGCGCTGTGGATCACGGTCGCGGGTGTACCAGAATTCCCACACAAAGCAGCCCGCCGCGGCCAGCAAGCCAAGGTGGAACCAGCCGCCCAGATCGAAATGCGCACCCGCCAGCAACAGGCACCCCAACGCCAACCCCTGCAAGGTGAGGATGATCACACGGTCGGCATCACCAAACAGGATGGCGGTGGATTTGACGCCGATTTTCAGGTCATCGTCGCGGTCGGTCATGGCGTAGTACGTGTCGTAAGCCACTGTCCACAGCAAGTTGGCGATGTACAGCAACCAGGCCGCCGCCGGCAGGCTGCCGGTTTCGGCGGTAAAGGCCATCGGCATGCCCCATGAAAACGCTGCGCCCAATACCACTTGCGGGTAATAGGTGTAGCGCTTCATGAACGGGTAACTCGCCGCCAACGCCAGACCGCCGAACGACAACCAAATGGTCGGTGCATTCGTGCACAGCACCAGCAGGAAACTGACCCCCATCAGCACCGCAAAAAACACCAAGGCTTCTTTGCTGCTGATTTTTCCGCTGACCAGAGGTCGCTGTTCCGTGCGTTTTACATGGCCGTCGACCTTGCGATCCGCAAAGTCGTTGATCACGCAGCCACCGGCGCGGGTCAGGATCACACCGAACACAAAGATCAACAGGTTGGCCAACGACGGCACGCCTTTAGCCGCCACCCACAGCGCCCACAGGGTCGGCCACAGCAGCAGATAAATGCCGATGGGCTTGTCCATGCGAGTCAACTGAATAAAGTCCCAGGCCCTTGGGTTCAAACGGTTGAGTGATTTCAGCAATTTGACGTACATCAGGTGTTCTCCGACCGGGTGCTCAAAGCAACCCACAGGTTGGGCAAAAAGACTTCAGCCACCAGCACACTCAGCGCGCCGCGCACAAAACATGAGCGGCGGGCCCACAGGTTGTCGGCTCGGTCAGCAAGCGGCAATGCAGCGCTCGGGTAGTGGCACACCTGCAATTCACCGCGCTCGAAAGCGTGATCACTGAACAGCAGTTCACCCAAAGAGCGAGTGCCCAGTTCATCCATGTTCAGCCCGCCACCCTCCAGCGAGCTTTTGGCGGCAACGCTGCGGGCAAACACCCACGGCTGCCCATGCCCGCACAGATGCACTTCACGCACCCAACCCACGCTGGCATCGGGCAATTCAAGCCCGGCACATTCATCCGGGCGCAGCGGCTGCCAACCTTCAAAAAGTGGCAAAACACTGAAGGCACCTTCTGAAAGTGCTGTAAGACGTCGAGTGAGTGAGCCTTCATCGAATAGCCAGTCGAGGGTTTGGGCCGGGGGCAAGGCCGCCAGGCGGCGTTGTTCAAGCCAGACAGGGGAGATCAGCGGAGACGTTATGTGCGGCACGGTAGGTCATAATTGGCAACCATTGAGGCCCGCGAGCTTATCATGCTGGTCATCGTATGCGCGGCCTAGGGCGCGCCGGCTGCAATCGCACTTGCATCTGCCGACGCGGATCCGTACAAAACGCCCTGAAATTCAACGAGCGACCCGGCAGACCTTAAAACGCCTGTGGCCTTGTATCGACCTGAACCTGAGGAAGTAACCCCGTGAAAAAATGGCAATGCATTGTGTGTGGACTGATTTACAACGAAGCCGACGGCTGGCCGGATGACGGCATTGCCCCCGGTACGCTGTGGCAGGACGTGCCAGAAGACTGGCTGTGCCCGGACTGCGGCGTCGGCAAAATGGATTTCGAGATGATCGAAATCAACTGATCGTTTTTTAACCACTCACCCCGTTGGAGATTGAAATGAGCGCACCCGTCGTGATCATCGGCACCGGCCTGGCTGGCTATAACCTGGCCCGGGAGTTTCGCAAGCTGGACAGCGACACCCCGTTGCTGTTGATCACCGCCGATGACGGGCGCTCCTACTCCAAGCCCATGCTGTCCACCGGTTTTGGCAAGAACAAGCAGGCCGATGAACTGAGCATGGCGATGCCGGGTGCCATGGCCGATCAACTCAAGGCCCAGGTGCGCACTCACACCCGTATCAGCGGGATTGACCCGGGCCACAAGCACGTGTGGATCGGTGAAGAAGCGGTGCCGTACCGCGACCTGATTCTGGCGTGGGGCGCGCAAACGGTACAGATGCCGGTGCAAGGCGATGCACAGGACGCCATTTACCCGATCAATGACCTTCAAGACTATGCCCGCTTCCGGGCTGCTGCCGCCGGCAAACGTCGTGTGTTGATACTCGGGGCCGGGCTGATCGGCTGTGAGTTCGCCAATGACCTGATCGCCGGCGGCTACGAGGTCGACCTGGTGGCACCGTGCGAGCAAGTCATGCCGACGCTGCTGCCACCCGCTGCTGCTGCCGCGGTGCAGGACGGCCTGGAAGGCTTGGGCGCGCGGTTTCATCTGGGCCCGGTATTGACGCGCTTGCACCGAACAGACACAGGGCTCGAAGCCCATTTGTCTGACGCCAGCGTGATCGCCTGTGATGTCGTGGTCTCGGCCATTGGCCTGCGCCCGCGCACCGACCTGGCTGCCGCTGCCGGCATCCGCATCAACCGGGGGATTGAGGTCGATCGCACCCTCAAAACCTCCCATGACAATATTTACGCCCTGGGTGACTGCGCTGAAGTAGACGGGTTGAACCTGCTGTACGTGATGCCCCTGATGAGCAGCGCGCGAGCACTGGCACAAACCCTGGCCGGCAAACCCACCGCTGTCAGCTACGGGCCGATGCCAATTACGGTTAAAACGCCCGTATGCCCGGTGGTGGTGTCACCCGTGCCGCGCGGCTACGAAGGCCAATGGCAGGTGGAAGGCCATGGTGCAGACATCAAAGCCCTGTGCCGGGACGCCGACGGCAAGCTGCTGGGTTATGCCCTGACGGGCGAGGCCGTTCGCGAGAAACTGGCGCTGAACAAAGCGCTACCAGCACTTTTGGCGTAAATGCCCTAGCTTTTGTCATACTTGGCATTGCCCTGCCTCAACAAAGCCCCCGCAGAGACTGGCGCAGGCTTTGGCCCCGTGCCATTCTCACACCGGTCTGCCGCAGTTTAGAGCCTGCGGTGCCTTAGCGCTGCTCCACAGAGAGCAGCACGGACATAACAACAAAAAACCGTCAAAGAGGCTTCACCTATGCGTAAACCAGATCTCGCCGCGGCCATTGCTGAAAAAGCTGACCTCACCAAAGAGCAAGCCAGCCGCGTGCTTAATACAGTGCTCGAAGAAATCACCAATGCCCTGCACCGTAAAGACAGCGTCACGCTGGTCGGTTTCGGTACCTTCATTCAACGCCACCGTGGGGCGCGTACCGGGCAAAACCCGCAAACCGGTGAGCCGGTCAAGATCAAGGCCAGCAACACCGTGGCATTCAAGCCGGGCAAGTTCCTTAAAGACAGCGTCAATCCTTAATATCGTGACCGGCCACTGCCTGCAGGGCTTTGAAGAATGGGCAACACGCCCATTCTTTACGATGACAAGGCCAATTATGCGGCCATAAGTGGCAAAAAGCCGTCCATCTACGCCTATCGCTACAGATCTGTAGCGTTCTTTTTTCAAATCGTTAAACTTCGCCGGCCATTCATTTATTCCCCGAGGCCGTGTACATGAAATTTCGCTTCCTGCTCTGGATGCTAGGCTACTTGATGGGCAAGGCCAGCCGAAAAAACCCGGCGTTTGCGCAGCAATTGGTCGACAAAGACCTGGTTTTCCAACTGCAAACCCTGGACGGCACCGTCGCCCGTCACTTCAAAGTGAAAGACCAGCGTATCACCAGCCATTCGGGCCTCTACCCGGAGCCGGCCTTCGCCATTGCCTTTAAAGACGCCGCCTACGGTTTCGACACGTTGCAAGCGAAGAACAAGCAACTGGCATTTATGACCGGGATTCAAGACAAATCGATTCAGATCAAGGGCAATCCCGCGCTGGTGATCTGGTTCCAGGGCCTGACCAAGTACCTCAAACCGCGTAAAAAGCCGAAAGCGTAAGGCCAAGAGCCCCTTGCGACAGGGGCTTCTTATGGATTCACGCCGGGCTGAACTGATGTGTCAGTTCACGCAGCAGCAGTTCAGCCTCGAGCACTTTATTGACGGCATCTTCTGCTTTGGCACGTGTCACGCCTAGCCGCTCAAGCAGCGCATCAGGCACCGGGCTACTCGCGCCGTGGCCGATCCCGCGGCTGCGCAACAACTCCAGCGCCACGCACACCAGGTTCGGGTATTCAGCATGGGTGCCGGTGTACGTCGAGTCATGCTGGAAACGCAACGCGCTGACCAGTTCATCCGGCATGCCCCAATACCGCATCAGCCAGGCTCCCATTTGTTCGCGGCTGATACCCAACAAATGCTGCTCGATCAGGCAGTGACTCACATGCGGGTTGACTTCCAGGTGGCGGCAAATCAGCGAGAAGTGCGGCGGAAACACGTGGGCCAACAGCAAGTAGCCAAAATTGTGCAGCAAACCGGCCAAGTACGTCAGGCCGGCTTCTGGCCGTTTCGCAAGCGGCATGGCACGGGTCAGGCCTTCAATCACGGCGGCGGTGTAAATCGACTGCTGCCAGTAAGGCGCGCTTGATTGCGGGTGATCCTTGGGCAGGCTCAAGGTTTTGCCTAACGACAGACTCAACGCCAGGTTAATGACCAGATCAGCCCCCAGCACACGCACAATGGCATCTTCGACCGAACGGATTTTGGTCGGCGAAGCGTAGTACGAAGACGACGCCCAGCTCATGACTTGCGCTGCCAAGGCCGGGTCGATTTCGACAACACTGGTGATCTCATCAATAGACACGTCGGGGTCCACCCGCAAACGCATGATCTTGCGCACGCTCTCGGCCAGCGGCGGGATCTCGATGGTGGCTTCAAGCCGTTGCTGGATACGCCGCGCCGTAAACACCTGAACGGCTTGTGTAATGGCCGCACCGTCGTCATCCGGGCCGGCACCGCTGAGCCTGATCGCGTCCAGCGGCTCTGCAAAGCGGCCCGCCGAAGCGTTGCGCAACACACGTTTGAAGTCT
The DNA here is from genome assembly GCF_030150285.1 of Pseudomonas sp. Taxonomy (GTDB): domain Bacteria; phylum Pseudomonadota; class Gammaproteobacteria; order Pseudomonadales; family Pseudomonadaceae; genus Aquipseudomonas. The sequence goes on along the minus strand of NZ_JASLGE010000094.1, from coordinate 22,722 downwards.
TCGCGGGCGATGCCCAGCAGCAGCCCCGGCTCTCCTGAACTGATCAACAACTGCGGCTGTAACATCAGTTGCTCTTCGTAGAGGCAGGACGCGCCGCTGAGCAACGGTAGGCCGGGCAACTGGCGCAGTGCATGCCGGTCGAGCTGACGCTGCAGGCGCTCGGGCACCACTGCCGTCATGCGACGCCCAATCAAGTCAGCCAAGCGGTTGAGGTCAAGCAAATGGCTTTGCGCAAACAGCACCATCAAGACGCCTACGGCGTCATCCAGCAACACCGCCTGCACTTTGCTGGCCGGATCAAGTGCAGGATGATCAACAACCTTGGCGTAGGGAATCGCCCACTCATCGAGCAGGCGCTGCACAGCGGGAGGCGTATCGGGAACGGTTGGGGCGCGGGAGACTTCGTTCATGCTCTGCATTCGATTCCTGCAACTCAAATTGGATAACCGGCTACTTGATCGGCCGCAGTTCAATTTACTGAACGGTCTTTTATACCTGCCCGTATTGCTGACCATGGCGCAGCCAACGATCAAGCAAAGGGCTGACATGGGCCGGCCAACGCTCAATCAGGGTCAGCGCTGCGTCACGCACGGCAGGAAGCAAGTCGGCGTCACGCATCAGGTCCGCGACCTTGAATTGCAACAGACCGGTTTGCCGCGTGCCCAGCATTTCGCCCGGGCCGCGTAGTTCAAGGTCTTTTTCAGCGATGACAAAGCCGTCGTTGGTCTCACGCATGATGCCCAGGCGCTGACGACCGACTTGCGACAGCGGCGGGTGATACAACAGCACACAATGGCTAACGGCACTGCCCCGACCGACACGCCCACGCAATTGATGCAACTGGGACAAGCCCAGGCGCTCTGGGTTTTCAATAATCATCAAACTGGCATTCGGCACGTCGACGCCCACTTCGATGACCGTCGTCGCCACCAGCAACTGCAACTCACCCGCCTTGAAGCAGGCCATGACCTGCGCCTTTTCAGCCGCCTTCATGCGCCCGTGGATCAAGCCTACGCGCAACTCACCCAGCGCACTGGACAGGTCTTCGAATGTAGTTTCAGCCGCCTGACAGGTCATCTCTTCAGATTCTTCAATCAGCGTGCACACCCAATAGGCCTGTCGGCCTTCGGCGCAGGCCGCGCGCACGCGCTCAATCACTTCGACGCGGCGCGTGTCGACCACCAGCACGGTATTGACCGGCGTGCGCCCCGGCGGCAACTCATCGAGGATCGAGGTGTCCAGGTCGGCATAAGCGCTCATGGCCAGCGTGCGCGGAATCGGCGTGGCGGTCATGATCAACTGGTGTGGGCACATCACGCCGCCCACGCCTTTGTTACGCAAGGCCAGACGCTGCTGAACGCCAAAACGGTGCTGCTCATCGATGATCACCAGCGCCAGGTTCTTGAACTGCACGTGTTCCTGGAACAGGGCATGGGTGCCGACGACCATGGGCGCACCGTCGGCGATGTGCTCAAGCGCCGCCACTCGCGCCTTGCCCTTGAGCTTGCCCGCCAGCCAGGCCACTTCAAGCCCCAACGGTTCCAGCCAGCGCTTGAAGTTGATGAAGTGTTGTTCCGCCAGGATCTCGGTCGGGGCCATCAGCGCCACCTGGTAACCGGCCTCCAGCGCTTGCAAAGCGGCTAAAGCGGCCACTACGGTCTTGCCCGCGCCCACATCCCCCTGGATCAAGCGCAGCATGGGTTCCGGCTGGCTGAGGTCGTAGGCCACTTCGTTGCCGACCCGTACTTGCGCCCCGGTGGGGGGGAAGCCCAGGTTGGCTAGGAACTGTTTGGGCAACTGGCGGGCCAAGGCCAGGGCGGGCGCGCGTTGGGAACGGAGGCTCTCGCGCAGTCGTTGTTGCGACAACTGATGCGTCAACAGCTCTTCGAATGCCAAGCGATGTTGCGCCCAGTGATGACCCAGCGCGAGCTCTTCCACATCCGCATCGGCGGGCGGCTGATGCAAATAGCGGATGGCTTCATCCAAAGGTGCCAATTGATGCTCTTTGGCCAGTTCTGCGGGCAACCAATCCGGCAGACTGCGCGGGCCCAGCATCGCCAGGCTTTGCTGGCTGAGCTGGCGCAAGCGTTGTTGGGTCAGGCCTTCGGTGGTGGGGTAAATCGGCGTCAGGGTCGTGTCGATCGGGGGCGGCTCATCGCCGGTGATAGCACGGTATTCCGGATGATAAATCTCCAGCCCTGAAGCACCGGGCCGCGCTTCGCCATAGCAGCGCACTTCAGTGCCTCGTTTAAGGCTTTCTTTTTGCGCATTGCTGAAGTGGTAGAAACGCAGGCTCAAGCCGCCGGTACCATCGTTGATGCGTACCAGCAGGCTGCGGCGCTTGCCCATGACAACATCGACGCCAATCACCCGGCCTTCGACCACGGCATCCTGGCCTGGGCGCAGCGCGCCAATCGGCACCACACGGGTGCGGTCCTGATAGCGCAACGGCAGGTGAAAGAGCACATCCTGTACGGTTTCCAACCCCACCTTGGCCAGTTTCTCGGCCATGGCTTCGCCCACGCCCTTGAGCGCAGTGACCGACACCTTCGACAACTCGGTCATCGGCAGGCTTACTTCGCCGCCGGCGGTTTAGCCACCGAGCACAGGCGGATAGAGTCCGCGAGGATTTCAATCGCCTTGGGCCGTGGGAAACTGGCGCGCCAGGCAATGGCCACCGTACGAAACGGCACTGGCGGGGTGAGCGGGCGAACGGCCAGAATGCCCGGCGCATAGTGATGGCTGTCGACAGCCGACAACGGCAGGATCGAAATGCCCAGGCCCGAGGCGACCATGTGGCGGATGGTTTCCAGGGAGCTGGATTCCACCGTGGTGTGCTTGGCACCATCACTGCCTTTGGTCAGGGTAGGGCACGCCTCCAGCACCTGGTCGCGGAAGCAGTGACCTTCTCCCAGCAACAGCAGGCTCTTGTCGTTGAGCAGGCTGGCGTCGATAGTTTCTTTTTTACTCCACGGGTGCTCACTCGGCATCAGCACGTAGAACGGCTCATCGTAGAGCGGCAAGGTCAGCACGTCGGCTTCCTGGAACGGCAAGGCGATGATGATCGCGTCCAGTTCACCATTACGCAGCTTGTCGCGCAGCACGTGGGTGAAGTTTTCTTCGATATACAACGGCATTTGCGGGGCAACCCGATGCAGTTGCGGAATAAGGTGAGGGAAAAGGTACGGGCCGACGGTATAAATCGCCCCCACTTTCAGCGGTGCGGTCAGTTGATTCTTGCCGGCCTGAGCCAGCTCGCGGATCCCTTGGGCTTGCTCAAGTACCTTTTGCGCCTGGGCAACGATGCCTTCACCCACAGGAGTGAGACGCACAGCGCTTTTGCTGCGCTCGAAAATCAGCACACCGAGTTCGTCTTCCAGTTTCTTCACGCCCACCGACAGCGTCGGCTGGCTGACGTGGCAACGCTCGGCGGCATGGCCAAAGTGTTGTTCCTGGGCGAGCGTAACGATATAGCGCAATTCGGTAAGAGTCATAGCGGGCGTCCCTGTATTGACGGGCCAAGCATAACGGCTGCAATCGATAGACGCACGTTATCAGACAATGCCCACACAAGGTTTAATCAGCAGCCCTTGTCGTCGCGGACCCAGCATGAGGCTGCGAGGGGTTACCAAGCGACCCCGGACGGCGGCCCTACAACCTGCATCGCAGCCTTCCTCCCTCGGCAGCAACTACAAGGACGGATCCGATAGGCAAAAAGGGCACCCTGAGGTGCCCTTTTTGGTGTTAACGCCGCCGTTTATCAATGGAGTAAACGAAGGGTGCAACGATTTCAATGCTGCCATTGGTCAACATATCAGCCGGTGGCTTGGGCAAGGGTTGTGCCCGGCGAATCATTTCCAGGGTGGCCCGGTCCAGATCCGCGTTGCCTGAGCGGCCTACCAGTTCGTAGGACAACACCTTGCCTTCAGCATCGACGACGAAGCGCAGACGGTTCAGGCCTTCCTTGCCTCGCGATTGAGCGGCTGGCGGGTATTTCTTGTACTTGCCCAAATGAGCCAGCAGCGTGCCTTCCCAACTGGCTTTAGCCGCCAACTGTTGCGGTGACGGCCCTGGGGCCGGTGCTGCAGACTTTTCGCTCGGTGCCTTGGTGGGCGTCGCGTCGCTGGGTTTCTCTTCTGAAGGCTTCTCTTTGACCGGATCAGGTTTTTCCACAGGCTTGGGCGGTTGAGGCTTCTGCTTGGGTTTGACCGGTTTCGGAACCGCAATCTTCGGCTTGGGCGCTTCGGCCAGCTTGGGTATCGGCAACTCTTCCACAGGGGCCGGGGGTTGTGGTGGTGTCACCACTTTTGGCGGCGCCGGCGGTGGCGGTGCTGGCATCGGTGCCAGGTCAACCATCATCGCTTGCGGTGGCAGTTCGATAGCCCGCGGGTTGGACCATTGCAGGGCAAGGATCACCGCCACTGCATGGACAGCCAACACCGCGACCAGGCTGAGTCCGTAACGCGTCGTCTGTTGGCGCGCTATGGTCATTTCTTGGCTGCCGTCTCAAGTCCGACCAGACCCACCTTCAAATAACCGGCTGCGCGCAATGCATCCATCACGCTCATCAAGTCACCGTAATCCACACCTTTGTCGGCCTGGAAGAAGATCGTCGTGTCTTTGTTGTTATGCGTCCTGGCATCCAGGGTCGGGCCCAGCGCTTCAACCGTGACCGGTTCTTCGCCCAGGTACAGCCGCTGGTCAGCCTTGACGCTGAGAAACACGGGTTTCTCAGGCCGAGGCGCCGGTTTGGCGGTCGAAGCGGGCAGGTCAACCTTGATGTCCACAGTGGCCAACGGGGCAGCCACCATGAAGATGATCAAGAGCACCAGCATCACGTCAATAAAAGGGGTGACGTTAATTTCATGGTTCTCGGCGAGATCGTCATCGCCTTCTTTTAAATGCAGGCCCATGGCCGATTACCCCACTTTCACCATGTGCGGTTGCGAGTTGCGCTCGGGCGGCAAGTGGTCGAGGTCACGGCTGACCAACAACAACACTTCGGCCGACGCGTCTGCCACCTGGGCTTTGTAGCCGGTGATGGAGCGGGCAAATACGTTGTAAATCACCACTGCCGGAATGGCGGCAACCAGACCCAAAGCCGTGGCCAGCAGCGCTTCGGCAATACCAGGAGCCACAACGGCCAGGTTGGTGGTTTGGGTTTTGGCGATGCCGATAAAGCTGTTCATGATGCCCCATACCGTACCGAACAGACCGACAAACGGTGCTGTCGAACCGATCGTCGCAAGGACGCCCGTACCGCTGCTCATGTTACGACCGCACGCCGCTACCAGACGCTCGAGACGGAAGCTTACGCGCTCCTTGATACCTTCTTTTTCGCGGCTGTTAGCCGACAAACGCATCTCTTCCAGGGCGTCTTGCACCAACAGATGCGCCAACGTACCTTCTTTTGTAGCGGATTCGCTCGCTTCTTTCAGTGTGCGGGCTTTCTTGAGGCTTACGATTTCGGCGCGCAAACGACGCTTGGCACCCAAGACTTCAAAGCCTTTGGCAATCCAGATGGTCCAAGTGATGATCGATGCAATCGCCAAGCCGATCATGACGATTTTCACGACGATGTCAGCGTTTTTGTACATACCCCAAGGCGACAGATCATGGGCCATGCCCAAGCTGTTGTCTTCTTCAGCGATCACTTGAGGCGCATCTTCACCAGAGACTACAGAGCCTTCAGACTCGGCCGGATCAGCAACACCCGGAGCAGCCAAGGCCGGTGCCGGGGCTACGGCTTCAGTCGTCGGCTGTGCAGCGGCCGCCGCCGGCTCGTCGGCGAAGGTGGCAGCAGGTGCCAGCAACAGGCTGAACATCAGCACTGCAAGCCCACGCCAGACGCGTTTAGGGCTCGAAAGCGGGGTTGGCGAAGCGGTGGGTTGATTGCGTGTCATGCTAGCCGGACCTGAAGAGAGAATAGATGAACTGCCCTACAACGCGGCTTAATACCCTGGGCAAACGATGCGTTATTATTGCAAGTAATTCTTGTTAACAAAAGCAATTGCCTTTGTTTTTTTCGAAATGACCTACCAAGGTCGAAGCTTTTCCTACAGTTTTGTGACCCCTCATTTGGAGTTTTGAATGTCCAAACCGTCTGTTTTGATCGTTGGATGCGGTGATATCGGGAGCCGCCTGGCGACTCAATTGCTGGCCAATGAATGGCATGTCTACGGGCTGCGACGCTCCATCGACCGCTTGCCGGCCGGCGTGCACGGCATCGCGGGCGACCTGTTCGACACTCAGTGCCCAGCACAGTGGCCAACGGGCCCTATCGATTACGTGGTGTACAGCACGGCCGCCACCGCTCACGATGAGGCAGGTTACCAAGCGGCTTACGTGGACGGCCTGCAACATACGCTGAGCTGGCTAAAGCAACACGACCAGCACCCCAAACGCCTGTTGTTTGTGTCCAGCAGCGGGGTTTATGTACAAAAAAATGCTGAATGGGTGGATGAAGCATCACCGGCCCAAGCGACAAATTACTCAGGCCGTATCATGCTAGACGCTGAGCGCGTAGCGCTTGAAAGCGGCCTGCCTGCTACGGTTGTGCGCCTGACCGGAATCTACGGACCGGGCCGCGAATGGATGCTGGGCCAAGTGCGCAAAGGCTACCGCGTCGCGGTCGATCCACCGGTCTATGCCAACCGGATTCACGCAGACGATGCTGGCGGGTTACTTGCGTTTTTGCTTGAGGCTGACCGAAAAGGCCTGAAGCTGGAAAATTGTTACATTGGCGTCGATAACGACCCGGCCCCTTTGGCCGAAGTCGTAGGCTGGCTGCGTGAGCGCCTGGGTGTTACCGAATGGGCTGAAGAGGCGAGCATCCGCCGGGCAGGCAGCAAGCGTTGCAGCAATGCACGCGCCAAGGCATTGGGCTGGGAGCCGCGCTACCCAAGCTACCGCGAAGGCTATGCCGAGATATTGAAGGGTTGAAGCCTGTGCATGAGCGCTGAATGGCGCTCCTGCTGACGTAGGCGGCTACTGCTTCTCCAGCAACCACTCGCGTTTACCGGGGTAAAACTGAGGCATTTCGTCTGGCTCAGAAGCATCCAGCGCTTCGAAAATCTCTAACTGACGACCCTTTCGCACAAAGAGATGCGCCGCGCCGGTCGAGCCCTGCTCCAGCCAAAGGCTGTCGTACTCGCCACTCATTGACGCACAGTCCCCCGCCAGGCACAGCGCGTAAGCCGTGATACCCGGTAGCCCTACAAGTTGGCCACTCGGCATGAACGTCACCGAACGGCCTTGCCCCTGACCACTGACAACACGCCATTGCCCGCCCAGATAAGCCGTTTTGAGTGCTGTATCAAAACGCGTTCCCAAAGGTTCGCGGGCGACGCTCGCCGCCGAACGGCGAAACACCTGCTGGGGATCCGCCTCTGACGCGGCCTGAACCAATTCATCGCCCTCCAGGGACAACGTCGTAGCCGAGCTGCCATAAAAGCTGACCTGCCAGGTATCACGGGCCTCTGGTGTCAGCTTGCCTTCGACGTTTTCAAAACCGTTGGTATAGCGGGCTTGGGCACTTTGGGTGTCGATGTCCCACTCAAGCGTAGGCCCGTTGGCCAGCAGGGCTTCGCGCAAATGACCACCCTTTGCCGCCGCATCGATGGCAGCCTGATTGACCCAAACGCCACTGATATCGCGGTTGGCGGGTTCGCTGGCACAGCCACTCAGAAAAAGGGTGAGCAATGAGAGAGCGAGCGCATGGCGCATGGTGGGATCCTTTTAACGCGAGAGAGCGGGGGGTTGGCGCAGCATGAAGGCGCTGCGCCGAGGGTGTTACTCAATCACCAGGATAGCGTCCATTTCAACCTGCGAACCCTTCGGCAGGGCTGCAACGCCGATGGCTGCGCGCGCGGGGTAAGGTTGTTCGAAGTAGGTGCCCATGATCTCGTTGACCTTGGCAAAGTGGCTCAGGTCCGTCAGGAAAATGTTCAGTTTGACGATGTCCTTGAACGAACCACCGGCAGCTTCAGCCACCGACTTCAGGTTTTCAAACACCTGAATGGTCTGCGCTTCAAAGCCTTCAACCAACTCCATGGTTTTTGGGTCCAGCGGGATCTGACCCGACATATAGACCGTGTTGCCAGCCTTGATTGCCTGGGAGTAAGTACCGATGGCAGCAGGTGCCTTGTCGCTGGTGATAACAGTCTTGGTCATGAATGACTCCTTGTAATGAGCGGCTTTGTGAGCGAGCTACGCACGCATGCGAGTGATGCGAATGACCCCGGCAAGGGCACGCAGTTTTTTGATCACGCGGGCCAGGTGCACACGGTCGTGTACGCTGACCACCAGCTGGACCACGCTGATGCGACCATCCCGCTCGTCCATGCTGATTTTCTCGATATTGCCGTCAGCCGCGTTGACGCTACTTGCCAGCAGCGCAATCAGGCCACGCTGATGCTCCAGTTCGACACGCAATTCAACGTTGAATTCGCCGGTCACGTCCTTGGCCCACGACAACTGAACGCATTTTTCGGGGTTATGCCGGATTTCACTGATATTGCGGCAGTTGTCCAGGTGCACAACCATGCCTTTGCCTGCCGACAGATGGCCCACAATCGGGTCACCCGGGATCGGCGTGCAGCACTTGGCGTAGCTAAGCACCAGGCCTTCAGTACCGCGAATGGCCAGCGGGCCTTCAGGGCTTGGCAATTGCTCACCTTCGCCCAGCAAACGCCGCGCCACGACGTAGGCCATGCGGTTGCCCAAGCCAATGTCCTCAAGCAGGTCTTCTGCCTGCTCAAGCCGGTATTCGCTGAGAATGGCCTGGATGCGCTCGGCCGGAATTTTGTCCAACGCACTGTTGAAACCGTTCAGCACTTTGTTGAGCAAACGCTCACCCAGGCTTACCGATTCAGAACGACGCTGCAGCTTGAGGGCATGGCGGATGTGCGTACGGGCTTTGCCGGTGACCACAAAGTTGAGCCAGGCCGGGTTGGGGCGTGCACCCGGCGCGCTGACGATCTCGACCGTGGAACCGCTTTGCAGGGGCTCAGACAACGGTGCAAGGCGGCGATTGATACGGCACGCAATGCAGCTGTTGCCCACGTCGGTGTGCACCGCATAGGCAAAATCGACCGCTGTGGAGCCTTTGGGCAACTCCATGATCCGGCCTTTGGGGGTGAAAACGTAGACCTCGTCCGGGAACAGGTCGATTTTCACACTCTCGATAAATTCGAGGGAGTTGCCGGCGCGCTGCTGCATTTCCAGCACACCCTTGACCCATTGTCGCGCCCGGGCGTGAGTGCCGGTGTGCTGCTCGTCGCCACTGGATTTATACAGCCAGTGGGCGGCGATGCCGTTGTTGGCCATTTCTTCCATTTCACGGGTACGGATCTGGATTTCGATCGGTACGCCATGCATGCCAAACAACGTGGTATGCAACGACTGATAGCCGTTGGCCTTAGGAATCGCGATGTAGTCCTTGAAGCGCCCCGGCAGGGGCTTGTACAAATTATGTACAGCGCCCAGCACACGGTAGCAGGTGTCTACTTTGTCGACGATGATCCGGAACGCATACACGTCCATGATTTCGTTGAAGGCACGACGCTTGCCGCGCATCTTTTTGTAGATGCCATAAATGTGCTTTTGGCGACCGCTCACTTCACCTTGAATGCCATCGACGGCCAGGCAGTGACTGAGCGACTCTTCAATTTTATTGACGATTTCTTTGCGGTTGCCCCGGGCACGTTTGACCGCCTGGTAAATGCGCGCGGAGCGCATTGGGTACATCGCCTTGAAACCGAGATCTTCAAATTCGATACGAATGTTGTGCATACCCAGCCGGTTGGCGATGGGCGCGTAGATTTCCAGGGTTTCCTTGGCAATGCGCCGGCGCTTTTCGCCGGATAACACTTCGAGCGTCCGCATGTTGTGCAGGCGATCAGCCAGCTTTACCAGAATGACGCGAATGTCCCGCGCCATGGCCATTGCCATTTTCTGGAAGTTTTCCGCTTGGGCTTCGGCCTTGGTTTCGAAGTTCATCTGGGTCAGTTTGCTGACCCCATCTACCAGGTCGGCAACCGTGTCGCCAAATTGCGCAACCAGCGCTTCCTTGGCAATACCCGTGTCTTCGATAACGTCATGGAGCATGGCCGCCATCAGGCTTTGATGGTCCATGTGCATATCGGCAAGGATATTGGCGACTGCCAGCGGGTGCGTAACGTAAGGTTCGCCGCTACGCCGGCGTTGGCCGTCGTGGGCTTGTTCTGCGTAGAAATACGCTCGTCGGACCAGATTGACCTGGTCCGCACTGAGGTAGGCCGACAAGCGATCGGCGAGGGCGTCTATGCTCGGCACGAGGGAGCCTCCTGCCAAAACTGTGAACCCTTCGCCGTACTACGTCGACCGGGCATAGGCTTAGTTCGCCTCGTTGTTCTCGTCCTCGAACGCTGCAAACAGCGGTTCGTCTTCGACGATTTCAGCGTTGGCGATAAACTCGTAGCTCATCAGGCCCTCTGCGATTTCACGCAGGGCAACAACGGTAGGCTTGTCATTTTCCCACTGAACCAAAGGCTCTTTACCACCGGTGGCCAGTTGGCGGGCACGCTTGGTAGACAGCATGACCAGCTCAAAGCGGTTATCCACGTGTTCTAGGCAGTCTTCAACGGTTACGCGGGCCATGGTCTTCCTCGTAGCAAATGCAATATGCGCGCTGCCCGGATGGGCGAGCGGACTCAACAGTTTAAAAAATCACCAGCGATTAGGGAAGCGCTGTTTTTTCGAGCACGCTCCCAAAACCTCTACAAGCGCCAATGTAAAGCCCTTACAGGGCCTTTGTGAAGCGTTGTTTAACCAAGCAATTCGGCCAGCAATTTACCGAAACGCTGCTGCTGGCGTTTCTGCTTTAGTCGATTGGCATGGAAAATGGCCTTCAAATCATCAAGCGCTACCGCAAAATCGTCGTTAATGATCAGGTAGTCGTAGTCGACGTAGTGGCTCATTTCACTCACGGCCTCACGCATGCGCCCGTCAATGATCTCGGCGCTGTCCTGCCCGCGGTTGTCCAGCCGGTCACGCAAAGCCTGCTGACTCGGCGGCAGAATGAAGATAGAGCGCGCCTGGGGCATCAATTTGCGGACTTGCTCGGCACCTTGCCAGTCGATTTCCAGAATCAGGTCGTGCCCTTCATCCAGGGTCTGCTGCAAGTAGCTCTGCGACGTGCCATAAAGGTTGCCAAATACTTCCGCACGCTCCAGAAAATCACCGTGCTCGATCATTTTCACGAAGTCTTCGCGCTCGACGAAATGGTAATGCACGCCGTTCACTTCACCGGGGCGCATGGCTCGGGTGGTGTGCGAGACTGAAACGCGAATCTGTGGCTCAACGTCGATCAGCGCCTTGACCAAGCTGCTTTTCCCCGCGCCGGAAGGGGCGGAAATAATGTAAAGGGTGCCAGTACTGTGGGTCATGTCAGGGAGAGCCTTACTCAATATTCTGTACTTGTTCGCGCATCTGCTCGATCAACACTTTGAGGTTGACCGCCGCTTGGGTGCTGCGCGGATCGAATGCTTTTGAGCCCAGGGTATTGGCCTCACGGTTAAGCTCTTGCATCAGGAAGTCGAGACGACGGCCGGCGGCACCGCCGGATTTCAACACGCGGCGCACTTCCAGAATATGGGTGCTCAGACGGTCAAGCTCTTCAGCCACATCGCTTTTTTGCGCGAGCATGACCATTTCTTGCTCAAGCCGCTGCGGATCCAGCTCTGCCTTCATATCGGCAAAGCGGTCGAGCACTTTTTGGCGCTGGGTGGCCAGCATCTGAGGCACCAACTCGCGCAAGGTCTCAACATCGCTTTCGATCGACGTCAGGCGTTCGCTGATCAACCGAGCCAGCTCTGCGCCCTCACGCTCGCGGCCATCTTTCAACTCTTGCAACCCTTGCTTGAACAGTGCAAGCGCCTGGGCGTTCAACGCCTGGGGGTCGCTCGCATCCGCCACCAACACACCGGGCCAGGCCAGGACTTCCAGCGGGTTGAGTGCAGCAGGCTGCTGGATGAGGCTGGCGATGGTTTCGGCCGCCGCGACCAGTTGTGCCGCACGCTCACGGTCGACCTGCAGCGGTTTGCCCGTGGTTTCCTCAGTGAAACGCAACGTGCATTCGAGTTTGCCTCGGGATATTCCCTGACGCAGAGCCTCTCGCACGGCACCTTCAAGGTCGCGGAACGATTCAGGCAAGCGCAGGTGCGGTTCCAGGTAACGGCTGTTGACCGAGCGTAGCTCCCAGCTCAGGGTGCCCTGAGTGCCAGCGCTTTCAACACGGGCAAAGGCGGTCATGCTGTGCACCATGGACGGTACCTCGCAATTCAATGAATGAAGCCTGATGGCCATTAAGGCGGCGGATTGTAACGCAGTGCAGCGGGTGCCCCAAATGACGTCTGTCGTAAAGCACTAAAGATAAAGGCCGATGGCGATGGCGGCGCGCTCTGGAAAAATGGTTGCTGCGCAGCCCTTCGGCAGCGACTGCGGCTTCAGGTGTGCGTTTTAAATGTGCCCTGATCGATCGCGGCCTTTATAATGCTCGGCAGTTTTCCGTCCCGTACAGGTATCCCACATGAAACGTCCAAGTGGTCGCGTTGCCGATCAGCTACGCTCGATCCGCATCACCCGCAACTACACCAAACACGCAGAGGGTTCTGTACTGGTCGAGTTCGGTGACACCAAAGTCATCTGCACCGTCAGCGTCGAGAACGGCGTTCCGCGCTTCCTCAAAGGCCAGGGCCAAGGCTGGCTGACCGCCGAATACGGCATGCTGCCACGCGCCACTGGCGAGCGTAACCAGCGCGAAGCCAGCCGTGGCAAGCAAGGTGGCCGCACCCTGGAAATTCAGCGCCTGATCGGCCGCTCGCTGCGCGCCGCTCTGGACATGTCCAAGTTGGGCGACATTACGCTGTACGTCGACTGCGATGTCATCCAGGCCGACGGCGGCACCCGCACAGCCTCTATTACCGGCGCGATGGTTGCTCTGGTCGATGCGTTGAAAGTCATCAAGAAACGGGGCGGCCTCAAGGGCGGCGACCCTGTAAAACAAATGATTGCAGCTGTCTCGGTGGGCATGTACCAAGGCGTGCCGGTACTCGACCTGGACTACCCTGAAGATTCGGCTGCCGAAACCGATCTGAACGTGGTCATGACCAGCTCCGGCGGCTTCATTGAAGTTCAGGGCACCGCCGAAGGCGCGCCGTTCCAGCCTGAAGAGCTCAATGCCATGCTTGCACTGGCTCAAAAAGGCATGACAGAAATTTTTGCCTTGCAGCAAGCCGCATTGGCCGATTGAGGGTCTAAACCGTCAATCATCACCCGGAGAGCACCATGAGCGAATTAGACCTTTCAAACCCTAAACCGAGCCGCGAAGCTCGAAAATGGGCCATGTTTTGTCACTTTGCAGCTTTCCTGGGGATGTGGTTTCCGTTTGGCAACCTGATCGGCCCGCTGATCCTTTGGCAGGTAAAGCGCGAGAGCGATCCCTTTATTGACGAGCAAGGCAAGGAGGCCCTGAACTTTCAGATCACGGTCGCCCTTGTCTCCGCCATTTGCTACGTGCTGATGTTCGTCCTGGTGGGTTTCGCCTTGCTTGGCCTGGTACTGATCGGCGCAGTCGTGCTGGTCGTGATTGCAGGCGTCAAGGCCAATGACGGGGTGGCCTACCGCTATCCTTTCACCTGGCGCCTGATCAAGTAACCCTGTGAACACCTGCAGCCAGAGCGTTTAGCCGCTTCTATAAAAAAAACGCTAAGTCATTGATCCTGAAAATGCATTTTTTACTCATTTTTAGGTATCGATCACTGCGGCGTACCCTTGGTTCTTTGCGCGACAGCGCGGCGTCGAAGACGGGGCCCCTCCTACGGATAGCAGAGTTTGTAGGAACGAGCTTGCTCGTGATCTTTTGATCTGGCTTTTGATCTAAAAGGGCCCCCTTAAGCCACGCTGGCCGAACGCAGGTTTTGCGCAGTGGGTAACCCGGCAGGACGCCGCAGCAATGGATAAGATTGCTGCACGATAGCGCGGCTGTCATTGAGCTTTTAAAGATCAAAAGATCGCGAGCAAGCTCACTCCTACAGGTGCCTGAAGTGCGCCCAAAAAGTTGGACGGCTTCTGTTTAGCCTCTCGCTGCCACCTTTGCTTAGGCCAAAAAAATGCCCGTATCGTTCAATACGGGCATTTTTATTGACCACGAAAAACACTTAAATCGTCAGTGTCCAGTCGTAGTCCACGATCAATGGCGCATGTTGCGAGAAGCGCGGCTGACGTGGCAAACGGGCGCTGCGTACAAAGCGGCGCAAGCCCGGCGTCAACAGTTGGTAGTCGAAACGCCAGCCCAGATTCAGCATCTCGGCTTGTTCGTTATCGGGCCACCAGCTGTACTGGTCGCCTTCACGACTGACTTCGCGCAGAGCATCAACATAGCCCATATTGCCGACAATCTCGTCCATCCAGGCCCGTTCAGGTGCCAGGAAACCCGGTGATTGCTGGCTATCGCGCCAGTTTTTAATGTCGAGCTTTTGCTGCGCCACATACAGCGAGCCGCAGTAGATGTACTCGCGACGCTTGCGACGCTGTTTATCCAGATAGCGTGCAAAGTCGTCCATCAACTTGAATTTTTGATTCAAGTCTTCATCGCCGTTCTGCCCCGAAGGAAGCAGCAAGGTCGCGATGCTGACCTTATCGAAATCGGCTTGCAGGTAGCGCCCGTAGCGATCAGCCGTCTCAAAGCCAAGCCCAGTGATGACTGCTTTCGGCTGCAACCGCGAATACAAAGCCACGCCGCCTTGGGCGGGCACTTCAGCATCGCAGGCATAAAGAAAGTAGCCATCCAGCTGGTAAGCCGGATCGTCCAATTCAAAGGCGGAGGCGCGGGTGTCCTGCAGGCAAATAACGTCGGCATTCTGAGCTTGCAGCCAACTGAGCAAACCGCGCTCGACTGCCGTCTGAATACCATTAACGTTCACACTGATGATCCGCATAAATGGCCCCAAAAATCTCGTGAGTGTATGATACACGCCGTCTTACTATTTAGCTAAATCCGCGGTATCAGGGGCTTTTTTTCATGCAAGCGTATCAGCGCGATTTCATCCGTTTTGCCATCGATCGCGGCGTTTTGCGCTTCGGCGAGTTCACCCTGAAGTCCGGGCGCACCAGCCCTTACTTCTTCAATGCCGGCCTGTTCAATACAGGTTCCGCGCTGGCTCAACTGGGGCGCTTCTATGCGGCCGCCATTGTCGACAGCGGTATTGCCTTCGACGTGCTGTTTGGCCCGGCCTACAAGGGCATCCCACTGGCTGCCACTACGGCCGTCGCACTGGCTGAGCATCATGAGCGCGACGTGCCCTGGTGCTTTAACCGCAAAGAAGCCAAGGCTCACGGCGAAGGCGGCAGCCTGGTGGGTTCGCCCCTTGAAGGCGATATCTTGATCATTGACGATGTGATCACGGCGGGCACTGCCATCCGTGAAGTCATGCAGATCATCTCGAGCCAAAGCGCAAAAGCAGCAGGCGTGCTGATTGCGTTGAACCGTCAGGAGCGTGGTAACGGTGAGCTATCGGCCATTCAGGAAGTGGAGCGCGACTTCGGTATTCCCGTTGTCAGCATCGTTTCCTTGAACCAGGTTCTGCAGTTCCTGGCCGAAGACGAAACCCTCAAGCAATACCTGCCCGCGGTTGAAGCGTACCGGGCGCAATACGGTATCTGATTGCGTTTGCGCCCTACCCGCACATAAAAAATCCCCCGCCCGGGCAAACCGGACGGGGGATTTTTTTGGCCCGACGGGCTTAAGCAGGCTTGCTGTTGGTGATCAGCGTGCCAACACCGGTGTCGGTGAAGATTTCCAGCAGCACGGCGTTCGGCACACGACCGTCAACGATATGCGCCGTGGTCACGCCGCCTTGCACCGCTTCCAGCGCGCAACGGATCTTGGGCAGCATGCCACCGTAAATGGTGCCATCCGCGATCAGGTCGTCCACTTGGGCAGTGGTGAGCCCGGTCAGCACGTTGCCTTCCTTGTCCATCAGGCCGGCGATGTTGGTCAACAGCATAAGCTTCTCGGCTTTGAGCGCCTCGGCCACTTTGCCCGCCACCAGGTCGGCGTTGATGTTGTAGGACTCGCCGTTAGGGCCCACACCAATTGGCGCGATGACAGGAATGAAATCGCCCTTGGTCAGCATATCCAGCAAATCGGTGTTGATCCCGGTGACCTCACCCACATGCCCAAAATCGATGATTTCTGGCTGCGTCATCTCAGGTGTCTGGCGGGTTACCAGCATTTTCTTGGCCCGGATCAGCGTTGCATCCTTGCCGGTCAGGCCAATCGCGCTGCCGCCATGACGGTTGATCAGGTTGACGATTTCCTTGTTCACATGGCCGCCCAGCACCATCTCAACCACATCCATGGTCTCGGAGTCGGTCACGCGCATGCCGTCGATAAAGTGGCTTTCGATGGACAAACGCTTGAGCAGGTCGCCGATTTGCGGGCCGCCACCGTGCACGACAACCGGGTTGATCCCCACGGCTTTCATCAACACGATGTCACGGGCAAAACCGGTTTTCAGGTCATCGTTCTCCATTGCGTTGCCGCCGTACTTGATGACCAGCGTCTTGCCGACGTAGCGGCGGATGTAGGGCAGCGCTTCGGACAAAACCTTGGCGACGTTGGAGGCGGCATCACGTTCGAGGGTCATTCAGGGCTCCGGTAGAACAAGTCGGTCAAAACGGTAGTGGAAGATCAGGCACGACACGCTTGAGTTGAGCGCGAAAAACGGCCTTGATGCGTTGCAGTTCGGCTTCGGTATCCGCCTCAAATCGCAGCACCAACACCGGCGTGGTGTTGGACGCGCGAACCAGGCCCCAGCCATAGGGGTAGTCGACCCGCACACCATCAAGGGTGGTCAGCTCGGCGGCTTCACCCCATTGAGCATCGTGCAGAGCCTCAATGATGCGGAAT
This sequence comes from Pseudomonas sp., assembly GCF_030150285.1. Taxonomy (GTDB): domain Bacteria; phylum Pseudomonadota; class Gammaproteobacteria; order Pseudomonadales; family Pseudomonadaceae; genus Aquipseudomonas. The sequence continues at coordinate 5,771 of NZ_JASLGE010000094.1, read as the reverse complement.
TTGCGCTCATCCGTCACATCGATATTGAGCTCGGGCGTCGAAATATCATTCGGGAAGGTCTGAAACAGCGCTTCAGCCGTGACGGACTGCCGGCTGAGGATCTCCAGCAGGCGCGCAGCGCTATAAATACCGTCATCGAAGCCGAACCAGCGTTCCTTGAAGAAGATATGCCCGCTCATTTCACCGGCCAGCAAAGCACCGGTTTCTTTCATTTTCTTTTTCATCAATGAATGGCCGGTCTTCCACATCACCGGGTGGCCGCCATGGTCCTTGATAAGCGGAATCAGGCGGCGCGAGCATTTCACATCAAAGAGGATGTCGGCACCCGGGTTACGCGCCAACACGTCCTGGGCGAACAGCATCAACAGGCGATCGGCGAACACCACCGTGCCCGCGTCCGTGACCACGCCCACACGGTCGGCGTCGCCATCAAAGGCCAGCCCGATATCAGCCCTGGTTTCTTTGACCTTGGCGATCAGGTCCCGCAGGTTTTCGGGCTTGCCCGGGTCCGGATGATGGTTCGGAAAGTGACCGTCCACCTCGCAGAACAGTGGGATCACCTCGCAATTCAAGGCTTCGATCAATGCCGGCGCAATCACGCCCGCCACGCCATTGCCGCAGTCCACCACCACTTTAAGGCGCTTGGCCAGCGTGATGCCTTGGGTTATTTCAGCGCTGTAGCGCGGCAGAATATCGACGGCAGCAATGCGGCCTTTACCCCACGTCAGGTCGTTTTTTTTCAGCCGCGTGTGCAGCGCCTGAATTTGTTCGTCGGCCAACGTATCGCCCGCGATCACAATCTTGAAGCCGTTGTAATCCGGTGGGTTGTGGCTGCCGGTCAACATCACGCCCGACTTACCCTCAAGCACGGTCGCGGCGTAATACAACGCAGGCGTTGGCACCAGGCCAACATCGCTGACATTACAGCCACTGTCCGCCAGGCCACGTATCAGGTGTTTGACCAGTTCCGGGCCCGACAGGCGCCCATCACGGCCCACCGCCACATTCTGCTCACCCTGGGCCAGGCTCTCGGCCCCCACCGCACGGCCTACCCAGTAGGCGGTTTCAGCGTTCAAGGTAGCCGGAACTACGCCACGAATGTCGTAAGCGCGAAAAATGCTGTCAGGGAGTACAGGCGGGACCGCAGCGGGGCTACTCATTGCAGGGGGACTCCACGCTCAGAGAAAACAGTAAGGCACTGAAGGCCAAGCAGAATGCCTGGCCGGGCACTGCGAAATCAGAGTTTGCCGGAGTGACCAAAACCACCCGCGCCACGCTGGCTTTCGTCGAACGCTTCGACCAGCTCAAAGTGCGCCTGCACCACCGGTACCAACACCAATTGCGCGATACGTTCGCCAATGGTGATGTTGAACGCCGTTTGGCCGCGGTTCCAGCACGACACCATCAGTTCGCCCTGGTAATCCGAGTCGATCAGGCCGACCAGGTTACCCAGCACGATGCCGTGTTTGTGGCCAAGGCCAGAGCGCGGCAGGATCAGCGCGGCAAGGCCGGGATCACCGATGTACACCGACAGACCGGTCGGGATCAGCAGGGTCTGGCCCGGTTCCAGAACGGTGTCTTCTTTGAGCATGGCGCGCAAGTCCAGGCCTGCGGAGCCCGGGGTGGCGTATTGCGGCAGCGGAAATTCGTTACCAATGCGGGGGTCAAGGATTTTGGCTTGTAAAGCGTGCATTCGAGTTAAACCTGGTTCAGACGTTCGGCGATAAAAGTGACCAACTGACGGGCAATCTTGCCCTTGCTGGTCTGGGCAAACACGGTGGCATGCAATTGACGGTCAATCACACTGCACGCGTTTTCCTCGCTGTTGAAGCCAATGCTGGGGTTCGCCACATCGTTGGCCACAATCAGGTCGAGGTTTTTGTCTTTAAGCTTGCGTGCCGCGTAGTCGAGCAAGTGCTCAGTCTCTGCGGCAAAACCCACACTGAAGGGGCGGTCAGGGCGCGTCGCAATGGTGGCCAGAATGTCGGGGTTGCGCACCATCTGCAACAACAGGCCGTCACCCTTGGCAGGGTCTTTCTTGAGTTTTTGTGGGGCAACGACTTCCGGGCGGTAATCCGCGACCGCCGCAGACGCAATAAATACGTCACACGGGATCGCCGCTTCACAGGCCGCAAGCATGTCCCGGGCGCTGACCACGTCGATACGCGTCACCCGGTCCGGCGTGGGCAAATGCACGGGCCCGGTAATCAGGGTCACACGGGCACCGGCTTCGACCGCTGCTTCGGCCAGGGCAAAGCCCATTTTCCCGGAGCTGTGGTTCGTGATGTAGCGCACCGGGTCGATGTTTTCCTGGGTCGGGCCTGCCGTGATCAAGACATGCTTGCCGGTCAGTACCAAGCGCTGAAAACACTCGGCAGCGCAATTCACCAGGTCATCGGCTTCCAGCATCCGGCCAAAGCCCACATCGCCACAGGCCTGGCTACCGGAGGCCGGGCCAAAGACTTTCAGGCCACGGCTCTGGAGCAACTGGGTGTTGGCTTGGGTCGCCGGGTCACGCCACATGGCCTGATTCATCGCTGGGGCGATGGCCACCGTCGCGTCTGTGGCCAACACCAGGGTGGTCAGTAAATCGTTGGCAATGCCCTGAGCCAGACGGGCGATCAGGTCAGCCGTGGCGGGCGCAATCAGCACCAGGTCAGCCCATTTGGCCAGCTCGATATGCCCCATGGCGGCTTCTGCCGCCGGGTCCAGCAAATCCAGGTGAACAGGGTGCCCAGACAACGCCTGCATCGTCAGCGGCGTGATGAATTCGCTGCCGCCGCGGGTCATGACCACGCGCACTTCAGCGCCTTGATCCAGCAGGCGACGAACCAGCTCTGCACTCTTGTAAGCAGCAATGCCGCCGCCGACGCCCAAAACAATGCGTTTTCGATACAGCCGCTGCATAGGCCTGCCTTTTAGTTCAATGATAACTGCGCGGAAAATGGCCAAATGCCACGCTTAAATGATCGGCTAAGATAACACAGCGCCTGCAAGGGAACAGCGGCGCTCACTCACACGGAGGTGTTATGAGTATCAGACATTGGCCCGCCGCCGAGCGGCCACGCGAGAAGCTTTTAGAGCAGGGATCGGCCAGCCTGTCCGATGCCGAGTTGCTGGCCATTTTTCTTCGCACCGGGGTTTCAGGCAAAAGCGCCGTCGACTTGGCGCGCCATTTAATCACCGAATTTGGCAGCCTGCGGGCCTTGCTCGAAGCGGACTTGAACGCCTTCTGCCGGCAGCTCGGGCTGGGGCCTGCCAAGTTCAGTCAGTTGCAGGCCGTATTGGAAATGGGGCGCCGGCATCTGGCAGAACGCTTGCGCCGGGATTCGGCCCTGGAAAGCCCGCAAGCGGTGCGCGACTACTTGAAGTCGTTGCTGCGCCACGAGCCCCACGAAGTGTTCGGCTGCCTGTTTATGGACTCCAAACACCGAATGCTGGCCTTTGAAGTGCTGTTTAGAGGCTCCATCGACAGTGCTAGCGTTTACCCACGCCAAGTGGTCAAACGCGCCTTGGCTCATAACGCGGCCGCAGTAATCTTTTGCCACAACCACCCCTCTGGCATCACCGAACCCAGCCAGGCCGACCGCATCCTGACCCAGCGCCTGACTGAGGCGCTGGATCTGATTGAGGTGCGGGCACTGGATCACTTTATCGTCGGTGACGGGGAGCCGTTTTCGATGGTCGAACACGGCTGGATGTGACGCTCACGGCTTAACACTGACCGTTGAAAAGTCCTGACGACCAAACGGGCTTACCTGATAACCCTGTACGTTTTTATTGGTGAGCGCGTAAGCCGTCGGGTGCGCCAGCGGCAGCCACAAGGCTTGCTGTTGAATCAGCGCCTGGGCTTGCTGGTACAGCGCGCTGCGCTTGTCCTGATCGGTGAGGGTTTTGCCCTCGCTGATCAAGCGGTCCAGGGTCTTGTCGCAATAACGCGCAAAGTTTGTTCCGGATTGCACGGCTGCGCAGGAAAATTGGGGGGTCAGGAAATTATCGGGATCGCCGTTATCACCGGCCCACCCCATAAACAGCAGGTCGTGTTCACCCGCCTTGGCGCGGCGGATCAATTCGCCCCACTCAATCACCCGAATATCGGCCTGCACGCCTATTTTTGCCAGGTCCGCCTGCAGCAATTGCGCGCCCAGGCTTGGGTTAGGGTTCAACACACTGCCGGTCGGGCGTGTCCAGATCGTGGTTTTAAAACCGTCTTTAAGGCCCGCCTTGGCCAGCAAGTCACGCGCCTGTTGCGGGTCATAGGCATACCCTTTCAATGCCTTGTCGTAGCTCCAGGTCGTGTCCGGAAAAATGCCGTTGGCAGCCTGCGCGCTGTCTTCGAACACACTCTTGAGGTAGGTTTTTTTGTCGAACGCCAGGTTAATCGCCTGACGCACTTCGGGCTTGTCCAGCGGCGGGTGCTGACTATTTATGGCCACAAAGGCCGTCATAAAGGCCGGTGTTTTAGCGATCGCCAATGCCGGTTCTTTGGCGGCGGCTTCAACATCCAGTGGCTTGGGCGACAGGGCGATTTGGCACTCGTTGCGCCGCAATTTTTGCAGCCGCACGTTGGCGTCCGGGGTAATGGCAAAAATCAGCGGGTCAACGTCCGGCTTTCCTGCGAAGTAATCCGGGTTGGCCTTGTAGCGCACCACCGCATCTTTCTGGAAGCGCGAGAACACAAAAGGCCCGGTGCCGATCGGCTGGCTGTTCATCAACTCAGGTTTACCGGCCTTGAGCAGTTTGTCCGCGTATTCGGCCGAGTAAATCGAGGCAAACCCCATGCTTAACGCGGGCAAGAACGTGGAGTCCGGACGGCTGAGGGTAAAGCGCACGGTCAGAGGGTCCGGCGTTTCAATTTTTTTGATCAGTTCAGGCAGTTGCAATGACTGCGCATGGGGGAAGCCGCTTTGCGCAACCTTGTGCCACGGGTTGGTCGGGTCCAGCATGCGTTCGAAGCTGAAACGCACATCATCGGCATTCAATTCACGGCTCGGGGTGAAATAAGACGTGGTGTGAAATTTGACGCCCGGGCGCAGCTTGAAATCGTAGACCAGACCATCCGGGGACACCGACCAGCTCTGTGCCAAGCCAGGCACCAGCTTGGCGGCCTGGGCATCGAACTCCACCAACCGGTTCATCAGCACGTCTGCCGAGGCATTGGTGGTGGTGAGCGAGTTGTACTGCACCACATCAAACCCTTCCGGGCTGGCCTCAGTACACACACTCAACGCGGCCGCCTGGGCCAACGGGCTCAAGCACAACGTGAGAAAAAAGGGGGCGGCAGCGAGACGCATGATCTATTTCCTTTGCAAGTCGATGAGGCCCATCTGCAAGCGCAGTCTGGAAAAGTCCTACCCTAGTTGGCTGATAGCAAAATGACTACTTTTAATACGCCTGATGGCTCGGTAAATCTGATAAATACGCTGCAAAAACGCGAAAGGGCCTTGAATTAAGCGGCTACCCGGTAGCTTCTAATTCGATTGCCGGTTTGCGTTGCGGGCTCATACCACCTGAAACCTTTCATCTCGCGACGAGCGGTTGCAGCCCACCAAACATGGGCTTTGCTCTCGGTTGGCACACAAATAGGCGATTGATTCAACGCAGCAAATCACACTGCTTGTTGTTGCGCTTTAGTCTTTCTGGTATAAAGCAGCGCTCTTTTCTAGGGGCCCGGTTCCTTCGTTTGTAGGTGTAGCCGGTAAGACCCTTAAAGAAACGCGGCGCCTAGCGCCAAATGACTGAGAGATTAAGCGGCCAACCCATGCCGGGTT
>NZ_JASLGE010000021.1 GCF_030150285.1 Pseudomonas sp. | reverse complement strand
GTCTATGTGGAAAGCGTTACATCAACTGGCGATCCCCGAGCGGCTGTACCGCCTGTGCGGATGCTGGATCCCCTGGCTGGCGGCGTTGAGCGCGCTGTTGCTGGTCATCGGTCTGGGGTGGGGATTTGGCTTCGCCCCGGCGGACTATCAGCAGGGGGAAAGCTACCGGATCATGTATCTTCATGTCCCGGCGGCGATGTGGTCGATGGGGCTGTACCTGGCGATGGCCGTCGCGGCCTTCATCGGGGTGGTCTGGCAGATCAAAATGGCCGATCTGGCGATCGCCGCCCTGGCACCGGTGGGGGCGGTCTGCACCCTGGTGGCGCTGGTCAGCGGCGCGGCGTGGGGCAAGCCAATGTGGGGAACCTGGTGGATCTGGGACGCCCGCCTGACCTCGGAGCTGGTGCTGCTGTTTCTGTATGCCGGGGTCATCGCCTTGTGGCACGCCTTTGACGACCGGCGGCTGGCCGGGCGCGCGGCGGGGATCCTCGTCCTGGTCGGGGTGGTCAATCTGCCCATCATTCATTACTCGGTCTACTGGTGGAACACCCTGCACCAGGGCTCGACCAACCCGCAGCAAACCATCGACCCAAGCATGCGTCTGCCGCTGCGGATCTGCATCTTTGCCTTCCTCATGCTGTCGGTCACGCTGACCCTGATGCGCCTGCGTAACCTGATCCTGCAGCTGGAGCGCCGTCGACCGTGGGTGGTGGCGCTGGTGAATAAAGGAGCTGCCCGATGAGCCCCGCCTTTTCGTCTTTCGCCGCCTTCCTGAATATGGGCGGCTATGCCGTGTACGTCTGGCTGGCGGTGGCCGTGGCGGTCGCCGCCTTTGGCTTGCTGACGGTGCACACTCTGTGGGCGCGGCGGGCGCTGTTCCATGAGGTACGACGCCAGCAGGCGCGCGAGCGGCGGATCGCTGCCGCCCGCGAACACGACAAGGAGGCCGCGGATGCAAGCGCGTCGTAAAACCCGGCTGTATATCGTGCTGGCGGTGCTCGCCGGCCTCGGGCTGACCGTCAGCCTGACGCTGTACGCCCTGAGCAGCAATATCGATCTGTTCTACACCCCGGGGGAAATTATCTACGGCAAAACGGAAACCCGGGCGCTGCCCCATACCGGTCAGCGGCTGCGGGTGGGAGGCTACGTTCAGCCGGGCTCCCTGCAGCGCGACCCGCAAACCCTCGACGTGCGCTTTAAGCTGTATGACGCCCGCGGGGTGGTGGACGTCAGCTATAAGGGCATTTTGCCGGACCTGTTTCGTGAAGGGCAGGGCGTGGTGGCCCAGGGCGTACTGGACGGCGAGCGGCATATTACCGCCCAGCAGGTGCTGGCCAAACATGATGAAAATTACACGCCGCCGGAGGTGAAAAACGCCATGACGCCAGAGAAAACGGGGGCGCAGCCATGATGCCGGAACTGGGCAACTTTTTATTGTGTCTGGCGGCGGGGCTGGCGCTGCTCCTGAGCGTTTATCCCCTGTGGGGCGCGGCGCGGCAGGATCGGCGGCTGATGGCCCTGGCCCGGCCGCTGGCCTGTGGGCTATTCGCCTGTATCGGCGGCGCCTTCCTGCTGCTGGTGCACGCCTTTGTGGTCAATGACTTTACCGTCCGCTACGTGGCGGAAAACTCCAACAGCGCGCTGCCGGTGTGGTATCGGGTGGCGGCAACCTGGGGGGCGCACGAGGGCTCACTGCTGCTGTGGGTTCTGCTGCTCAGCGTCTGGACCTTTGCCGTCGCCATCTTCAGCCGCCGGATGCCGCTCGACGCCGTCGCCCGGGTGCTGGCGGTGATGGGGATGATCGCCTTTGGTTTCCTGCTGTTTATCCTCTTCACCTCCAATCCGTTCAGCCGCGGCCTGCCGCAGTACCCCATTGATGGTCGCGACCTCAATCCGCTACTGCAGGATATCGGCATGATTTTCCATCCGCCGATCCTCTATATGGGTTACGTCGGCTTCTCGGTGGCTTTCGCCTTCGCCATCGCCTCGCTGCTGGCGGGCCGGCTGGATACTGCCTGGGCGCGCTGGTCGCGTCCCTGGACCCAGGCGGCATGGATGTTCCTCACTCTCGGCATCGCGCTGGGCTCGGCGTGGGCATACTACGAACTGGGCTGGGGCGGCTGGTGGTTCTGGGACCCGGTGGAAAACGCGTCGTTTATGCCGTGGCTGGTGGGCACGGCGCTGATTCACTCGTTGGCCGTCACTGAAAAACGCGGCGTATTCAAGAGCTGGACAGTACTGCTGGCCATTGCCGCGTTTTCACTCAGCCTGCTGGGCACCTTCCTGGTGCGCTCCGGCGTGTTGACCTCGGTACACGCGTTCGCTTCCGACCCGGAACGCGGCGTGTTTATCCTGATCTTCCTGCTGTTTGTGGTGGGCGGTTCGCTGACCCTGTTTGCGTTGCGTGCGCCTGTCGTGAAAAGCCATGTCGGCTTCAACCTGTGGTCCCGCGAGACCCTGCTGCTGGGCAACAACCTGATTCTGGTGGTGGCCGCCTCGATGATTCTGCTGGGCACCCTGTACCCGCTGATTGTGGATGCCATCAGTGGCGCGAAAATGTCGGTGGGCCCGCCGTACTTCAACGCGATGTTTATTCCGCTGATGGGCTTGCTGATGGGGGTGATGGCCATCGGCGTACTGGTGCGCTGGAAAGACACACCGGTCAAATGGCTGCTGGGCATGCTGACCCCGGTGCTGCTGGGCAGTGCGGCCCTGTCGGCCATTGCGGGCGTGGCCTATGGCGATTTTAACTGGGCGGTGATGACCACCTTTATGTTGGCGGCGTGGGTGTTGCTGGCCGGGGTGCGTGATATTGGCGACAAAACCCGTCACAAAGGCCTGATCAAAGGCCTGCGCAGCCTGACCCGCAGCTACTGGGGCATGCAGATTGCGCACATCGGCATCGCCGTGTGTGCGGTGGGCGTGGTGCTGTCCAGTCAGAACAGCGCCGAGCGCGACTTGCGCCTGGCACCGGGCGAATCCATGGAACTGGGCGGTTATCAGTTCGTTTTTGAAGGTGCACGGCATTTTGAAGGGCCTAACTTCACCTCGGACAAAGGCACTGTGCGGGTGATCCGCAACGGTAAGGAAGTGAGTGTGCTGCACCCGGAGAAACGCTTGTACACGGTGCAAAACTCGATGATGACCGAGGCCGGGATCGACGCCGGTTTCACCCGCGACCTCTATGTGGCGCTGGGCGAACCGCTGGGTGATGGGGCTTGGGCCGTGCGCGTGCACGTCAAACCGTTTGTGCGCTGGATCTGGCTGGGCGGTTTGCTCACCGGCTTTGGGGGGGTGTTGGCGGCGCTGGACCGTCGTTATCGGGTCAAGGTGAAAACCCGAGTGCGTGACGCCTTGGGCATGACAGGAGCCGCCGTATGAGACGCTGGTTGATGCTGTTCCCGCTGGCCATTTTTTTGGGCATGGCGTGGTTTCTCTACCGGGGCTTGTACCTGGACCCGACCGAGTTGCCGTCGGCCATGATCGACAAACCGTTCCCGGCCTTTAGCCTGCCATCGGTGGAGGGCGACAGCACCCTGACCGAGGCAGACCTCAAGGGTAAGCCGGCGCTGGTCAACGTGTGGGCCACCTGGTGTATCTCGTGCAAGATTGAACACCCGGTGCTGACCAAACTGGCGGAGCAGGGCGTGGTGATTTATGGCGTCAATTACAAGGACGTCAATGAAGACGCGAAAAAGTGGCTCAAGGAGTTCCACAATCCCTACCAACTGGACATCAATGACGAAGCGGGCTCGCTGGGCCTGAACCTGGGTGTGTATGGGGCCCCGGAAACCTTCCTCATCGATCGCCAGGGCATTATTCGCTACAAGTTCGTGGGCGTGATCGACGAAACGGTCTGGCGTGAGCAACTGGCCGGCCGCTATCAGGCGCTGGTGGATGAGGCCAGGCCATGAAACGCTGGTTAACCGCTGTGGCCTGTGGCCTGACCCTGACCGGTGTGGCCCACGCCGCCATCGACACCTATGAGTTTGCCAACGAGGCCGAGCGGGCGCGCTTTCGCGAGCTGACCCAAGAACTGCGCTGCCCCAAGTGCCAGAACCAGGACCTGGCCGACTCCAACGCACCGATTGCCACCGACCTGCGCCGCGAAATCTTTCGCATGCTGGGCGAAGGCAAGGACAACCCGCAGATCATCGATTTTATGGTGGACCGTTACGGTGAGTTCGTGCGCTACAAACCGGCCCTGACGGCCAAAACCGCCTTCCTGTGGTTTGGCCCGCTGGGGTTGCTGGCGGGGGGGCTGGTGGTGATCGGTGTGATCGTTGGGCGCCGTCGTCGTACTGTGCAGACCGAACAGTCGGACGCACTTTCTGCCGAGGAGCGTCAGCGCCTCGACGCTTTGCTGGATAAAAAACAAGATGATTGAATTCTGGCTTGCAGCAGGTTTGCTGCTACTGATTGCCCTGAGCTTTATGCTGATTCCGGTGTTGCGCGGGCGTCGTGCCCAACGCGAAGAAGACCGCACCGCCTTGAACGTGGCCTTGTATCAGGAGCGTGTGGCCGAGTTGGAGGGGCAGCGCAATCAAGGTGTGTTAACCCCTGAGCAATTTGACGCCGGGCGTGCTGAAGCCGCCCGTGAACTGCTGGCTGACACCGAAGGGGCTGCGGTGGTGCGGGTGTCGACACTGGGCAAAACGCTGCCAGTGCTGGCAGCGGTCATGGTGCCGGTGCTGGGCCTGGGGTTGTACCTGCACTTCGGTGCCATTGATAAGGTCGAACTGACCCGCGAATTTTCGCAGCCGCCCAAGTCGTTGGAAGAGATGGTCTCGCGCCTGGAGCGTGCGGCAGTGGCTCAGCCGGATTCGGCCGAAGGCTTGTACTTCCTGGGCCGTGCCTACATGGCCCAAAACCGCCCGGCAGAAGCCGCCAAGGTATTTGAGCGCGCGGTGACACTGGCGGGTCGCCAGCCTGAACTGCTGGGGCAATGGGCTCAGGCCCAATACTTTGCCGATAACAAACAGTGGAGCGACAAGACCCAGGCTTTGACCGATGAAGCCTTGAAGGCCGACCCCAAGGAAGTCACCAGCTTGGGCCTGCTGGGCATTGCCGCCTTTGAAAGCCAGCGTTACCAGGACGCCATTGGTTACTGGCAGCGCCTGATGAATGAACTGCCCGCAGGCGACGCTTCGCGCAGTGCGCTGGAAGGCGGCATCGAAAAAGCCCGTGAGCAACTGCAGGCCAGTGGCGGTGCGGTCCAGGCGGCTCCAGCGACCCAGGCGTTGGCTTCAATCAAGGTCACTGTCGACCTGGCCGACGCCGTGAAAGCCAGCGTGTTGCCAGGCGACAGCGTGTTTATCTTCGCCCGTGCCGTGTCCGGGCCTCCGGCCCCGCTGGCTGTCAAACGGGTGACCGTGGCCGACTTGCCGATCACGGTGGAACTTAGCGATGCCGACGCGATGATGCCGCAATTGAAACTGTCGAACTTTCCTGAAGTCCAACTGGTGGCGCGCGTCTCCCGTGCTGGCCAACCGACAGCAGGTGAATGGGCGGGGCGCAGCCAACCGCTGCCCAGCGACACCCGGACGCTGCAACAGCTGACCATCGACAGTCCGGATAAATAACCGGCCTACCTTCGCCGGCGCGAGCCTGATTGCGATCTTTTGATCTTTAAAAGATCGCGAGCAAGCTCGTGCCTACGGGAGGTAAACCACAGAGAGACCTTCATGAATTCACTGGCCCGTCTCACCTTGCTCAGTGTCGTTTTAGGCCTGAGCGCCTGTTCGGTTCATCAGCCGTACGAGCGAACAACGCCTTCTACCCCGGCACCGCTGCCCACCCCGCAACCGGGCCAAAAGCCGCTGCCGGACATGCCCCTCCCCACACCGCCCAAGCCGTTGCCGCGCACCTCGGCCACGTTCGCACCGCCGCCCGGCGGCCCGAGCCATTGGGATGCGCGCCTGGGGGTGTACGTGCTGGACGACCAGACCAACGTCTTCTACCGCCAACGCGCCTACTACCGCTGGAACAACGGCTGGAGCCGCGCGGTCAGCCCCAACGGGCCCTGGGAAGAGACCGATACCAGCGGCGTGCCACCGGGGTTGAGTCGGCAGTTCAAGTGATGCAGTCGTGACACCTGAATAAAGACATCGCCATTGTTAATGAGAGGGCGGCAGCGGGCCCGCTTGCATGCTGTTCCTCTATGGCACTCACTGAGTCGTTACAAATTATTTCTTTTTTGGGTATGAATAATTTTTTTGTCATCCGTGAGTTTTTAATTAAAACAATAATTTAAAGTTGTGCTTGGGAAATTTCTGTAGGGTGATTGTAGGCTTTTTCAAGTTATCGCCTGTTTGCAAGGTTTAATCGCTGGGGCTATGTTGTGAAGTAAGACGGTGCAATGAGTGTGCCGTCTACTTGATAAACAAGGAGCTTATAAGTGAAGAGTGCCCGGCTGAAACAGGCGTGTGAAAGTTTAAGTGTGAGTCCGGTAGTTCCAATTGATGCTAAAGAAACTGTATTTAGTAAGGAGGAACTGATCGCGCTGGGTGAAGCGATCAAAAAGTCCAGATCTAAAGCGAGCACCTGCAACATTTCAGCCCGGCCACGTTAGCTGAACTGCGTAACCTGTATCCCGGGAAAATCAGTGCCACCCGTGTTTACATTCCCGAGCTTTTTCCGGTGGTAGCCCAAGACCTGATAGAAGTTTGGGGCTATAAAGTAATACGCATTGATATGGAGCGGGACTTTTGGATCGGTGAGTTGCACTGCCGCTTTTATAGGCCAGCAAACGATATTTTGTACTGGGATAACCGTGTTGCGTCTATCTATGTGCGTGATGCAGCTCAGCAAGCCTTGTTTATTCAGTCCGATACGCGGATTTCAGAAAATTTTTATCGTGATGTGAAGGCTCAAATCATACCGGCCCCTGATGTCATGGTTGTGACCAATAACTATCAGAGTAGTGCCGATGGTTGCTCTGTCGGGCTGGATAATTTATTACCGCTTCCCGATCCGAAATATACGCGGCTCGCCGGGTTGAGGTTGTTGGAAGAAATCATCAGTCATCCGATAAAGAAATTGCCAACAGTCCCGACGATGATCATTTCGGGCAATGGGTACAGTGATGCCGGGCATAAAATTTACATCCCTTGGAGCAACGAAAAATTGGCCTCTATAGCGTCTCGGCTTTCGTTGAGGCGTGGGGTGTATGCGATGTGTCCCGGGCAGTGTTTTGAAGTGGGAACCGGGCAATTAAATGAGGGTGTGAACTGGATAGTCTGTGGTGATAAAAATCGAGAAAACGTGACCCCGGCCATAAAAATGAACGTGCCTGAAATTGATATTAATGAGTTGAAAAAGCACCTGGATACGATGGCCAGAACCTGGCTGGTTAGCCGGTATGGTCAAGCATTAATGGCGCACACTGAGTACTTGGGACAACCCTTGGGAACGAAGAGGCTAGTTCTAGTGTTCACGGGGCACTCATCCGGGCTGTTGGAATTTGTATTGGATATTTCGCGTGTCGAATTTATTCATGTTCGACATAGTGGCTCGATCGCGATGAAGCAATACCCCTTTGGTATTTGTGTCGATTATAAAGATTATAGTCAGTTGTTAAGCGGGGCATTACAGGTCTGGGAGCTGATCAATCTGTCTGCATCTCAGTGGTTCTTATGTGATCGTTTTGATAGCCCGTTGGCGTTCTGGCTTGAGTATTACAATGAACAGGTCGACTATGAGCGCGCCAGTTGCAGTTATCAGGCAGCACTGTTTAGCAGGCTATAAATATGGGCGGGCCATATCAACGAGTGACGTTGGGTGAGTTGTCTGAGTCAGTGGTTAAGCAACAAACGTGGCTAACGTATTCATGGCTAAAAAGACGTACCCATTTACAGTGTGTGTGTGGCCTGAAACGTGTATCGGCTTCTGTCAAGTCAGTGGTGTGGTCAAGTTACAGCGCCAGGTTAAATAAAAGAATTGTTATTAAAAAGTATTTCGAAGATGGTCCTTACGAAGATGAAGTTCAGGGTTATCTCGTGTTTCGCGGAGGGCCAATAGCTGAATGTCTGCACCAGGATTCGGAACAACGAATCATTGTTCTTGAATACCTTGATGGCCGCCCCCCAGTGGGGAGCTTAAAGGACGTGACTGAGATAATCTTCGCGTATGCATCCATGCACAGAATCGCCATTTTAAACAGCGCCGGTATTGACGTCGAGTGGAAGCCGGACGATTGCTGCGCATCCATGACTCACTCCCGGAGCGACTTAAGTGCGGTGAGTGTCGGTGATATAAAATGGGAGCACATTATTTTTACCCGTGCGGGTGTCCGTATTGTCGATCTGGAAACATGGTCGCTGCAGCGCAGCGTCTGGTTCGATATTTTATCGCTGATAAATGTAATGAAGCTTCAAGGTGACCAGGCATTGAACCTTGAGTGGATCGTCCGAAATTACTGCACCTGCCGAGGTCTTAATAGCAGTGACTATGATTTAGAAAAAATCAAGGTGTGCCTGCGAGCTGTTCAGGCATTATCAGGTAAGGAGGGCTGTCAGCAAGGGAGTCGTATATGAACTGGTTGTATATGTTTACCCCTACTATTCGTCATGAAAATCTCAATTGCCCTTTGGTTGATCTGAAAGGAGGGGGGCTTGAAGTCGCTTTGAAAATATCGGTGATCGCCACGTCAAGTTATATCGGCTTATTGACCATTCAGTACATTATCCCTTTGTTGTTTATCTATCAGTTATCAACGCTCTTGAGTAATGGAGAAATAGCGGCCCTGTCTGTCAAAGATGCTGTCGCGCTACTGGTGTTTGCGTTGAGTGCTTTTTTTGTATCGGTTGCACAGATTAATCTGGAACGCTATTTTGGTGCGCGTTTCTGCGCACTATTTAAGTATTTACTGATTTCCCGCCACCAGGCGGAGTCTTCTGCCACTTTAGCGACAATGGAACGAGTGGCTTCACGTGATCTCAATGCGGTTCTGGACGGACTCGGTTCAGCATTAAGTGTCTTTGCTATTCCTGTATTTTTAGTCTGCGCCGGGCTGGGCAGCGTTTACCTCTATGGCGTGGCCGGGTTATGGGTGTTGATATTGATTGCCGCGTTTATTCCGATTTCTTATGGATTGTCGGTCTTGTCGGATCGTAACTATCACAAGGTCATGGACAAAGTAGCGCACCGTATAGAGAAATGTTCCCTGTGGATACGAGAGGGCCCGTTTCTTAAGCAATTTTCCTGTCAAAACCAGTTACGTGATATCCAGCAAACGGTGTCGGTGGAGTTGTTGTTGCGTGACAGGGATACGTTGCTGCGTGGTATCGATAGTTACATCATAGGTTTTGGGCGATTAATACCGTTTGTGCTGTTTGGTTTTATGGCGCTCTCGAACAGTGCATTGCCTTGGGAGGGCGCGAGTGTGTGGCTGGCAATACCCTTGTTATCAGCCATGCTCGCTTTACCTCGAGGCTATCTGAGTTACAGAACGGTCTCTCGGTCATTAACCGAGTTGAGTGCGTTACTTAAGCACTCTGAGGAGAACAGCAGCGTACCGTTGAATGCCTCGAACAATGAGGGGCCTCTATTATTTGATCCGGCCTGGCCTATCTGGCCTTCACGTTTTATTGACCTTATCCCTGGAAGCTACCGGGATTCGCTCGACCCGCTTGAGCAATTACTGAGTGCATTCGGGCTTGTCCCAGAGTTGGGGGCGAGCGGGCTGGCGGTCGTGCGCAAGTCCATAGAGCGCCAGGGTAAGAATCTTTCTGATGGACAGCGTTTCAGGTTACAGCTGATTCGGGGTGTCTTTCTTGCTCAATGTACCCATAGGCGATTGCTGATTAACGACGACTTTTCGGCGCTGGACACTGCCGCTGCTTGCAACGCCAGAAAAGTCCTGGAAGCGTTGCCCTGTGTTCAGTTTTCTCCACTTGCCATTGCCGCTCTGGAACGCCGTACCCGCAGTGCATGTGATGACTTGGATTCGCAACGTTGCGAAACGCCAACACCCGGGCCATCAGGTTCACCGCCGATTCCTTTTGGGCTGGGTCAACTCATGACGTTTTGTTGGGTGGGAGGCATCACGTTACTGTTGCCTGCCAGCATGATGAGTTATGCCGGGAACCTGACACTGGCGCAATTAAACCTCCGTTCCGAAAGCGTACTGGCGTATGCACTCATTGGTATTGCAGTGGGAAGCTGTGCAGGATTGTTTATTGAGGCTTCATTGCGTCGTCGTTTTGCCAAGGCTCTATTAACCGGCCTGGTCGATGTGCAGGCCAATGAGAGTGGCAATAACCTGCAGATTGTTTCGCGGGACGTGACGACGGTTTTCGAGCGTATTGCCTGGTACGCACATGATATGGCGTGGGTCTGCGCATTGTTTATAGTCAGTGTGATCGCCCTCTGGGCAACAGCCGGGCCGTTGGGGCTGATGGTTGCACTGATTTTTTCCGGCCTGCTTTTCAGTATGTATCGGGTCTTTATTGATGAACTTTCTCGCACACGACTGGCCACCGTTGCGGGCTTTGACGCGTTGATAAGAGCCACTCAGGTGAGTCATTCAATGTCCTGTGCGCGCACTTCCAGTTTGGGTCAAAACAAACCATGGCTGGACAGCACATGCCAGCGGCTGTGCGCCGAAGGGCTCGCACATTTCTATCAGACCCGAACGGCCAGTGTGGTCGCCCGGACCATGACGGCGACCAGTTGCATTTTGTTGAGCGATTTGATGATTGCCTTGATGGTGCTACTTGGCGGTATCGTTCAATTATCGGGTGCTGGTTTAATTTGGGCTATGACGGGTTTGTTATTGGTGCGGTCTGACTTGTCCAACTTTTTTTTGGCCGTCACTGGCTTCAAGTCGCAATCAATATCGGTAGGGCGTTTACTTCAAGGTTGTGCAAAAAAATGCAAGGTTCAGAGCCGGCTTTGTAATGGGCTTATCCATGTGGATGGGTTTAAAGCGCGACGTGTGTATAAGCCATTGGTTTTTCCGGCAGGCCGTGCCCTGTCGTTAAGCGGGCTGTCAGGCTTGGGCAAGAGTGATTACCTCAAGGGTATCAGTGGTGTGATTGACATCACGCAGCTTTCAGAAGACGCAATTGAAGAGGGTGATTGTCTTCAGACGTATTACCTCGACACTCAGACGCTGACTCTGATGATGGGGGCGATGGATACTCCTAATGCATTATTTCTCTGTTTGAGTGCTTTGCCGGCGGACGGTAAACAGCTTGTTTTCCTCGATGAAACAATACGCGAAGTATCGTTTGAAAAAATCCCTGAGATCATCGAGAGGCTAGCTTCTTACACTCAGGCAACGGGCAATACGGTTATCGTTGTTGATCACAGATTTGAGTTGGCGTACACCATCAACTTGTCGGAGTGGACAGTGTGATAGCGCATCACGCCAGTGCTTTGCAGAAAAATCCCACGATTTATTTGGGTGACAGAGGTTTTCTCAAACGTTACGGCAGCGCTTATACCCGCGAGCAGATCCAGGACAAGGCGTGTGAAGTGCTTGAAGGCAGTGAGCTGGGCTTGGCGAGTGGGGACTGGGTGTCAGCGATGGCAATCAGTAAGGCGGTTAATTATGAATATAGTCTTCGGCACTGTTATCACTCGCGCTTTCTGATAAGGGTGTTCAGCAGGCTATCAAATAACTATTTAAGTACGCGTCAGGTTCAAGGCGCGCGCCAACAGTACATGAGCTGTACAACGTGTCGCTTTTTTCCGGATAAGCGTCAGATAGATCAGGATATTCACATTATCAATCATTTCAAGCCCGGCCTGATTAGCGTCGGCGGAGACTGGCTGGATATTCTTTTAGCCCAGGGTGAAATAAACCTTGCGCGAGAAATATGTGAGGAGATGCAGTCGCGTATTTATAAAGCTTCTGTCTGTAAGGTCTTGCTGACTTTTAATTTAACGGCGCAGCATTTGAGCTTTATGGAGTGTTTCGATTTTTGTGGTGTGCTTGTGCCGATCAATATAGTGGATCGACAGAGTGAAGAGGCTGGAGCATGCCTGGATTATGTAAAGGCTGAGCGGGCTATTTATGCGTTGCATTGTCTGGCAGGTGGAGTGATTGCTTTAGAACCTGCGCTGGATTATGCATTCAATCATGTCGGTGTGAGGGCGTGCATTGTCGGAGCAAGGCAGTCAATGCATATAAATGAGTTGATGAGATACAAAATACTGCACCCGCGGAGCTAATGGTAGCCGTTAGTGTGTTTCGGGTAAGACATTTTTTAACGGTCTATCGACTTTGACACCTGTGGAGTTAAACAAAGTATTGAATTATCTGGACCAATGGATGCTAGAGGTCGACCCTTAATGAATCACCTGAGAAGAGTATTGCTCAAATGGTTTGTCTCCGGGGTCGGGCTTTCGGCCGTACAGGCATTGGCTTCAACCGTGGGTAAACCAGCCCCGGTGGCGTTTAAAGTGGTGGTCATTGGAGGCGGTTTTGCTGGGGCTACATTTGCACGAGCCTTGCGACAATTGGCACCGAACATAGCTATTACTTTGATTGAACCCAATCGTCTGTATCACTGCTGTCCTTTGAGTGTTGAGTTTTTGGTCGGCAAGTGCAGCGAACAGCGATTGCTCTATGATTACGAAAAGTTGGTAGAGAGCGGCATAGAGGTTCTGTATGACCGCGCAGGGTCTATCGATGCTGTGGCAAAGCGCGTTTGCACTGAGTCAGGCGTGTGGCATGAGTATGATCGATGCGTGGTAGCGACCGGAATCGGTTATCGCTATGACACACTCGCCGGTTATGACGAAGCGGCAATACAACAGTTTCCGCATGCTTGGGGTGGTGCCGATCAGTTGCGACTGCTCAAGGCTCAACTGTTTGCCATGCACGACGGTGGAACTGTGCTTATCAGTGCACCCCCCGACGACTATCGCTGCCCGCCGGGGCCCTATGAGCGCGCCAGCCTTATCGCGCAATACCTCAAGAAATATAAACCCCGTTCCAGGGTGATCATTTTGGATGCCAAGACAGGCTTTGCCAAACAGGCTCAGTTCGAGCAAGTGTGGACGCGACTCTACAACTACGGCACGGCCGACAGCATCATTCGTTGGGTGGGGGCTCAGGATGGGGGAACGGTAGTGGGGCTCGATGCTGATCGCCGACAATTGTTGACGGTTGCTGGCCCGGTGTATGGCGATGTGATCAACCTGATTCCGGCGCAACAGGCTGATAAGTTTGCGCATCGCAATGGGCTTGCTTCAGCCCATGGCTGGTGTCCGGTCAACACGCAGACGTTTGAGTCGCTGCACTTACCCAGCGTGCATGTTATTGGAGACTCAGCGTATGCCGAAATGCTTCCCAAGTCGGCATTCGCCGCCAGTTGCCAGGCTCGGGTTTGTGCGATGGCTATTTATAGCCAATTGCACGGACTGCCCTTAATGACTCCGTACTTTATGAACGTGTGTTACAGCCTGTGCGCGGAGGATTACGCTATATCCGTTTATTTGCACTATCAGCGCGACCCAACGACCAATATTCTGGACGTTCAGACGTTAAGGGTGACTCCCCTTAACGCTGAACGTGAAGATTACCGGCGTGAAGCGCAGTCGGCCTACAGCATGTTCAGTTGTATGGTCAAAGAGGCGTTTGGTTAACGTCACTTAATCTGCGGCCTGGGGCAATTGTTTAAAACGCAGCTTTACCCACCGATGCACCGCCGTCGACAAACAGGTTTTGGCCGGTGATGTAACCGCTGTTTTCCGAGAGTAAAAACGCAATGGCCGCGGCGATTTCAGCCGGTTGGCCAAAACGTCCCATCGGTACTCCGGCCAGGTAGCGTGCCTCACCGGCGGAGCCCACAGGGTTGTTGTGGCGGAACAGTTCGGTTTCGGTCGGGCCCGGGGCAACGGCGTTGACGGTGATGCCGGTGTGCGCTAACTCCAGCGCCCAGGTGCGGGTGAAACTCACCAAGGCGGCTTTGGCTGCGGCATAGGCGGTGCGCTGGGTAATGCCCAGCACGGTCAGGCTGGAAATGTTGACGATCCGGCCCCAGCCCCGGTTGCGCATCCCCGGCAGCAGCGCCTGGGTGGCTTGCAAGGCGGAGTGCAGGTTGACTCGCATCACATCGTCGAAGGCATCGAGGTCGATCTCCCCCAAGGCTTGCGGGCGTACCAGCCCTACGTTGTTCACCAGCCCGTCAAAGGCGTAGCGCCCGCTCAGGTCTTTGAGCACTTGCGCGCTGCGCTCGCGGTCAGCCAGGTCCAGGGCCACCAGGGTGCCGGGAAACGTGGCGTCATCGGCATTGCGGGCAATGCCCACCACCGTATGGCCCGCCTGAGCCAACAACTCGGACAGGGCTCGGCCGATGCCTTTACTGGCACCGGTGATCAGAAATGTACGTGAGGTCATGGTGTACTCCTGAGTGAAAACGGTAGGAAGCATAGCTTGTAAGATGCTGTGTGGAGGCTCTATGTTGCTGCCTGTGTATACATTGCGTGCAATCAGGGGGCCGGGTGAGTCGATTGGAATTCAGGCAAGTGGATGTGTTCAGCACGGTTGCCCTTAAAGGCAATCCGGTGGCGGTGGTGTTGAATGCCGACGGTTTGACCGATGCGCAGATGGCCGATTTCGCGCGGTGGACCAACCTCAGCGAAACCACCTTCGTACTTAAGCCGCAAAACCCGCAGGCGGATTACCGTTTGCGTATTTTCACCACGCTCAAGGAGCTGCCGTTCGCCGGCCACCCGACGCTGGGCAGTTGCCATGCCTGGTTGGAGGCGGGCGGTCGGCCGCGCGGTGAAGAGATCATTCAGGAGTGTGCGGTGGGTTTGATCAGGGTCCGCCGCAAGGACGGACAGCTGGCCTTTACCGCTCCCCCGCTGTTGCGTGCGGGACCTGTGGATGAGGCGTTGCTGCTGCGCTTGTGCGGCGGCCTGGGTCTTGAGCGCCGGGCCGTGGTGCAAGCGCAATGGGTGGACAACGGGCCGGGCTGGGTGGCCTTGCTGCTGAGTGACCGGGCGCAGGTATTAGCGCTGGAGCCGGACTATGGGCAACTGCTGGGGTTGTCGATTGGGGTCGTGGCACCTTGGGATCCGGGGGTCGATGGCGAGGACGCCCAGTTTGAAGTGCGTGCGTTTTGCCCCGGCGAAGGCATGCCCGAAGACCCGGTGACGGGCAGTTTGAACGCCGGGTTGGCGCAGTGGTTGATTGCTCAGGGGCATGCACCGGCGCGTTACGTGGCCAGCCAAGGCACGGCGATGGGCCGGGCCGGGCGCGTGTCGATTGAGCAGGCAGGTGCCGATATTTGGGTGGGCGGTGCGGCGGTGACCTGTATTTCGGGGTGGCTGACGCTTTAAGAGGCGGCGGCCCGCCTTCGGCGCTATTGATAGCGCTGTAGAGACCGGACACAGGGTTGATGGGTGTACGGGGACATGGTGGACACTTTTCGGCCAGCGTGGTTTCAGGAGGCCCTTGGATCAAAAGCATGCTCTGTAGTAGCGAGCTTGCTCGCGATCTGTTGATTTTTAAACGCTCAATGACGCTGCGCTGTCGTTCAGCAATCCTATCCATTGCTGCGGTCACGGCCACTTGAGGTTCCGGCTTTACGCCGTGCCACTTTGAAAAGCTGTACAGACCGGGCATAGGGTTGACGGGTGTACGGGGCCCTTCAGATCAAAAGATCACGAGCAAGCTCGTTCCTACAGGTCTGCTGCGTTCGGCCAGCGTGGTTTAAGGGGGCCCTTCAGATCAAAAGCCAGATCAAAAGATCACGAGCAAGCTCGTTCCTACAGGCCTTGCTGCGTTTGGCCTGCGTGGTTTAAGGGGGCCTTTTAGGTCAAAAGCCTGTAGGCGTTCATCTGTGCCCTTCGCGCCCCTTTTTTAAGTGTAAAACGCCGCTTATGTGGCTTTGGTTTTGACGGCTCGCTTGGGCTTCGCTTTGCCCGTCGGGGCTTTACGCTTCTTTTTCCAGGCCGGTGCGGTTCCGGCCGGGCTGGCGGGGCCGCTGATGTTCATCTGCAGGCCGCTGCATCGTTCGATGTGTTTGCTCATCCAGGCCGCCTGTTTGGCGACGAAAACATCGAGGGTCATTTCGCCGCTTTGCACCATGTCCAGCGCTTGCTCCCAGATGGCCGTGGTGCCTGGGTCGGCAATGGCGCGGGGTACGGCGTCGATCAGGCTGAACGCCGGGGCGGTGGCTGCCAGTGCCTTGCCGTGTTTGCTCAGGTAACCACGGTCAAGCAAGCCTTGAATGATGCCTGCGCGGGTGGCTTCCGTGCCAATGCCGGTGGTGTCCTTGAGTTTTTGCTTGAGCAGCGGGTCTTGCACCAGTTTGGCGACGTTTTTCATCGCCTTGATCAGGTCACCTTCGGTAAAGGGCTTGGGCGGCTGCGTCCACAGGTCTTTTAGCAGCACGTCGACAACCGCGCAGTCGAGGCCTTCGCGCAGGGGCGGCAAGGGTTGTGGCGCAGGCACTTCGCGGCCCTTGGCCGGAGCGAGGGCTTCGGGCAGGGCGCGCTTCCAGCCAGGTTCGACGATCTGCTTGCCTACGGCGCGCAAGGCCTGGCCTGCACAATCGAAGTCGGCCTGGGTGCGGTCGTATTCATGGTTGGGCAGGAACTGCGCCAAGTAGCGGGCGCGAATCAAGGTGTAGACGGCGCGGTGTTTGCCGCTCAGGCGCTCAAGGTTTTTTGCCGCCGCCGTGGGAATGATGCCGTGGTGAGCGCTGACCTTGGCGTCGTTCCAGGCGCGGGAGCGGCGCTGGGGGTCGAGGTGTGCGGCCAACGCAGCCAGCGCCGGGTCGGCCTGGCGCAAGGCGGCCAGGATCGAAGCCGCTTCGCCGTGCTGGCTTTGCGGCAGGTAGCCGCAGTCGCTGCGCGGGTAGGTGATGAGCTTGTAGGTTTCATACAGGGCCTGGGCGGTGTCGAGGGTTTCCTGGGCACCCAGCCCGAGCTTTTTCGAACACACCTCTTGCAGCGTGCCCAGGTCGAAGGGCAACGGTGCCACTTCGCGCATGCGCTCGGTGCGCAACGTGACCACTCGGGCGCTGCTGGCGTTTCGCATCGCCGTGGCGGCGTGTTGCGCGTGAGCCTGGTTGAGGCAGCGGTCCTGGTCGTCGCAGGTGTCAGGGTGGGCACGCCATTGGGCAGTGAACACCTGATGGTCGTGGCGCAGTTGTACGTCAATGGCCCAATACGCCACAGGCACGAAGTCACTGATGCTGCGGTCTCGGTCGACCACCAGGCGCAAGGTGGGGGTTTGCACCCGGCCCACGGGCAGCACGCCCTGATAGCCGGACTGGCGGCCGAGCAAGGTAAACAGGCGGCTCATGTTCATGCCGATCAGCCAGTCAGCCCGCGAACGGCCCAGGGCCGAGTGATACAGGTTGAAGGTGTCGGCACCGGGTTTGAGCGAGGCCAGCGCCTTGCGGATGGAAGCGTCGTCAAGGGCCGATAACCATAGGCGCTGAATGGGCCCGCGATAGCGGCAATGATCGACGAGTTCGCGGGCGATCATCTCGCCTTCACGGTCGGCGTCGGTGGCGATCACCAGTTCAGTGGCTTCGCCCAGCAGGCGTTTGACGGCCTTGAACTGGCTGGCCGTTTTAGGCTTGACGCGCATTTTCCAGGTGGCAGGAATGATCGGCAGGTCGGCCAGCACCCAGCGCTTGTAGCGCTCGTCGTAGGCGTCGGGCGGGGCGGTTTCGAGCAAGTGGCCGATGCACCAGGTGACGGTGGCATGGGGCCCCGTCCAGCAGCCATCACCGCGTCGGCTGGCACCGAGCACGGCCGCGATGTCTTTGGCCTGGGAGGGTTTTTCACACAAAAACAGCCGCATTGCTTTACTCGTTGATGCTGCGCAAGAGGTGCATAGCATGGGCAGAGATTGGCAATAGGGCAACTGTTTTTACTGTGTTTTTGTACAGGTAAGCTCGCGCCTGCAGCGCCAGCAGTAGGCTACTCAGTTGCAGGCGCGAGCTTGAGCGGGTTATTGACCGTTGTAGATCTGGTCGAACACACCGCCGTCGCTGAAGTACGTCTTCTGCACGTCGCGCCAGTCACCGAAGGTTTTTTCCACGGAGAGGAAGTCGACTTTCGGGAAGCGGTCGTTATATTTGGCCAGGATCTCGGTGTTACGTGGGCGCAGGTAGTTGTTGGCGGCGATGGTCTGGCCTTCATCCGACCACAGGTATTTCAGGTATTCGGTGGCCACTTCACGGGTGCCTTTTCTATCGACTACTTTGTCGACCACGCTCACCGGTGGCTCGGCTTCAGCCGACACGCTCGGGTAGATCACTTCGAATTGGTCACGGCCAAATTCGCGGGCAATCATTTCAGCTTCGTTTTCAAAGGTCACCAGCACGTCGCCGATCTGGTTGGTCATAAAGGTGGTGGTCGCTGCGCGGCCGCCTGTGTCCAGCACGGGTACGTTTTTGAACAGTTGGCCGACAAACTGGCGGGCCTTGGCTTCGTCAGCACCGTTTTTCAGCGCATAACCCCAAGCGGACAGGAAGGTGTAACGGCCGTTACCCGAAGTTTTCGGGTTGGGCACGATCACTTGCACGCCGTCCTTGACCAGGTCAGACCAGTCGTTCAGGGCTTTGGGGTTGCCCTTGCGCACGATAAATACGGTGGCTGAGGTGAACGGTGCGCTGTTGTCCGGCAGGCGGGTTGCCCAGTCTTGCGGGACCAGACCGCCGTTGTCGGCCAAGGCGTTGATGTCGGTCGCCATGTTCATGGTGATCACGTCTGCAGGCAGGCCGTCGATGACCGAGCGCGCCTGTTTACTGGACCCGCCGAAGGACATTTGAACCGTCTGTTTTTCCTTCTTCTCGGCTTCCCAGTGTTTTTGGAAGGCAGTGTTGTAGTCTTTATAGAAGTCACGCATCACGTCATAAGACACGTTCAACAGTGGCGGATTAGCCGCGTGAGCCACGTTGCCGAGGGCCAGGCCTGCGGCCAGAAGTGAGGCGCCAAAGAGTTTTTTCACTGCGCATTCCTTGTTATGGAGATCAATAAGGGCAATATGCCAGCGACTATAGCCGTTGGGGCATAGTGCTTAAAAGATTAAAAAGTACTTTGGTTATGCGTTTTTGTTTAATTGTGTCTATTTGCCTTGCCACTTATGCATGAAGCCCTTGGCGTAGACGCCTGAAGCGGGGTGTGCTCGCGCGAGCGGACCATGCGGCTGCGGGTACTCGTGAGGAAGTCAGAATGCCCGAAGGGGCAGATTTTAGCGCTTAACGGGCAACCTGCCTGCCTTGTTGGCGCGTTGAGCCTGAGAGTCGCGCCCGCGTAATCCTGCCTGCATCAGCCAGCCCGCAGCAATAAAGGGAGCCGTGAGTGTGGGTAAGCCAAGGGCGCTGAACAGGGGTGTGAGCAGCAGGGAAAGGGCAATGCCCAGCAGCGGTAGCCAACGTGACGGTGATTGCTGGCTGACGGCCAGTGCGATCAACACGGGGTTATAACTGACCAGGCCATTGAGGGCTGGTGCCGTGTCATGGGCATACAGGCCCCATGCCAGGCCCGCCAGTGAGCCCAGCAGTGCCCACAATGCAGCGCGCCAATGGCTCAAGCAAAGGCCCAGCACGATCAGCAGCCCGCAGATCGGGTGGGGCAGCAGCATGGCCTGCCCGACGCCCTTGAACAGGGCCAGCAGCAGTGTCCAGCCGTTGATGACCTGCTCGTTTATCAGTGCCGGTGCCGGTTCATTGACCAAGGCCAGCAGGATCCAACCAATACCCACAAACGGCGCGGTGTACACCGCAAACCCAGGGGCGCGTTTGAGCCATTGGTGAGTGAGCAGGGCGCTGGTGCCTGCGCTGGCAATAATCAGCAGCGGCAACAGGGCCGACCACGGCATGGTGTGGCTGAGCAACAGGCCCAACAGGATGCCGTTATAGCTGTAGAGCCCCGCTTGGCGCTGCGCCTTGGGGTAGTCGCGGCGTTGCGCGGTCAACAACCCGGCAGCGCCGCCCAATAACGCGCCCCCCAGTAGCTCGGGGGCACCGACGGCAATCGCCAGCAAGCACATGACCCCGCACATCGGCTGGCGCTGCAGGAAGATCTGACTAAACCCCGCGCACAGCGCAGTGGCCCAGTCAGGGCAGTGTTGACTGAGGGGCGTGCTCATGAAGGCTGATTCTTTCGCAGGCGGGCAGCGGTTGACGAAGCGCGAAGGCATCGCAGCCTTCGTGCCTCGTCAGCGGCTACAGGGTTTGGGGAGTGGCAGGGTTATTGGTCGCGGATCGAGAAGTTGGCCATATGCTCCAGGCCCTTGATCAGCGCCGAGTGGTCCCAGTGGCTGCCGCCCAGTGCGGCGCACGTGCTGAACACTTGCTGGGCGTTAGCGGTATTGGGCAAGTTGATGCCCAGCTCGCGGGCGCCGGCCAGCGCCAGGTTAAGGTCTTTCTGGTGCAGGCTGATGCGGAAGCCAGGATCAAAGGTGCCTTTGATCATGCGCTCGCCGTGCACTTCGAGAATTTTCGAAGAGGCAAAACCGCCCATCAGAGCGGCGCGCACCTTGGCCGGGTCGGCCCCGTTTTTAGCGGCAAACACCAAGGCTTCTGCCACGGCCTGAATGTTCAGCGCGACGATAATCTGGTTGGCGACTTTGGCCGTTTGCCCATCACCATTGCCACCGACGTGCGTAATATTTTTGCCCAGGCTTTGCAGCAGGGGCAGGGCGCGTTCGAAGGTCTCGGCGTCGCCGCCGACCATGATGCTCAGGGTGCCGGCCTTGGCACCGACTTCGCCGCCGGACACCGGTGCGTCCAGGTAGCGGGCACCTTTGGCGTTGATGTTTTGCGCGAAGGTTTTGGTGGCGGTAGGGGAGATCGAACTCATGTCGATCACCACTTTATGGGGGCTCAGGCCAGCGGCGATACCGTCCTCGCGGAACAGCACGTCTTCGACCTGAGGGGTGTCCGGCACCATGACGATAATGAACTCGGCTTCTTGGGCGACCTCCTTCGGGTTGGCCAGCGCGATGGCTCCCGCCGCCAGCAGGTCGGCGGGCGCGGCCCCGTGATGGGTCGACAAGAACAGGCGATGCCCGGCCTTCTGCAGGTTGCTGGCCATGGGCGAACCCATGATGCCGGTGCCGATAAATCCGATCTTGGCCATGAAAAAATCCTCTTGTTTTTAGGGGGGACAGGGGCGTTTCGGTGGGAATGAACCGCACGAAGCGCGCGAGCGTGCTCGCGACCTTCTAAAAGCTCGCGAACCGACCCGCGTCAGCGTTGTGTTGGCCGTTCGTCATTACACGGCGTTGTGGCTCTTGAGCCAGCCAAGGCCTGCTTCGGTGCTGGTCAATGGCTTGTATTCGCAGCCCACCCAGCCCTGATAGCCGATGCTGTCCAGGTGCTCGAACAGGAAGCGATAGTTGATCTCGCCAGTGCCCGGCTCGTGACGCCCGGGGTTGTCGGCCAACTGGACATGGTTGATCTGGCCCAAGTGCGTTTGCAGGGTGCGGGCCAGGTCGCCTTCCATGATTTGCATGTGATAAATGTCGTATTGCAGGAACAGATTGGCGCTGCCGACCTGTTCCTGAATGGCCAGGGCCTGGCGTGTGGTGTTCAGATAGAAGCCCGGAATGTCACGGGTGTTGATGGCTTCCATGACCAGCTTGATGCCCGCGGCTTGCAGCGTGTCGGCGGCGTATTTGAGGTTGGCGACAAAGGTTTTTTCGATCAGGGCCTCATCAACCCCTTGGGGGCGAATGCCCGCCAGGCAGTTGATTTGATCGTTGCCCAGCACGTGGGCGTAGGCTATGGCCAGGTCAACACCGGCGCGGAACTCATCCACCCGGTCCGGGTGGCAGGCAATGCCGCGCTCGCCCTTGGCCCAGTCACCGGCCGGCAGGTTGAACAGCACTTGAGTCAGTTGGTTGGCGTCGAGCTGGGCCTTGATGTCGGCAGAGCTGTAATCGTAGGGGAACAGGTACTCAACACCGTGGAAACCGGCATTGGCAGCCGCTTGAAAACGGACAAGAAAATCCTGTTCGGTGAACAGCATGGACAGGTTGGCGGCAAATCGCGGCATGGTGAACTCCTGTGTGTGGCCCTCGCCCGTGAGCGAGGGCGGCAATTAATCCAGCAGGGAAATGGCGGTCGGTGCATCGTTACCCACCAACGCCAGGTCTTCAAACTCATTGACGGCGTTGATCTCGGTGCCCATCGAAATATTGGTCACGCGCTCCAGAATAATCTCCACCACCACCGGGACGCGAAATTCCTTGATCAGGGCCTGGGCCTGACGCAGTGCGGGCTGGATCTGGTCCGGCTCGAACACGCGCAATGCCTTGCAGCCCAGGCCTTGGGCGACGGCCACGTGGTCGACGCCATAACCGTTCAGCTCCGGGGCATTAAGGTTGTCGAAAGACAACTGAACGCAGTAGTCCATGTCAAAACCGCGCTGTGCCTGACGGATCAACCCCAGGTAGGAGTTGTTCACCACAACGTGGATGTACGGCAGATTGAACTGTGCGCCCACCGCCAGTTCTTCGATCATGAACTGGAAGTCATAGTCGCCCGACAGGGCCACAACCTTGCGGGTCGGGTCAGCTTTGACCACGCCCAGCGCTGCCGGGATGGTCCAGCCCAGCGGGCCGGCCTGGCCGCAGTTGATCCAGTGGCGCGGTTTGTACACATGCAGGAATTGCGCCCCGGCAATTTGCGATAAACCGATGGTGCTCACGTAGCAGGTGTCTTTGCCGAACACCTGGTTCATCTCTTCATACACACGCTGTGGTTTGACGGGCACGGTGTCGAAGTGAGTCTTGCGGTGCAGGGTGGCTTTGCGTTGCTGGCAGTCCTGCAGCCAGGTGCTGCGGTTTTTGAGTTTGCCCGCTGCTTTCCATTCGCGCGCCACTTCCAGGAACATCTTCAGTGCCGAACCCGCGTCGGAAACAATGCCCAGGTCCGGTGTGAAGACGCGGCCGATTTGCGTCGGCTCGATGTCCACATGAATAAAGCGGCGGCCTTCGGTGTACACCTCCACCGAGCCGGTATGGCGGTTGGCCCAGCGGTTGCCGATGCCCAGCACCAGGTCAGATTTAAGCAGGGTGGCGTTGCCGTAGCGGTGGGAGGTTTGCAGGCCGACCATGCCCACCATCAGTGGGTGATCGTCGGCAATCGTGCCCCAGCCCATCAGCGTCGGGATCACCGGGATACCGGTCAATTCGGCAAATGCCACCAGCCACTCACTGGCATCGGCATTGATGACACCGCCGCCGCTGACCAGTAGCGGCCGTTCGGCCTGGTCAAGCAGAGTCAAAGCCTTTTCGACCTGTACCCGGGTGGCGCAGGGTTTGGCCAGCGGCAGAGGCTCATACGCGTCGATATCGAATTCGATTTCGGCCATTTGCACATCAAAGGGCAGGTCGATGAGCACCGGGCCGGGGCGCCCGGAGCGCATTTCATAAAAGGCTTTTTGAAAGGCATACGGCACCTGGCCGGGCTCCAGCACGGTGGTCGCCCATTTGGTGACCGGTTTGACGATGCTGGTGATGTCGACAGCCTGGAAGTCTTCCTTGTGCAGCCGGGCGCGAGGGGCCTGGCCGGTGATGCACAGAATGGGGATAGAGTCGGCCGAGGCGCTGTACAGGCCGGTCACCATGTCGGTACCCGCCGGGCCGGATGTGCCAATGCACACGCCGATATTGCCCGCCTTGGTGCGGGTGTAGCCCTCGGCCATGTGCGAAGCACCTTCCACGTGGCGAGCAAGGACATGATCGATGCCACCGACCTTTTGCAGGGCTGAGTACAGCGGGTTGATGGCAGCGCCCGGAATACCAAAGGCGGTGTCGACACCTTCGCGACGCATCACCAGAACGGCGGCTTCGATTGCTCTCATTTTGCTCATTGGTTTGTGCCTCTTACGTTTTATAATTGTATACAAGTGGCTGTGGTGTTGAGTGTATTCATCCTGCGCTGCGAAGGTCAATGGCTTTTATCGAATGGCAGCCTGATGCGTTGCGTGCCGTATTTTAGGCTCGTAATGGTGATTGATCTGAAATTTTCCAGGCAAAAGTGTATACAAAACTATAACTTATTGTGTTCTATTGTTGGTAATGGCGTCGCTAAAAAATGGGCGCGAGGCTTTCCCTAACAAAAGAAGGACGGCAACCATGAGTGCTCTAACCTTGAAAGTCGCTTTAACCCTGGCCGCGCAGGCGCTAAGCGTCGGGCGTGAAATAAGCGCGGCCCCCTTGACGGTGGCGGTGCTCGACGGTGGCGGGCATTTGTTGGCCTTGCAGCGTGAGGACGGTGCCAGTGTGTTGCGCCCCAGCATCGCTATCGGCAAGGCTTGGGGGGCCATTGCACTGGGCAAGGGGTCGCGCGTGTTGGCGCTGGACGCGCAGCAGCGCCCGGCATTTTTTGCGGCCCTCAATGGCATGGGCCATAGCGACGTGGTGCCCGCGCCGGGCGGCGTGTTGATACGTGATGCGCAGGGCAAGGTGATCGGTGCCATCGGCATCAGCGGCGACACGTCTGACATCGACGAGCACTGCGCAATCAGCGCGGTAGAGGCTCAGGGATTACGAGCGGATGCGGGCGTGGTGGCCTGAATGCCAGGCGGGCTGGCTCGCGATTTTTTGCGGTGAAATCAAGATCAGCCGAGCGCGAGCACGTTGGCTTCTACGGTGGCAAGTGCCGGTTTGGAGTTCAGTTGGGCCGGTCGGTCAGTCCGGCGTACAGCCCTTGAGCACCAGCCGAATGATGGTCTGGGTGGCGGCTTCGTAGTCACTGTCTTGCAGTTTGGCCTTGCCGGTGATGGCGGAGATCTGCCAGTCGAAATCGGCGTAGGTCTGGGTTGCGGCCCAGATACTGAACATCAGGTGGTGTGGGTCGATCGGGGCGATCTGGCCGCGGTCGATCCAGGTCTGGATGCAGGCAATGTTGTGCTTGGCTTGGGCATTGAGTTGTTCAACCTGCGTCTCGCTCAGGTGCGGGGCCCCGTGCATGATTTCACTGGCAAACACTTTGGAGGCGAAGGGTAGGTCGCGGGAAATCAGGATTTTGGAGCGGATGTAGTTGCTTAACACGACCTGGGGATCGCCATCGGCATTGAACGGGGTCGATGCGCGCAGGATGGGGTCAATAATGCTTTCGAGCACCTCGCGGTAGAGGTTTTCTTTGGACTTGAAGTAGTAGTAGACGTTGGGTTTTGGCACGCCCGCCTTGGCGGCAATATCACTGGTTTTGCTGGCGGCGAACCCCTTGTCTGCGAACTCTTCGCTGGCGGCTCGCACAATCAGTTCTTTATTACGCTCGCGGATACGGCTCATAAAACGGGTATTTCCTTGCCAACGGGGGCGGTCTGGCATGGTAGCACCGTGCCTGCAAACGGCTCAATATGGCGGTTCTTGGGTGAGTGCGAGCTATGCTTAGCGTCATTCAACCTTTAAGGACATAACTCACATGGCAGGCAGCAGTTTGCTGATGTTGCTCGACGATATCGCCGCCGTACTCGATGACGTCGCGCTGATGACCAAAATGGCTGCCAAAAAGACCGCCGGGGTGTTGGGCGATGACTTGGCGCTGAATGCGCAACAGGTCTCAGGGGTTCGCGCTGAGCGCGAGTTGCCGGTGGTGTGGGCGGTGGCAAAAGGCTCGTTTCGCAACAAGTTTATTTTGGTGCCCGCGGCCCTGGCGATCAGCGCCTTTATCCCGTGGGCGGTGACGCCGTTGCTGATGCTGGGCGGTGCGTACCTGTGTTTCGAGGGGTTCGAGAAACTGGCGCACCCGTTCTTGCACAGCAAAGAGGCGGCCCGGGAACAGCGCAAAGCCTTGAATGAAGCGGTTGCCGGAGCCGAGATTGATCTGGTGGCCTTCGAAAAAGACAAAGTGAAGGGGGCCATACGCACCGACTTTATTCTGTCGGCTGAAATCATTGCCATCACCCTGGGCACCGTGGCCGATGCGCCGCTGGCTCAGCAGGTGGTGGTGTTGTCCGGTATCGCGATTGTCATGACCATCGGGGTGTACGGGGTGGTGGCGGGTATCGTCAAACTCGATGACGGCGGGCTGTATTTGAGTCAAAAGACCGGTGAAGGTGCTTGGCCGCGCTTTCAACGCAGCTTCGGTCATGGCGTGCTGAGTGCTGCACCCTACATGATGAAAAGCCTGACCGTGATCGGTACGGCGGCCATGTTTATGGTCGGCGGCGGGATTCTGACCCACGGTGTACCCGTGGTGCACCATTGGGTCGATGCCGTGGCCCAGAGTACCGCGCCGTTTGTGGGCGCGGTGTCGGTGGTGGTACCGACCTTACTCAATGCCGCCGTGGGCATCGTGGCCGGTGCCGTGGTGTTGGCCGTGGTCACGGGGGTGAGCAAGGCCTGGGGGGCGATGAAGGGTTAAGCCAGTGATGTCGCCGGTGGTGTTGTGCTGTTTTGCAGCAGGCGATAGCCCGACGCGGCACACAGCAGCATGCCTGCTCCGGCCGCCAGCGATACGCCAAAACCGGCGTGTGCACCGTAAGCGTCGATTACCCAGCCGCCGACCACTGCTCCCAGTGCCACGCCGATGCCCAGACCGGTGATCATCCAGGTCAGGCCTTCGGTCAATTTGGCGGGCGAGACGATGTTCTCAATCAGGGCCATCGCGGTAATCAGGGTCGGGGCGAAAAACAGGCCCGCCACAAACATGCCGGCGGCCAGGGCGGCAATGCTGTTGACCCACATCAGCGGCACCATGGTCATGGCGGTGGCGGTAGCTCCGAGCAGGAACAGGCGTGGCAGCGGTATGTTCAGTTTCAGGGTGCCGAACACCAGGCCGGCGATACAGGAACCCAGCGCATACACGGACAGCACGATACTCGCCGCCGCCGGTTGGCCCTGATGTTGGGCATACGCGACGCTGACCACATCCACGGTGCCGACGATGGTGCCCAGGCCCACCAGTGCCATCATCAGGATCATCACCGCCCCCTGACGCAACACGCTCCCGCCCTGCTCAAGGCTGCGCGGGTGTACGGGTGGCTCGGTTGCGCGTTGCCGCACAAACAGGGTGACGCCCACGGCCAGCAAAACCGCCGCCATCAGTGGCCCGGCCTGCGGGAACAGCGCCACGCTGAGGCCTACAGAAATAGGCGGGCCGACAATAAAGCACACTTCATCCAGCACCGACTCGAACGAGAACGCGGTGTGCAATTTGGGCGAGCCACGGTACAACTCGGTCCAGCGGGCGCGCACCATGGCGGGCATGCTGGGAATGCACCCGGCTAGCGCGGCAAACACGAACAGCGTCCAGTCCGGGGCTCCCAGGTGGCTGCACAGCAGTAACCCGATCAGTGCCGACACGCCCAACGCCGCCACGCCGGGTAACACGCGGCGTTGCCCGTAGCGGTCGACCCAGCGCGAAATCTGCGGTGCCAACAAGGCCATGGCCAAGGCAAACGTTGCCGCAACGGCACCGGCCAGCCAATACGAGCCGTGCAATTGCGCCAGCATCGTGATGATGCCGATGCCGGTCATGGAGATCGGCATGCGGGCGATCAGGCCTGCGGCGCAGAATGCCCGGGTGCCGGGGGCGCTGAAAATCTCGCGGTAGGGGTTGGCCATACAAGCTCCGGAACAGTTAAGGCGGGGTGACAACAGGTCGGGTTTGAGGGGGTGTGAACGCGGCGGTTGTGGCTCGGCCTACTGGGCGCAAAGGTCGGCCCGTCATGACATACGCAGCGTATGCATAAGTATACGAACACGCGGCTCATGTCAATTAACATACGCGATGTATACGAAAAAAAGGAGAGGTCGCCATGGCTCCTGCAGTGCGCGCTCTCAGGGTGAGCAAACCTGTGGAGAATGACTCGCCGCGGACTGTCAGATGGTGGCCCGGCAACCCAGCGCAGCGTCGGGCCAGCTTGGGCCTGCGGCTGCGGGGGGCTGACCCCTCAGGCACCGGCGCGCGCCTGAGGGGTGTGCATCAGAAGTGGTACTTGACCAGCAGGCTTGCGGTGTCCTGCGTGGTTTTGAAAGAACCGCTGTCTTCGATGCCGTACTTGTTTTTCCAGTAGTCGTATTCGATCCCGACGTACAGCTGTTTAGGGCTCCAGCTCAGTGCCTTGCCCAGGTCATATTTGATTTGTGGGTTGAAGTGCAGGTTGGCGTGGTAGGTGCCGCGTGCGTTCTGGTCGTTATCAACCACCCAGTCCATGTAGCCATCGATGACCACATCGGATTTGCCCACCGGCAAGGTGTAGGACCACACCGGAGTGATCTGCCACACGCCACGGCCCGCGCGATTGCCTTCCGGGTAGCGCTTGTAGAAGTTCAATTGGAAGAAATCAAAACCTGGCACATTCAGGTCGAAACCCGGGCCGATCAGATAAGCATCCGAGTCGCCTTCGCCAAACTCATAGGTCATGGCCAGCAGCACGTCTTTGATCGGGCCGAACGCAAACGGCTGATCGAAGATTTTACCCATCGACAGGCGAGGGGTGAATTCGCCGTAGTAGGTGTTCGGGCCGAGGTTGCCGTCTTTTTTGCCGTTGTAAAAAATGCGATCAAGGAAGAAGAAGTTGTCGCCATACTTCCAACTGTCGGCGTGTTCGAACGTCAGGGTCTGTTGAATTTTCGGGTTGACCTGGAAGTCCTTGCCATACAAATACGTCAGGCTATTGCTTTGCCATTGAATCAGGTCACCGGCGACGGCCGGCGCCCCGCCCAACAGGCTGCCCGCAAGCATCAGGTTGGTCAGAATGCGCTTCATTCGGTTGCTCCAAAAGTTATCAACACTGCAATAAAAGAACGGGGTGCTCTGGGTTGGCACCTTGGTTCCAGGTGTTTAAAGCGTGCCCACACGTCAACGTTTACCCCTTGAAGCCTGCGTCGGCCACAGCGGTTTAGCGGCCAGAGCCTGTCGCTCGGCGGGTGCCTGAAAGTTGCGTTCACGGCACGGTGCCAAGGCTGTAACCCATTGGTTTAAGGGGATAAAGTTGGCTTTAAAGTCAGCTTTAAACACCGCTCGAGGGTGAGCGGGCGCGCAGGATACGGGCTCTGGCGCTTGCACTCAAGCGTCCCGTGAGCGCGCCGCCCACCCGGGGCGGGCGCAATCGCAGAGCGTGTGAGCGAGTCAGCTAGAAATGGAATTTAATCAGGGCGCTGGCGGTGTTCTGCCGGGTATTCAGGCGAGGGCTGCTTTCGATGCCGTACTTGTTTTGCCAGTAGCTGTATTCAAGGCCGACATACAGCTGCTTTTCGCCCAGACGCAGGGCTTTGCCCAGGTCATATTTGACCTGAGGGTTGACGTGCACGTTGGCGTGGTAGGTGCCGCGTGAGTTTTGATCGTTGTCTACGACCCAGTCGATATAGCCGTCGATCAACAGGTCGGAACGGCCCAGTGGAACCGTGTAGGAGAACGCCGGGGTGATTTGCCAAACCCCGGTGCCCGGGCGCGGGCCTTCGGTGTGGCGGCGGTACAGGTTGAGGGTGAAGTAATTGAAACCCGGCACGGCCAGGTCGAAGCCGGGCCCGATCAGCCAGGCTTCGCTGTCACCCTCGCCGTACTCGTAGGTCATGGCCAACAGCACGTCCTTGACGGGCCCGAAACTGAGGGTGCGGTCGAGCATTTTACCGAACGAAAGCCGTGGGCTGAACTCGCCATAGTACGTGTGAGGGCCTTTGTTAGGGTCGTCTTTGCCGTTGTAGAAGATACGGTCGACGAACAGAAAGTTATCGCCGTACTTCCACTTGTCAGCGTGCTCGAACGTGACGGTTTGCTGGATCGAGGGGTTGATCGCGAAGTTTTTGCCATACAGGTACGACAGGCTATTGGAGTGCCATAAAAACAGATCCCCAGCCATGGCCTGGCTGACCGTCAAAAACCCGCCCGCGAGCGTGAAACCCCAGTGTTTGCAGTGCATGGGAGATTCCTTTTTTATAATGGGTTCGAACAGGCTGTAACCGCTGTCAAAGCGTCGGTGGGGGCGAAGCCCCCCCGGGTGTCGACCCGCAGGCCCGTATCGGTGCCTGGTACTTCGTCAGCGGCTGGAAGAAAATGCCGGTGCCCAAAGGGGCAGGGCGCTTTATTCAATGCGGCTGCACATGCCCGCTCATGGCGGCGCGTTCAGCACCGCCCAACACGTTGAACATCAGGTTCAGGCAGACCGCACTGACGGCAGCCATGGCGATGCCGCTGTGGGTAATGGGACCCATCCACAGCGGCAGGTGCGCAAAGAACTCCGGGCGTACCACCGGGATCAGGCCCATGCCGATGCTCACGGCCACCAGCAGTTGGTTGCGACGGTCAGCAATGTCCGCTTCCTGGAGGATTTTGATGCCGGTAGCGGCCACCATGCCGAACATGGCAATGGCCGCGCCACCCAGCACCGCCGGCGGTATCGAAGCCACCAGAAACGCCGCCTTGGGCAGCAGGCTCAAGGTGATCAGAAACACCCCCGCCATGATCGTCACCGAGCGGCACCGCACGCCGGTCATTTGCACCAGGCCAATGTTCTGCGCGAACGAGGAGTGGGTGAAGGTGTTGAAAAAGCCTGCCAGAAAGGATGCCCCGGCATCGCACAGCAAACCGCGGCGCAACATGCGCGGGGTCACGTCCTGGCCGGTGATTTTACCCAGTGCCAGGAACATCCCGGTGGACTCGACGAAGATGATCACCACCACCAGGCACATCGAAAGAATCGGGGCCAGATGGAACTCGGGCATGCCGAAGTGCAGCGGCGTGACCACTTGAAACCACGGGGCCTGTTCGATACCGGCGAGGTTAACCATGCCGATTGCGCCCGACAGCACATAGCCTGCGGCCATGCCGATCAATACCGAAATATTGACCCAGAAGCCGTGCATAAAACGGTTGATCAACAGGATGCAGGCCAGCACCAGGGCCGCAATGAACAGGTAGATGGGTGAACCGAATTGCGCGGCGGTACTGCCGCCACCCGCCCAGTTTACCGCCACGGGAAACAGCGACAAACCGATGGACGTGATCACGGTACCGGTGACCAGCGGCGGGAAGAAACGCACCACCTTGGACATAAACGGGGCAATGATCATGCCGAAGAACCCGGCGGCAATGGTGGCACCAAAGATACCGGTCATGCCGATTCCCGGCATACCCGCCATCGCCACCATGCTGCCCACGGCGGCGAAACTGGCCCCCATCATGACCGGCATGCGGATGCCCATGGGGCCGATACCCATCGATTGCACGATGGTTGCGATACCGGCCACCAGCAGGTCGGCGTTGATCAAAAACGCAATCTCTTCACGACTGAGGCCGGCGGCCTGCCCGATGATCAGCGGCACGGCAACTGCTCCGCCATACATCAGCAGCACGTGCTGCAAACCGACCAGAATCAATTGCAACAACGGTAACCGCTGTATGGGCGGTGACGCGGTCACGGCGGGTATGCGCGGATCGGTTAAATCGGACATGCTACACCTCGGTCATTTTTATTGTTGTCAACTAGTGGTGTGATTTTGTAGCCGCTACCGGAGGCTGCGACGGGTTCGACAGACAGCTTGACGCATCGAACCGGGCACCCTTGACCAGGGCGGTCGCAGCCTCCGGTAGCGGCTGCAAAGCGGTTGTAGGTCAGTGGGTCTGGGCTCCTGCATTAATCCAGGCACCTACGAGGTCGCGTTCTTGCTGGGTCATTTGAGTGATGTTGCCCAGCGGCATGATGGGGGTGACGACGGCTTGAGCTTGAATGCGCGGAGCCATTAATTG
This sequence comes from Pseudomonas sp., assembly GCF_030150285.1. Classification (GTDB taxonomy): domain Bacteria; phylum Pseudomonadota; class Gammaproteobacteria; order Pseudomonadales; family Pseudomonadaceae; genus Aquipseudomonas. The sequence goes on along the minus strand of NZ_JASLGE010000021.1, from coordinate 1,385 downwards.
GATCTGCTCGGCGGTGTCGAGCATCACGCCGGCGGGCGCTGCACTGAACAGCGGGCTGGATGGCGTGGCGGAATGACAGACCGTGCAGCGTTCCTGGATCACCGAATGGACCTTTTCAAAATCGATGCTGGCCGCTAGCGCAGCGTCAGCGGCTGGCGCAGGTGGCGGGGCATCTTCTGCCCTGACGCCGCCCAGCGCGGTTTCAGGCAGTGGCTGGTACTGGATAACGTTGGCGGTTTCAGGGGCGGTGGCGGCCGGCTTTGGCCCCGTGACATAGGCCAGGCAGACCATGCCCAATGCCGCGACCGGAAGGGTCCAGGCATATTTATGGCTGTCGTGACGGGTGTTGAAGTAGTGGCGCACCAGCACCGCCATGACCGCGATCCCGGCCAAAATCAGCCAGTTGTACTGGCTGCCGTAGGTGCTCGGAAAGTGGTTGCTGATCATGATGAACAGCACGGGCAAGGTGAAATAGTTGTTGTGACGTGAACGCAGCAAGCCTTTTGCCGGCAGTGCCGGATCGGGGCTGCGGCCTTCCTTGATGGCTGCGACCAGTGCCCGTTGCGCCGGCATGATGATGCGGAACACGTTGCCAACCATGATGGTGCCAATGATGGCCCCCACATGCAGGTACGCGCCGCGCCCGCTGAACACCTTACTCAGGCCGTAAGCCGCTGCGACGAGCAGCAAAAACAGAATAAAGCCCAGCAGCGCCGGGCGTTTGCCCAGAGCGGAGTCACACAGGAGGTCATACACAAACCACCCGGCAATCAGTGAACCGATACCGATGGTCACCGCTTCAGGCCCGCTCAGGCTGCTGCCGGGAGCAATCAGGTACAGCGCGGGGTTGAAGTAAAACACCAGGCAGAGCAGGGCGATGCCTGACATCCAGGTGAAATAGGCTTCCCATTTAAACCAGTGCAGGTTGTCCGGCATGGTCGGCGGGGCCAGCTTGTACTTTTCGAGGTGGTAAATTCCGCCACCGTGAATGGCCCACAAATCGCCCGCCAGGCCGTTCTTGGGGTTGGCCCGGTTCAGGTTGTTTTCCAGCCAGACAAAGTAGAACGATGCGCCAATCCAGGCCACACCGGTAATCATATGAATCCAGCGCACGCCCAGATTCAGCCATTCCATCAGATGTGCTTGCACAGTCTTTACCTCTGCCCGTCGCTCTTTGTCGAGCGTTAGGGCCTTCTCTTATTGGTGGGGGGCGAGGAGGAGACACTCATCCTCTGTAAAGAAATGCTCATCGCAGTTATTGCCAGTGCCACTGCGATCAACCACCAGGAAGTCATCCCGCTTTTCGATCGTCAGCACCGGGTGGTGCCAGACGCCGCGATGGTAATTAATGCCCTGCCTGCCATTACTGACAAAGGCACGGACCA
>NZ_JASLGE010000014.1 GCF_030150285.1 Pseudomonas sp. | reverse complement strand
TCTTGGACACGCGCAGTACCTGAAGGCTGAGGGTAACCTGGATGAGTATAAGAAATGGCAGGGGCGGCTGGATTCGAACCAACGCATGGCAGGATCAAAACCTGCTGCCTTACCGCTTGGCGACGCCCCTGTATCTGTTGCTACGAGTACCGTGTACCCGTTTCCTTCTTCAGGAGATTTAGCTTTCGGTGCAACATCGAAATGTTACTGCCTTTGGCTACAAACCCTGTAAGGGTCTCTGTCAGAAGGTGCAGCACTTTATCAGCACTTGCTTCGTTTGGGAAGGCCCCAAATATACAACTTCCAGTTCCAGTCAACTTTGCTTCAGTGTATTTACCTAGCAAATTCAAAGCTTTACGTACCTCTGGGTAAAGCTCCGTTACTACTGCTTCGCAGTCGTTTCGGCTGTTTCCCTTGGGAACGGGGCGCACTTTAATGGGCAAAGAGTTGCGTGTCAACAAAGGATGCGAAAATATTTCTGCTGTACTTACAGCGACTTGCGGAACAAGAACCACGTACCAAGGTTCTTCAGGGAATTCAGGGGACAGGATTTCGCCCACGCCCTCGGCGAAAGCGGCGCGGCCGCGGACAAAAACCGGAACGTCGGCACCCAGGCTCAGGCCCAACTGCGCAAGGCGATCTTCGTTCCAGTCCAATTGCCAAAGGTGATTAAGCCCCAGCAAGGTGGTGGCCGCGTTTGAACTGCCGCCCCCGATTCCGCCGCCCATGGGCAAGATCTTTTTGATCTGGATATCGATACCCCGTGTGCAGCCTGACTCGGCCTGGAGTTTTTTTGCCGCCTTAACGATCAGGTTTTGATCGTGGGGCACGCCCGCAAAGGGCGTGTGAAGACATATTTTTCCGTCATCACGTAGCGAAAACGTCATTTCATCGCCGTAGTCGAGAAATTGAAACAAGGTTTGCAGTTCGTGATAACCATCTTCGCGACGGCCCAAGATGTGCAGCATCAAATTCAATTTTGCCGGGGAGGGCAGCACCAGTGCATCTTTTTGCATGTCATTGTCCCAACTGACGGGGTTGCCAATCTTTTACGACGAGTGTCACGTCCAGGTCCGCGCCGTGCAGTTTGATTCGCTCGGGCAGCCAAAAGCCGTTTTGCTCAACGTAACTTAAGTATTCAATGTTCCAACCGTCCTGCTCCAGGCTGGCCAAACGGCTGTCGGCATTGAGTGTCACCCGGCTTTTGCTGCCTGGCGCGGGCAGGCCGCGAACCCACCAGACCAGGTGAGAAACCGGCAAGCGCCAGCCCAGTTGCTCGCCCAGCAGCTCTTCGGGGCTCTGCGCTTCATAGCGGCCCTGGTTGGCAATTTCAAGGCTGACGTTTCCCGGCCGGCCGGTCAGGCGGGCGGCCCCGCGCCCCAGCGGGCCCGAGAGGCGAATATCGTAATAATCCTGGCGCTGTAACCAGAACAGCGTGGCGCTCCCTGAGTCTTTAGGGGCTCGAATGCCTACTTTGCCGTTTATTTGCCAGCCGTCGAGTTGGCTCAGTTGCTGTTTGTGTTGCGACCACAAGGCTTGGCTGCCGTGGCCTTCGACCGATTCTCGAGCACCAAAGCCCGCACAACCGGCGAGCAGAGCGATCAGGCTGAAGGCGATAAAGTGACGCAAGGGGCGAAAAAGCATGATTTAAAGAGTCTCGGATCCGGTCAGGCGCAAAACGGTCTTGCGCAGAAGTGGGCTGTCGGGGTTTTCTTTAAGGAATCTGGCCCAGACTTGTTTGGCTTCACGCTGCTTGCCATTGGCCCACAGGACTTCACCCAGGTGAGCGGCCACTTCTTCATCCGGGAAGCGGTCCAGCGCCTGGCGCAGAAGGCGTTCGGCTTCATCGAGGTTGCCAAGGCGGAAATTCACCCACCCCAGGCTGTCGAGCACGGCGGGATCTTGTGGGTTCAGGTCGTAAGCCTGCTGGATCAGTACATTGGCTTCAGCGTAGCGGGTGGTTCGGTCCGCCAGTGTGTAGCCCAAGGCATTCAAGGCCATCGCATTGTCCGGCTCGCGCTGGATGATGGCGCGCAAATCACGCTCCATTTGATCGAGGTCGTTACGTTTCTCGGCCAACATGGCGCGCGAATACAGCAGGTTCAGATCATCGGGGTATTGTTTCAGTGCTTGCTGCAGGACGCTCCATGCGCGATCGGTCTGATTGTTCGCGGCCAGGGTTTCAGCTTCGATCAAGTACAACTGAATGGCGTAGTCAGGCTGTGCATCTCGCGCCGCTTCCAGTTTTTTCGACGCTTCAGCGCCCCGGCCGTGGTTGATCAGAATGTCAGCTTGGCGCAGTTGAGCAGGCAAATAGTCATTGCCAGGACCCACGAGGGCGTATTCGATCAAGGCTCCCTGAGGGTCATTGCGCTCTTCGGCGATGCGCCCCAGATTCAAGTGCGCTGAGTCAACGTGGCTGTCGCGTTCAATCAGTTCATTCAAGTAGCCTTCGGCCTCGTCCCATGCCTTGCCGTCGAGGCAGACCAGTGCCAGGGAGAACCGCAGTTCGTCATCTTCCGGGTATTGCTGGACCAGGCTGGCGAATTGCACTTTTGCCTCGGCCATGCGGTTCTGTTCGATCAGCGTGCGTGCATAGGTCAACCCAAGCCGTTTGTCGTCAGGGTATTGGCGAATGCTTTTCTTCAGTAATGGCAGGGCTTCATTGCCGCGATCAAGGCTTTGCAGCAAGCGCGCCCGAAGCAGTACGGGTGCTACTTCGCCATCATGGGGCGGGTTCTTCTCCAGCAGTTTGAGTGCGCCTTCAGCGTCGCCGTCCTGTTGCATCAACAGCGCCTTGCCGAAAATCAACTGATCGTTGCCCGGGTGCTTGACCAGCAGGCGATCGAAGTTTTTTTGCAGGCCGGTGCGAGTGTCAGCGTCCGTCTCGATCGCCGACAAGGCGAGGAAGTCAAAGTGGGTATCACCCTTGGCTTGCAAGACTTTTTCCATGTAGATCATGGCATCGTCGTAACGGCCATTGCGGGCCAGTTGGATCGCTGCTGAGCGTTGCGCATCAAGCTCGTCTGGAGCGTTTTTGGCCCAGATCAGCGATGTGTCCAGCGCGGCCTGGTCGGCCCCCAAGTATTCGGCGATACGAAAGGCGCGCTCGGCAATGCCCGGATCCTGCGTATTGATCGCTTGGGTCACGTAGTTGTCCAGCGCGATATCCAGGCGATTGCGCTGGCCGGCCAGTTCGGCGCTCAACAGGCTAAAGAGCGTGTCTTGGCTGAATGAGCCATAAACCGTTGGTGTTTGCGGGACGGATGAGACGTCTTCAGAGGCCGATGAATCATCCGGCGACGTGGGGGCCAGGTGCTGGCAACCACTGAGGACGACGAGGGCGAGGAGCAACGCGGAGGATCTATTCATATAAGAGAAGGGCGACTTACCTGCGGTCGGGGCATCATGACACATGCGACAGCGCAAACCCTAGCAGGTGCGACTATCGATATCAGAGCCAGCCGAAGTGGGATAACTGGGGTTAACTATAGAGACAATAGTCAGCAATGGTTGTTCTCACCCGGTCGAAGTAGGACAATTGCCGGCTTCCCGTCATCATCAGCGATTTTGAATGGCCTTCCTCGCACTTGGTATTAACCACAAGACTGCCTCAGTAGACGTCCGCGAGCGCGTGGCTTTTACTCCAGAGCAGTTGGTTGAGGCCTTGCAGCAGCTCTGCCGCCTCACCGACAGCCGCGAAGCTGCGATCCTCTCCACCTGTAATCGCAGCGAACTGTACGTCGAACAGGATCACCTTTCGGCTGACGATGTGCTGAAATGGCTCGCTGATTACCACAGCCTTAGCCTCGATGAGTTGCGCGCGTGTGCCTATATCCATGCCGATGACGCTGCCGTTCGTCACATGATGCGTGTGGCCGCGGGGCTGGATTCGCTGGTATTGGGCGAGCCGCAAATCCTCGGCCAGATGAAGTCGGCCTACGCCGTGGCGCGTGAGGCGGGCACGGTCGGGCCGTTGTTGGGTCGTTTGTTTCAGGCCACGTTCAACTCGGCCAAGCAGGTGCGCACCGACACGGCAATCGGTGAGAACCCGGTGTCGGTGGCCTTTGCGGCCGTGAGCCTGGCCAAGCAGATTTTCAGTGACTTGCAGCGCAGCCAGGCGCTGCTGATCGGTGCGGGTGAGACCATTACCCTGGTTGCCCGTCATCTGCATGACTTGGGCGTCAAGCGCATTGTGGTTGCCAATCGGACCTTGGAGCGCGCGAGCATTTTGGCCGAAGAGTTTGGTGCGCACGCCGTGTTGTTGTCGGACATCCCGCAGGAACTGGTGCACAGCGATATCGTCATCAGCTCGACGGCCAGTCAGTTGCCAATTTTGGGCAAGGGGGCGGTCGAGAGTGCCCTGAAGCTGCGCAAGCACAAACCCATTTTCATGGTGGATATCGCTGTTCCCCGGGATATCGAGCCGGAAGTTGGCGACCTGGACGACGTTTACCTTTATACCGTCGACGACCTGCACGAAGTGGTGGCCGAAAACCTCAAAAGTCGCCAGGGCGCGGCTCAGGCTGCGGAAGAGCTGGTGACAATTGGCGCTGAAGAATTCATGGTGCGTTTGCGTGAATTGGCGGCAGTCGATGTGCTTAAAGCCTACCGTCAACAGAGCGAACGCCTGCGTGACGAAGAGTTGCAAAAGGCCCAACGTATGCTCGCCAACGGTAGCAACCCTGAAGATGTATTGGTGCAACTGGCTCGCGGTTTGACTAATAAATTGCTGCACGCACCCAGTGTGCAGTTGAAAAAGCTTTCCGCCGAAGGCCGCCTCGATGCGCTGGCCATGGCCCAAGAACTTTTTGCCCTCGGTGAGGGCTCATCGGATAGCTCTGCGGATAAGAAATCGTAAATGAAAGCGTCACTGCTTAATAAGCTGGACATCCTCCAGGACCGTTTTGAAGAACTGACCGCATTGCTTGGCGATGGCGAAGTCATTTCCGATCAAACCAAATTCCGCGCGTACTCCAAGGAGTACGCCGAAGTTGAGCCCATTGTAGCGGCGTATGGGCAATGGCTTAAGGTTCAGGCTGACCTTGAAGGCGCGCAAGCCCTGCTCAAGGACAGTGACCCCGACATGCGTGAAATGGCGGTGGAAGAGGTTCGCGAGGCGAAAGATCGCCTGATCGAACTCGAAGGTGACTTGCAACGCATGCTGTTGCCCAAGGACCCCAACGACGGGCGAAACGTCTTCCTCGAAATTCGGGCGGGGACGGGGGGCGATGAAGCGGCTATTTTTGCCGGTGACCTGTTTCGCATGTACTCGCGTTATGCGGAGCGCCGTGGCTGGAGGCTCGAAATCCTGTCGGAAAACATCGGTGAGCACGGTGGCTTTAAAGAAGTCATCGCCCGCGTTGAAGGCGATAACGTGTACGGCAAGTTGAAGTTCGAGTCGGGCGTACACCGCGTACAGCGCGTTCCTGCCACTGAATCCCAGGGGCGGATCCATACTTCTGCGTGCACCGTGGCGGTCTTGCCTGAGCCGGACGAGCAGGAAGCCATTGAAATCAATCCGGCGGATTTACGGGTTGATACCTACCGTTCCTCGGGAGCGGGTGGGCAGCACGTCAACAAAACGGATTCGGCGATTCGCATCACGCACTTGCCCACGGGCATTGTGGTGGAGTGTCAGGAAGAGCGTTCCCAGCATAAAAATCGGGCGAGAGCGATGTCCTGGCTTTCGGCTAAATTGAATGATCAGCAAACCAGTGCTGCGGCGAACGCGATTGCCAGCGAACGTAAATTGCTGGTGGGCTCGGGGGATCGCTCCGAACGCATACGGACCTACAATTTTGCGCAAGGACGAGTGACCGATCATCGCGTCAACCTCACCTTGTATTCATTGGATGAAGTGCTGGCAGGTGGTGTTGAAGCCGTGATTGAGCCGTTGTTGGCGGAGTATCAGGCTGACCAGCTGACTGCCTTGGGTGAATAAATGACCATCATTGCCAGTTTGTTACGCGCAGCCCAATTGCCCGACTCGCCCACGGCGCGCCTGGATGCGGAGCTTTTGTTGGCAGCTGCCTTGGGCAAATCGCGCAGCTACCTGCACACATGGCCCGAGAAGATTGTCAGCAGCGAAGCCGCGCTGACGTTCGACCATTACCTGCAGCGTCGACGTTCCGGCGAACCGGTGGCCTACATTTTGGGCCAACAAGGGTTCTGGAACCTGGACCTGGAAGTGGCCCCGCACACCCTGATTCCGCGCCCGGATACCGAGTTGTTGGTTGAGACGGCCCTGGAGTTGCTGCCGGCGACACCGGTCAGTGTGCTGGATTTGGGTACGGGCAGCGGAGCCATTGCCTTGGCCTTGGCCAGTGAACGGCCGGTCTGGCAAGTGACTGCGGTTGATCGTGTGCCGGAGGCTGTGACGCTGGCAGAACGCAATTGCCAGCGTCTGGGCCTTGAGAACGTCACCGTGCTCAATAGCTACTGGTTCAGCGCCCTGAGCAATCAGCGTTTTGATTTGATTATCAGCAACCCGCCTTATATTGCTGCCGACGATATTCACCTGAGCGAAGGTGATGTGCGTTTTGAGCCTGAGAGTGCGTTGGTCGCCGGTGTTGATGGGTTGGATGACATTCGGTGGATCATTGCGGCCGCCCCGCAACACCTTAAAGCGGGTGGCCAATTAATGCTTGAACATGGCTACGACCAAGCTGCCGCTGTGCAGGATTTACTGCTGAGCGCGGGTTTTGAACAGGTTGAAAGCCGCAAGGACCTCGGCCTTCACGAGCGCATTACGTTGGGACGCCTGCCGTGCTGAGTGATCAGGAACTGCTGCGCTATAGCCGACAGATTCTGTTGCAACAGGTCGACATCGACGGTCAGTTAAAGTTGAAAAACAGCCGTGTGCTGATCGTTGGTCTGGGCGGGCTGGGTGCGCCGGTGGCGATGTACCTGGCTGCCGCTGGCGTGGGCGAGATTCATGTGGCCGATTTCGATACCGTGGACCTTACCAATCTTCAGCGCCAGATCATCCATGACACGGCCAGCGTCGGCGAGAGCAAAATCGATTCTGCCGTGCGCCGCATGCGGCTGATTAACCCAGAAGTCCGGCTGGTCGCCCATCGCTCGGCGCTGGACGCGGATTCGCTGGGCGGGGTTGTTGCTGCCGTCGATCTGGTGCTTGATTGCTGTGACAACTTCGGCACCCGCGAAGCGATCAATCAGGCCTGCGTTGCGGCGCGCATACCGCTGATCAGTGGTGCAGCCATTCGGCTTGAGGGGCAGTTGTCAGTCTTTGATTTTCGTCAGCCGGCCAGCCCTTGCTACCACTGCTTATACGGGCATGGCAGCGATGATGATCTGACTTGCAGTGAAGCCGGTGTGGTTGGCCCGCTGGTCGGTGTGGTCGGCAGCCTGCAGGCCCTTGAGGCGCTCAAGTTGCTCGCCGGTTTTGGCGAGCCGCTGGTGGGGCGCCTGTTATTGATTGATGCGCTGGGTACGCGGTTTCGCGAGCTGCGGGTCAAGCGAGACCCGGGCTGCCGCGTGTGCGGTTCAGCCCATGAGTGACGCGCCCATTGGGGTGTTTGACTCCGGCGTTGGCGGTTTGTCGGTGCTTGAGGAAATCAGCCAATTGCTGCCCCGTGAGTCACTGTTGTACGTCGGCGACTGTGGGCATATTCCCTATGGCGAAAAAAGCCCCGCGTTTATCCGTGAGCGCTGCGCGGTCATGGCTGAGTTCTTTCAACGCCAGGGTGCCAAGGCTTTTGTACTGGCCTGTAATACGGCCACCGTGGCGGGTGTGGCAGATCTGCGCCAACGTTACCCGGATTGGCCGATCGTTGGCATGGAGCCCGCCGTCAAACCTGCCGCCGCGGCAACTCGCAGTGGTGTGGTCGGTGTGCTGGCAACCACCGGGACATTACAAAGCGCCAAATTTGCAGCCTTGCTCGATCGGTTTGCCAGTGATGTCCGGGTGATCACTCAGCCGTGTCCCGGGCTGGTGGAACTGATCGAAACCGGTGACTTGCACAGCCACACGCTACATACGTTGTTGCGTGGCTATGTGGAACCGCTGCTGGTCGCGGGGTGTGACACGATTATTCTGGGCTGCACGCATTACCCCTTCCTCAAACCGCTTCTGCAACACATGCTTCCCCCCTCGATCATCCTGATCGACACCGGTGCCGCCGTGGCCCGCCAACTCCAGCGCTTGCTGGCTGAACGTGACGTGTTAGCGGCGGGGCCACCCCGTGACACACAGTTCTGGACCAGTGCCTCACCTGATAATTTTAGAAAAATCCTACCTGTGCTGTGGAATAAATCTGGTGTTGTGCGAAGCTTCGATCTGTAAAAAAAACGGACACCGGTTTCACATTGCCTGCCTGATGACGTCCATAACAATGATCTGGGCATATGAAAAAAGGATTTTCTGATGAAGCGACTGTTTTTTTGGGCGGCTTGTGCAGCTGCGGCACTGGGGCACAGCTATACGGCGCAAGCGGCAGGACTAGAGTTTGGGGTGGGGCATACCAGCGAATCGACAATGACCTATCGACTCGGTTTGAAGTCCGATTGGGATAAAAGCTGGCTGCAAAGCAGTGTGGGGCGTCTTACCGGTTATTGGGACGGGGCTTACACGTATTGGGAAGGTGATAAATCCTCTGCCAGTAGCAGTTTGTCGTTCTCTCCGGTTTTGGTGTACGAGTTTGCCGGTGAAACCATTAGGCCTTATGTCGAAGCAGGGATCGGCGTCGCGTTGTTTTCCCACACGGAAGTTGAACGCAACCGGTTGGGGACGGCTTTCCAGTTTGAAGACCGTATCGGTTTTGGTGTGCGTTTTCCGGGAGGTCATGAGGTCGGCATTCGCGCGACGCATTATTCCAACGCTGGAATATCGTCCACCAATGACGGCGTGGAAAGCTACGCAGTGCATTACACGATGCCGTTATAAAGCTGCTGAGGGATCAGCGATACGCTGTTGCGATGCCTTGACGTTCGTTGAGGCATTCCACGTCGCCCATCTCAAATTCGCGGCAAATCAGCGGCCGCTTTTCGTAGATGGTGCACATCATGGTGTTGCGGTCCAGCGCGGCGCACCAGCCATCATCCAGGCGCAACATCACTTCACCGCCCCAGTCGTCCTCGGCAATAAAGCGCTCGGGCACCCCGGTGTCGGTGATCAGCATCACTTCCAATTGGCAGCAGCACGCCGCACACGTGGCGCACGTGACGGCGGGTTCGGTTATTTCAGTCAGCGGGATGTTCGTCATAGGCGCGCAGTGTAAGGCAGCGCAGCGCCCAGGTGTGACTGTGGTGACCGGTGTCTGTCAGCCCACGTGCAGTAATTGCCGCGACGGCAGGTTTTTGAAGGCGCTAAGCGCTCGTTCGCGGCTTTTTTTCAGGTCGACGATTGGGGGTGGGTAGTCCGCGACGCCAAACAAACTCCCTGCAGAGGCGGGGTTGTGAACTTCTTTTTTGTTCAGGTTGGCGAGTGCAGGCAGCCAGTGCTTGATAAAACGGCCTTCGGGATCGAAGCGTTCGGACTGGCTTAACGGGTTGAAAATTCTGAAGTACGGCACTGAGTCGGTTCCGGTGGAGGAACTCCATTGCCAACCGCCGTTGTTGGCCGCCAAGTCGCCATCAATCAGGTGCTGCATAAAGAAGCGCTCGCCTTCGCGCCAATCAATCAGCAGGTTTTTGGTCAGGAACATGGCAACCACCATTCGCAGGCGGTTGTGCATCCAGCCGGTTTCGAGGAGTTGGCGAATGGCTGCATCAATGATCGGGATGCCCGTGCGGCCTTCTTTCCAGGCATTGAGCTCATCGGGGGCGTTACGCCAAGGCAAATATTCGGTTTCGACACGGAAGGCGCGATGGCGCGAAACACGCGGGTACCCCACCAAAATGTGTTTGTAGAATTCGCGCCAGAGCAGTTCGGTCACCCAGGTGAACACGCCAGGGCTGCCGCTTTCAAATTCGCCGTTATTGGCTGACAGCGCGGCATGCAAGCATTGGCGTGGAGAGATGACGCCCGCTGCCAGGTAGGTTGAAAGCTGACTGGTGCCGGGCTGGGCGGGCAGATCGCGCTGGTCCTGATAATAGTGGATGCGCTCATCGGCAAAATTCGCCAGACGCTGGCGTGCCTCGTCTTCGCCGGCAGGCCACAGCGCTCGCAAGGTTTCACTGGGCGTTGCGAAACCTGCCACAGACTCGGGAATGGTATCTGGTGTGATGGGCACAGGTGCCTGAGCCGAGGGGCTGGCAACCCGGTGTGGCAGGCTCATGTGCAGACGGTTGTAGCAGATCTTGCGGAACTGACTGAACACCTGAAAGTAGGAGCCTGATTGCGTAAGGATGCTGCCTGGCTGAAACAGTAGCTGATCGAGGTGGCGGTGAAAGCCAATCCCTTGAGCCTCCAGCGCCTGGGCGACGGCTTCGTCGCGCCGGGTTTCGTTGATGCCGTACTCATCATTGACATGAACGGCCTGGACGCCGTGCTGCTGACACAGCTCAATAAGTGCGCCGGGAGCTGTGTCCCACGTGGAAATAGTGCGGATCAGCAGCGGGATATTCAGTTGCTGCAAGCTATTGCTAAGGGTGCGCAGGTTGCGTAGCCAAAAGTCGACCTTGCACGGTGCATCGTTATGCATCAGCCATTGCTCAGGGCTTATCAGGTAAACGGCCACGGCCGGACCCCGTTGCGCGGCTACGCTAAGGGCGGTGTTGTCGCAGTGGCGCAAGTCGTTGCGCAACCATATCAGTTGCATATCAGTTCCTTGGGGCTAGAAAAGCCTGAGCTGGCTGAGATGTTGATGGGCCTGGAGCGGGTCATGGGCAAGCAACAAGCCGGGCAGTGCCGATGCGCTGGCGGACAGTTCGGCTTGGTGGATCTGTACGGCGGGGCCTGCAATCACGATGGGGCATTCAATGCCCCCCAGCAGTTTTGGGAACAGGTGCAGGTTCATGGGTTTGCTTGAATAGAGCACCACGGCACGTGCCTTGAGCCGTTCGATAGCCAGGGCCAGTTCACCGTTAGGCAGCGGCGCATCGAACACTTCAATCGGGCAGTGGCTGCTGCTCACTAACAGGGCGGTGAGCCACAGGTGCGCCTCGAAAGGCTGGTCGCTGTGATTGATCAACAGGATCGGCGCACCGCTGAGTGAACGATTGTTGTGGTAAATGCGCGCGCCCAACTTGCTGCGCAACCAGGAGTTAAAAAACACACGCTCCAGTTGGGCTCCAAATTGGCCTTGCCAGCGTTGCTCCAACTCATTCAAGAGCGGGATCAGCAGGTGTTCGCATAGGGTGCGGGTGGGGTAAAGCGACATGATCTGATTGAAACTGTCATCCAGCCGGCGCTCGTTTAACTCACTGATCGCCTGCTTTAGGGTATGACGCCATGTTTGCCAGTCGTTACCTGCGGGTTCCGGCGTGGTGTCGGCGGTGTCGAGCAGTGGCTTGATCTGGCTAACCGAAACGCCTCGATTGAGCCAGGTCAGAATCTGCTGGATGCGCTGTACATGTTCTTCCGAGAACAGACGGTGACCTTTGGCGGTACGGTGAGGCACGATCAGGCCATAGCGCCGCTCCCAGGCTCGCAGTGTCACAGCGTTGACCCCTGTGATACGGGCGACGTCACGAATGGGCAGCCAGCCTTGGGCCAGTGCTTGGTTGTAGTCCGGGTCTGGAGTACTTGTCATTTAAAGCTCTTTACTCAGGTTCAGATCGCGTTACGCAGGCTGAGTTTTTCCGGATGCGGCTGCAGGTAAACCTGGCGCGCAATGTAAGGGTTGGGGTGTAGGCGGAAATGATGCTTAAGCAGTGTCATCGGTACTACGAGCGGCACAATGCCGTTTTGGTACTGGCCAATCAACTGCTGCATTTCCTGTTTATCGTCGGTGTCGATGGCTTGTTTCAGGTAGCCGCTTAAATGCTGCAGCACATTGCTGTGGGTGCGGCGTGTCGCGCATTTTTTCAGCGCTTTCATCAGTTCACTGAAGTAGTGCGGGGCGATGTGGGTCGGGTCGGTTTTTCCCAGATTACCCAGCAGGTGCCCCAGCGATTTGTAGTGGGCTGGACTATGGGCCATCAATTGATACTTGTAGCGGGCGTGAAATTCTGTGATTGAGCGGCGACTGACTCCTTCCTTGAGCAAGGCTTGCCAAGCGCTGTAGGCGTAAACCCGAGTCAAAAAGTTCTCGCGCAGTACTGGGTCATTCAGTCGTCCATCCTCTTCTACCGGCAGGTCAGGGTGTGCCGCGCAGAATGCTTGAGCATAAATCCCGCGCCCGCTCAGTTCGGCCGGACGGCCACCGTCCTGATACACCTTGACCCGCTCAAGGCCGCAAGACGGAGATTTTTGCATAAAGATGTAGCCGCAAATGTCAGTGTGCTCAGCCGCCATTTCTACCCCGTAAGCCTGCAGGGGTTGGCTGACATTCAGCGAGCTGTCGACACTGCCCACGGCTTGGGGGTGGGCAGGGTCGCCGACTAATCGGATGGGCTGGCGAGGAATGCCTAGGCCGATAGCAACTTCCGGGCACAGCGGTACAAACTCGAAATATTCACTCAGGGCCTGGCTGCACAAACGCGACTCTTTATGCCCACCGTTGAAACGGACTTCTGCGCCCATCAGGCAAGCGCTGATGGCGATTTTAGGTTTGTGGTGTACTGAGGCGTTGCAGGCCATAAGATGAACCTCCCAATAAACTTGTACATCTTTTGTTTGATGTACAACGTGGGTTCATCATAAGCCTGTACTTGTACAAGTCAAATATCTTGTACAAGTAATCGGTGAGCGGCTTCTCGGTTCACTTTGGCATGGCAGGTCACGAAAGGTGTTCGATCAGCCGGCGGGCGGCTTCTTGACCGCTCAGCCATGCGCCTTCGACGCGACCGGACATGCACCAGTCACCGCACGCGTACAGCCCCAGATCGGCATCGGCCAAGGCTCCCCAGTCGTGGGCGCTGGCCGGGCGGGCGTAAAGCCAGCGGTGTGCGAGGCTGAAAATCGGCGCGGGGGTAGGGAAGTGCATCAGTTCGGCGAATGCGCCATGCAGTTGCTCGATCACGGCGTGTTTGGGCAAGTCGAGGTTTTGTTTGCTCCAGGTGCTGGTGGCATGCAGCACCCAGGTGTCGGGTGAGGTGTCACGCCCCGGTTTGCTGCGATTACGGGCTAGCCAGTCCAATGGACTGTCTTGTACAAAGCAGCCCTCCATCGGGGTCTTGAGGGCCGCTTCAAAGGCCAGTGCGACGGCCCAGGTCGGTTCCATTTTGACGCTGGCGGCAGCGCTTGCCAGTTTCGGTGCGCTGGCCAGCAGAGGGACTGCCTGAGGGGCGGGGGTGGCGACAATGACATGGCTGAAGGGGCCGTGATCCTTGCCTTCGGTGTCTTGCAGGAACCAGTGATTTTTACCCTGTATCAGGTCAGTGATCCGGCACGAAAACTCGGCCGTGGGTTGTTCCAATAAGCCGCGGGTAATTGAACTCATGCGGGGGGTGCCGACCCAGCGGGTCTGCTCGTCCGGCGAAGGCGTCAAATGCCCGTCCTTGTGGTTGTAGAGGTGAGGCTCCCATTCAGCGACCCAGCCGTTGACCTGCCATCGCTTGACCTCTTCAACAAAGTGCCGGTCGCGGGCCGTAAAGTACTGCGCGCCCAAATCCAGTGCGCCGGCTTCGCTGCGCTTGCTGGACATGCGCCCGCCGCTGCCACGGCTCTTGTCAAACAGTTTTACCGAATACCCGGCCAAATTGAGTGCTCGGGCGGCTGAAAGCCCGGCGATGCCGGCTCCGATGATCGCGATAGGTACTGTCATAATGGCCTCAACGTTTTTGCACAGACTACGTCGTAGCTAATTCCTGTACAAAGTTTTTTTTTAGTATAAGTTTTAGTGCGCCAAGGGGGCTCGGTCTGGCCTATTCTTCAGATGCTCGACGGCTCAATTAAACTGAGTCGTTCGTTAAAAATAGACCAGGGCCACCGATAACACTCCCAGCGAGGACCCACTCATGCACATATTGCTGACCGGCGGCACCGGTTTAATTGGCCGCCAACTCTGCCGTCACTGGCTGGCACAAGGTCACCGCCTGAGTGTGTGGAGCCGCAGTCCTGAACGAGTTGCTGACGTGTGCGGTGTGGGGGTCAGGGGTATCGGTACGCTTGAAGCGTTGGGCGAGGAGCCGGTCGATGCTGTCATCAACCTGGCCGGCGCACCTATTGCGGACCGGCCCTGGACGCGTAAGCGCAAATTATTGCTGTGGAGTAGCCGGATTACGCTGACAGAAACACTGGTGGCCTGGCTTGAAAGCCGTGAGCAAAAACCGTCAGTGCTGATTTCAGGCTCGGCTGTCGGCTGGTATGGCGATGGGGGTGAGCGTGAGCTCACAGAAGATTCACCGCCGGTGAATGACGATTTCGCCAGCCACTTGTGCATCGCGTGGGAAGAGGCGGCGCAGCGTGCCCAAGGGGTGGGAATTCGCGTGGTGCTGATTCGCACGGGGCTGGTGTTGGCGTCTGAGGGCGGCTTTTTGTCGCGGTTGTTGCTGCCCTTTAAGCTGGCATTGGGCGGGCCAATCGGGAATGGTCGGCAATGGATGCCGTGGATTCACATCCATGACCACATTGCTCTGATTGATTTTCTTATGCATGAGAATGCTGCAACGGGTCCTTATAATGCGTGCGCGCCCCAGCCGGTGCGCAATGCCGAGTTTGCTAAAACATTGGGGCGTGTGCTGCACCGTCCTGCGTTTATGCCCTTGCCGGCGTTTGCTTTGCGCGCCGGCCTGGGTGAAATGTCACAGCTTTTACTGGGTGGCCAGCGGGCGATGCCTGCGAGGCTGCTGGCTGCCGGTTTCACTTTTCAGTTCACTGATTTGCGTGCGGCGCTCAACGATCTTTCCACACGCCTCTGAAATAGGATGTTGCATGACCGACCACGCGTTGTTGCTGGTTAACCTGGGTTCACCGGCGTCTACCTCGGTAGCGGATGTTCGCAGCTACTTGAACCAGTTTTTAATGGACCCGTACGTTATTGACCTGCCGTGGCCCGTTCGGCGTCTGTTGGTGTCATTGATTTTGGTCAAGCGCCCGGAACAGTCAGCCCATGCGTATGCCTCGATCTGGTGGGAGGACGGCTCGCCGCTGGTGGTGCTGAGCCGCCGTTTGCAGCAGGCGATGACCCGGGAATGGGTTCAGGGGCCTGTGGAACTGGCGATGCGCTATGGCGAGCCATCGATAGAAACCATGCTCACACGCCTGGCGGCCCAAGGGATTCAAAAGGTCACCCTGGCCCCGCTGTACCCGCAGTTTGCGGACAGCACCGTGACCACGGTCATTGAAGAAGCCAAGCGTGTGGTCAAGGCTAAAAAACTGCCCATTCAGTTCTCGATCGTTCAGCCGTTTTACGATCAACCCGAATACCTCGAAGCCTTGGTACAGAGCGCCAGGCCGCACCTTGAGCAGGATTACGATCACCTGTTGCTCAGCTTTCACGGTTTGCCCGAGCGCCACTTGCATAAGCTCGACCCGACCGGGAATCACTGCTTTAAGAATGCTGACTGCTGTCAGAACGCTACGCCTCAAGTACTGGCCACGTGTTACAGAGCGCAATGCCTGCGTACGGCCGAAGCGTTTGCGCAGCGTATGGGGTTGCCTGACGGGAAGTGGTCGGTGGCCTTCCAGTCCCGACTGGGTCGCGCGAAATGGATCGAACCCTACGCCGAGGCGCGTCTGGATGCGTTAGCCAAGGAGGGTGTAAAGAAAATTCTGGTGATGTGCCCGGCGTTTGTCGCCGATTGCATCGAAACGCTGGAAGAGATCGGTGATCGCGGGCGCGAGCAGTTTATTGAGGCGGGAGGCGAGGAGCTGGTGCTGGTGCCGTGTCTCAACGACAACCCGGAGTGGGCGGCGGCGTTGAATACGATTTGTGAAAGGGCACCGTTGGCGTTGTAACAGCCGCCGGTTGACGCTCGATTGCTCGCGGTCTTTTAAAGATCAAAAGATCACGAGCAAGCTCGTTCCTACAGACCTTGCTTCGTGGGCCCGCCGCGATCGGCCTGGCCACTGCGCAAAACCTGTGTGACCCCAGCGTGATTTAAGGGGCCCTTAGATCAAGCGCGCGTAGGAGCGAGCTTGCTCGCGATTTTTTAAAGATCACGAGCAATCAAGTGTCGACCGGCTGCTCCTACAGAGGCAGGATCAGGTCGATTTAGATAATCGGCTCATCACCTTTCTTGTTTTTCCAGCCGTCATTGCCCGGCAAGATCAAGTTCAGTGCAATCGCCACAATAGCGCACAGTGCGATGCCTTTGAGGCCGAAGTCTTCCGGGCCCATGCCTGTGCCGATCAGCACGCCGCCGATACCGAAGACCAGCGTTACGGATACGATCACCAGGTTGCGGGCTTCGCTCAGGTCGACTTGATGGCGTATCAGGGTGTTCATCCCGACCGCTGCAATTGAACCGAACAGCAGGCACAAAATCCCGCCCATCACCGGTACCGGAATGCTTTGCAGCAATGCACCAAACTTGCCGACAAATGCCAGGCTGATCGCGAAGATCGCTGCCCAGGTCATGATTTTCGGGTTGTAGTTTTTGGTCAGCATCACCGCGCCAGTCACTTCAGCGTAGGTGGTATTGGGTGGGCCACCGAGCATCCCGGCGGCGGTGGTGGCAAGGCCGTCACCGACCAGCGTGCGGTGTAACCCGGGTTTTTTCAGGTAATCGCGACCGGTCACACTGCCCACGGCAATCACGCCACCGATGTGTTCAATGGCCGGTGCCAGCGCCACGGGGACAATAAACAGAATCGCCTGCCAGTTGAACTCGGGCGCAGTGAAGTGTGGCAGTGCGAACCAAGGGGCTGCCGCGATTTTGGCTGTGTCGACCACCCCAAAGTAAAATGCCATCGCGAAACCTACCAGCACGCCCGCAATGATCGGTACCAGGCGGAAAATGCCTTTGCCGAACACGGCGACGATCAAGGTGGTCAGCAGGGCTGGCATCGAGATCATCATGGCCGTCTGGTAATGAACCAGTTCGGTGCCATCTTCAGCGCGGCCCATTGCCATATGCGCGGCAATCGGTGCCATCGCCAGGCCAATCGAGATAATCACCGGGCCAATCACCACGGGGGGTAAAAGGCGGTCAATAAAACCGGTGCCTTTGATCTTCACGGCGAAGCCGAGAAAGGTGTACACAAACCCGGCCGCCATGACGCCACCCATCGTTGCCGCCAGGCCGAACTGATCCTTGGCAAGAATGATCGGCGTGATAAAGGCAAAGCTCGATGCCAGAAAGACCGGCACCTGGCGCCGGGTCACGATCTGGAACAGCAGAGTCCCGAGACCCGCCGTGAACAAGGCGACGTTAGGGTCGAGGCCGGTAATCAGAGGCATCAACACCAACGCGCCGAAGGCCACGAAGAGCATCTGCGCGCCAGAAAGGATCTGACGCCAGAGCGGGTCGTTGAACTCGTCCTGCATGTCAGGCGTCCTTTTGCTTGGTGCCGAAGATCTTGTCGCCGGCATCGCCCAGGCCCGGGATGATGTAGCCATGTTCGTTCAGACGTTCATCAATCGAGGCTGTGTAGATGGTCACGTCCGGGTGAGCGGCCTCAACGGCGGCAATGCCTTCGGGTGCGGCGACCAACACCATGGCGCGAATTTCTTTGCAGCCCGCTTTTTTCAGCAGGTCAATGGTGGCGACCATCGACGAACCCGTGGCAAGCATCGGGTCAATGATCATCGCCAGACGCTCATTGATTTCCGGGACCAGTTTTTCCAGGTAGGTATGGGCCTGCAAGGTTTCTTCGTTGCGGGCAACCCCGACAGCGCTCACTTTCGCGCCCGGGATCAGGCTCAGAACGCCTTCGAGCATACCGATGCCAGCACGCAGAATCGGTACGACGGTAATTTTCTTACCGGCGATTTTTTCGACCTGAACGGTACCGCACCAGCCTGCTATTTCGTAGGTTTCAAGGGTCAGGTCTTTGGTGGCTTCATAGGTCAGTAACGCGCCGACTTCCTGAGCGAGTTCGCGGAAGTTCTTCGTGCTAATGTCTGCGCGGCGCATCAGGCCGAGCTTGTGACGGATCAGCGGGTGGCGGATCTCACGGATGGGCATAGTAAAAGCTCCGGTTGGGCAGGCAAAAAAAGCGGCCTAGATTAATCTAATCCGGGGTGATGTCCTACAGAACATTACTGCACGTTAGTCCATAAATGCTTGATCTGAGCCATGCGGGTGCGTACCTTTGCCCGCTTTTCTTGCACAACCCCCCTGGAGAGCGTCATGTCTGCTGATCTCGAGCATATCCGTCAAGTCATGCGAGAGGCTGACTGCCTGTACACCGAAGCTGAAGTAGAAGAGGCCATTGCTCGTGTTGGTGCGCAAATCACGGCCGCTATGGCCGAGACCAATCCAGTGGTTTTTTGCGTCATGAACGGTGGCCTGATTTTTGCCGGCAAACTGCTCACGCACCTGAAATTCCCGCTTGAGTCTTCTTACCTGCATGCCACTCGCTACCGCAACCAGACCAGTGGCGGTGACCTGTTCTGGAAAGCCAAGCCGGAAGTGTCCTTTATCGATCGGGACGTGCTGATCATCGATGACATCCTCGATGAAGGCCATACGCTGAGTGCAATTGTCGATTTCTGCCAGCACGAAGGCGCACGCAATGTGTACACCGCCGTGCTGATTGACAAGGACCATGACCGCAAAGCCAGCCCGGACTTGAAAGCCCACTACACGGGGCTGCCGTGCGTGGACCGTTACGTGTTTGGTTACGGTATGGATTACAAGGGTTACTGGCGCAATGCTGCTGGCATTTATGCGGTAAAAGGCCTGTAATCACGCCTGTTTAGAAGCGAGACCCGCTCGCTTCTAAACCCGCCTCTGGCGTGTCTTGGCTCTCTCATGAACGCTACGGGTGTGCTGACATGCTGGCAATCTTTCTTCAGACCCTTGCGATTACCGCGCCCGTGTTTGCCATGCTCTTTATGGGGGTGGTGCTTAAACGCGTTGGCTGGATCAATGACAATTTTATCCACACGGCGTCGGCGCTGGTATTCAACGTCACCATGCCCGCGTTGTTGTTTCTGGGTATTTTGCATGCGGATTTGCGGGCGGCGATGCAGCCCGAGGTGCTTGGCTACTTTACGGTCGCCACACTGGCCAGTTTTGCTTTGGCATGGGGGTGGTCGATCTGGCGGTGCCCTCGTGACGACCGCGGGATCTACACGCAGGGTGCGTTTCGCGGCAATAACGGCGTGATCGGCCTGGCGCTGGCTGCCAGCATGTATGGCGATTACGGTATTTCGTTGGGAGCGGTGCTCGCCGGGTTGGTGATTCTGCTCTTTAACACCCTGTCGACCATTGTGTTGGCGGTCTACAGCCCGGTGATCAAGTCCGACCCGTGGAGCATCTGCAAAAGTGTGTTCAAGAACCCGCTGATTATCAGTGTGCTGGGTGCGGTACCGTTTGCGGTGTTCAAGATCGGCCTACCGGGCTGGCTGGAAGCTTCCGGTGAATACCTGGCTGCCATGACGTTGCCGCTGGCGCTGATCTGTATCGGTGGAACGCTGTCGTTGGCGAGCCTGCGCAAAAGCGGCAGTGTGGCGCTGAGCGCGAGCCTGGTCAAAATGGTCAGCTTGCCGCTGATCACGACACTGGGGGCGTGGCTGTACGGTTTTCGCGGGCCGGAGTTGGGCACGTTGTTTCTGTACTTTGCCAGCCCGACAGCGGCGGCCAGCTATGTCATGGCGAGGGCGGCCAACGGCAATCACGAGTTAGCCGCATCGATTATCGTCATCACCACCCTAATGGCGGCGATCACCACCAATATCGGGATTTTCGTGCTGCAGTGGGGCGGCTGGATTTAGCGCGCCACACCTCAGTGCTGCCGGTGCCAGGCACGCAGAGTAGTGAACAGCACAAACACCAGCAGCGCGGGCAAGATATAAAACAGCATCAAGTGTTCAAGTTTGGCAGCCAGAGGCATGCCCGTGGTGAACGATACAACATGCAGCCCGTAAGCCAGGTACAGCCCTAGAAACAACACACCTTCCAGGCGTGTGACGCGGTAACCGGCGTAGAACACCGGTAAGCACAGCACTGCTACGCCCAGCATCACCGGCAGGTCGAAGGCCAGCGCGTTGGGCGACACTGACAGCGGCAGGGGGGCCACCAACGCGGTAATGCCCAGCACTGCCAGCAGGTTGAAAAGGTTACTGCCAATCACGTTACCCACGGCAATTTCACGTTGGCCTCGAAAGGCGGCGATCACGGAGGTGGCCAGTTGGGGGAGTGAGGTGCAGATGGCAATGATTGTCAAACCGATGATGCGCTCGGACAGGCCCAACTCCATGGCAATCTCCAGGCTCGCGTCCAGCAACAGCCGGCCAGCCACCCCGAGCATGACCAGCGCGCAGAGCACCCACAGGATGTTATAGGGCCATGACGCGGGAGGCAGATTGGAGCTGACGTGATGATGCCCGCTGTGGCGTGACTGGCGCAGCAGCAGGCCCAGGTAGATCACTAGCCCGATCAGCAGAATCACGCCGTCGAGGTGATCAAGCGTCTTGTCCAGCGTCAGTGCGAACACAAGGCCGCTGGCCAGTATCATCAAAGGGATATCCAGACGCACGAGTTGGCGCGACACGCGCAGGGGGATAATCAATGCCGAGAGCCCGAGGGTGACGAGGATGTTGAAAATATTGCTGCCGATCACGCTGCCAACGGCAATGTCCGGGGTGCCATTGAAGGCCGCTTGCAGGCTGACAGTCATTTGAGGGGCGCTGCTGCCCAGGGCGACGACCGTCAAGCCGATCAACAGCGGGCGCACTTTCAGGTGAGTGGCCATGCGCACGGCACCGCGCACCAACAGTTCGGCCCCTGCGATCAGCAGTACGAGCCCGCCCAGCAGTTGCAGCAAGTTCCACGGCGATAAGACGTTCAACCCCACAGTTCGATGGCTCCTTGATTAATCGCTCAAGCCTTGGATCCGGACTTTTGCGGTGCCGCTGCGCAGCATATCCAACTGCTGGGCGGCCTGGCGCGAAAGATCAATCAACCTGCCGCCGGTATGGGGGCCACGATCGTTGATGCGAACCACGACGGATTTATCGTTGCTGAGGTTGGTGACCTTTACCCGTGTGCCAAAAGGCAGGCTACGGTGGGCGGCGGTAAGGGCGTGCTGGTCGAAGGGCTCGCCACTGGCGGTACGTTTACCGTGGTGTCGAGCGCCGTAATAAGAGGCGATACCGGTTTTGTCATAACCGCGAGGGTCGATGTCATGGCTGGCACAGCCAGTGAGCAAGCCGAGCAAGGCGCAAGCGCCGAGTAGCCGCTTCATGGGGAAATCCTTTGTGTGCCACTCCTGCCTGTAGGGGCGAGCGTGCTCGCGATCTTTTGATCTTGAAAAGATCGAGAGCAAGCTCGCTCCTGCAGTGAGTGTGCGATTTAGCCTTCGAGCTTGCTTTTCAGCAGTTCGTTGACCTGTTGCGGGTTGGCTTTGCCTTTGGATGCTTTCATCGCCTGACCTACGAAGAAGCCGAACATCTTGCCACGTTTGGCTTCGTCTGCCGCGCGGTACTGCTCCACTTGCTCGGCGTTGGCCGCGAGTACTTCATCCAGCACCTTTTCAATGGCACCGCTGTCGGTCACTTGCTTGAGGCCTTGCTTGTCGATGACGTCATCGGCAGTGCCTTCGCCATTGGCCATGGCTTCAAACACGACCTTGGCGATTTTGCCGGAGATGGTGTTGTCCTTGATTCGCAGCAACATCCCACCGAGCAATTCGGCGCTGACGGGCGACTGGTCGATGTCCAGGCCTTGCTTGTTGAGCAGGCTGCCCAATTCAACCATGACCCAGTTGGCCGCCAGTTTGGCGTCGCCGCTGATGCTCACGACTTTTTCGAAGTAGTCGGCTTGCTCACGGCTCGAGGCCAGTACGCTGGCGTCGTAGGCCGACAGGCCGAACTGCGACTGGAAGCGCTCGCGTTTTTGCGGTGGCAGTTCCGGCAGGGTGGCGCGAACGTCTTCGATAAACGAATCTTCGATCACCACCGGCAGCAGGTCCGGGTCTGGGAAGTAACGGTAGTCGTTGGCTTCTTCCTTGCTGCGCATGGCGCGGGTTTCATCTTTGTTCGGGTCGTACAGGCGCGTTTGCTGGATGACCTTGCCGCCGTCTTCGATCAGTTCGATCTGGCGTTGGACTTCACTGTTGATCGCCTTCTCGATAAAGCGGAACGAGTTGACGTTCTTGATCTCGCAGCGTGTGCCGAACTCGGCCTGGCCGACCGGGCGCACCGACACGTTACAGTCGCAACGCAGCGAACCTTCAGCCATGTTGCCGTCGCAAATACCCAGGTAGCGCACCAGCGCGTGCATCGCCTTCACGTAGGCAACGGCTTCTTTGGCGCTGCGCATGTCCGGTTCGGAGACGATTTCCAGCAGCGGCGTACCGGCGCGGTTCAGGTCGATGCCAGTGGCTCCGCTGAAGTCTTCATGCAGGCTTTTGCCCGCATCTTCTTCCAGGTGGGCGCGGGTAATGCCGACACGTTTGACGGTGCCGTCTTCCAGCGTGATGTCCAGATGGCCCTTGCCAACGATCGGCAACTCCATTTGGCTGATCTGGTAACCCTTCGGCAGGTCCGGGTAGAAATAGTTTTTGCGTGCGAACACGCTGTGCTGGCCGATTTCGGCGTCAACGGCCAGGCCAAACATCACGGCCATGCGCACCGCTTCCTGGTTCAGTACTGGCAAAACACCCGGCATGCCCAAGTCAACGAGACTGGCCTGGGTGTTCGGCTCAGCACCAAACGTCGTCGCGCTACCGGAGAAAATCTTCGATTGAGTGGCGAGCTGGGAGTGAATTTCCAGCCCGATCACAACTTCCCATTGCATATGTTTCTCCTCAGAAGCCGGCAGGTGTGCGCGTGTGCCAGTCAGTGTGCAACTGATACTGGTGCGCGACGTTGAGCAAGCGACTTTCCTGGAAGTAGGGTGCAAGCAACTGCACGCCAACGGGCAGGCCGTCGACAAAACCGGCAGGCATCGACAAGCCCGGCAGGCCCGCCAGGTTGGCGGTGATGGTATACACGTCTTCCAGGTAAGCGGAAACCGGATCGCTGTTTTTAGCGCCGATTTTCCAGGCCGGGTTAGGCGTGGTCGGGCCGAGGATGATGTCGACTTCCTTGAAGGCACTTACGAAGTCGTTTTTGATCAGGCGACGGATTTTTTGCGCTTGCAGGTAGTAAGCGTCGTAGTAACCCGCCGACAGGGCGTAGGCCCCGACCAGGATCCGGCGTTGTACTTCCGGGCCAAAGCCTTCGGCGCGTGAACGCTTGTACAGGTCGGTGAGGTCTTTCGGGTCTTCGCAGCGATGGCCGAAACGCACGCCATCAAAACGCGACAGGTTGGAAGACGCTTCGGCGGGCGCGATCACGTAGTACGCAGGAATGGCGTGCTGCATGTTAGGCAGGCTGATGGGCTTGATCACGGCACCGAGCTTTTCCAGCGCTTTGATGCTGGCGTGAATCAGTTCGGCAATGCGCGGGTCGAGCCCGTCACTGAAGAACTCGGCCGGCACACCGATACGCAGGCCTTGCAGCGAACCATTAAGGTTGGCGCTGTAGTCCGGCACAGGTTCGTCAATGCTGGTGGAGTCCTGCGGATCGAAGCCAGCCATGCCCTGGAGTAGAATGGCGCAGTCTTCGGCGGTGCGTGCCAGCGGGCCGCCCTGATCGAGGCTGGAGGCGTACGCGATCATGCCCCAGCGCGATACACGACCGTAGGTCGGTTTCAGGCCGGTAAGGTTGGTCAGCGCAGCCGGCTGGCGGATCGAACCGCCGGTGTCGGTGCCGGTGGCAGCCGGTAGCAAGCGTGCGGCAACAGCGGCGGCCGAGCCACCCGACGAACCGCCAGGCACATGCTCAAGGTTCCACGGGTTTTTAACCGGCCCGTAGTAGCTCGACTCATTGGCCGAGCCCATGGCGAATTCGTCCATGTTGGTCTTGCCCAGGCTGACAGCGCCCGCAGCCGCCAGTTTCGACACGACAGTGGCGTCGTAAGGGGCCTTGAAGTTGTCGAGCATCTTCGAGCCGCAGCTGGTGCGTACGCCCACGGTGCAGAACAGGTCTTTGTGACCGATTGGTGCACCCAGCAAGGCTCCACTTTCACCGTTGGCACGGCGTGCGTCGGCGGCCTTGGCCTGCTCCAGAGCAAGGTCTTCGGTGAGGGTGATAAAACTGTTGAGCTGAGGGTCCAACTGCGCGATGCGCGCCAGCAGGGTTTTGGTCAGCTCCTCGGAGGAGAACTTTTTATCGGCGAGTCCGCGAGCGATCTCGGCCAGAGTCAATTGATGCATGCAGGCTCTTTCCCTTTACTCGATGACTTTCGGAACCAGATAGAGGCCGTTTTCGACCGCTGGTGCGATGGACTGATACGCCTCGCGATGATTGCTTTCAGTCACGACGTCTGCACGCAGGCGCTGGCTGGCTTCCAGAGGGTGGGCCAGAGGCTCGATATCGCGGGTGTCGACCGCTTGCATCTGATCAATCAGCCCTAAAATGCTATTAAGGGCTTCGGTGGTGCGTGGGAGATCGGCATCATTGAGACCCAAACGGGCCAAATGAGCGATTTTTTCCACGTCGGAGCGTTCAAGCGCCATGGGATTCTCCAGTGGAAAACAGGACGGATGCTATCCGTGTGTTAGATTGTCGGAACACTACCGCATTTCTACGGTCATATGGCCGCGATTGTGGGGCTTGGTGCTCTGAAAAACGGCCAATTTAACATATTGGTGCCTTGCCCAAAATCCCTGTCGTTGTTAGAGTTTGCCGCACTTTTTTACCCACGCGTTGCCTAGGGTCCCTTTCCCATGTTCAAGAAACTGCGTGGCATGTTTTCCAGTGATCTTTCTATCGACCTGGGCACTGCCAACACCCTTATTTACGTGCGTGAGCGCGGTATTGTCCTGAATGAGCCATCGGTTGTGGCTATTCGGACGCACGGTAACCAGAAAAGTGTTGTTGCCGTTGGCACCGAGGCCAAGCGCATGCTGGGTCGCACACCGGGCAACATTGCTGCCATTCGTCCGATGAAGGACGGAGTTATTGCTGATTTCAGCGTCTGCGAAAAGATGCTGCAGTACTTTATCAACAAAGTGCACGAAAACAGCTTTTTGCAGCCGAGCCCTCGGGTTCTCATCTGCGTGCCTTGCAAATCAACTCAGGTTGAGCGTCGCGCCATTCGTGAGTCGGCACTGGGTGCCGGTGCGCGTGAAGTGTTCCTGATCGAGGAGCCCATGGCTGCGGCTATCGGTGCAGGCCTGCCGGTAGAGGAAGCGCGCGGTTCGATGGTAGTCGATATTGGTGGTGGTACCACCGAAATCGCATTGATCTCCCTGAACGGTGTGGTTTACGCCGAATCCGTCCGGGTGGGCGGCGACCGTTTTGACGAAGCGATCATCACCTATGTGCGCCGCAACTACGGCAGCCTTATCGGTGAGTCGACGGCTGAGCGCATCAAGCAAGAGATCGGCACGGCCTACCCAGGCGGTGAAGTGCGTGAAGTCGATGTGCGCGGGCGTAACCTGGCCGAAGGTGTTCCACGTGCCTTTACCCTGAACTCCAATGAAGTGCTGGAAGCGCTGCAAGAGTCGCTGGCAACCATCGTTCAGGCCGTGAAAAGTGCGCTGGAACAGTCGCCACCTGAACTCGCCTCGGACATCGCCGAGCGCGGCCTGGTGCTGACCGGCGGTGGCGCTCTGTTGCGCGACCTCGACAAGCTGCTGGCCCAGGAAACCGGCTTGCCGGTGATCGTGGCCGAAGACCCATTGACCTGTGTTGCGCGTGGCGGTGGCCGTGCGTTGGAAATGATGGATAAACACACGATGGACCTGCTCTCCAGCGAATAAGATCGCGAGGTGCAGCCCTGTGATTATCACCAGAAGGTAGCCCTTTGCAGTGCTGCCTTTTGGCGTTTATCTTCTGTCAATCTTCATCCAGGCCGCGTTGAAGCCGTATGAATACAATGATCACTTGCCCAAGAGGAGCGGCCTATTAAACCGCTCTTCTCTAAAGGCCCTTCATTGGGCGTGCGCTTTTTGGTGTTGGTCGTGTTGTCGGTCGCACTGATGGTAGTGGACGCCCGTTTCACGTTGCTCAAGCCTGTGCGCAGCCAAATGTCGCTGGTGCTGATGCAAACCTACTGGGTCACCGATCTGCCGCAGCGTTTGTTGCAGGGCGTGACCAGTCAGTTTGGCAGCCGCACCGAGTTGGTGGCTGAAAACGAGAAACTTCAAACCGAAAATCTGCTGCTGCAGGGCCGCCTGCAAAAACTGGCTGCCTTGACTGAGCAAAACGTTCGCCTGCGCGAGCTGTTGAATTCCTCTGCGCTGGTCAATGAAAAGGTCGAAGTGGCTGAGTTGATCGGCATGGACCCCAACCCTTTCACCCATCGCATTATTATCAACAAAGGCGAGCGCGACGGTGTGGTGCTGGGCCAACCGGTACTCGATGCCCGTGGCCTGATGGGCCAAGTGGTTGAGTTGATGCCCTACACCTCGCGGGTGTTATTGCTCACGGATATTACCCACAGTATTCCCGTGCAAGTGAATCGTAACGGGCTACGTGCAATTGCCAGCGGCACCGGCAACCCCGAGCGCCTGGAATTGCGCCATGTGGCGGACACGGCGGACATCAAGGAAGGTGACCTGCTGGTCAGTTCGGGGCTGGGCCAGCGCTTTCCGGCCGGCTACCCGGTCGCCACCGTCAAGGAAGTGATTCACGACTCCGGGCAACCCTTTGCCATCGTCCGTGCCGTACCGACGGCGGCCTTGAACCGCAGCCGCTACTTGCTGCTGGTGTTCAGCGACAGCCGTACGCCGGAAGAGCGGGCCAATGATGCGGCCAAGGCTCAAGAGGCCGAGCAGGGCGGTGATGCATCCCCTATCGTTCCGGCCGTGCCCAAGGCGACGGCACCCGTTGCCGTACCTGGCGCGGCTCCTGCTGCACCTTTATCAGCACCCGCCGCACCCACCCCTGCCGCCAAACGGCCCGCTGTCACGCCGGCTACTTCTCGGGAGAGGCAATAATGGTGAGTACTCGTTCCAGTCATGGCTGGATAATCTGGCTGACGTTCGCCATCGGCCTGTTGTTGAGCATTTCACCGATGCCGCAATTTATGGAGGTCTTTCGCCCGCTTTGGCTGGCGTTGCTGCTGGCCTTCTGGACGCTGTACCTGCCGCAGAAGGTGGGCATGGTCACGGCCTGGTGCCTGGGGCTCGCTGAAGATGTGCTCTATGGCACGTTGCTGGGGCAGAACGCGCTGATCCTGACCTTGATTACATTTCTGGTGTTGTCACTTCAACAGCGTCTGCGGATGTTTCCGATGTGGCAGCAAAGCCTGGTGATATTGGTTATTTTCGGTCTGGCGCAGTTGGCTCAGCTGTGGCTAAGTGCCTTGACCGGTAACCGCCAGCCGACCCTTGCGCTGGTATTGCCCGCGCTGGTCAGTGCCTTGTTGTGGCCTTGGGTCAGTTACGGGCTGCGCGGCTTGCGTCGGCGCTTCAAAATCAATTAATGGGATCGCGAGCCATTTCCTGGTTTGTGCACTGTGACAAGGAGATGTCTCGATGACCTCGCTTTACCTGGCTTCTGGCTCACCGCGCCGGCGAGAGTTACTGACTCAAATCGGCGTGCCCTTCAGCACTGTCAGTGCCGCCATTGATGAAACCCCTTCTCCTGATGAATCGCCGGTGGCTTATGTCGAGCGCTTGGCGAGAGAAAAAGCACAGGCGGGACGCGCGCAACTCTTGGCTTCATCTACCACTGACGCGTTTTGTGTGTTGGGTGCCGATACGGCGGTGGTGCTGGACGAGCAGATTCTCGGCAAACCCGTCGATGAGGCTGACGCCCTGGCTATGCTCATGGCGCTCTCTGGCCGCCAGCACGAGGTGTTGACGGCTATCGCTCTGATGACCTGCGCGGGCTGTGAAACCCGTGTAGTACGCACTCAAGTCACATTTCGAAACATCAGCATCCAGGAAGCCAGCCTGTATTGGGCCAGCGGCGAGCCCCAGGACAAAGCCGGCGGCTATGCGATTCAAGGCCTTGCAGCGGTCTTTGTGACCGGGCTGAACGGCAGCTATTCCGCTGTTGTGGGGCTCCCTGTGTGCGAAACCGCAGAACTGCTGGCGCATTTCGGCATACCCTGTTGGCAAAACCTTACCGTGCGCTGAATGCCGCACCTACAAGACGTGGCACTAATGTGATGACGCCTGAACGAGACCCAGCCATGAGTGAAGAGATCCTGATCAACATCACGCCGATGGAATCGCGCGTGGCGGTGGTAGAGAACGGTGTTTTGCAGGAAGTGCATGTCGAGCGCACCCAGCGCCGCGGCATTGTGGGCAATATCTATAAAGGCAAGGTCGTGCGGGTTTTGCCTGGCATGCAGGCGGCTTTTGTCGATATCGGACTGGATCGGGCGGCCTTTATTCATGCCTCTGAAATATCCCTGCGCGAAGGCCAGGCAGTCGAAAGCATCAGTGCGCTGGTACACGAAGGCCAAAGCCTGGTGGTGCAAGTCACCAAAGACCCCATCGGGTCCAAAGGCGCGCGGTTAACCACGCAACTGTCGATTCCTTCGCGTTACCTGGTGTACATGCCGCACACCGCTCATGTGGGTATTTCGCTGAAAATCGAAGACGAAGCCGAGCGTGACCGCCTCAAGCAAGTGGTCAGTGACTGTGTGGCCCAGGAGGGCATCAAGGAAGCCGGTGGTTTTATTCTGCGCACGGCCGCTGAAGGTGCCGGGGCAGATGAAATCCTGATGGACATTCGTTACTTGCGTCGTTTGTGGGATCAGATCGGGCTGCAGATTAAAACAGTCGGCGCGCCCACGGTGATCTATGAGGATTTGGGCTTGGCATTGCGCACTTTGCGCGATTTGGTCAGCCCGAAGATTGAGAAAATTCGCATAGACTCGCGCGAAACCTTCCAGAAAACCACGCAGTTTGTGGCCGAGTTGATGCCGGAAATCGCGGATCGCCTTGAGCATTATCCGGGCGAGCGGCCCATTTTCGACCTGTATGGCGTTGAAGATGAAATCCAGAAAGCGCTCGACCGTAAGGTCCCGCTCAAGTCGGGTGGTTACCTGGTGGTGGACCCGGCTGAAGCCATGACCACCATCGACGTCAACACGGGCGCGTTTGTGGGGCATCGCAACCTCGAAGAGACCATCTTCAAGACCAACCTCGAAGCCGCCACGGCCATTGCCCGGCAATTGCGCCTGCGCAATCTTGGCGGGATTATCATTATCGACTTCATCGACATGGAAGACGAAGAACACCAGCGCCAAGTGCTGCGCACGCTTGAAAAGCAACTTGAGCGCGACCACGCGAAAACCAACATTATTGGCATCACTGAGCTGGGTCTGGTTCAGATGACCCGCAAGCGTACGCGCGAAAGTCTGGAACAAGTGCTGTGCGAGCCCTGTGTCTGCTGCCAGGGGCGGGGCAAGCTGAAAACCCCGGAAACCATTTGCTACGAAATTTTCCGCGAAATCTTGCGGGAAGCCCGCGCCTATCAGGCCGTTGGCTATCGTGTATTAGCGAATCAGAAAGTGGTTGACCGTTTGCTGGATGAAGAGTCGGGCAACGTGGCGGAGCTGGAAGGGTTTATTGGCCGCACGATCCGTTTTCAAGTCGAAACCATGTACTCGCAGGAACAATACGATGTGGTGCTGCTCTGAAGTATCGTGCGTCGTGCAGCACTCATAAGGGGTTGAGCCTGGCCCCTGCGATCATTTTTGAAG
The DNA here is from genome assembly GCF_030150285.1 of Pseudomonas sp. GTDB lineage: Bacteria > Pseudomonadota > Gammaproteobacteria > Pseudomonadales > Pseudomonadaceae > Aquipseudomonas. Next base: position 42,502 of record NZ_JASLGE010000014.1, on the reverse strand, counting down.
GGGCCAACTGACATGGAGCGTTTGACGCGCTTTTTTGCCGCGCTGACCCGCTGGGGATTAGGGGCGTGTGCTCTGGTGCTGGTGCTCTTGGCACTGTATGTGAGCCTGGGCCGAGAGTTGACCCCGTTGATCGCTGAATACCGCGTCGACGTCCAGACCAAGGCCCGCGAAGCTTTGGGTATGCCCTTGACGATTGGCAGCCTGGAGGGGCACTGGTCTGGCATGGCACCTGTGCTCCTTGCCCGTGATGTGATGGTGGGTGAGGGCAACAGCGCTTTGCGCCTGGACGAAGTCAAAGTAGTGCCCGATGTGTGGGCCAGCCTTTTGAACCGGGATATCCGCATCGCTCATGTGCAACTCAATGGGCTGCAAGTGAGCGCGCGCCAGGACAAGGAAGGCCACTGGACACTCGAAGGTGTGCCGGTGCAGGACGACCAGCCGTTGGACCCCGAGCAATTGCTCAACCAGTTGCAGCGTGTGGCCCGTGTGTCGCTGCTCGATAGCCAGGTCACGCTTGAGCCGTTCAATCACCCCCCTTTTACCCTGACCTATGTGGGCCTGACGCTGGACATCGGTGCCACCGATCAGCGTCTTGATGCACGGTTGACCTTGCCCGATGGCCAACCCATGGCGGTGAGTCTTAAGGCAAAGATTCAGGCCAGCCACTGGCGTGAGGGTTCGCTTAAGGCTTACCTGAGCCTGCCTCAGAGCGATTGGGCCAAATGGTTGCCAGCGGAGCTGATTCACCCTTGGAACCTTTCAACCATCAAGGCGGGTGGCGAGTTCTGGTTTGATTGGGCCCACGGAACGGTGCAGCGCGCTGTTGCTCGCGTGAATGCCACGGATCTGCGCGGTGCCTACGCGGATCGAAAACCCGAGTCGATTAAAAACCTGGCCTTGCATGCTTGGGCTGAACGCAAGGAGCAGGGGTTCAGGGTGGTGCTTGATTCCCTGGCCATGAACCTGGGGGAAACCCGCTGGGAAACCCGTATGCAACTGCAGCAGTTTGTTGCCAGCGATACCGTGCAGGAGCGTTGGAACTTGCAGGCCGACCGGCTGGACCTGACGCCGCTGACACCGTTGATGGACTCATTGGCACCGGTACCTGCTGAAGTGGCCAAGGTGGTTGACCAACTCAGCGTCACGGGCACCTTGCGTAATGTCGTGGTCGACTATCGGCCGGGTGCCACTGACGACCAAAAGCTCAGCTTCGCCGCTAACCTGCGCCAGGTGGGATTCAATGCCACCCACGGCGCGCCCGCCGCGCGCAATGTCAGCGGCTTGATCAGCGGTGATCTGGGCAAGGGCGAACTACGCCTGGATAGCAAAGACTTCTCGCTGCACCTGGACCCGATCTTCGCCAAACCCTGGCAGTACCTGCAAGCCAACGCTCTGCTCAAGTGGACGCTGGACAAGAACACTTTCACCTTGATTGCGCCCTACATCAACGTGTTGGGAGAAGAGGGTAAAATTGCGGCGGACTTTCTAATCCGCATCCACATGGATCACTCGCAGGAAGACTACCTGGACCTGCGGGTTGGCCTGGCAGAAGGTGATGGCCGCTTTACCGCCAAATACTTGCCCGACGTCTTGAGCCCTGCGCTCAGCGAGTGGTTGAAAACGGCCATTATCCAGGGCGCTGTTGATCACGGCTTCTTCCAGTACCAAGGCTCACTCGAACACGACGCGGTGGATGCGGCACGGTCGATCAGCCTTTTCTTTAAGGTGCATGATGTCGAACTGGCCTTTGAGCCCGGTTGGCCGCATGCCCGCAAGGTATCAGGCGATGTTTTTATTGAAGACAGCGGTGTGCGCATCATGGCCAGCAAAGGGCAGTTGCTGGACACTCAGGTGAGCAATGTCGCAGTCAATATTCCCCATGTGCCAAGCGGTAAGGTCAGCCATCTGTTTTTGGACGGTGACTTTGATGGCGGCTTGGGCGATGGCCTGAAAATTCTTCAGGACGCGCCCATCGGCACGGCTGAAACCTTCGCCGGGTGGCGCGGTGAAGGCTCGCTGAAGGGGCGCGTAGACCTTGATATTCCACTGGAGCATGGCGAAGAGCCGAAAATCAGGGTGGACTTCAAGACGGACAAGGCGCGGTTGAAACTCAGTGAACCCGAACTGGAGCTCACGCAGCTCAAAGGCGACTTCAGCTTTGACAGTGCCAAGGGCTTGAGTGGCAAAGGCATTAGTGCCCGGGCCTTTGACCGCCCGGTGACAGCGCAGATTTTTGCCGACGGCAAACCCGGGAGGTTGAGTACCCGTGTCGTTGCCAGGGGGCAGGTAGGGGTCAAGGCGTTGACCCAATGGCTCAAGTTCAACCAGCCGATTCCTGTGTCAGGGGATTTGCCTTATCAATTGCAACTCACATTGGATGGTGCGGACAGTCAATTGCGTGTCAGTTCCAACCTCAAAGGGGCGGCTGTGGACTTGCCTGCACCGTTTGGCCTGGCCATCAGTGAAAGCCGTGACAGCGTGTTCCGCATGACACTGCAAGGCAAGGAGCGTCGCTACTGGTTTGATTACGGCGACCTGGCCAACCTGACCTTCGCCGCACCGGATGGCAACTTGGAGGCTGGTCGAGGCGAGCTGTTCCTGGGCATGGGCGATCCGGTGTTGCCAGCCACTAAGGGCTTACGCATTCGAGGTGTGTTGTCCGAGCTGGATATTGCCCCGTGGCAGGCTTTGGTCGAGCGTTATGCGGGCAAGGACCCAGGTGGCAGCGCCAAGCAATTGCTCAGCAGTGCAGACTTCAAAGTCGGCAAACTGGTCGCCTTCGGCACGCAACTTGATCAAGTACGCCTGCAAATGGCGCGCAGTGCCGCCACATGGGGGCTGCAGATCGACAGTAAACAGGCCGTGGGTACCGTGACCCTGCCCGACGCGCGCAACGCACCGATTGTGGTCACGATGCAGACCCTGCGCCTGCCTGCTCCCGATCCCAAAGCGGTGACTGATGTGCATGCGCCGGACCCGCTGGCCTCGGTTGATCCTCGCAAGGTGCCCGCGCTCGATATGCTGATTCGCAAGCTCTACCTGGGGCCGGACCTGTTAGGGGCCTGGTCGCTGAAAATTCGACAGACCCCTCGTGGCATCCAACTCAATACGCTTGACCTGGGGCTCAAGGGCTTGCTGCTGGCGGGGTCGGGGGGATGGGAAGGGGTGCCAGGCTCAACGTCCAGTTGGTTCAAAGGCCGTCTTGGCGGCTCCAACCTCGCCAATGTGCTGAAGAACTGGGGCTTTGCGCCCAGTGTGACCAGTGAGAGTTTCCACGTGGATGTTGAGGGGCGCTGGCCCGGCTCACCTGCCTGGATTGGCCTTGATCGCTTCTCGGGCACACTTGATGCGGAATTGGAAAAGGGCCAGTTCGTGGAGGTCGATGGCAGCGCTCAGGTGGTAAGGATTTTTGGTCTGCTTAACTTCAACTCTATCGGTCGCCGGTTGCGTCTGGACTTCTCGGACCTCTTTGGCAAGGGGTTGAGTTACGACCGGGTCAAAGGTTTTCTGATCGCCCGTGATGGTATTTACAGCACCAGCCGGCCGATCCTGATGACAGGGCCGTCTACTAACCTTGAGCTTAATGGCACGTTGAATATGGTCACCGATCAGGTGAATGCGAAGCTGCTGGTGACCTTGCCCGTCACCAATAACCTGCCCATTGCGGCGCTACTGGTCGGGGCACCCGCTATCGGCGGGGCGCTGTTTGTCATTAACAAACTGATTGGTGACCAGGTGTCGCGTCTGGCCAGTGTGCAGTACAGCATTCAAGGCCCGTGGACGGACCCTAAAATCACCTTCGACAAACCGTTTGAGAAAAACTAGGAGTAGCATGGGCCTGTGTTTTTCGAGGAGTTCGCCATGTCGCTAGCCGTGGTTCAAATGGTCAGCCAGAGTGAAGTACTGGCCAATCTGGCGCAGGCCCGCCGTCTGTTGGAAGAGGCCGCCGAAGGGGGGGCTCAACTGGCTGTGTTGCCTGAAAATTTCGCCGCCATGGGACGGCGCGATATCGCGGATATTGGTCGGGCCGAGGCATTGGGCGAAGGCCCGATCCTGCCCTGGTTGAAACAGGCGGCTCGCGACCTCAACTTATGGATAGTGGCAGGCACCTTGCCGTTGCCGCCGGAAGGCCAGCCTCACGCCAAGGTCAATGCCTGTTCATTGCTGATCAATGCACACGGTGAGCAAGCCGCGCGGTACGACAAACTGCATTTGTTTGATGTGGATGTGTCTGACAACCGTGGCCGTTATCGCGAGTCTGATGACTACGCGCCCGGTAACCGTGTGGTGGTGGCTGACACGCCTGTCGGCCGGTTGGGCCTGACCGTGTGTTATGACTTGCGCTTTCCCGAGTTGTACAGCGAATTGCGCGCTGCCGGCGCTGAGTTGATCACGGCTCCGTCGGCGTTTACTGCCGTGACCGGTGCAGCGCATTGGGACATCCTGATTCGTGCCAGGGCCATCGAAACCCAGTGTTACCTGTTGGCCGCCGCCCAAGGCGGGATTCATCCCGGCCCGCGCGAAACCTACGGGCATGCGGCGATTATTGACCCTTGGGGGCGAGTGCTGGCCCAACAGGCACAGGGTGAAGGTGTATTGCTGGCTCGTCGTGACCGGGTTGAACAAGCGGACATCAGGTCTCGTATGCCGGTGGTTAATCATCGGCGATTTTTTTCGCAGGGCGCACAGCGGCCTGCTACGCAAGGCTAATCAAGGTTCTTGGGTTCGGCCCTCAAAGCGGCTGAAGCAGGCACCAGAATGGAGTGAATATGAGCGACTTGTTGACCTCAGTCAGCGAACACCTGTTGGCACCCGGCGGTGTCACCATAGACAGTCTGCAAGCGGTTCTGGGTGATTTGGCCGGGCCGGGGATTGATGCGGCTGACTTGTACTTTCAGGGCCAGATTTCTGAGTCGTGGTCGCTGGAAGACGGCATTGTCAAAGAAGGCAGTTTCAACCTTGATCAAGGGGTGGGCGTGCGTGCCCAGTCCGGCGAAAAAACCGGTTTTGCCTACAGTAATGCCATTACGTTGGAAGCCTTGGGGCTTGCCGCCCGTGCCGCCCGTTCCATTTCGCGCGCGGGGCAGAACGGTACGGTTCAGGCGTTTACCACTCAAGACGTTGCCCAACTCTATGCACCGGACAACCCGCTGGAAGTCATCAGCCGCGCCGAAAAAGTTGAACTACTCAAGCGTGTCGATGCCGCCACTCGAGCCCTCGACCCGCGCATTCAGCAGGTAACGGTCAGTATGGCCGGAGTGTGGGAACGCATTTTGGTGGCCTCCACCGACGGTGGGCTGGCGGCGGATGTGCGCCCGCTGGTGCGTTTTAACGTCAGTGTGATCGTTGAACAAAATGGCCGTCGCGAGCGCGGTGGCCATGGTGGCGGCGGGCGTACCGACTACCGTTACTTCCTGGCTGACGACCGTGCCATGGGCTATGCGCGTGAGGCATTGCGCCAGGCGCTGGTTAACCTCGAGGCGGTGCCGGCACCTGCGGGCACGATGCCGGTTGTATTGGGCTCGGGCTGGTCTGGCGTGTTGTTGCACGAGGCAGTGGGTCATGGCCTTGAAGGCGATTTCAACCGCAAAGGCAGTTCAGCCTACAGCGGCCGCATGGGCGAAAGGGTTGCTTCCAAGCTGTGCACCATCGTCGATGATGGCACCTTGGCCGGTCGTCGCGGTTCGTTGAGCGTCGATGATGAAGGCACGCCGACCGAGTGCACCACCCTGATCGAAAACGGCGTACTTAAAGGCTACATGCAAGACAAGCTCAATGCGCGCCTGATGGGCGTTGCGCGCACCGGTAACGGCCGTCGCGAATCTTATGCGCATTTGCCTATGCCGCGCATGACCAACACCTACATGCTGGGTGGCGAAAGTGATCCGGCTGAAATCATCGCTTCGGTTAAAAAAGGCATTTATTGCGCCAACTTGGGCGGTGGCCAGGTGGATATCACCAGCGGTAAATTCGTATTTTCAACCAGTGAGGCTTACCTGATCGAGGACGGCAAAATCACGCGCCCAGTCAAAGGCGCGACCCTGATTGGCAACGGGCCGGAAGCGATGAGCAAGGTGTCGATGGTGGGTAATGACCTGTCGCTGGACAGCGGCGTGGGCACGTGTGGCAAGGACGGGCAATCGGTGCCGGTGGGTGTTGGCCAGCCAACGTTGAAAATTGATGCGATTACAGTGGGTGGTACGGGCGGGTAAGGAAGAGCGGGCGGGTTGCCAGTGCAACTCGCCCGCCTGCGAGACTTAACGCAAGCCGCGTTGTGTCTCGTCCAACCCACGGATGTACTTGAACAATTTGCGGCTGGAGGCCGGTGCCTTGTTATGAGCCAGTTCGTGTTTGGCCTGACGCACAATCGAGCGCAATTGCTGGCGATCGGCTTCAGGGAACTCGGCGACAAACTTTTCCAGCACATCGTCGTCGCCTTCGATAAGGCGATCGCGCCAGCGTTCGAGGTTGTGGAAACGCTCGTTGTATTGGCGAGAAGAGGCATCGACTTGATCGATCAAGGCAAGAATTTCGTCAAGCGGTTGATCGCGCATCAGTTTGCCGATGAACATCATATGGCGCTTGCGCGCAATATGAGCCGTGTGTTTTGGAGCATCTGCCAGAGCCTTACGCATTGCGTCAGTCAAAGGCATTTTGTTCAGCAAATCAGGCTTGAGCGTTGTAAGGCGCTCGCCCAGATCAACCAGAGCATGCAGCTCTTTTTTGACCTGTGTTTTGCTTTTTTCGCCGTCGAAGGCGTCGTCGTAAGAATCAACCATGGTGGCAGTCCGCAAAGAAACGCCGCCATGATAACCAGTCGGAGGCCGCTTGTCCGGCCTGGTCGCTCGGCGGCCCTACCGAAAACAGAATTTGAGTGGAGAAAACCATGAGTGCAGTACAAAGCGTCGGCCCGCAGGCCTTGCCGGCACTGCAAGAGCAGGTCGAGCAAATCATCGCCGAAGCCAAACGTCAGGGTGCCAGTGCGTGCGAAGTGGCGGTGTCGCTTGAGCAAGGCTTGTCGACCACTGTACGCCAGCGCGAAGTCGAAACCGTGGAGTTCAACCGCGACCAGGGTTTTGGCATTACGCTTTATGTGGGCCAGCGCAAAGGCTCGGCCAGCACTTCGGCCACTGGCCCTGAGGCGATTCGTGAAACCGTGGCGGCGGCGCTGGCTATCGCTCAACACACATCCGAAGACGAAAGCTCGGGCCTGGCCGATGCGAGTCTGATGGCGCGTGACCTGAAAGATTTTGATGTGTTCCACACTTGGGACATCACCCCGGAGCAGGCCATTGAAAAAGCGCTGGCCTGCGAAGCCGCGGCTTTTGACGCTGACAGCCGTATCAAAAACGCCGACGGCACCACGCTCAGCACTCACCAGGGTTGCCGGGTATATGGCAACAGCAACGGGTTTGTCGGCGGTTCGGCGTCGACCCGGCACAGCTTGAGCTGCGTGATGATCGCCGAAGGCGACGGGCAAATGCAGCGTGACTACTGGTATGACGTGAACTGCCAGGGCGAGTTGCTGATGGATGCCGTGAGCATCGGTCAGCGCGCCGCTGAACGCGCCGCTCGCCGCCTGGGGTCGCGCCCGGTGCCGACGTGCGAAGTGCCGGTGTTGTTTTCGGCCGAACTGGCAGGCGGGTTGTTTGGCAGTTTTCTGGGGGCTATTGCGGGCGGCAACCTGTACCGCAAATCATCCTTCCTGCTCGATGCCATGGGGCAGCAGATCTTCCCGCAATGGCTGACGCTGGATGAGCGCCCGCACTTGATGCGAGCCATGGGCAGTTCATCGTTTGATAACGACGGATTGGCGACTTATGCCAAGCCATTTATCAAGGACGGAGAACTGGTGTCTTATATTCTGAGCACTTATTCGGGCCGCAAATTGGGCATGCCAAGCACGGCCAATGCCGGTGGCGTGCACAACCTGTTCGTGACCCACGGTGATGAAGATCAAGCGGCGTTGATCCGCCGTATGGGCCGGGGCCTGTTTGTGACCGAACTGATGGGCAGTGGTTTGAATATGGTCACGGGCGATTACTCCCGTGGTGCGGCCGGCTTCTGGGTTGAAAACGGTGAGATCCAGTTCCCGGTTCAAGAAGTGACGATTGCTGGCAACATGCGCGACATGTTCAAACAGATCGTTGCTGTAGGCAATGACCTTGAGCTGCGCAGCAATATCCGCACGGGTTCAGTGCTCATCGAGCGCATGACTGTCGCGGGCAGCTAACGTTTCTGCGTTGTTACCAAGGCGTCTCATTTTTTACGAGTGAGACGCCTTTTTTGTGCTCAATCGTTAAGGAGATGCGCATACGCCGGGCTTGTTTTGATAATCAATATCGCTTAATAATGAATCTCATTATCGAGTGAGCTTGGGTCATGAGTCTTGCCTTGCATGAAGGGCCTTATCTGCAAAGCTGGCGCTGGATGAGCCGTCAGATCCGTTGCGGGCTGGCGCCGGACGAACCGCGCCTGATTGAACATTACCTTGCCGAAGGCCGTTACCTGGCCTGTTGCACGTCAACGTCGCCCTGGACGATTGCCGTGACCACCTTCCGATTGCTGCTGGACACTGCGACCGACACCGCGTTGCCCTGGCAGTGGCGAATGCAATGCCTGGACCACGCGTGGCGTCCGTTGCGCGATCTTGAAACTCAAGCCCTGTGCGCCTGTCGCCTCAAGCGCTGGCAAAGCTATGCCTGGCAATTGGCAACCTGTGAACTCGAGCCTTCCATCTCTTTGACAGAACTGCGGTAAGGATCATCCCGATGAGTAACACGCGTATCGAACGAGACAGCATGGGCCCATTGCATGTGCCTGAGGCGGCGTTGTATGGCGCACAAACCCAGCGCGCGGTAGACAACTTTCCGATCAGTCATCAGCGCATGCCGGCGCAATTCATTCGCGCATTGATTCTGGCCAAGGCCGCAGCGGCCAAGGCAAACGTCGAACTCCAGCAAATCACTGAAGCTCAGGGTAATGCCATCGTCGAGGCGACACAGATCCTGCTGGCGGGCGATTTTATGGAGCATTTCCCGGTGGATATTTTCCAGACCGGCTCGGGCACCAGTTCCAATATGAACGCCAATGAAGTGATTGCCACATTGGCCACCCGTGTATTGGGCGAGGCCGTCAATGCAAACGATCACGTCAATTGCGGGCAAAGCAGCAATGACATTATTCCGACCACCCTTCATGTCAGTGCCGCATTGAGTTTGCATGAGCAACTGCTGCCCGCACTCGCGCATCTGGTGCAGGTGATCGAGCACAAGGCCGAGCAGGTTCACGGTTACGTCAAAACCGGGCGCACGCACTTGATGGACGCCATGCCCGTACGCATGAGCCAGGTGCTCAATGGCTGGGCGCAGCAACTAAAAGCCAATATTGAGCATTTACAAGCGTTACAGCCGGCGCTGCAATCCCTGGCCCAAGGTGGCACGGCGGTGGGCACAGGCATCAATGCGCACCCGCAGTTTGCTGCGTTGTTCAGCCAGCAACTCAGTGCTTTGACCCACGTTCACTTTACGCCGGGCAAAGACCTGTTCGCACTGATCGGCTCACAGGACACAGCCGTTTCGGTCTCTGGCCAGCTCAAGGCTACGGCCGTATCGCTGATGAAAATTGCCAACGATCTGCGTTGGATGAACTCTGGCCCATTGGCGGGGTTGGGCGAGATTGAGCTGCAAGCCTTGCAGCCGGGCTCCTCGATCATGCCAGGCAAGGTCAACCCGGTGATTCCTGAAGCCACAGCGATGGTCGCAGCACAGGTCATCGGCAATGACACCGTCATTACCATTGCAGGGCAGTCCGGCAATTTTGAGCTGAACGTCATGTTGCCGGTGATTGCCCAGAATCTGTTGAGCAGCCTTGAGTTACTGGCCAACGCCAGCCGCTTGCTGGCGGACAAGGCCATCGCCAGTTTCAAGGTCAACGAAGACAAGCTCAAAGAGGCGCTATCGCGCAACCCGATCCTGGTCACGGCCTTGAACCCGATCATTGGTTATCAAAAAGCCGCTGAAATTGCCAAGGCCGCCTATCAGCAGGGTCGCCCGGTGATTGATGTAGCCCTTGAGTACACCGATCTGTCCCGCAGCCAGCTTGAGGTCTTGCTTGACCCCGAGAAGCTGACGGCTGGCGGCGTTTAACTAAACGACACTGCTTTGGAGGTTCACATGGAGCACTGGAAACGCACGATCGAAAGGGCTAACGGCTATTTCGCTGAAGGTGAACTGGTCGATGCCCGAGAGCACTACTTGCAGGCCCTTGCGTTGGCCCAGGTGTTGTTTGAACGCTGGAGTGATGCCGACGAAGCAGTGGCAGCCTGTGTTATTTCGCACCACAACCTCGCCGATCTGCACTTGCGGCTAAACCAGCCCGAGGAAAGCGTCGAGTACTTGTGTGCGATTCACCAGCGATTGTTACAGACCCTCAAAAACCCAAGGCTCTCGCTGGCGTTGCGGGAAGCAGCGCTACGCCAGAGCAGTAAAACCTATGTCGAGTTGTTGAATTTTATCAGTGAGCACGGCGAGTACCCGCGCTCCAGCCTTTTGCTCAAACCTCACGCCGCCCAGCCGGGTCGTGAGACCTTGACTGCCAGTGGCCATCACTCAGGAGTACATTGAGATGACTTACACCTTGCCAGCCTTGCCTTATGCCTATGACGCGCTGGAGCCACATATCGATGCACAGACCATGGAAATTCACTACACCAAGCACCACCAGACCTACATAAACAACCTGAATGCGGCTGTTGAAGGGACTGAATGGGCACAGTGGCCGGTCGAAAAACTGGTCGCCAGTGTTCATCAACTGCCCGAAAAACTTCGTGCAGCGGTGATCAATCAAGGCGGTGGGCATGCCAACCACTCCTTGTTCTGGGAGGTGATGAGCCCCAAAGGCGGCGGTAAGCCTGAAGGTGTCCTGGCCGCAGCGATTGACCAGCAACTGGGTGGTTTGGAGGCGTTCAAGGAGGCATTTACCAAAGCGGCTCTGACCCGTTTTGGCAGTGGTTGGGCCTGGTTAAGCGTTACCCCCCAGAAAACCCTGGTGGTCGAAAGCAGTGGCAATCAGGACAGCCCGTTAATGAATGGCAATACGCCCATTCTGGGGCTGGATGTGTGGGAACACGCTTACTACTTGCGCTATCAGAACCGTCGTCCGGAGTACATTAATGCGTTTTACAACGTGATTAATTGGCCTGAAGTGACGCGGCGCTATCAGGCCGCGTTGGCCTAAGCCCATTTTTAAGGACTCAAGCCAATGATGGGCACGCACATTTTAGCGGTCGGTGGCGTGCGGATGTTTCGCTATGCCTTTGGCACGCTTCTGCTGTTGGCGGGCACCGCCTTGCTGGTTGCCAAGGGCTTGGTCTGGCTGGATCTTGAGCCGAAAATGCTGCGCGCACTGCAGGGCGGTGCACTGTGTGCATTGGGCACCGCGTTAGGTGCGGTTCCGGTGCTGGTTATCCGTAAAATGCCCGTTGCGGTCAGTGACACGTTGCTGGGGTTTGGTGCGGGCGTGATGTTAGCCGCAACGGCATTTTCCCTGATTGTGCCGGCTATCGCCGCTGGGCAAAGCCTGGGCTGGTCAACCTGGGCATCCAGTGGGCTGGTGAGCGCGGGCATCATGCTGGGGGCGCTTTGCCTGTTTCTGGTGGACCGCAAGTTCGCGGGAGCCGCACCGGACGCTTTTATCGGTCAGCCGGGCGAGCCCGTCATTGCACCGCGTATCTGGTTGTTCGTTATCGCTATTGTGGCGCATAACATTCCAGAAGGCATGGCGGTCGGGGTATCAGCAGGTGGCGGGCTGCCCGATGCCGATAGCCTGGCGATGGGCATTGCGTTGCAGGATGTCCCGGAGGGGTTGGTGGTCGCCCTGGTGTTGGCGGGGGCAGGGATGTCACGGGTCAGGGCGTTCCTGATCGGTGCGGCATCAGGCCTTGTCGAGCCCGTGTTCGCAGTGTTGTCTGCGTGGCTGGTGAGTCTGGCTGAAACGCTGTTGCCATTGGGTCTGGCGCTGGCAGCTGGCGCTATGCTTTTGGTGGTAACTCAAGAGGTTATTCCAGAGTCACGACGTAACGGTCATGAAAAACTGGCGAGTTTGGGATTGTGCGTCGGCTTCTGCTTGATGATGACGATGGACACGGCGTTAGGGTAGTGGTGGCGGGCCTAAATAGGTAGCCGCTGGCGCAGGCTGCGGTCGGGTCAAGTTGGCGAATAACCTTCTTCGGCCCTTAACGCAGCCTGCGCCAGCGACTACAGGGTGCCAGTTTTACTCACCTTCATCGAAGTAGTTATTGATGAGTGTTGTGAGGGCATCCAGCGCATCCTGTTCTTGCTCGCCTTCAGTCATAAGATGAATTTTTGTGCCTTTCCCGGCGGCGAGCATCATCATGGCCATTATGCTTTTACCATCGACCATTGTTTCTGGCGTGCGGCCTGCACGTATCAGGCAAGGGTACTTTCCAGCGATGCCGACGAACTTGGCTGAGGCTCGAGCGTGTAAGCCCAGCTTGTTGATGATTTCTATTTCCAGAACAGGCATCGCGGGGTAGATCCTTTCAAGTAAGGTCGCGGTGGCGAACCTGAACGTTTTTCAGGTTTTCTTGCAGGCACCTGCCGAGCCTTTCGGTCAGGTAAACCGAGCGGTGATGGCCGCCGGTACAGCCGATGCCAATGGTGACATAGGCCCGGTTGCTGGCGGCAAAGCGGGGCAGCCATTTAAGCAGGTAACTGGAAATGTCCTGGAACATCTCTTCCACGTCAGGTTGAGCGGCCAGGTAATCGGCGACGGGCTGATCCAGGCCGGACTGCTCCCGCAACTCAGGCTTCCAATAGGGGTTTGGCAGGCATCGGACGTCAAACACCAGGTCGGCGTCCACGGGCATTCCACGCTTGAAGCCAAAGGACTCCACCAGGAACGCTGTACCGGCTTCCGGTTTGTTCAGCAGGCGCAACTTGAGGGTGTCGCGTAACTGGTACAGATTCAGGTTGGTGGTGTTAATCGTGAGGTCAGCCAGGTCGGCAATAGGGCCTAGCAATTGTGTTTCATCACGAATGGCTTCAGCCAGCGAACGGCTTTCGCTACTCAGTGGGTGGCGTCGCCGTGTTTCGGAGAACCGCTTGAGCAGGGTTTCCTCGTCGGCATCCAGGTACAGCACATCACATTGAATGTGACGGTTGCGTACTTCTTCAAGCAACTGCGGGAAGCGCGACAGATGGCTTGGCAGGTTGCGAGCATCAATGGATACCGCGACCAGTGGCTGCGCCAACTCGGTATGAATCAGGGCCCGCTCCGCCAGCTCCGGCAGCAAACCGGCTGGCAGGTTGTCGATGCAATAAAAACCATTGTCTTCGAGGACGGCGAGGGCAGTACTTTTTCCGGAGCCGGAGCGTCCGCTGACAATAACTAAGCGCATGATTAATGACCGTTCTGTACGTCCAGAACAACCTGATAGAGCGCTTCGTTGCTGGGTGCCGCGCGCAGTCGATCACGCACGTCTTTACGATCGAGCATGCTGGCTATCTGCCGGAGCAGTTCCAGGTGTGCATCGGTTGCCGCTTCTGGTACCAGCAAAACGAAGAGCAGGTCGACCGGCGCGCCATCGATGGCGTCGAAATCTATGGGGGCATCGAGGTGCAACAAGGCGCTAACAGGCGACTTGCAGCCCTTGAGGCGACAATGGGGTATGGCAATGCCGTTACCAAAACCGGTAGAACCCAGTTTTTCGCGGGCAAGCAAGCTCTCGTAAACATCCTGCATCACGAGGTCAGGCGCTTCGCGGCTGATCAAGTTGGCGATTTGTTCAAGTGCACGCTTTTTACTGCCGCCCGGCACGTTCACCAAGGAACGGCCGGGGGTCAGGATGGTTTCGAGTCGAATCATGGTTAGGGAGTATTAACGACCGGTCGCGCCCTGGAGCAGGCTTTGGGTCTTTTCCTTATGCTTTTTCAGTTGGCGATCAAGCTTGTCGGTGAGCAGATCAATGGCGGCATACATATCGTCATGCTCGGCGTTTGCAACGACTTCTCCTCCATGGATATGCAAGGTAGCTTCGATTTTCTGCTTGAGTTTTTCGACCGTCATCGTGACTTGCACGTTGGTGATTTTGTCGAAGTGGCGCTCAATACGATTGAGTTTTTCGCCGATGTAAGCTCGCAGAGGTTCGGTAACTTCCAATTGGTGTCCACTGATGTTGACTTGCATACAGTTTCTCCTTTGATGCCATTGCATAAAGCGGCAAGCCGATAAGCCTGCCACTGAAACGCTGCAGCCCGATCTTACATTAAACGCTTGCGCTCGCTGGAAGGCGCAATCCCGAGGGATTCGCGGTACTTGGCAACGGTTCGACGGGCTACCTGAATACCTTGTGCCTCCAGTAAACCAGCGATCTTGCTGTCACTCAACGGCTTTTTCTGATTTTCAGCCGCCACCAGTTTTTTGATGATGGCGCGGATCGCCGTGGATGAACACTCGCCGCCTTCAGAGGTGCTGACATGGCTGGAGAAAAAGTACTTAAGCTCATAGATACCGCGTGGGGTATGCATGAATTTTTGTGTGGTAACCCGCGAAATGGTCGACTCGTGCATGCCTACGGCTTCGGCAATATCGTGCAGGACCAGCGGTTTCATGGCCTCGTCGCCATACTCCAGAAACCCGCGCTGGTGTTCCACTATTTGGGTGGCCACTTTCATCAGGGTTTCATTGCGGCTTTGCAGGCTTTTGATGAACCAGCGAGCTTCCTGTAACTGATTGCGCATGAAGGTGTTGTCGGCACTGGTGTCAGCGCGGCGGACGAAGCCCGCATATTGCGGATTGACTCGCAGGCGCGGTACGGACTCTTGGTTGAGTTCGACCAGCCAGCGCTCGTTATCCTTGCGCACGATGACGTCAGGCACGACATACTCGGCTTCGCTGGACTCGATCTGTGAGCCGGGGCGCGGGTTCAGGCTCTGTACCAGTTCGATGACCTGGCGCAGTTCATCTTCCTTGAGCTTCATGCGCCGCATCAGTTGGCTATAGTCGCGACCACCCAACAGGTCGATATAGTCTGTCACCAAGCGCTTGGCTTCGTTCAGCCACGGTGTTTTAGCGGGTAATTGGCGCAGTTGCAGCAGCAGGCATTCACTCAATGTGCGAGCGCCGATGCCGGCAGGCTCAAATTGCTGGATACGGTGCAGGACGGCTTCAATTTCATCCAGCTCGATGTCCAGTTCGAGATCGAATGCCTCGAGGATTTCTTCGAGTGTTTCGTCGAGGTAGCCCTGATTGTTGATGCAGTCGATGAGCGTCACGCCGATGAGGCGATCCGTGTCAGACATGGGCACCAGATTTAATTGCCAGAGCAAGTGGCTCTGCAGGCTTTCACCGGCGGACGTGCGGGTGGTGAAATCCCACTCGTCGTCATCGTTGCTGGGCAGGCTGCTGGCGCTGGTCTGGTAGATGTCTTCCCAGGCGGTGTCGACGGGCAGCTCATTGGGAATACGCTCGTTCCACTCGCCATCTTCCAGGTTATCGACGGTAGGTGCAGGCTCTTGGTACGAAGGTTCCTGTATTTCGTTAGTGGTTTTTTGCTCAATGTTGTCGGCCATCGGATCCGAATTATCGAAGTCGTCGCCATCTTCCTGGCGCTCGAGCATCGGATTGGATTCCAGGGCTTCCTGGATTTCCTGTTGCAGGTCCAGGGTCGACAGTTGGAGCAGACGGATGGCTTGTTGCAGCTGAGGTGTCATTGTCAGCTGCTGGCCCATTCTCAGGACTAGCGATGGTTTCATGGCAGGGGCTTAACACCTTATTCGCCGGCGCACATGGCGCCATCCACTACAAGCGCGTGAGCGCCAAACATAAGCAAATTATATGCCTGAAAGTGGTGGGTTTGACTAGAGCGCATTGGCAATAAAAATTGTGGGGGTTTTAAGTGCCCCCATGCGCTCCAGGAAACTTACCCTGTATTCGGGTTACAAGCGGAACTCGTGGCCCAGGTAAACTTCTCTCACCAACTCATTGGCAAGAATCGTTTCGGCGTCACCTTCCGCGATCAATTGGCCGTCGTTGACGATATAGGCGGTTTCGCAAATATCGAGGGTTTCACGGACGTTGTGATCGGTGATCAGGACGCCGATGCCCTTGTCTTTGAGGTGGTGGATGATCTGCTTGATGTCGCCCACGGAGATCGGGTCCACACCCGCAAAAGGTTCATCGAGCAGGATGAACTTGGGCGCGGTTGCCAGGGCGCGGGCAATTTCGACACGGCGGCGCTCACCGCCGGACAGGCTCATGCCTAGGTTGTCGCGGATGTGGTTGATGTGGAACTCCTGCAGCAGGCTTTCCAGCTCTTTGCGGCGGCCCGCCTTGTCGAGCTCCTTGCGCGTCTCAAGAATCGCCATGATGTTATCGGCGACTGAAAGCTTGCGGAAGATCGAGGCTTCTTGCGGCAGGTAGCCGATACCGGCGCGAGCGCGACCGTGCATGGGTTGATGGCTGACGTCCAGATCATCAATCAATACGCGACCCTGATCGGCCTGTACCAAGCCTACAATCATGTAAAAACAGGTGGTTTTGCCTGCGCCGTTAGGGCCCAGCAGGCCGACGATTTGCCCACTGTCGATTGACAGGCTGACATCGCGAACCACTTGGCGGCTTTTGTAGCTTTTGGCCAGATGTTGGGCTTTCAGGGTTGCCATTACTGGGCCTTCTGCGAGTCAGTTTTTTTCTTCGGCTGAATCACCATGTCGATGCGCGGGCGAGGGGCTGTCACAGTGGAGCCATTGGCCCGGCCTGCGCTTGCAACCTGCTTGACCGTGTCATAGACGATTTTCTCGCCTTCGGTGGTGTTGCCATCGTTGATAACCTTGGCTTTGTCGATCAATACGATGCGGTTTTGTGGGGCATGGTATTGAATTGTCACGGCATAGGCCTGAACCGGCTTGGGGTCGGTCGCTTTTTGCAGTTGCTCGAAGTAGGCGAGGTTGCCTACTGAGGTCACCACGTCAATTTCACCGGCAGGGTTGCGTGTAATGGTGACCGTATTGCCCGTAATTTTCATCGACCCCTGGGTGATGATGACGTCACCCTTGTAGGTCGCCACGCCTTGTTTGTCATCCAGTTGGGCTTCATTCGCCTGGATGCGAATAGGCTGTTGATTGTCGTTCGGCAGAGCCCAGGCGCTCGCGCTTCCCAGTGCCGCGCTCAGGCTGAGCAATAAAGGGAGGGTTTTAACGAGACTCATACTGTCCTCTTACGTTGGACAGCAGGTCCATCCTGCCGTCTTTCAAATAGGCTTTCATGCCTTTGCCAGTCGTTACACCGCCAGCGCCGTCAATTCTAACGGCTTGCTCGGTCTGCGCATATTGCTTCTGCGGGAATACAGTCATGCGGGTACTGGTAATAATCGTAGAGCGGTTTCTGTCGTCTGTACGGGCAATGCGCACAGAATCGATCAGCTCAACCTGTGTGCCGTCGGGATTGATTTCTCCGCGCTCGCTTTGCACGTGCCAGGGGTAAGCTGTACCGCGATACATTTGAAGGTCTGGCCGGGTCATAAGGGTGACTTCGGAAGCTTTCAAATGTTCAATTTTGTCGGCGGTCATTTCGTATTGCAGTTTGCCATCCGGCAAGTACTGGAGGCTGCGCGCGTTGGTGGCGTAATAGTCTATCGCGCCCTCGTCAATGGCCGGTGCGGGCTTGTCGAGGAAGCGTTGTGGGCTGATATTCCAGTAGCCGACGGCTGCAAATAGCGCAGCAATGACCGCGAACAACAGAAAACTGCGAATCTTTTTGCTTAACATAAAGCGCTCTATAAGTAGGCGGCGAGGGCAGCGTCGAGGCGGCCCTGGGCACGCAGGATCAGCTCGCAGAATTCGCGAGCTGCACCTTCTCCGCCTCGTGCCCGTGTGGTGCCATGGGCATGCTCGCGAACAAACTCGGCGGCATTGGCAACCGCCATACCCAGGCCGACGCGACGGATAACCGGCAAATCAGGCAAGTCATCGCCCAGATAAGCGACCTGCTCATAGCTTAGGTTGAGTTGGGCGAGCAGTTCGTCCAGAACGACTAATTTATCTTCGCGGCCCTGGTAAAGGTGAGGAATACCCAGGTTTTTCGCGCGACGCTCGACAACCGGGGTCTTGCGGCCACTGATAATTGCTGTTTGAACGCCAGCGGCCATCAGCATTTTGATGCCCTGGCCGTCCAGTGTACTAAAAGTCTTGAACTCGCTGCCATCTTCAAGGAAGTACAGGCGACCGTCGGTCAGTACGCCGTCTACATCGAAAATGGCAAGCTTGATGTCTTTGCCGCGTTTGAGCAGTTCGCTGGTCATTACATCACTCCTGCACGCAACAAGTCGTGCATATTCAAGGCTCCGACAGGGCGGTCGTCCTTGTCGACAACCACCAGCGCGCTGATTTTGTGGTCTTCCATGATCTTCAGCGCCTCGGCTGCAAGCATGTCGGCTCGGGCGGTTTTGCCGTGGGGGGTCATGACGTTGTCGATGGTGGCGTTGCGGATATCGATGTCGCGATCCAGTGTGCGGCGCAAGTCACCATCGGTGAAGATCCCGGCCAGTCGACCGTCGGTTTCGATGACAACGGTCATGCCCAGCCCCTTGCGGGTCATCTCCATCAAGGCGTCCCTCAGCAATGTGCCGCGCAGCACCTGGGGCAACTCGTCGCCGGAATGCATCACATTTTCGACCTTAAGCAGTAGGCGTCGGCCCAGTGCGCCGCCCGGGTGCGAAAAGGCGAAGTCTTCGGCGGTGAAACCGCGGGCTTCGAGCAAGGCAATGGCCAGTGCGTCACCCATGACCAGAGCGGCAGTGGTCGAGGATGTCGGGGCCAGGTTCAGAGGGCAGGCCTCTTCGGCTACGCTGGTGTCCAGATTGACATCGGCTGCTTTGGCCAATGGTGATTTCGGGTTGCCGGTCATGCTGATCAACTGGATGCCCAGGCGCTTGATCAGCGGCAGCAATGTGATGATCTCTGCTGTGGAGCCGGAGTTGGACAGCGCGAGGATGATGTCATCGCGGGTAATCATGCCCATGTCGCCGTGGCTGGCCTCGGCGGGATGTACAAAGAAGGACGTGGTTCCGGTGCTTGCCAGGGTGGCGGCAATTTTGTTGCCGATGTGCCCGGACTTGCCCATACCTACGACGACGACTCGGCCCTTGCTTGCCAGAATCATCTCGCACGCGCTTACGAAATCAGCGTCGATATGCGGCAGTAAGCCTTCTACGGCTTCCAGTTCGAGGCGGATGGTGCGTTGGGCTGACTGAATCAGGTCGCTGGATTGGCTCATGTTTGAAGTCGGGTAGCCTGAGAAAAGGCAGCGATTATAGCGGTTATGGACAAATCCCTCACGCTTGATCGTTGTGCTTTGTGATCTCATGTAACAAAGCACTTCAAGACACACTGGCAAATTGACTTTATTTTCCCTGTCGGCAACCTGAAAGGGCACTCCTTCGGCCTTGGGCGGTCAGTATCAGCAGTGCTATAGTTCGCCGCCAATTACGGCCCACTCAGGAAACGTGCTTCCGACAATTGAAGCTTGGGGTCCGGGTGAGAGGCAGAGGCTGCATCGCAAGGAGTTTAGATGAGCGCCGATAACGCCTACGCGGTCGAGCTGAAGGGAGTGTCCTTCAAGCGCGGTACGCGCAGCATCTTCAATAATGTCGATATTCTGATCCCGCGGGGCAAAGTCACGGGCATCATGGGCCCGTCCGGCTGCGGTAAAACCACTCTTTTGCGCTTGATGGGAATGCAATTGCGTCCCAATAGCGGTGAGGTGTGGGTCAATGGTCAGAACCTGCCCAGCCTGTCGCGCAGTGATCTGTTCGATGCTCGCAAACACATGGGCGTACTGTTTCAGAGCGGCGCGCTGTTTTCCGATCTGGACGTGTTTGAGAACGTCGCTTTTCCGCTCAGGGTTCACACGGCGTTACCGGAAGAGATGATCCGCGACATCGTGTTGCTTAAACTACAGGCGGTGGGGCTGCGCGGTGCAATTGACCTGATGCCCGATGAGTTGTCTGGCGGCATGAAGCGCCGTGTGGCGCT
Source organism: Pseudomonas sp. (assembly GCF_030150285.1). Lineage (GTDB taxonomy): Bacteria > Pseudomonadota > Gammaproteobacteria > Pseudomonadales > Pseudomonadaceae > Aquipseudomonas. The sequence goes on along the minus strand of NZ_JASLGE010000014.1, from coordinate 22,448 downwards.
GGCTCGAGCCATTGCGATGGACCCGCAAATCCTGATGTACGACGAACCATTCGTTGGGCAGGATCCTATTGCCATGGGCGTACTGGTGCGCCTGATTCGCCTGCTGAATGATGCACTGGGAATCACCAGTATTGTGGTCTCCCACGATTTGGCCGAAACAGCGAGTATCTGCGACTATCTTTACGTGGTCGGTGATGCTCAGGTCTTGGGGCATGGAACGCCTGAAGAGTTGATGAATGCCGATAACCCGCGCATTCGTCAGTTCATGAATGGTGATCCGGATGGCCCGGTTCCGTTCCACTTTCCGGCGTCGGACTACCGAACCGATCTTCTGGGGAAGCGCTGATGCGCAAGCTTTCGTTAATCGACCGTGTCGGGCTGTTCGGCCGTGCCGGGATCGATATCGTCTCGGTACTGGGGCGCTCGACCATCTTCCTGTTTCACGCCTTGCTGGGGCGTGGCGGCATTGGCGGCGGGCTTGGGCTGTTGCTCAAGCAACTGCACGCGGTGGGTGTCATGTCACTGGTGATCATTGTGGTGTCAGGTGTCTTTATTGGCATGGTTCTGGCGTTGCAGGGGTTCAGTATTCTGTCCAGCTATGGTTCCGAGCAGGCAGTTGGGCAAATGGTTGCCCTTACGTTGCTGCGTGAACTGGGGCCTGTGGTCACGGCGTTGTTGTTTGCCGGGCGAGCGGGGTCAGCGTTGACCGCTGAAATCGGCAACATGAAATCGACAGAGCAACTCTCCAGCCTGGAAATGATCGGGGTTGACCCGCTCAAGTACATTATCGCGCCGCGCTTGTGGGCCGGGTTTATTTCCCTGCCACTGCTGGCGATGATTTTCAGTGTGGTCGGTATCTGGGGTGGCTCATGGGTGGCGGTGGACTGGCTGGGCGTCTATGACGGCTCGTACTGGTCCAACATGCAGAACAGCGTGACGTTCAGTGGCGACGTGGTTAACGGGATCATCAAAAGCATTGTGTTCGCTTTTGTCGTGACCTGGATTGCAGTGTTTCAAGGCTATGACTGTGAGCCCACTTCAGAGGGGATCAGCCGTGCCACTACCAAGACCGTGGTGTATGCCTCATTGGCAGTCCTCGGGATGGACTTTATTTTGACTGCCTTGATGTTTGGAGATTTCTGATGCAAAACCGCACCATGGAAATCGGTGTCGGCCTGTTCCTGCTGGCTGGCATCCTGGCGTTGTTGTTGCTTGCCTTGCGAGTCAGTGGGCTGTCACCTACGGCCAGCACCGATACGTACAAACTCTATGCCTACTTTGACAACATCGCCGGCCTCACGGTACGTGCCAAAGTCACAATGGCAGGCGTAACCATAGGTAAGGTGACGGCGATTGATCTGGACCGTGACAACTTCACGGCCCGCGTTACCCTGCAAGTGGAAAAAGACGTGAATAATCTGCCAACCGACTCAACCGCATCTATCCTCACGGCTGGCCTGTTGGGCGAGAAGTACATCGGTATTAGCGTGGGCGGGGATGACGCCGTGCTCAAGGATGGCGGCACCATCCATGACACTCAATCATCGCTGGTCCTTGAAGACCTGATCGGGAAGTTCCTGATGAATACCGTTAGCAAAGAAGCCAAATAAGGAGCCTTAAGATGATTTCTCTCTTGCGCCGTGGCCTGCTGGTCATGTTGGCGGCTGCTTTGCCCCTGATGGCGAGTGCTGCACCGGGGCAGTCTCCCCATGACATCGTGACCGATACCACGACTCGACTGCTGGCTGATCTGGACGCCAACAAAGAAAAGTACAAAGCGAGCCCGACCGAGTTCTACGACGCTTTGAACAACATCGTTGGGCCGGTTGTGGACGTTGACGGCGTTTCCCGCAGCATCATGACCGTCAAGTATTCGCGCAATGCCACGCCTGCTCAGATGCAGCGCTTTCAAGAGAACTTCAAGCGCAGCCTGATTCAGTTCTATGGCAATGCCTTGCTTGAGTTCAAGAACGAAGGCATCACGGTGGGCGACGCCAAGCAACAATCCAATGGCGATAACGTTTCGGTACCGATGACCGTCAAGGGTGCCAATGGCGCGGTTTATCCTGTTTCCTACACACTCACCAACGTGAAAGGCGAGTGGAAGGTGCGTAACGTGATCATCAACGGTATTAACATTGGCAAGTTGTTCCGTGACCAGTTCGCTGATGCGATGCAGCGTAATGGCAACAACCTCGACAAGACCATCGATGGCTGGGCTGGCGAAGTCGCCAAGGCCAAAGAAAAAACCGATGAGAAGTTGAGCCAATGAGTGATACCGCCATCACTCTGGCAGGCGAAAGCGAGTTGCGCCTCAGCGGCGTGCTCGACTATCAAACCGGCCCTCGCTTGCGCAAGGAAGGCCAGGCCCTGATCAAAAAGGCCTTGGCCAAAGCCCTGGTGGTGGATTGCTCGGCGGTCACCAAGTCCAGCAGTGTCGGCTTGTCACTGTTGCTGTGTTACATCCGTGATGCGCAAGCCCTGAACAAGCCGTTGAGCATTCGTGGCCTGCCCGAAGACATGCGTAAAATCGCTCAGGTTTCGGGTTTGACCGAGTTGCTGGCACATCATTAATAGCCACTTATAGAAAGGCCCTCCGTCAGAGTCCGCTTATCCGGGGTTCGCAGGCGCGGGGCTTTTTTGTATGATGGCCGACCCGTGCGCGTCAGGCGCCGATTGAGGTTGAGCATGCAGGCTGTAGAAGTTAAGAGCTTTCTTGAGGGAAAGTTGCCTGGAACCCAGGTAGAAGTTGAAGGCGAAGGCTGCAACTTTCAACTGAACGTGATTAGTGACGAACTGGTGGCACTGAGCCCGGTTAAACGTCAACAAAGCATTTATGCCCATTTGAACCCGTGGATTGCTGATGGCAGCATTCATGCGGTCACTATGAAATTCTTCAGCCGTGCGGCCTGGGCCGAGCGCACCTGAGCCCCCTGAGCCCATTGGCGTCGAGATTGTTATGGATAAATTGATTATTACTGGCGGTGCTCGTCTAGATGGCGAGATCCGTATTTCCGGGGCGAAGAACTCTGCCCTGCCGATTCTGGCGGCAACCCTGCTGTGCGATGGCCCGGTAACGGTAGCCAACTTGCCGCACCTGCATGACATCACCACGATGATCGAGTTGTTCGGTCGCATGGGCATTGAGCCGGTGATCGATGAGAAACTGTCGGTTGAAATTGACCCGCGCACCATCAAAACCCTGATCGCTCCGTATGAATTGGTGAAAACCATGCGTGCGTCGATTCTGGTATTGGGCCCAATGGTTGCCCGCTTTGGTGAGGCTGAAGTTGCCTTGCCGGGTGGCTGTGCCATCGGTTCGCGCCCTGTTGATTTGCACATCCGTGGTCTTGAAGCCATGGGTGCGGTTATCGACGTCGAGGGTGGCTATATCAAGGCCAAAGCGCCCGAGGGCGGCTTGCGCGGTGCCAACTTCTTCTTCGATACCGTCAGCGTGACCGGCACTGAAAACATCATGATGGCGGCGGCACTCGCCAAAGGGCGCAGCGTGCTGCAAAACGCTGCGCGCGAGCCTGAAGTCGTCGACCTGGCCAACTTCCTGAATGCGATGGGTGCCAAGGTCAGCGGTGCTGGCACTGACACCATCACCATTGATGGGGTTGAGCGCCTGCACTCCGCGACCTATCGCGTCATGCCGGACCGTATTGAAACCGGTACTTACCTGGTGGCTGCAGCGGTCACGGGCGGCCGTGTGAAGGTCAAAGACACGGATCCGACCATCCTTGAAGCTGTGCTGGAGAAGCTTAAAGAAGCTGGTGCCCAGATCACGACCGGTGAAGACTGGATCGAGCTGAACATGCACGGCAAGCGCCCGAAAGCGGTAAACGTGCGCACGGCTCCATACCCTGCCTTCCCGACGGACATGCAGGCCCAGTTCATCTCGCTCAACGCCATTGCCGAAGGCACCGGTGCCGTGATCGAGACCATTTTCGAAAACCGTTTCATGCACGTGTACGAGCTGCACCGCATGGGTGCCAAGATTCAGGTTGAAGGCAACACTGCCATCGTGACCGGTACCGAAACGCTGAAAGGCGCGCCAGTCATGGCCACTGATCTGCGCGCGTCGGCCAGCCTGGTGATCTCGGCGCTGGTGGCCGAAGGTGACACTTTGATCGATCGTATCTACCACATAGACCGTGGCTACGAGTGCATTGAAGAAAAACTGCAAATGCTGGGTGCCAAAATCCGCCGCGTTCCGGGCTAGTTTTTGGTGTTTGGCATCATGGGCACACCGATTGTGTCCAGCCGCCAGGTGACGTAAGCGTTTGCAAACGGTACCTTACCTGGCCTCGAATCGTTCAAGTCGAGCCTGATATCAGGCTCGATGCATGTCCGGCGCCCATTGCGTGCGGGCATAAGTACCCTGATAAGGACTTACGTTTCCCATGTTGACCATTGCACTGTCCAAGGGCCGAATCCTTGACGACACCCTGCCGCTTCTGGCTGAAGCGGGCATTGTGCCGACCGAGAATCCGGACAAGAGCCGCAAGCTGATTATTCCGACCTCCCAGCCCGACGTACGCCTGCTGATCGTGCGCGCCACTGACGTACCTACGTACGTTGAGCATGGTGCCGCCGACCTCGGTGTGGCCGGCAAGGATGTGTTGATGGAATACGGTGGCCAGGGCCTGTACGAACCGCTCGACCTTCGGATTGCCCAGTGCAAGCTGATGACGGCCGGCGCTGTGGGTGCTGTTGAGCCCAAAGGCCGACTGCGGGTCGCTACCAAGTTCGTCAACATTGCCAAGCGCTACTACGCCGAGCAAGGCCGTCAGGTCGACATCATCAAACTGTATGGTTCGATGGAGCTGGCCCCGCTGATAGGGCTGGCCGACAAGATCATTGACGTGGTCGACACCGGCAACACCTTGCGTGCCAATGGCCTGGAACCTCAGGACTTCATTGCCGCCATCAGCTCCCGTCTGGTGGTTAACAAGGCTTCGATGAAAATGCAGCACGCCCGTATCCAAGTCCTGATTGATACCCTGCGCAAAGCAGTGGAATCGCGACACCGCGGCTGACTTACCTGCGCGACCCTGGATCCAGCATCTTTACGTCGCGCCCATCCATCCGTGTAATAGCCAGAAATTTCAGGTACCCACGCGGATGGCTTGGTAGTCTTGCCGTGCCTGATACCTGCAACATCTTATTCCAAGCAAACGCCCATTACCGAGGCCCTCGCTATGACCGCTCCCTCTGCAATTCGCCGACTCAACGCTGCTGACCCGGATTTCGCGCAGCACCTGGATCATCTGCTGAGCTGGGAAAGTGTGTCTGACGACTCGGTCAATCAGCGCGTACTGGACATTATCAAGGCGGTTCGAGAGCGTGGCGATGCGGCGCTGGTCGAGTTCACCCAGCGCTTTGACGGGCTGACCGTCGGCTCGATGGCGGACTTGATCCTGCCGCGCGAACGCCTTGAACTGGCACTGACTCGCATCTCTGCCCCTCAGCGCGAAGCGCTGGAAAAAGCCGCGCAACGTGTGCGTATCTACCACGAAAAACAGAAACAGGATTCCTGGAGCTACACCGAAGCTGACGGCACGGTGCTGGGCCAAAAGGTCACGCCGCTGGATCGTGCCGGGCTGTACGTGCCTGGTGGTAAAGCGTCTTACCCGTCTTCGGTGTTGATGAACGCCATCCCTGCCAAAGTGGCGGGTGTCACTGAGGTGGTGATGGTGGTTCCGACACCGCGCGGTGAAATCAATGAGCTGGTACTGGCGGCTGCCTGCATTGCCGGTGTTGACCGGGTGTTCACCATCGGCGGTGCGCAAGCTGTCGCTGCACTGGCTTACGGCACTGAAAGTGTGCCCCGTGTCGATAAGGTGGTAGGGCCGGGCAATATTTACGTGGCCACCGCCAAGCGCCACGTATTTGGTCAAGTGGGGATCGACATGATCGCCGGGCCTTCGGAAATTCTGGTGGTGTGTGACGGTCAGACCGACCCGGACTGGATCGCCATGGACCTCTTTTCCCAGGCCGAGCACGACGAAGATGCTCAAGCCATTCTGGTCAGCCCCGATGCCGAGTTTCTCGACAAGGTTGCCGCCAGCATTGCCAAACTGCTGCCGACCATGGAGCGCGCCGACATCATCAACACCTCGATCAACGGCCGCGGTGCGCTGATTCTGGTGAATGACATGCAGCAGGCTATTGATGTGGCTAACCGTATTGCGCCAGAGCACCTGGAGTTGTCGGTTGCTGACCCGCAAGCCTGGTTGCCGCAGATCCGTCACGCGGGTGCGATTTTTATGGGGCGTCACACGTCTGAGGCTTTGGGCGACTATTGCGCCGGTCCAAACCACGTATTGCCTACGTCCGGGACGGCGCGTTTCTCTTCACCGCTGGGCGTGTATGACTTCCAGAAGCGCTCCTCGATCATCTTCTGCTCAGAGCAAGGTGCGTCCGAGCTGGGCAAAACCGCGTCTATCCTGGCCCGTGGTGAGTCACTGACCGGCCACGCTCGCAGTGCTGAATACCGGATCATCGCCGACACCGAACAGGGGCAATAAGCATGAGTAAATTCTGGAGTTCGTTCGTTAAAGAACTGGTGCCCTACGTGCCGGGCGAGCAGCCAAAACTGACCAGGCTGGTCAAACTCAACACCAACGAAAACCCTTACGGGCCTTCGCCCAAAGCGCTGGCCGCGATGCAGGCAGAAGTGAACGACAACCTGCGTCTGTACCCGGACCCAAACAGCGACGTACTCAAGCAGGCGGTGGCCGAGTACTACGGTGTGCAGGCAAATCAGGTGTTTCTCGGCAACGGGTCTGATGAAGTGCTGGCGCATATCTTCAATGGTTTGTTGCAGCACGACAAACCGCTGCTGTTCCCGGACATCAGCTACAGCTTCTACCCGGTCTACTGCGGCCTGTATGGCATTGAGTTCGAGGCGGTACCGCTGGATGCGCAGTTCCAGATCCAGCCGGCGGATTACGCCAGACCCAATGGCGGCATTATTTTCCCTAACCCCAACGCACCGACGGGTTGCTTGCTGGCGCTGGACGCCATTGAACAGATGCTCAAGGCCAGCCCGGATTCAGTGGTTGTAGTGGACGAAGCGTATATCGACTTCGGTGGCGAAACGGCCATCAGCCTTGTAGGCCGCTACCCGAACCTGTTAGTGACCCAAACCTTGTCCAAATCGCGCTCGCTGGCCGGCTTGCGGGTAGGGTTGGCGGTGGGCCATCCTGATCTGATCGAGGCATTGGAGCGGATTAAAAACAGCTTCAACTCCTATCCACTGGACCGTATCGCGATTGCTGGCGCGGCTGCGGCGTTTGAAGACCGTGAGTACTTTGAGCGCACATGCAATGCGGTGATCGACAGCCGTGAAAAGGTGGTGGGGCAGTTGCAGGCACTGGGCTTTGACGTATTGCCTTCGGCGGCGAACTTCATCTTCGCCCGTCACCCGGAGCATGATGCCAGCGCGCTGGCGGCCAAGTTGCGTGAACAGGGTGTGATCGTGCGTCACTTCAAGCAGTTGCGCATTGCCCAGTTCCTGCGCATCACCATCGGCACGACAGAGCAGAACGCGGCGCTGATTGAAGGCTTGTCGAGTTTGTAATAGACGGGGCACTTGTTTTGTTGAGATAGAACAAGTGTCCCGTTCTATTGTGCTAAAGCACAGGGTGGGGGTTTTTATGTTGTGTGTGCACTCAGTTAATTGGCTGAGTATGTGATGGAGAAAGTTCCGTCTTTAATGTTCGGGCCATCGCCTGTAAATGTGAAATTCCCATTGGCATTACCATTTTGATCTATCGTTAATGTCAATGTTCCTTCTGCGGCTGGCTCGTAATCGCCCTTGTTTATGTAAAGCCAACTAATGAATGATGCCTCCGGTATGTAAGTGTGTTTTATTTCTACGTCAAACTCTTGTTTGGGAAGCTCAACCACAATTCGGTGGTCGCCAGATTGCGCGACGAAGAATCCTATGCGGGACCGATTGGCATATTGGTAAGCCTCAAGAGTTCCGGAAAAGGCAGTTCCGTCGGGTAGCGTAGCGGTGATAGTGCCTGCAGACTTAAACTTATTTTTGGCGTTGGCACGTTTGGATGTGTTCATTCGAGATGCCTCAATCATTAAGAGCTGTACAGTTGAACGGTCAGATAATAGTGAGGCTCTACAACGAGATAGTCACCTGTCATAAATGACAGTTTCTGGCTATGTTTATTGAATGTTTATTTAGTTGTTTATAATGATTGGTTATAGGTGTTACTTGTTTGGATTGAGTATGGTGTGTCTATCTGTGCATTGGCACGCCTAAGCAGAACACCGTCCTGATTAAGGCTTGTCAGGTATCTAACTAATGGTCAAAAGATCGCAGCCTGCGGCAGCTCTTTTCAAACATAAAATAAGTTATTGATTCTAAAGGCCCTTTAGGAGCGAGCGTGCTCGCGATCTTTTGATCTTGATCTAAGTGGCCGGAGCCGCAGCAATGGATATGAACAAACAATCACGCCTCTCCCGAAGGAGAGGGAACCGATTGGGGATGCTGAAGATATTCGGTGGTCTGTACGCTGCGCGACAGCGCGGCGAAGACGAGGTGGCAACCTACAGGGTTGTGTTTATTTCTCGGAATGTGCCGGCTGTTCTTGCTGTGGCCGCAGGCCCACTTCGGCGGTGAGCTTGAGCTCTTTGCCATTGCGCAAGACCAGAATCGCCACCTTGTCTGAAGGCTTGATGCGGGCCACCTGGTTCATCGAACGACGACCATCGTTAGCCGGTTCGCCGTCAATGCTCAGGATCACATCACCCAGTTGCATACCGGCTTTTTGCGCCGGGCCATCACGGAAGATCCCCGCGACGACAATCCCCGGGCGTCCATTCATGCCAAACGACTCGGCCAAGTCCGGCGTCAATGACTGAACCTCAATCCCCAGCCAGCCACGGATCACCTGGCCGTGCTCAATAATCGACTTCATGACTTCCATGGCCAGGTTGATCGGGATCGCAAAGCCGATACCTTGCGAGCCACCCGACTCGGAGAAGATTGCAGTGTTAATGCCGGTCAGGTTGCCGTTGGCATCCACCAGTGCGCCGCCCGAGTTGCCAGGGTTGATTGCGGCATCGGTCTGGATAAAGTCTTCGTAGTTGTTCAAGCCCAACTGGTTACGCCCGGTGGCGCTGATGATGCCCATGGTGGTGGTTTGACCCACGCCAAACGGGTTGCCAATGGCCAGCGCGATGTCACCGATGCGCAAGGCGTCAGAGCGACCAATGGTGATCGAGGGCAGGTTTTTCAGGTCAATCTTGAGCACGGCTAGGTCAGTTTCAGGGTCGCTGCCGATCATCCGGGCCAGGGTTTCGCGACCGTCCTTGAGCGCAACGACAATCTGGTCAGCACCCGCCACTACGTGGTTGTTGGTCAGCAAATAGCCTTCCGGGCTCATGATCACGCCCGAGCCGAGGCTCGATTCCATACGCTTTTGTTTGGGCGCGTTGTTGCCGAAAAAGCGTCGGAACTGCGGGTCTTCAAACAGCGGGCTGGCGTTTTTGTTCACCACTTTGGTGGTGTACAGGTTGGCGACTGCCGGGGCGGCGCGGGTCACGGCGTCGGCATAGGTCACAGGGCCTTGTTGCGCATAACTGGTGCGCGGGGCTTGTTGCAGATTAACGTCCAGCGTCGGCAGGCCAACCCACTCTGGATAGCGTTGAATAATCAGCAAAGCGATAAGTACGCCAACCAGCAGTGGCCAGCCAAAAAAACGCAGCGCCTTAAACATTGAACTCAGTCCTGAAGGTTGCAGAGCCAACTCGACGGCCCATAATGGCGAGCATTATACGAGGGCCGGCCGGTCCCGAACGCTATATTTAGGAGTCTTTTATGGCTGTGGCCCTGAGCACGCTGGTAGAAGAAGCAAATCGTTACCTCAACAGCGCTGCCATCAGCGATTACTGCCCCAACGGCCTGCAAGTCGAAGGCCGACCGCAAGTGCTAAGAATTGTCAGTGGCGTCACGGCCAGCCAGGCATTGCTGGATGCGGCGGTCGAGGCCGGGGCCGATTTGGTGCTGGTGCATCACGGTTATTTCTGGAAGGGCGAAGACCCTTGTGTGACCGGTATGAAACAGCGCCGCCTGAAAACGCTGCTCAAGCATGACATCAGTTTATTGGCTTACCACTTGCCGTTGGATCTGCACCCGGAGGTGGGTAATAACGTGCAGTTGGCACGGCAACTGGACATCATCGTCGAAGGCCCCCTGGATCCGCAAAACAGCAAAGTGGTGGGGCTGGTCGGGTCATTGGCCGAAGCGGTGACCGCGCGTGATTTTGCTCGGCGGGTACAAGACGCTTTGGGGCGTGAGCCGTTGCTGATTGAAGGCAGCGACATGATTCGTCGCGTCGGCTGGTGCACGGGCGGCGGCCAAGGGTATATCGATCAGGCCGTCCTAGCCGGCGTAGACCTGTTTTTAAGCGGCGAAGCTTCAGAGCAGACGTTCCATAGCGCCCGTGAAAATGACATCAGCTTTATTGCCGCAGGCCATCACGCCACTGAACGCTACGGTGTGCAGGCGCTGGGCGATTATCTGGCACGGCGTTTTGCCCTTGAACACCTGTTTATCGACTGCCCCAACCCGATTTAACGGCAGCCCCTTGCTGGAACGAGCTTGCTCGCGATCCTAATCGCGGCGGCCCACGGAGCAAAGCCTGTGTGAGGGTATGCCGAGCCACCGTGAGGCACGGCTTTTAAAGATCAACAGATCGCGAGCAAGTTCCTATGGATGGCAGCAGCGTTTGTAGGAACGAGCTTGCTCGTGATCTTTTGATCTGAGGGCCCCCTTAAACCACGCTGGCCGATCGCGGCGGGCCCACGGCGTAAAGCCGGAACCTTATGTGGCCGTGATCGCAGCAATGGATAGGATTGCTGAACGACAGCGCGGTGTCGACGACGGGGCGGCCCTCCAGCAGGAGGCAAACTTGGCGTTCTATTCTTAGATCGTTTAGGTCTATTTGGCGTCCTCAATAGAAGAGAACGCTGTGCTAGCATTCGACCCTCGAACACGGCCCGTAGGCCGTTCATAAGATAGCTTTCGTGAGTAGCCATGGTCGACAAACTGACGCACCTGAAACAGCTGGAGGCGGAAAGCATCCACATCATCCGCGAGGTGGCCGCCGAGTTCGATAACCCGGTGATGCTGTACTCGATCGGTAAAGATTCCGCCGTGATGTTGCACCTCGCACGCAAGGCGTTTTTCCCGGGCAAGCTGCCGTTTCCTGTGATGCATGTCGACACTCAGTGGAAATTCCAGGAGATGTACAGCTTTCGCGACAAGATGGTTGCCGAGCTGGGCCTGGATTTGATCACGCACGTCAACCCGGACGGCGTGGCGCAAGGGATCAACCCTTTCACCCACGGCAGCGCCAAGCACACGGACATCATGAAAACCGAGGGCCTGAAGCAGGCGCTCGACAAGCACGGTTTTGATGCGGCCTTCGGCGGCGCTCGTCGCGACGAAGAGAAATCCCGTGCCAAAGAACGCGTGTACTCGTTCCGTGACAGCAAGCACCGCTGGGACCCGAAGAACCAGCGCCCCGAGTTGTGGAATGTCTATAACGGCAACGTCAACAAGGGCGAGTCGATTCGCGTGTTCCCGTTGTCCAACTGGACCGAACTCGACATCTGGCAGTACATCTACCTCGAAGGCATTCCGATTGTGCCGCTGTACTTCGCCGCTGAGCGGGAAGTCATCGAGAAGAACGGCACCTTGATCATGATCGACGACGATCGCATCCTTGAGCACCTGTCTGACGAAGACAAGGCACGCATCGTCAAGAAAAAGGTCCGTTTCCGTACGCTCGGCTGCTACCCGCTGACCGGCGCGGTAGAGTCCGAGGCTGAAACCCTGACCGACATCATCCAGGAAATGCTCCTGACGCGTACTTCCGAGCGCCAGGGCCGGGTCATCGATCACGATGGTGCCGGCTCGATGGAAGATAAAAAACGGCAGGGGTACTTTTAAGCTTCGAGTTACAAGCGGCAAGCTGCAAGTTAAAGGCGGTATGCGTAATTTTGCAGATTGGTGCTTGCAGCCGGTTGTTGCGGGCCGCTATCGAGTGACTCGTAATGGACTTCGAGAAGTGGGTTGTTTGGCAGAGAAGCAAGTGTTTGGCCGTGGGAATCTATCGAGAGTTTGCCGGATGTAAGGATCTTGGTTTCAAGGGCCAGATCACTCGCTCGGCACTTTCGGTGCCCTCTAATATTGCTGAGGGCATGGAGCGTTGCAGTGCCAAGGAAAAAGTACGTTTTCTTTGGATTGCTAAGGCTTCTTGTGGGGAATTACGGACACAGATTCTCATCGGCAGTGACATTGCTTACATCGCCCGCCCGCTGGCTGAAAACTGGATTGCAGAAACCCGCGAGCTGTCAAAAATGCTCTGCGGCCTGATCAACAAAATTTCTGACTAGCAGTACGCCGACAAGCTTGCCGCTTGAAGCTTACCGCTCGGAGCTTGAACACAATGAGCCACGTATCTGATTTGATCAGCGAGGACATCCTCGCCTACCTGGGCCAGCATGAGCGCAAGGAAATGTTGCGCTTCCTGACCTGCGGCAACGTTGATGACGGTAAGAGCACCCTGATCGGGCGCCTGCTGCACGACTCCAAGATGATTTACGAAGATCATCTGGAAGCCATTACCCGCGATTCGAAAAAAAGCGGCACCACCGGCGATGATATCGACCTGGCGCTGCTGGTGGATGGCCTGCAAGCCGAGCGCGAGCAGGGCATTACCATTGACGTGGCGTACCGCTACTTTTCCACGGCCAAGCGCAAGTTCATCATTGCCGATACCCCAGGCCACGAGCAGTACACCCGCAACATGGCCACCGGTGCGTCTACCTGTGACCTGGCGATCATTCTGGTGGATGCCCGTTACGGCGTGCAGACCCAGACCCGTCGCCACAGCTTTATCGCCTCGTTGCTGGGCATCAAACACATCGTCGTGGCCATCAACAAGATGGACCTCAAAGGGTTTGATGAAGGCGTGTTCGAGTCGATCAAGGCCGACTACCTGAAGTTTGCTGAAGGCTTGAAGATGAAGCCGACCAGCCTGCATTTCGTGCCGATGTCTGCCCTTAAAGGCGACAACGTGGTGAACAAGAGTGAACGTTCGCCGTGGTACACCGGCCAATCGCTGATGGAAATTCTGGAAACCGTTGAAGTGGCGGCGGACCGTAACCTCACCGACCTGCGCTTCCCGGTGCAGTACGTGAACCGTCCTAACCTGAACTTTCGCGGGTTTGCCGGCACCCTGGCCAGCGGCATTGTGCACAAGGGCGATGAAATCGTCGTGTTGCCGTCGGGCAAAAGCAGCCGCGTCAAATCCATCGTCACCTTTGAGGGTGAGTTGGAACATGCGGGCCCTGGTCAGGCGGTAACACTGACGATGGAGGACGAGATCGACATCTCCCGTGGCGACTTGTTGGTGCATGCCGACAATGTGCCGCCGGTGACCGACAGTTTTGAAGCCATGTTGGTGTGGATGGCGGAAGAACCGATGCTGCCGGGCAAGAAGTACGACATCAAGCGTGCAACCAGCTATGTGCCGGCTTCCATTGCCAGCATCGTCAACAAAGTCGATGTGAACACCTTGGAGGAAGGCCCCGCCAGCGCCTTGCAACTGAACGAAATCGGCAAGGTCAAGATCAGCCTCGACGCACCGATCGCGCTGGACGGTTATGACAGCAACCGCACCACCGGCTCGTTCATCATCATCGACCGTTTGACCAACGGCACCGTCGGAGCCGGCATGATCGTGGCCCAGCCGGTGGCGCACGGCAGCGCGACTCACCACGGTAAATTGGCACACGTAACGACCGAAGAGCGTGCCCAGCGTTTTGGCCAACAACCGGCCACGGTGTTGTTCAGCGGGTTGTCGGGTGCCGGCAAAAGCACCCTGGCCTACGCGGTTGAACGCAAGCTGTTCGACATGGGCCGCGCGGTGTTTGTGCTGGACGGCCAGAACCTGCGCCATGACCTCAACAAAGGGTTGGCGCAGGACCGGGCCGGGCGTACCGAAAACTGGCGTCGTGCGGCTCATGTTGCGCGTCAGTTCAACGAAGCGGGGCTGCTGACACTGGCCGCCTTCGTGGCCCCGGATGCGGAAGGCCGTGAACAGGCCAAGGCGCTGATTGGTAGCGACCGCCTGATCACCGTGTATGTCCAGGCCTCGCCAGCCGTGTGTGCCGAGCGTGATCCGCAAGGCCTGTACGCGGCAGGTGGCGACAACATCCCGGGCGAATCCTTCCCGTATGACGTGCCGTTGAATGCCGACCTTGTGGTCGACACCCAAGCGCTGACCATCGAAGACGGCGTCAAGCGGGTGTTGGACCTGTTGCGTCAACGCGGCGCGATTTGATAGGGGCCGCGATACGCTTTTAGACCTGTGTAGGAGCGAGCTTGCTCGCGATCTTTTGATCCTGGTTTTTACAAGATCGCGAGCAAGCTCGCTTCTACAGAGGCTGCGGTGCATCAGGCCTTGGGGTATTGCCGATGCAGTTCGCCCAACAACCGGTCCTTGTCTTCCCACAGCTGGTTGATCCAGCTCTGGAACGCGAGTTTGTACTCGCCATCCTGGTCGTAGTTTTTGCCGATAAACTCCGCTGGAATTTCCAGCTCTTCAAACACCACCACCACGTCCCGCACGTTGCCGCACAGCAAGTCCCAATACCCTGGACGTCCACCAGGGTAATGAATGGTTACGTTGACGATGGACTTTAACTGTTCGCCCATGGCGTCGAGTACAAAGGCGATGCCGCCGGCTTTGGGTTTGAGCAGGTAGCGAAACGGCGAGTTCTGTTGCGCATGTTTGGCTTCGGTGAAACGGGTGCCTTCGACGAAGTTGAAAATGCCCACGGGCTGGTTTTTAAACTTGGCGCAGGTTTTACGCGTAGTGGCCAGGTCGGCACCTTTCTTTTCCGGGTGCTTGGCCAGGTAGGCCTTGGAGTAGCGTTTCATGAACGGGAACCCCAGCGCCCACCATGCCAGGCCGATCACCGGCACCCAGATCAGTTCCTGTTTGAGGAAGAATTTCAACGGGCGGATGCGTTTGTTTAGTACGTACTGCAACACCATGATATCGACCCAGCTCTGGTGGTTGCTGGTCACCAGGTACGAGTGTTGGTAGTCCAGCCCTTCGAGGCCTTTGATGTGCCAGCGGGTCTTGCGCAGTAAATCCATCCAGCGCTTGTTGTTGCCGACCCAGGCTTCGTGAATGCGGCGCATCAATTCGTCGGTCACCCGCTGTGTTGCCGGGAACGGCAAGCACAGTTTAAAAATGGCGACCACAAACAGCGGTGTGCAGCACACGAGGGTGTTGATGGCCAAAAGCAGTGATGCAATGACACCGCGTAACGGTGCAGGCAGGAAACCCATCATTTACACATCCATAGGTCGGTTGGCGGCTTGGATCGCCGTCAGGGCGATGGTGTACACGATGTCGTCGACTTGCGCGCCACGGGGCAGGTCATTCACCGGCTTGCGCAGGCCTTGCAGCATTGGGCCCAGGCTGACGCAGTCAGCACTGCGCTGTACGGCTTTGTGGGTGGTGTTGCCGGTATTCAGGTCGGGGAACACAAACACGGTGGCGCGACCGGCTACCTGACTGTTGGGTGCCAGTTGCCGGGCGATCACTTCGTTGGCCGCCGTGTCGTATTGCAACGGGCCGTCAATCAGCAAGGCGTGCTGTGATTCGTGGGCCAGCAGCGTCGCTTCGCGAACCTTCTCGACCTCTTCGCCACTGTTGGAGTCGCCGCTGGAGTAACTGATCATCGCCACGCGCGGGGTGATGCCGAACGCCGCCGCAGAGTCAGCGCTTTGCAGGGCGATTTCGGCCAGTTCGGCGGCCGACGGGTGCGGGTTCATCACGCAGTCGCCATACACCAGCACTTGCTCGGGGAACAGCATAAAGAACACCGATGACACCAGGGTGCAGCCCGGTGCGGTTTTAATCAGCTGCAAAGCCGGGCGGATGGTGTTGGCGGTGGAGTGAATGACGCCGGACACCAGACCATCGACTTCATCGAGCGCCAGCATCATGGTGCCGATCACGACCGGGTCTTCCAGTTGCTGTTCGGCCATCGGTGCGTTGATGCTTTTGGTTTTACGCAGCGCCACCATGGGTTCTACGTAACGGTCACGAATCAGGTCCGGGTCGAGAATCTCCAAGCCTTCGGGCAGCTCAAAGCCGTGGGCCTTGGCCACGGCCTGAACGTCGGCAGGTTTGGCCAGAAGCACGCAACGGGCAATGCCGCGTGCCTGGCAGATGGCCGCGGCTTGCACGGTCAACGGCTCGCTGCCTTCGGGCAAGACGATGCGTTTGTTGGCCTGTTGGGCGCGCTGGATGAGCTGATAGCGGAACACGGCTGGCGTCAGGCGCATTTCGCGCGGAGTACCGCAGCGCTGGTGCAGCCAGCGGGCATCAAGGTGGCTGGCGACAAAATCGGTGATGATTTCCGCACGCTCGCGGTCATCAATCGGGATTTCCTTGTTCAGCCCATTGAGGCGGTTGGCGGTGTCATAAGACCCCGTGCTCACCGACAGCACCGGCAACCCGGCTTGCAGGGCACCGCGGCACAGTTCCATCAGGCGCGGATCGGGCTGCGTGTCGCTGGTCAGCAGTAGCCCGGCCAGGGGCACGCCGTTCATTGCGGCCAGGCTGACCGCCAGAATGATGTCATCGCGATCACCGGGAGTGACCACCAAAACTCCGGGCTTGAGCAGTTGCAAGGTGTTGAGCACAGTGCGCGCGCACAGGATGATCTTGGACATGCGCCGGGTTTCGTAATCACCGGCGTTCAGTACCTGGGCACCCAGCAGGTCGGCCACATCGCGGGTACGCGGAGCGTTGAGTTCGGGTTGATAGGGAATGCAGCCGAGCAATTTGAAGTCGCCACTGCGCAGCAGCGGCGAGTGTTCCTTCAGGCGCGCCGAAAAGGCATCCATGCTTTCGTCGGTGCGTACCTTGTTCAGGATCACGCCCAGCACTTTCGGGTCTTTGGGGCCGCCAAACAGCTGCGCCTGCAATTCAACCCGGCCAGAGAGCTCGGTCAGCACTTCGTTTTCCGGGGCCGACACCAGAATCACTTCGGCATCCAGGCTTTTGGCCAGGTGCAGGTTGACGCGGGCTGCATAGCTGGCGGTGCGCGTCGGTACCATGCCCTCGACAATCAGCACGTCCTTGCCCACGGCGGCGGCTTGATACAGGCGGATGATTTCTTCGAGCAATTCATCCAGTTGGCCATCACCGAGCATGCGTTCCACATGGGCCAGGCCCAGTGGCGTCGGGGGCTTTAGCCCGTGAGTGCGGGCGATCAGTTCAGTGGAGCGTTCAGGCCCGGTGTCACCCGGATGCGGCTGGGCAATCGGTTTGAAAAAGCCGACTTTCAAGCCCGCGCGCTCCAGGGTACGCACCAGGCCGAGGCTAATAGAAGTCAGGCCCACACCAAAGTCAGTGGGGGCGATAAAGAAAGTTTGCATGCGAGCTTCCTGACGTGGCAGAGCAAGGGCGGGCCCGATGAACGGGGCCAGTGCCTGAATCAATTGCCAAGATTAGCGCTATCTGCGCCTTGAGCACACCAGCCACAGGCAAAGGGCTCGCCTATTTTTTTGGCGCGCTGCTGTGGGTCCAGCACCCACGGCCGTGATTGCCACGGCGGTTGATGGCGAAGGTGCTGGGTATGCCCGCAGGAGAGTATGGCGACCCAGTGCGCGTCATCGTCTTGGCACCAGCCAATGATCGTTGATGTTTTCAAAGTTATCCGTTGGTCTTGGTTGTGTTCGCTTTCGGGCGATTGCTTGGTTAAACTGGTCAACTCTTTACTATTTGCAAAAGGTCTTGCCCCATGACGATCGCCGCCAAAAAGGCTGTCTCCATTGACTATACCCTGACCAACGACGCTGGTGAGGTCATCGACAGTTCTGCCGGCGGCGCGCCGCTGGTGTACCTGCAAGGCGCAGGCAACATTATTCCGGGTCTGGAAAAGGCACTGGAAGGCAAGGCTGTCGGTGATGAACTGGAAGTGACTGTAGAGCCGGAAGACGCTTACGGCGAGTACTCTGCCGAACTGGTCAGCACCCTGAGCAGCAGCATGTTTGAAGGCGTGGACAAACTGGAAGTGGGCATGCAGTTCCACGCTTCCGCACCGGATGGCCAAATGCAGATCGTGACTATCCGTGATCTGGACGGCGACGACGTCACCGTTGACGGCAACCATCCGTTGGCCGGCCAGCGCCTGAACTTCAAGGTTAAAGTTGTAGCGGTACGTGATGCCAGCGAAGAAGAAGTCGCTCACGGTCACGTCCACGGTGAAGGCGGTCATCAGCACTGATAAGTGCTGCTACGCTCCTCTCGTGAGCTAGCCAGGAAAGGCGCCTTAGCAGGCGCCTTTTTCATTGTTGGCGATTAACTTGAACGATGGTTCAAACGCCGCCCCGGGAATTTTGGAGTTTGTCATGAGTGCCTTTCACGACCTTACCCTTGTAGCGCTCAACGGCGCTGAACTGCCACTGGCACCCCTCAACGGTAAAGTAGTACTGGTGGTAAACGTCGCCTCCAAGTGTGGCCTGACGCCCCAGTACGCTGCCCTCGAAAACCTGTACCAACACTACAAGGATCAGGGTTTCAGCGTGTTGGGTGTGCCATGCAATCAATTTGCCGGGCAAGAGCCGGGCACTGAGCAAGACATCCAGGCGTTTTGCAGCCTCAACTACGGTGTGACCTTCGCGTTGACCTGTAAGCTTGATGTCAATGACCCAGACCGTCATCAGCTGTACCGCCTGCTGGCGGGCGAGGGGGCTGAGTTTCCAGGCGATATCACCTGGAATTTTGAGAAGTTTCTGGTGGGCAAGGATGGCCGGGTATTGGCGCGTTTTTCACCGCGCACCGCTCCTGACGATGCGACAGTGATCCAGGCCATTGAAAAAGCGCTGGCTTAATGCTTTTTTGCCGCGATGTGGGCTGGCGCGTCAACCGTGTCAGCCTCTCTCCGGCAAGCCCGCCGTAACTGGCCTTCGAACTGCTCGATAATGTCCGACCAGCGCTGGCGGCTGGCATGATGACGGGCATTGAGGCGGATCGTGCGCAGGGTTTCGGGGGCTTCCAGCAGCCAGCAAGCGGCCTGGATCCAGGCATGTTCATCGCCGGGCATGGCCAGCATGCCGTTATAGCCATGGCGAAGGTGCTGGCCTGCTGCTGCTTCGTCATACGCGACAACACCTAAACCTGCGGCCAGCGCTTCAAGCACCACATTGCCGAAGGTTTCTGACAGGCTTGGAAACAAAAATACATCGGCGCTGGCGTAGTGGCTGGCCAGTGCTTCTCCTGATTGCACGCCACAAAAAATCGCTTCGGGCAACGAGGCTTCCAGGCTGGCCCGCTTGGGGCCATCGCCAACGATGATCAACTTGAAACGCCGTGCCGGGTAGCGAGCTTGCAGCGCTTCCAGGCAACGCTTGAGCGCGCCCAGGTTTTTCTCGGGTGCCAGACGGCCCACATGCAGCAGTGCAACATCCTGCTCTCTGAGGCCCCAACTCTGTCGCAGTGCACGTTGATGTTTAGCGGGATGGAACAACTGACAGTCGACGCCACGGGGCAGCAGTTCCAGGCGTTCGAAATGGCGTCGTGTCAGCTCCAGGCGCTGGCTGGTGCTGGGAACCAGTGTCAAGGTCGAGCGATTGTGGAACCAGCGCAAATAGTGAGTCAGTGCGCGGGTGAGCATTTCGTGACCGTAATGGTTGAAGTACTGCTGGAAATTGGTATGAAAACCACTGACCACCGCAATACCCAAGCGCCGGGCAACGCGAAGTGCACACAACCCCAACGGCCCCTCCGTGGCGATATACACCACGTCCGGGCGCTGCTGCTGCCAACGTTTTTTGAGGCGCAAGGTCGACGCTACCCCCCACTGCATGCCCGGGTACCCTGGTAATGGCCAGCCTCGGCACAGCATCAGTTCAGCGCTACTGCGCTGATTGCCATCGGCTGCCTGGCGCGGGCGTACCAGTTCCACACGGTGATTGCGCGCGCGCAACCCCTCAAACAATTGGCTCAGGGTATTGGCCACGCCATTGATTTCTGGTGGGAAAGTTTCAGTGATCAGGGAGATATGCAGGGCTGTCGTCATGGTGGCAGTATCCGCTGCACCCATGACGACCACATGTCATGTTGATGATGGATTGATGAAGCCGGTTAGCGACGGTTGGCAGTCGCCAGCGCGGTGTCACCTCGTTCACGTACCCAAAACACGGTGGCAGCGGCAACGGCAGCGGGCATCATCAGAATGTTGACCACTGGAATCAACAACACCAGGTAAACAATCCCGCCGAAGCTCAGGCTCTGCCAGCGTTTTTCGCGCAGCCAGGCGAGCATTTCGTTCCAGCCCAGTTTGTGGTTGTCCGCCGGGTAGTCGATGTATTGAATGGCCATCATCCAGATCCCGAAAATCAGCCACAGCGGCGCGGCAACCAGGTTGACCACCGGAATAAATGACAGGATCAGCAAGGCAATGGCGCGAGGCAGGAAATAGCCCAGTTTGCGCATTTCCCGCGCCAGGGTCCGTGGCACCATCGCGATCAGTTCAGCCCAACTGAAGGGTGGCGAATTGTCGACGCCGCGCACCACGGCTTCGACTTTCTCTGACAGAAAACCGTTGAACGGAGCCGCAATGATGTTGGCTAGCAGGGTGAAGGTGAAAAACACCATCAATGCCACCAGTACCACAAACAAAGGCCACAACAGATAATCAAGAAAGCTGAGCCATGAGGGCAGTGAAGGCATCAAGGTATCAACCCAGACGCTGAACTGATGCCCAGCGAAGTAAATCAGCCCGACGAACAGCACCAGATTGATGAGCAGCGGCAGCAGCACAAATAAGCGCAGGCCAGGGCTGAGGACGAGCGTCAGGCCTTCACGCAGGTACTGTGGGCCAGAGAGAACGGGGGCGGGCATAGGGTGCTCCGAGCAGTGGAAAAACCGGCCGACCTTAACGGCTTTGGCCGCAGGGCGAAAGCCCTGTCACAAGATCGACAATTACTGTAACAAAGACATCAAGCGACGCCTTTGACTGTATAGAGACCCGCTATGAGCTGGATTGTTATTGCGTATTTCCTTACTCTCTGGCACCTCGATACGCTACACCTACATTTTTCATTATCTGCCAATAACAGGCCTTGCCTGAGCAGATAGGCGATTTCTTTTTATTCCCGCCGGTCATCGGCGTTCCGACCCGGTGTCAATGCGGGCGGTCATAGGAGTGAGTCATGTCTGAAGTACGTCATTCGCGAGTGATTATTCTGGGCTCCGGCCCTGCCGGTTACAGCGCCGCTGTCTACGCGGCCCGCGCCAACCTCAAACCACTGCTGATTACGGGCATGCAGGCGGGTGGTCAATTGACCACCACCACCGAAGTCGACAACTGGCCCGGTGATGTTCATGGCCTGACCGGCCCGGTCCTGATGGAACGGATGCGTGAACACGCCGAGCGTTTCGAGACAGAAATCATTTTCGACCACATCAACGAAGTGGATCTGAAAAATCGGCCATTTACGCTGAAGGGCGACAGCGGCACTTTCACGTGTGACGCGCTGATCATTGCCACGGGTGCCAGCGCGCGTTACCTGGGCCTGCCGTCTGAAGAAGCGTTCATGGGCAAAGGTGTTTCTGCTTGCGCGACCTGTGACGGGTTTTTCTACCGCAACAAGCCGGTTGCCGTCGTGGGTGGCGGTAATACCGCCGTTGAGGAAGCGCTGTACCTGGCCAACATCGCCAGCACCGTGACCTTGGTACACCGTCGTGAGACTTTCCGCGCCGAGAAGATCCTGATCGACAAGCTGCATGCCCGTGTGGCTGAAGGCAAGATTATCCTCAAGCTCAACGCCACCCTGGACGAAGTGCTGGGTGACAACATGGGCGTGACCGGTGCGCGTTTGAAAAACAATGACGGCAGCTTTGACGAGCTGAAAGTCGACGGCGTGTTTATCGCCATCGGCCACACGCCGAACACCTCGTTGTTTGAAGGCCAGCTGGAACTCAAGGACGGCTACATGGTTGTGCAGGGCGGCCGTGAAGGCAATGCGACGGCGACCAGTATCGAAGGCGTGTTTGCGGCGGGCGACGTGGCCGATCACGTTTATCGTCAGGCCATCACCTCGGCAGGTGCCGGTTGCATGGCAGCGCTCGATACCGAACGCTACCTGGACGGTCTGCAGAACGCCTAGTTCTGATCACCGCCCCACAAAAAAACCGGCTTCGGCCGGTTTTTTTGTGCTTGCTCGCGATCTTTTGATCTTTGTACAGACCGGACACATGGTTGACACATGTGCGGGGACATAGTGGACACATTATGAACCGTAATCTGGCTTGTTCACGTCGATAGTTCGCAAAAAGTGATGGCAGAAGTAGACGTCAAACAGTTGATCGCTTTCTGGG
>NZ_JASLGE010000049.1 GCF_030150285.1 Pseudomonas sp. | reverse complement strand
GGCCAGATCAGGCCGCGACACCAGCCCACGGCCCAGCATGATGTCTTCGGCCCCGCTGATTTCGCGGCATCGGCGCCAGTCTTCAACCGACCAGATATCACCGTTGGCAAACACCGGCACCTTGACCGCTTCCTGCACCTGGGCGATGTATTCCCAATGCGCAGGTGGCTTGTAGCCATCCATCTTGGTCCGCGCATGCACCACGATCTGGCTGGCGCCGCCCTCGGCCAGGGCAATCGCGCACTCGTTGGCGCTGTCCGGCGTATCGAAGCCCAGGCGCATTTTGGCGGTGACCGGGATATGCGCAGGCACGGTGCGGCGCACTTGCAGCAAAATGGCGTGCAGCAGTTCAGGCTCCTTGAGCAGCACTGCCCCGCCACGGGACTTGTTTACGGTCTTGGCCGGGCAGCCAAAGTTGAGGTCGATCACCCCGCTGCCCAGCTCCACCGCCAGCGCCGCGTTGTCGGCCAGGCACGCCGGGTCGGAACCCAGCAACTGCACGCGCAGGGGCACGCCAGCACGGGTTTTAGCGCCATGCTGCAGCTCAGGGGCGAATTTGTGGATATAGGCTTCGGGGAGCAGCCGCTCAGTAACCCGAATAAATTCGGTCACACACCAATCAATACCGCCGGTGCGGGTCAGGACATCACGCAGGATGTTGTCGACCAACCCCTCCATCGGCGCCAAAGCAATTTGCATGGGTGACTCTCATGAAAAACGTGCGGCAGTTTACGCGGTTCTGCAGGCAATCGGTATGTGCAAGGGCTCAGACTCAGGCCGTCACGACAGCCGGGCCGTAACCTTCGAGAAACTCGGCAGGCAGGCGCCTGGCCTTGCCGGTGGACAGCTCGATGCAGACAAAGGTGGTTTGCGCACGCAACAGGGTGACCCCGTCGCTGGGGCGTACCAGCTGAAAGTGGCGGGTCATGCGCAGGCGCTGGTCGCAATCGACAATCCAGGTGGCCAGTTGCAGTTCGTCGCCTTCATAGGCGCTGGCCAGATAGTCGATCTCATGGCGGGAAACGGCCATAGCGCGGTCGAGGCGACGGTACTCGGTGAGATCCAGCCCCAGGCGCTGCGAATGGCGCCAGGCACAGCGTTCGAGCCAGACCACATAGGCTGCGTTATTGGCATGGCCAAACCCGTCGATGTCTTCAGCCTGCACCTGCAGGTCAATGATGAACGGTGCTGCCAAATCCCAACTCATGCCTTGTCTCCCTGTACATAAATAAGGAGCGCAGTGTAACGCAGAGGGGGCGACGGGAAGGTTGAAGAGCAGGAATTAAAAAACTGCAGACAAACAAAAGGGCCATTCAATAATCGAATGACCCTTATAAATCCCGCAAAGCGGGTAATCGTGGCGTCCCCTAGGGGACTCGAACCCCTGTTACCGCCGTGAAAGGGCGGTGTCCTAGGCCACTAGACGAAGGGGACACAAACCCTTCTAACAGTGATCAGCACTGTGTGCTAATCGATTCAACGCCAGTGTGGCCTGGCGTTGAACTGTAAATTGGTGGAGCTAAACGGGATCGAACCGTTGACCTCTTGCATGCCATGCAAGCGCTCTCCCAGCTGAGCTATAGCCCCGATTTTTCGCCTGGCGGCGGAGCAACACCGAAGTGATGCTTCTGTGAAACTGGCGTCCCCTAGGGGACTCGAACCCCTGTTACCGCCGTGAAAGGGCGGTGTCCTAGGCCACTAGACGAAGGGGACATAAACCTTCTGTACAACTGACCAGCGCTGAGTGCTGATCGATTCAATACCGGTGTGGCCAAGCATTGAACTGTAAATTTGGTGGAGCTAAACGGGATCGAACCGTTGACCTCTTGCATGCCATGCAAGCGCTCTCCCAGCTGAGCTATAGCCCCAAACAGTCAGTGTTGCATGTTGCTGTGTGGACGGGGCGCATATTAAGACTGGATCGGTAGGCTGTCAAACATATTTTCAAAGTTTTTTAAAAAAATCTGTCGAGAGAACAACCACTTACCCTTAAAACCCCGAAAACACGGGGGCGCGCTGACGAAAAATGTAGTCGCTGCCACAGGCTGCGTTGGCCTGCGTAGCAGCCCTGCTGTTCTGAATCAGAAAGCAAAGGCCCTTTGGATCCTCTCGCAGCCTGCGGCAGCGACTACAAATAAACGCGAATCAAGCCATAGCGTTGAACAGCTTTTCCCACTCTTTATTTTCTTTCTTGGACACGCCGCCCAACAGATCCAGCGCCTGACGCAAGCGGAAACGCGTAAGGTCCGGCCCCAAAATCTCCATCGCGTCCAACACCGACACCGAACTGGCCTGCCCTGTGATCGAAGCAAACATCAACGGCATGGCATCGCGCAGCTTCAGTTCAAGGGACTCGACCACAGCTTGAATACAGCCAGTGATGGCGTCCTTTTCCCACTGACGCAGGCTTTCGAGCTTCCACAGGATCAGTTGCATCAGTTGACGTACCTGATCACCGGACAGTTTCTTGTGTTCAAACAACTTGGCATCCAGTGGCAAGCCGCCTGAGAAGAAGAACCCGGCCAGCGGCGCGATCTGGCTGAAGGTCTCTACCCGGCCCTGTACCAGCGGCGCAATCTTCATCATGTATTCAGGGTTCAACGCCCATTCCTGAACGCGACGGGCGAACTCGTCCAGCGGCAGGTCACGCAGCCATTGACCGTTCAGCCATGACAGTTTTTCGATATCGAAAATCGGCCCGCCCAGCGATACACGGCTCAGGTCAAAGTTGTCGACCATTTCCTGCAGCGAGAACTTCTCACGCTCGTCCGGCATCGACCAGCCCATGCGGCCCAAGTAGTTGAGCATCGCTTCGGGCATAAAGCCCATGCGCTCGTAGAACGTGACCGAGGTGGGGTTCTTGCGCTTGGACAACTTGCTCTTGTCGGGGTTACGCAGCAGCGGCATGTAGCACAGTTGCGGCTGCTCCCAACCAAAATACTCATACAGCAGGATCAGCTTGGGTGCCGAGGGCAGCCATTCTTCGCCGCGCAGCACGTGGGTGATGCCCATCAGATGGTCGTCGACCACGTTAGCCAGGAAGTACGTCGGCAAGCCGTCGGTCTTCATCAGCACCTGCATGTCCATGCGGTCCCACGGAATCTCGACATCACCACGCAGCAGGTCCGGCACCACGCACACACCTTCGGTCGGCACTTTCATGCGGATCACGTGAGGCTCGCCTGCGGCCAGACGCTGTGCCACTTCTTCCTTGGACAGCAGCAATGCACGGCCGTCGTAGCGCGGGGTTTCACCCTTGGCCATTTGCTCGGCGCGCATCTGGTCCAGCTCTTCAGACGTGCAGAAGCACGGGAAGGCGTGACCCATATCAACCAATTGCTGGGTGTACTGCTTGTAGATGTCACTGCGCTCGCTTTGACGGTATGGACCGTGCGGCCCCCCCACGTCCGGGCCTTCGCTCCAGGTGATACCCAACCAGCGCAGGGCGTCGTAGATCTGCTGCTCGGACTCGCGGGTCGAACGCAACTGGTCGGTGTCTTCGATCCGCAGGATGAACTCGCCGCCATGCTGCTTGGCAAAGCAGTAGTTGAACAAAGCGATATAAGCGGTGCCGACGTGGGGGTCGCCGGTGGGCGATGGCGCAATGCGCGTGCGAACGGTGGTCATGGGCGGTCTCGAAGTAGAGATAAAACAAAGGGCGAATGGTAACAGGCCGACCCGGCTTGGCTCCAGCACGGGACTCGACCTGACGCCGTTAACGAACGCCCATTAAATTTCCACAGCACGGGTTCGTTAATAAAGAACAGCGCTGACGGGGTGAGCGCCCGCGCTTGAATGACACCGGGAATGAGTAGATAGAAACAATTTATTACATCTAGACCTTCGGGTTTTGTACTTCTCATACGTCCTACATGGATAAGCAATCGCTTCTCACTGGCGATTAACACCCGCTCAACCGCGAGTTTGCCGTTTCCCATGTCCAAAAAATCCCGTTCAAAACTCTGGTTTCTGGTGCACAGCTGGCTAACCCTGCCCATTTGGTTCTTTGTGCTGATTGTGTGTGTGACCGGCACCTTGGCCGTGGTCAGCCAGGAAATCGTGTGGCTGGCCACCCCGGAAGCCCGCGCCAGCAAACCGTCGGATGATGCGCCATTGCTCACCTATGAGCAGGTGCTCACCGCTATTCATGCTGCCCAGCCGCAACTCGCCGTCGAGTCCATCAGCCGCCCGGACGAAGCGCATTTTGCGCTGGTGGCCGATGTTGTTTACCCGGATGGCCGCTCGCCGGCGCTGTATATCAACCCCTACACCGGGGCCATTCAAGGTGAAAGCCCCAGTTTCAACTTCAAGGCCTTTACCCGCGCCCTTCACGGCTGGTGGCTGGTGCCGTTCACTAATGGTTACAGCTGGGGCTGGTACCTGGTGTCCATCCTGGGCTTGCCGCTGCTGGGCTCACTGATTACCGGGCTGGTGGTCTACAAAAAATTCTGGAAAGGCTTCTTCAAGCCTAACCTGCGCTTCAAACACGGCGCGCGGATTTTTTGGGGCGACTTTCACCGTTTGTGCGGGGTCTGGTCGATCTGGTTTATCGCCGTCATTTCCATCACCGGTCTGTGGTTCCTGATTCAGGCCATCCTGGCGGATAACCAGATTTCGATCTCGACGCGGGGCAACCCACCGGTGGTGGCCCGCCAAGATGTGCCGATCATGCCCGACGGCCAGCCTGCACCACAGATCAGCCTGGACAAGGCGGTGGCCATTGCAGCCGAGAAAATCCCCGGCCTGGATGCTTCTTTCGTCAGCCTGCCCAGCAACGCTTACGGGCATATTTCAGTGGGCGGCCCGGGCTGGTACCCCCTGCTGTTCCAGACCGCCGACATCAACCCCTACAACGGTGTCATCGAAGGCTCGCGCATGATTGCCGACCGCTCGGGCCTGGAGCTCGTCACCGAATCGATGCGCCCTCTGCACACCGGAGACTTCGGCGGGCTGTGGGTCAAGCTCATCTGGTTCTTCTTCGGCCTGGTGCTGAGCATGATGGTGTTGAGCGGCTTGCTGATCTGGACCAAGCGCACCGCGCTGGCCACCGCCCACGCCCTTAAACGCAGCAACAAACCCGAGCGCCCGGCCATCAAATCGCGGACCACCACCCACCCTGAGCCCGCGTCGGAGGCCAACACATGAGCAAGGCAGTGACGGCACAACCCGCCTCGCCTCTGGGCCGCTGGTGGCTCAAATGGCGCTTCCATATCAACATTCTGCTGCTATTGGTACCGCTGGGATTCATGCCCAAGTACTTCGCCGATGCGGCGCTGTTTCGCGGTGAAAGTGGCTTGGGCGAGCGCGAGATCGGCACGTTGCAGGTCGGCCCCTGGCGCTTGCAACTGGCCGAACTGCGCAACGAAGCACCGCGCCCGGATGGGCCTGCGGGCTACCTGAAAAGCTTTAACGCCGCCCTGTGCGACAGCTGCGCTGACCAGGTCAAGGCCACCTACTTACGCATCGGCAAACCCCGCAGCCTGCGCGCTGCCGGGGTGATCTTCTTCGGCACGCCGTACCGGATGGGAGCCACCCTGCCCATACCGGAGCGCACCAAGGCCGACGCCGAGCTGTGGATCACAATGGAAGGCTGGGACGGCTCCATGCATCAGGCATCCATTCCCCTGAGTCAGGCCTCACCCGCCACTCTCACCTGGCTCGCCCAACAAGGAGGCAAACCATGAGTTCGCACCTGTTCAACCGCCCTGCCCGTCACGCGCTGGCGATAGGGCTTCTGGCTTTAGTGGGCCTCAGCGGCCAGGCACTGGCACACAACCCGATGTGTGAGTGCAAGGAAGTCGAGGAAGGGCAAATTCGCTGCACCGGCGGTTTTTCCGATGGCAGCGGTGCCCCCGGCGTGACACTGGACGTAATCGGCTACGACGAAACCATTCTGGTGCCGGGAAAGCTGGGGTCGGACTCGACCCTGACCTTCAAGCGCCCCGACGGTGAGTTTTACGTGCTGTTCGACGCGGGCCCCGGCCATATCGTTGAAATCGACCAAGCCGACATCGAGGCACCATGAGTACTCACGTTGTGCGCCCGGCGGGTGCCGGGCACGAAACCCTGTATGTGCTGCTGTTATGCCTGTTGATCCTGGCGGTGGCGGGCTCTGTCGTTGCCTGGCGGCACGAAGCTCAGGACGTGACGGCGGTGGCGGCCCACCAACTGGATGCCCGCCGCGACCTCACCGCCGCCGAGCAAGGCATTTACGCCGACCTACGGGTCACACTGGATGAAATCCAGCTGCTGCAAGAAGAGTCCGGCACGCTACCCACCCCGGCACAACTGGCCGAGGAGGGCTTCGCACCCTTTGCCAGCGATGCCAGCTCCGTCAGCCGCGGCGATCATGCCTGGCAATTACTGAGCGACAAGGCCTATGTGGGCATTAGCCCAAACCCTGACGTGGCGGGCTCTTTTTTGCTGCGCCTGGGGGCTGAGCCGCACGTGTGGCTAAACCGTAACCCCTCCGTCAGCACGCCCGCCGACATCAGCGACGCTGCCCTGAGCCAAAACGGCTGGCAGCAAGTGATCGCGCAATTCGATGCCGGGGTGACTCGCCAGCATCGGCACTGAACCCACTGCGTTACCTGAGAGAAGACTGCTCGCCATGTCCATTTCATCTGTTTTACGCCGTCGCACGCTGCTGCTGGCCGGCCTGCTCGCTGTTTGCCTCGCCCCTCTGGCATCGGCAGACGCCCCTGCACCGCTGGCCAAACCTTTACGTATCGGTATTACCCTGCACCCGTACTACAGCTACGTGGCCAATATCGTGGGCGACAAGGCCGAGGTCGTGCCGCTGATTCCGGCCGGTTTCAACCCGCATGCCTACGAGCCCCGTGCCGAAGACATCAAGCGCATCGGCACGTTGGACGTGATCGTGCTTAACGGCGTGGGCCACGACGACTTTGCCGATCGCATGATCGAGGCCAGCGAAAAGCCCGGTATTGCCGTGATCGAAGCCAACCAGAACGTACCGCTGCTGGCCGCCACCGGCACCGCCGCACGGGGCGCGGGCAAGGTGGTGAACCCGCACACGTTTCTGTCGATCAGCGCCTCCATTGCTCAGGTCAACAACATTGCACGCGAACTGGGCAAACTCGACCCGGCCAACGCCAAGACCTACACCGCCAATGCTCGCGCCTACGGCAAGCGCCTGCGCCAGATGCGCGCCGACGCACTGGCCAAACTGACCGAAGCACCCAACGCCGACTTGCGTGTGGCCACCGTGCACGCGGCCTATGACTACCTGCTGCGCGAGTTCGGGCTTGAAGTGACTGCAGTGGTTGAGCCTGCTCACGGGATCGAACCCAGCCCCAGCCAGCTGAAAAAAACCATCGACCAACTGCGCGAACTGGATGTGAAGGTCATCTTCTCGGAAATGGACTTTCCATCCACTTACGTCGACACCATTCAGCGCGAATCGGGGGTCAAGCTGTACCCGCTGTCGCACATTTCCTACGGTGACTACAGCGCCGACAAGTATGAAAAGGAAATGACCGGCAACCTCAACACCGTGGTCAAAGCGATTCAGGAGGCAGGCGCATGACGGCCGCCGAGCACATCACGAGCACAGGTATCGGGCCCGGCGTGGCGTTTGAGCAAGTGTCGCTGACCCTGGGCCGCACCACCATTCTGGACCGCGTCAGTTTTAACATTCGCCCCGGCAGCGTGCACGCGCTGGTCGGCCCCAACGGCGGCGGCAAAAGCTCACTGATCAAGACATTATTGGGGCAAATGCCGCATCAGGGCCGGTTGAGCCTGGCCTGGCCCGGCGAGCCCGGGCTGATCGGCTACGTGCCGCAAGCGCTGGAGTTCGACCGCGGCCTGCCGATGACAGTGGACGATTTTATGGCTGCCATGTGCCAGCGCCGCCCGGCTTTTTTGGGCCTGTCACGCAAGGTCGCCCCGGCCATCAGCGAAGCGTTGGAACGGGTTGGTATGCAGGACAAGCGCAAGCGGCGCATGGGCGCGTTGTCCGGGGGCGAGCGTCAGCGCGTGCTGCTGGCGCAGGGGCTGATCCCGGCCCCGCACCTGTTGGTGCTGGACGAGCCCATGTCGGCGCTGGACGAAGCCGGAGCCCAGGTGTTTGAGCAGTTACTGGCCCACTGGCAGCAGGCGGGGGTCACGGTGGTGTGGATCGAGCACGACCTGGCTGCGGTCAAGCGTCTGGCCGAGCGCGTCACCGGGCTCAACCGCCGCGTGCTGTTCGACGGCCCGCCCGAGCAGACCCTGAGCCCGGAACGTTTACTGAGCCTGTTTTCAACCCACCCTGCGGCCCTCGGGAGCAACGATTGATGAGTTATGAAGCCTTCCGCCTGATGATTCAGGGCTGGGCCACGGCGGGTTATCTGCCGGAAATTCTGGCCTACGGTTTTGTCGTCAACGCTCTGCTCGCCGGCTTACTGATCGGCCCGGTGCTGGGCGGCCTGGGCACACTGGTGGTGGTCAAGCGCTTTGCGTTTTTCTCCGAAGCGGTGGGGCACGCCGCGCTGACCGGCGTGGCCATCGGCATTTTGTTGGGCGAGCCTTACACCGGCCCGTATGGCAGCCTGTTCGGCTACTGCTTGCTGTTCGGGATTTTGCTCAATTACCTGCGCAACCGCACCGGCCTGGCACCGGATACGCTGATCGGGGTGTTCCTGTCGGTGTCGTTGGCATTGGGCGCGAGCCTTCTGTTGATTCTGGCGGGCAAGATCAACGTGCACATTCTTGAAAACGTGCTGTTCGGCTCGGTGCTGACCGTCAACGGCAACGACCTGTTGGTGCTGTCGATTGTCGGCGCGCTGGTGCTGGGCCTGAGCCTGCCCCTGTACAACCGCATCATGCTGGCCAGTTTCAACCCGCAACTGGCCGCCGTGCGCGGGGTGGCGGTGAAAACCCTGGATTACCTGTTCGTGATTTTGGTGACGCTGATCACCGTGGCGGCCGTGAAAGTCATCGGTGCCATTTTGGTCGGTGCCCTGCTGGTGATCCCGGCGGCGGCGGCGCGTTTGCTCAGCCAGTCGCTAAAGGGATTTTTCTGGATCTCGGTCGTGATCGCCACCTTCAGCACCCTGTGCGGGATTTTGCTGCCCATTGTTTTTGACCTGCCGATTCCGTCCGGTGCCGCGATCATTCTCGTGGCCGGTATCGCCTTCGCCTTTGCCGCCATTGCCCGCGGCGTGGTGCCCAGCCTGAAAGGAAATATTGGATGAAATTGACTGTGCGCACTCTGACGCTGGCCGTGGCCATGACCGGCCTGCTCAGCACTCCACTTATGGCCGCCAGCCCGGCACCGCAGCCGGTGCGCATCCTGGCCAGCCTGCCGATCACGTACGGCTTGGGCGAGTTGTTGCTCAAGGACAGCGGCGTCACGCTTGAACGTGCGGCAGCCGCCAACCTGCCCGGCAGCCGCCAAAGCGCTTACTTCAGCGGACGGGGTGCCCCGGCGCTGCAAAAACTGGCGGAACATGCCGACGCCGTCATTGGTCTGCGCTCAGTATGGAGCGACGATCCGCTGTACCCGATGGCGCGGCGCAGTAATATCCGCATCGTTGAAGTCGACGCCGCCCGCCCGGTGGACGGCAGCCTGCCGGGCATCGCGCTGCAACCGGGCACACCCGCCGATGGCCTGAACAGCCAGCCGTGGCTGGCCAGCAATAACATGGGCCGAATGGCCGACGTGATGGCCGCCGACCTGGTGCGCCTGGCACCTCAGGCCAAGCCCACCATCGAGGCCAACCTGGCCAACCTCAAACAGCGCCTGCTCAAACTCAGTGCCGACAGCGAAGCACAACTGGCCAAGGCCGACAACCTGAGCGTGGTCAGCCTGTCAGACCGTCTGGACTACTTGATCGGTGGGCTGAATCTGGAGCGTATCGACGTGGCTCATACCGGGGATGAACCGTGGACACCCGAGGCACTCAAGGCCCTTACGCAAACGCTCAAGGACAACGACGTGGCCCTCGTGCTGGATCATCGCCAGCCCGCTGCCGACGTCAAAGCGGCCATTGCCGCCGCCGGGAGTCAACTGGTAGTAGTCAACACCGACGGTGCCGACCCAGTGGCCGAGTTGCAGGGCACTATCGATGCCATCGTCAACGTGTTGATCCCCGCCGCTTAGGTGAACGTGCGTCAGCGGGCCTGGCGCACTGACACACCCAGTGATAGGGAAAGCCCGTAGGCGCGAGCCGTTAAGGCCAATGCGAAAAGACTATTTGGCACTCAACGCTTTGTTGCGCTGAATGTACCGGTAACCCAGCCCCAGTACCACGAACCACAACGGCACGACAAACAGCGCCTGGCGGGTGTCATCTTCCAGGGCCAGCAGCACCAGAATAAAGACGAAAAACGCCAGGCAAACCCAGACCATAAACTTCCCGCCGGGCATCTTGTACGCCGACGCGCTGTGCAACGCTGCGCGGTTTTTACGGTACGCCAGATAGGACAGCAGGATCATCGTCCACACAAACATGAACAGGGTGGCCGAGACCGTGGTGATCAGGGTGAAGGCGTCCATCAGGTTAGGTACCAGGTAAATCACCAGCGCC
Source organism: Pseudomonas sp. (assembly GCF_030150285.1). Lineage (GTDB taxonomy): Bacteria > Pseudomonadota > Gammaproteobacteria > Pseudomonadales > Pseudomonadaceae > Aquipseudomonas. The sequence continues at coordinate 24,543 of NZ_JASLGE010000049.1, read as the reverse complement.
CCCATCAGCAGGCAAGTGCAGGAAAAAATCAGCCCGTTGGACGGCACCGAGCGGCGCGACAACTGCTTGAACTTGCGCGGCGCTTCGCCATCCAGCGCCAGGCCGTAAAGCATGCGGCTGGTTGAAAACACGCCGCTGTTGGCCGACGAAGCCGCCGAGGTCAGCACCACAAAATTGATGACGCCGGCAGCAGCCGGTAAACCGGCAAGGATGAACAATTCAACGAAAGGACTTTTATCGGCCACCACATCGCGCCATGGGGTCACGGCCAGAATGGCAATCAGCGCAAACACGTAAAACATGATGATGCGCAACGGGATTGAATTGATCGCCCGTGGCAGGTTGCGCTCCGGGTTTTTGGTTTCGGCGGCGGTGGTGCCCACCAGCTCAATGCCGACAAAGGCAAAGACTGCGATCTGAAAGCCGGCGAAGAACCCCATCAACCCATGGGGGAACATGCCGCCGTCATTCCACAGGTTTGTCAACGAGGCAGTGTTACCCGCCGGGGACTCGAACGAGGTGATAACCATATACAACCCGGTGCACACCAACGCGCAAATGGCCACGATTTTGATCATGGCGAACCAGAACTCAAGCTCACCGAACATCTTCACCGTAAGCAGGTTCAGCGATAGCAGCACGGCCACACACGCAATAGCCGGTAGCCACAATGGAATGGCCGGGAACCAGAACTGCGAGTAACCGGAAATCGCAATCACATCAGCAATACCCGTTACCACCCAGCAGAACCAATACGTCCAGCCCGTGAAATAGCCTGCCATCGGCCCCAACAAATCGGTCGCGAAATCGATAAATGACTTGTAGTTGAGGTTGGATAACAGCAACTCGCCCATAGCGCGCATCACAAAAAACAGCATAAAGCCGATGATCATGTACACGAAGATGATCGAAGGGCCCGCTAGGCTGATGGTTTTTCCCGACCCCATGAACAGGCCTGTACCGATGGCCCCCCCAATGGCGATCAACTGGATATGACGATTGGATAAACTGCGCTGCAGCTCAGGCTTTTCCCCGTCCGGGCGGGGATCAAGCGTTGAATGCTTCATGGTTAATTACCTTGCAGTGGAATCGTGTTTATAGCGTTCACAAGTTCAAGCACAGAGCGCCTGGCGGCTATAACGCGGGGGGTTAAACAAGCAGGAAGCAAGTGTATACGGCCTTTTGCTATCTGCGGAACGAAAAGTGCCTGCGCGCGGTACTTGAACCGTGAGGGGCAGTGCAGCCCTCACGGCTCGCTTCATTCATTGATAGGGAATGGCGTCAGACTTTTTTCAGTGGCATGCGCAGTTCAACCCTGAGCCCGTCGGGTTGGTTATCAAAGCTCAGCTCGCAGCCGCAGCGCTCGACGATCGCCTGCACAATCGCCAGCCCCAGCCCGCACCCGTTGCTGTTGCCATTGCGCCAAAAACGTTGAGTCATCTGTTGCAGATGCTCAGCGGGAATACCGGGACCGTGATCACGCACCACAAAATGCACACAGTCGCCTTGCTGTCGCACACTCAATTCCACCGGTGTGTCTGCTGGCGTGTGACGCACGGCGTTATCCAGCAGGTTGCGCAACGCGGCAATGGCCAGCACCGATGGCACTTCCAGTGCAACATTCGGCAAGCCAGGCTGCACCCGCAAGTGGATACGCCCTGCCGCACCCGTGGCCGCATCGTTGATGGCCAGTTGCGCCACCTGCTCAGCGCTGCACTGTACCCCGTCATCAAAGGACAGGCTGCCCTCTACGCGGGCCAGCAACAGCAACTGCTCCAGAGTGCGATGCAAACGGTCAGCCCCGGCCTCGGCGTGGGCCAGGGATTGTTCGCGGGCCTCGCCTTGCGTCATGCGAGCCACCTGCAGGTGGGTTTTGATCGCCGTCAGCGGGCTGCGCAGTTCGTGGGCGGCATCGCCGGTCAGGCGGCGTTCACGCTCGATCGCTTTGGCGATACGCGTCAACAACTGGTTCTGCGAATCCACCAATGGCTGCAACTCGCTCGGTAACGGACCGATTTGCAGCGGTTGCAGCGCGTCTGCGTTGCGGCGCATCAGAGCATCACGGATGCGGTTAAGGGGGGCCAGCCCATGGCCGATCCCCAGCCACAGCAGCAACAGGCAGACCATCAATGCCATGCCCACCGGCACCGAGGCCGCCAGCAGCACAGACAGGTTCAGCGCCTCGCGCTCAACCTGGCGGTCGGCCGTGGTGATGCGCAAGTCACCGCGGTCCAGCGTGAAGCTGCGCCAGGCGGCACCGTCAATCATTTCGTCATGAAAACCGGCCGCCAGCGATTTCAAAGGCTGGCCCGGGTTGTTGTGGCTGCGAGCCAGGACTTCGCCACGCAATGAGCTGACCTGACAGGCCATCCCCCCCGGGATAGTCAGTTGCTCGGCACTAAACTGAGCGCCCTCGCCTTTTTCCGGCATGTGCGGCAATTGCTCAAGCAGACCCGCGACCATGCGTGCCGACGCCACAAGGCGTTGATCGAGAGAAAACATCATTTGTTGACGCAAGTCGCTGAGCATCCAGGCCGCCGCCAGCGCCCAGACCAGTACAAAGGCCGAGCCGATGGCCAGGCTTAAACGCAGGCGCAGGCTCATCATGAAGCGGGCTCGGCACCATCGGCCGGCCCCAGGCGATAGCCCAGGCCACGCACGGTTTCAACAATGCCGTTACCCAGTTTGCGGCGCAGGTGATGGATATGGACGTTCAGGGCATTACTCTCCAGTTCATCACCAAAGCCATAGATGCTGTCTTTGAGTTGCTCACTGGACAGCACCCGCCCCCGGTTGTGCAATAAGGCATGCAGCAACGCTTGCTCACGGCGGGACAAGTCCACGGGTTGACCCGCCAGCAGCGTCATGCGACTGCTGGGGTCGTAACTCAGCGGGCCGTGTTCGATCAGGTTGACACTGCGCCCCGCCACGCGGCGCAACAGTGTGTGCAAGCGAGCTGCGAGTTCGCGCAGGTCAAACGGTTTGAGCAAGTAGTCATCGGCACCGGCCTGCAGGCCGTCTACCCGGTCGGTCACCGAATCACGGGCGGTCAGCACCAGTACGGGCAACTCGAGCCCGTGCTGGCGCAACTGTTGCAGCAACTTCAGGCCATCCTCATCCGGCAGGCCCAAGTCGAGCACCATCACGTCGAACTCGGCCACTTTCAGTATGGCCCGCGCCGCACTGGCCGTGCCCACGTGTTCGACGGTCATGCCCTGGGCAGTCAAGCCGGCCACAATACCGCTGGCAATCAGTTCGTCGTCTTCGCAAACCAGTACGTGCATGCTGATACCCGTGTAAAAATTGACTGATTAAAAGGTGATGAGATTAAGGCCAGATTAGCAGCGATAACAGGCCAACCTGCTGTTCGTCGGTTTAATGATCGGTTAATCGATCGCTTGCACTGTAGCGCCACTTATATCTGTCCAAGGTTTTCCCATGCGTTTGCTTTTAACCCTGCTGCTGGTGTGTTTTGCCGGTCTGGCCCAAGCCCGCAGCGCCGACGACCCGTTCGCGCAACCCGACTTTCTGCCGGCCAACAAAGCGTTCGTGTTCACGTGGGAACCGCTGCCCTCCGGCGAAACACGCTTGCACTGGAAAATTGCAGACACCTACTACCTGTATCAGAAGCGCTTCAAATTCGATGGGCTTGATGCCGCACACACGCCCGTGCTGCCGGAAGGGCTGGCCCACAGTGACGAATTCTTTGGTGACACGCAGGTGTATCGCAACGACGTGGAACTGCTGATCCCGGCCGGTGCCAACGGCCAGGTCAAGGTGTCCTGGCAGGGCTGCGCCGATGCGGGCCTGTGCTACCCGCCGCAAAGCCAGACCCTTGATCTGGGCGGCACGTCAGCGGTTGCCGCGCAAGGCCAGGCCCAAGACCAGTCACTGGCCGCCAGCCTGCAGCAACGCTCGCTGGGCTGGAGCCTGTTGCTGTTCTTCGGCCTTGGCCTGTTGCTGGCCTTTACCCCGTGTTCACTGCCAATGTTGCCGATTCTGGCAGGGCTGGTGGTCGGCAGCGGTACCCGCAGCGGACGCGGCTTGGCCATTGCCAGCAGCTATGTGTTCAGCATGGCGCTGGTGTACGCCGGCTTGGGTGTGCTGGCGGCCATGCTGGGTGCCAACTTGCAAGCGTTGTTGCAGCAACCGTGGGTGCTGGGCAGTTTTGCCGCGCTGTTCGTGATCCTGGCGCTGCCGATGTTCGGCTTCTTTGAATTGCAGTTGCCCGCTGCGCTGCGCGATCGCCTGGAAACCGCCGGCCGCGGCCGCAAGGGCGGCAGCCTGGTGGGGGCGGCCATTCTCGGGGCCTTGTCCGGGCTACTGGTAGGCCCGTGCATGACCGCACCACTGGCCGGGGCCTTGCTGTTTATCGCGCAAAGCGGCAATGCGCTGCAAGGCGCTCTGGTGCTGTTTGTGATGGGCGTCGGTATCGGCGTGCCGCTGCTGTTACTGGTCACGGTCGGCAGCCGCTTTCTGCCTAAACCGGGGGCATGGATGGACCTGATGAAAGGCCTGTTCGGCTTCCTGTTCCTGGGCACCGCACTGGTGCTGGTACGGCCGGTGCTGGATGAATCGCTGTGGCTCGGCCTGTGGGGCGTATGGCTGGTGATACTGGCCAACAGCCTGTGGCGGCAAGCGCAGACGTTTGTGCGGGCCAAGCCGTTGTTCAGCCCGCTGAGCCTGCTGGCAGGCCTGTGGGGCACCCTGATGCTGGTGGGCGCTGCCGGGGGTGGTAACGACCTGTGGCAACCGTTGCAGGTGTACACCGCCAACACCGTGGCGGGCAACAGCGCGCCGACTGCCCATGATGCGTTTATCACCGTCACTGACCCTGCCGAGCTGGACCGTGAACTGACCAGCGCCAAGGCCCAGGGCCAATGGGTAATGCTCGACTACTACGCCGACTGGTGCGTGTCGTGCAAGGTCATGGAGAAACAGGTCTTCAGCAAGCCCCAGGTGATGGAAGCCTTGCAGGGCGTGCGCCTGTTACGCCTTGATGTGACCGCCGACAATGCCTCCAGCCGCGAGTTGCTCAGCCGCTATCAAGTACCTGGGCCGCCCACGTTTGTCTGGGTCGGCCCTAACGGTGAGGAGCGTCGCGCGCAACGCATTACCGGTGAGGTGAACACCGAAGCCTTTTTAAATAATTGGAACGCCACACGGGAACGCCAATAAATGCTCACCCTGACGATCGGTTCGTTTGCGCTGGCAATCCAACATTTGCTGCTGATACTGGCCCTCGCCCTGGCGACACTGGTGGGCTGGCGAGTGGCCAAGCGCGGTGGCGAAAACCCTGAGTCAGTGTTGTTCAGCCTGTTTCTGGTGGGCTTGCTCGCCGCCCGTATCGGCTTTGTCATCAGTTACTGGCGTTATTTCCGCCAGGACTGGCTGCAAATACTCGACCTGCGCGACGGCGGCTTTCAAGTGTGGCCGGGCTTGATTGCCATGGTGCTCGGCGCAGTACTGTGGGGTCGTCGTCGCCCTGGGCTGCGCCGCCCGCTGGGTTGGGGCCTTGGTACCGGCCTGGCATTCTGGCTATTGGCCAGTTTCTCGTCCACGCTTTATGAACAAGGCACCCGTTTGCCAGAAATGGTGCTACGTAATGCTAACGGCGAATCGGTGCAATTGAGCAGTTACCAGGGTGGCCCTTTGGTGATCAACCTGTGGGCCACCTGGTGCCCGCCATGCCGTCGGGAAATGCCCGTGCTGCAAAATGCGCAGCACCAGCATCAGGATGTCACCTTTCTGTTCGTCAATCAGGGCGAGAGCATGCAGAGCGTCAGCACTTTCCTGGAGACCCAGGGCCTCAACCTCAGCAATGTGTTGTTCGACAATGGCGGCCAACTGGGCCAGAAAGTTGGCTCGATGGCGCTGCCCACTACCCTGTTCTACAACCCCGAGGGACGCCTGCTGGGCAGCCACTTGGGCGAACTGTCCCAAGCCAGCCTGGCCCGCGCCCTGGAAAGTTTTAACCTGAATAATTCAATGTCGGCCCATCAGGCCGACCCTGCAAGGAATCAGCCCACATGTTTAACCGCAAACTGCTAGCCCTGAGCGTGAGCGCTCTGCTGGGTGCAGCCCTGCTGCAATCACCCGTACTGCACGCTGAAGACCTGCCTCCTGCGATTAAAAAAATCGAGGCCAAAGGTGCAAAAATCATTGGCAGTTTCGATGCCCCCGGCGGCCTGCGCGGCTATGCGGCCCAGTACCAAAACCGCGGAATGGCGTTGTACCTGACCCAAGATGGCAATGTGCTGGTGGGTAACCTGTACGACGCAGACGGCAAGGACCTGAGCCTCGCACCGCTGCAAAAACTGGTGTACGAACCCATGGCCAAGGAAGTCTGGGCCAACATGGAAAAAAGCAGCTGGATTGCCGACGGCAAAGCCGATGCACCGCGCATCGTTTACCTGTTCAGCGACCCCAACTGCCCTTACTGCAACATGTTCTGGGAACAGGCACGCCCGTGGGTAGAGGCAGGTAAAGTGCAACTGCGCCATATCATGGTCGGCATTATCCGTGAGGACAGCCCGGCCAAGTCCGCCGCGCTGCTGGCCGCCAAAAACCCGCAACAAGCCTTGAGTGAGCATGAAAAGGCGGGCAAAGCCAGTAAACTAAAGCCATTAGCCACTATCCCTGCCAATATCCAGGCCAAACTGGACGCCAACGCTCAACTGATGACCGAACTGGATGTCGCGGCGACACCCGCGATCTTCTATCTGGACGAACAAGGCAACCTGCAACAGCAGCAAGGGGCACCCTCGCCCGACAAGCTGGTGATAATCCTGGGCCCTAAGTAACCGACATGCGCCTGGGTTCGCTGCGTGCCCAGGCGCGGTACTGACCGCCAGCCAAGGCCCACCCAGCAGAAAACAACTCCATTCTCATTTGACAATAATTATCATTCAAACTAATTTGTTGCTAGCTGTGTAAGGCTCGACTGAGGCCTGCACTCATTCATTAGCAGCAGGTGGTTTCCATGACGGAACAAGCGTCCACAAGCAGGTGCGATTCACCCTTACTTCAGGCCTTTATTGATAACCGGCTCATCCTGATCAAAATCGCAACGCGCATCACCGGTTGCCGGTCCAGGGCAGAAGATGTGGTGCAGGATGCTTTCTTCCGTCTACTTTCTGCGCCCCCTATTACATCCTCGTTCAAGGCTCAACTGAGCTATCTGTTTCAGATCGTGCGCAACCTGGCCATCGACCACTACCGCAAGCAAGCGTTGGAACAAAAATACTCAGGCACGGAAGAAGAAGGCCTGAATGTCTTTATTCACGGCGCATCTCCGGAAATTTCGCATATCAATTTTTCGACACTGGAAAAGATCGAAACAGCCTTGACTGAGCTGCCCAGCCGCACCCGTTATGCTTTCGAAATGTACCGGTTGCACGGTGTGCAGCAAAAGGACATTGCCAAGGAACTCGGGGTATCGCCGACACTGGTGAACTTTATGATTCGCGACACGTTGATCCATTGTCGCAAGGTGTCTGGCACGCAACCGGACACGTTCCACCGGCGGTAAACGGCCCGCGGCGCCAAAACCTGTTCGCCGCCCTGCAGGCTCAGGGCACGACTGCCTCTCTCACCGGCTCTTGCGCGACGACCGCTACATTGTAAGGCGCAAAGATCTCTGTCAGCCGACCATTCTCACGAAGTGCCTCCATCATCTGCGCAAACGCCTGAGGCGTGATGGGCCCGTGAGGCCTTAACAAGGCAGCGTGGCGATAAATGTAGTCCGTGCGGTCGGACACCATCACCTGCCCCTTGGCCTGAGCATTGTGCTGTAGCAGGTCAGCCAGATGAGAACGCGTGATCAGCGCAATATCGACCCGCCCGCGCACAACCATCATCAAATTGCTTTCATGGGAATACGTCAGGATGGCCTGGAAGGCCGTGCTCAAATATTGGGGCGAAGCGTTGAACCCGGCAAAGGCGTAGTGATAGCCGTTGAATAACGCCAAGCGCTTGCTGGCGATATCATCAAAGTAGGACTGCTGCCGTTCGGGCTGGCGTTTGGCAACAAACACCTCGGCATCCTGAAGACCCATGTCGACGCGGTCATGAGCAATGCCCTGCCAGCCCCAGGCAGGGTTTTCGAACAGCACCATATCTACACGCCCCTGCGCAAACTCCCGAAAGCGCCTGGCATTCGAGGTCGGGGTGATCACGAAGTGAAAATCACTTTGCAATTGATTCAATGCTTCAAGCAATTGCGGCAAAAGACCCGTGTCAACACCGCACTCAGGTCGAACGGTATAGGGAGGGAAATGCGCCGCACCCACTCTCACTTCCTGAGCCGCCCAAACCGGCGTCAGCACAATCGTACCCATGGCAAGCATCAGGCTTCGGACTATACACACTGGCAAACACTTCAAAGCCCTTCACCTCAGGTGTCGCACACACTGGAACGGTTTGATCCGCACAAGACCTGAAATCGAGTGCGCAGGTAATTTAAGCGTGCATGACTTATCAAGCAAGTAGACGACCGAGCAGACATAAATTAAGTGCCTCTCATCGGTGCTTTAGCTACGCTTGGGCTTCACGCCGATGCTGTTTAAGGAAGCTGCACATGCCTCACTGGCTGGTAATTGACTTGGAAGCCACTACCGACGATGGCGGTTGGCCCCTGGAAGAAATGGAGGTGATTGAAATCGGTGCCAGCGTGGTCACCCGGACAGGGCGGGAAGTCGACCACTTTCAACGCTTCATTCGGCCTCAGCGGCGCCCGCTGCTGACGCCCTTTTGCCGTCAACTGACGCGTATCCCCCAAACCAGCATCGATGCAGGCGCACCGATGACCCAGGTATGGGAGCAATTTGAACGCTGGCTTGGCCAGCACTTGCCGCAACTCGAGGGCTGGGCCAGTTGGGGTGACTACGACCGCAAGCAACTTGAGCAAGAATGGCAACAGAAACACCTGAACAGTGTGCTGGCCCGCTTGCCACATATGAACCTCAAACAGCAATTTGCCCAGGCTCGCCAATTAAAACGCCCGCTAGGGCTCAACAGTGCCCTGCAACTGGCCGGTATGCAGTTCAACGGGCAACAGCACCGCGCCCTTGAAGACGCCCGTAACACCGCGCGGTTGCTGCCGCTGATTCTCAAGGTATAGACACGGCAAAAGGGCGTGACGGGATAAAACCGCTTCTGCATACTGGCCAGCCTTTTTTAGCCCATTCCGAGGAATCGCCATGTTTAAAGTCAACGAATACTTCGACGGCACCGTCAAGTCGATTGCCTTCACGCAAACCGAAGGCGCAGCCACCATTGGCGTCATGGCCCCCGGTAAATACGAATTCGGTACAGCCCAGCATGAAATCATGCACGTGGTATCGGGCGCACTGAGCGTCAAACTGCCAGGCAGCGACGTGTTTGAAACCTTCAAGACGGGCGATGTGTTCAACGTGCCGGCTAACAGCAAGTTCCAGCTGGAAGTGGCTGTTGAAACGGCTTATTTGTGCGAATACCGCTAAGTCACGCCTCACGGCCTGCAGGCACGTGCTGTTCGCGCCTGCAGGCCGCCCGCCGACTCACCCGCACATTAAATTGACCCGCGCCGAGCGATGCGCGATCACCCCGTTTACCTTGGCGGCTTTTTCAGAGTGCGCGAGCCCAATCGCGTAGCAAATACTTCTGGATCTTGCCTGTCGATGTCTTTGGCAATTCGCTGAACACGACCGTTTTCGGCACTTTAAAGCCGGCTAGATGTTCGCGACAGAACAGGATGATGTCCGCTTCCCGAAGGTCGTGAACATCCTCTTTGAGCGTGATGAAGGCGCAGGGGGTTTCGCCCCATTTTTCATCCGGACGAGCCACGACGGCGGCCTCCATTACGGCCGGGTGGCGATACAGCACGTCTTCGACCTCGAGGGTGGAAATGTTTTCGCCGCCCGAAATAATGATGTCCTTGAGGCGATCCTTGATTTCGACATAGCCATCAGGGTGGCGAACCGCAAGGTCCCCGGTGTGAAACCAGCCCCCCTCGAAAGCTTCTCGTGTCGCTTGCGGGTTTTTCAAATAACCCTTCATGACCGTATTGCCGCGCATAAAAATTTCGCCCACACGTGTGCCGTCCATGGGGACCGGCTCCAGGGTTTGCGCATCGGCAACCATCAGCCCTTCGAGGGTGGGATAACGCACGCCTTGGCGCGACTTGATCCTTGCACGTTCATCCAGCGGTTGATCGTCCCATGGGGCTTGCCAGGCACACACGGTCACTGGGCCGTAGACCTCCGTCAGGCCATACACATGGGTCACCTTGATGCCCATCGCCTCAACCGCACCAATGACGTTGGCCGGCGGTGCCGCACCTGCCAGCATGACGTCGACAGGATGATCGAGGGTGATTTTGGCCGAATCGGGCAGGTTGACCACCCCATTCAGAACAATCGGCGCACCGCACAGGTGACTGACCCGATGCTCGTGAATCAACGCAAGAATCTTGTGCGGATCAACACAGCGCACAAACACGTGAGTGCCAGCCAGTGCAGTCACCGTCCACGCAAAGCACCAACCATTGCAATGGAACATCGGCAAGGTCCACAGATACACAGGGTGATGCCCCATGGCCCACGTTATCTGATTGCCCAATGAATTGAGATAGGCCCCACGATGGTGATAAACCACGCCCTTGGGATTGCCCGTGGTGCCGGACGTGTAGTTGAGCGAGATGGCTTGCCATTCATCCTCAGGCCATTGCCAGGCGAACTGTGGATCACCTTCAGCCAGAAAGGCTTCATAATCCAACGTGCTGACGGGGCTGCCTTCGCCGTACTCGGGATCGTTCACATCGACCACCAGCGGCGGGTGAGCAAGCGTACTCAAGGCCTCACGAACTACCGCGTGAAACTCTCGATCCGTGATCAAGACCTTGGCTTCGCCATGCTCAAGCATGAACGCAATGGCCTGAGCGTCCAGGCGCACATTCAAGGTGTTGAGCACTGCACCGATCATCGGCACACCAAAGTGGGCTTCGAGCATAGCCGGAATGTTAGGCAGCATCACCGCCACGGTATCGCCCTTGCCGATACCCCGCCTGCCAAGCGCACTGGCCAGACGCCGACAGCGCTCATACGTCTCTTGCCAGTTGCGCCGGATGGCACCGTGGATCACGGCAGGATATTCACCGTAGACCGTGGCTGTGCGCTCAATGAAGCTCAGAGGCGAAAGGGCAATATGGTTGACGGCCGTAGGTGCCAGGCCCGTTTCGAAAATTGACATGAGGGTATCCTGTGGGGACATTCCCAGCCTGTTTGACCGTGCTGGAAACTCCCATGGCTGATTGTTAGCTCTGTTCAGGTTCTAAAACCGCCCTGTCTGAACGACGGGGCGGCTGCGCAGGAAGCGTCGGGTTAATCCGTCTGTTGACGGGTTTTGCGAAGGTGCGCGCGCCAGGTCATGGCCCAATGAGCCGGGTCCTCCAGCGGTGCGCTCTTTAGTCGGTGAATCGCTTGATTGTGCGGCGAGGTCTTGACGATATCCGGGTTGGAGTAAGCCTCATCGGATATGTGCGCAAGCACAGCAATCCAGGTGTCCAGCGCCTCTTTGCCGTACATCTCGCCCGCCTCGGGGGTAAAGGGCTCCGGTACCAACCACGGATGGTGACTGCTCCACATCGGGTCAATACCGAAATCGCTCATGCGGTTTTGAACGTCATGGACGTCGACCCCCGTGTCCTCTTTAAGTTGTTCAAGGCTGTAACGCGTCATCTCCATGCGGTGACTCTTGGCCTCAGGGTGTGAACGCGTCACGCCACGAATCGCCAGCAGGCCTTTTTCCATATAGTTATTGGCCAGGACCGAAAGGTCTGACGCCTGCGCCATCCCTTCTGCGCCCATGGCCCGGGACCACGCGTAAGCCTTGAGGATGACCGGGACGTTGCCCCAGAACTCGCGAACCTTGCCAGTGCTCTGCGGGCGATCGAAATCCAGGCTGTAACGCTCACCGTCAAAAGCCACCACCGGTGCCGGCAGGAACGGAGCCAACTGCGCCGAGCAACCATAGGCCCCCACTGCGGGCCCCCCCACCCCACTTTTCGGTGCCCCGAAGGTTTTGTGCAGCATAAACATGCACGCATCGAAACCGAGCTCGCGTGCACGAATCTTGGTCATCGCTCCGTTGAAGTTCGCGTGGTCGTAGAAACACAACCCCCCGGCTTCGTGGACCACCTGCACCCATTCGCGGATCTGCGGGTTGTACACGCCCATGTCGTCGGGATTGTTAACCATCAGCGCCGCGGTGCGATTGGACACGGCGGCCTTGAGCGACTCCAGCGACGGGTAACCGTTCTCATCGAGCATCAGGGTAATCACCTTGAACCCGGCGGCAGCGGCTGTCGCGGCGCTGCTCGGGTGAGTCTGGATCGTGGTGATGATCTCGTCTCGCTGCGCCAGCTCACCGCGGGACTCATGGTAGGCGCGGGTCACGGCGCAACTGGTGTACGCCGCGTCAGCGCCGCCGCCGGCCTGGAAGATGAACTGATCCATCCCGGACAGCTCACGCAGGATCATATCCATGCCGTGCACCACTTCCAGTGCGCCTTGCAGGGTGTCTTCATCCTGGTACGGATGAACATGGGTGATTTCAGGACGCCAAGCCATTGCCTCGTTGATCTGGGCGTTGTACTTCATGGTGCAGGTCCCGAACAGGCTGATGTTCATCATGCCTAGCGTCTGCTGCGACAGGCGCAAGTAGTGATACAACACCTCGGGTTCGGACATTTGCGGTAACGCGGGTTGGCTGGCGCGCCGCATGCTCGGTGGAATCAAGCCATCGGCGCTCCCGACGGCTGCTTGTACATCAGCCTCTACGTCGGAAAAGATCACACCGCGACGGCCGGGGTAGCCCATCTCCAGAATGACAGGTTCGTTCCAGACGGGTGCATGGTATTGCTTGAGGGGCGTGCTCATTGTGAGATTACCTTTTGGAGTGCGGCGCTCAGGCGCTGAATATCGGCTTGCGTATGAATTTCGGTCACGCAATACAGGGCGCTGGCCCCAAGCGCAGGGAAGTCTTGTGTCAGGTCTTTACCGCCGAAGATCCCGAGCGCGAGCAGTCGCTGGTTGATCTCCTTAACGCTCAGCCCGGTACCGTCGACATTCACCACGAATTCTTTGAAGAAGCCGCCTGGGAAGGTCACTTCCACACCCGGAATGTCTCCCAGCAGCTTCGCCGCGTAATGCGCACGTTGCAGGATGAGATTGCCCACATCCTCGAAGCCTTTGGGCCCCATCATCGCCATATACACCGCGTTGGCGATGGCCCACATGTAAACCGAGTGACCGGTCCAATCATTGCCCTTGTCACGCAGCCCGTAAGATGACTGTTCGAAAAGGCTCAGGCCAAAACCGTATTCACCCGGCTGAGTGGTTTCGGCAATGCTGATAAACAGCGTCGGGTATTGGTGGGCGTAGCGTTCTTCGTCGCGGGTCGCAATGAAACCGCTGACCCCGCCGCCACAGTTCATATGCACACCCAATGGCTGAGTGGTGCCCACCACGATGTCGGCTCCGAAATCAATGGGAGCGGCCAGCACGCCGAGGGAGATCGGGTCGACACCTACAATGACTTGGGCTCCCGCGGCATGGGCAATGGCGGCAATCTCCGCGCCTTGCTGTTCAATCACACCGAAGTACGACGGTGTTTCGAAATAGACGGCTGCCGTTTGCGCACCGATCAAGGTTTGCAGGTGATCAAGATCAAGCAAGCCCGTTTTCGGGTCAAAGTCGACGAGTCTCACAGCGATATGGCCCGGCATTTCAACGGGTTCGCAGTAATTGCGGATGATGGAAAGCCGTTCAGGGTCGATGGCACGGACAACCACCGCTTCGCTGCGCCCGGTGATTCGGGTGGCCATCCGAATGGCGTGGCCCGCCGCACAGCCCCAACTGCGCACAGGCAGGCCGACCAGGTCCATGTTCAGCAGTTCGCCGAGCTGGCTGCAGAACTCGAACCAGGCTTGGTTACGACCGTGGTCGGAACTGGGCTCACCAAAGACTGAGGTCAGCCATTCGTTGCGGCGAACGACTTCGTCGCACGCGGCCGGAACGTGATGTTGCCAACAGCCAGCACCCAAAAAGTTCAGGTTTTGCTCGCAGGTTTTGTTCTTCGCCAGCAGGCTGACCAGATGCCGACGTAGCTCGCTTTCATTAAGCGCCGGTGGCAAATTCATCGGGCGTTGCAGACGGTGTTCAGGGGGTATTTGCTCGAATAACGCCTCGATACTGTCAACACCAATCGAGTCGAGCATCGCCTGTTTAAGCGCAGGAACAGAGTTCGCCATATAGGGGTGGGCAACATGATGACTCATGGGTTTATCCTCGTGTTTTCAGATGAAACAATTGATCAGGTTCGAACCCTGAAAAAGACGGACCGGTCTGGCCCTGTGTGCACACGTATATGGCCGCTGAGCATGGCATCGACTTGCGCATCACCGGTGTCGACACGCAAGCAGCCGGCATCGAGGGAGAGGAGCTTGTCCATGGAGGTGATGACGATGATGTTGTCGCGCCCTACCCGGCGGATAACCTCGGCACTGATCTGCTGATTACCACGGCCGAACAGGCTGCCGTGACCGCCCAGGACGCTGGTCACGATGCAGGCCTGATGCCCTTCTGTCAGGCGGATCAATTCGCGCTCATTGAGGTCTGCGCCCATCAGCGTTCCGTCCATGACCGCGTCCACGCCAAGCAGGGTCGAAGCCAGCCCTAATTCGGTCATGACCCGCCGGGTGGTGGTGCCGGGGCCCAACAGGTAAAGCCAGCCGGGTTTCATCTGCCGGACGACCTGCCGGGCCACCGCGTCGAGCGCCATGTTTTCGGTGGCCATGGACCCGGCCTTGGCGTTTTGCGTCAGGTGGCGGGCATGGGGGCTGCGTGCGTAGCCATAAAGGCGTGCCGACACCTGATCGTTGCGCATGGCGGCCTCATCAATGTCCATGACCTCGGCCTCGCGAAACCGCACCGAGGACTGCGCACCGATGAACCGAGCGGCAAGGTTTCCGGCACTTTCGGGGGTGGTGCCGAAGACCGCTGAATACATTTTCACCCCCGTCGGGATACCGAGGATTGGAATACGGTCACTGACCATCTCCAGCACATCCCGCGCGGTGCCATCGCCCCCGGCAAAGAGCAGCAAATCGACAGCGGCATACGCCATGACGAGCGCGGCATTGCGGGTGTCAGCCGGCCGGCTCGACCCAGGCGGTGACGTGTAGACGACAATGGGCTCCAGGCCGGCAGCGCGCGCCACGTCCTCTCCCAAGTCCCCAGAGCCCGTCATCAGTCGAAAGGGCGTCGTTGATGCCGCCAGACGTTTGAGCGCGATCAAGGCCCTGTCGTTAGAAAAGGGCTTGGCCCCACGACGCCTTGCTTCCTGCAAAACTTCAGCACCGTCGGTGCCCTTTAGCCCTACTCGTCCGCCCATCCCGGCGACCGGGTTGACGATAAACCCCAAGGTTTTGACCTGGCCTGTGGGGTGCAGTGAAATAGGGAGATCGCGCTGTTCTCTCATTGCTCGGTATCCTGTGGGAAATAGCAAGGCACCAGCGCCTGAGAGCACACCGCTCAGAGTCATTGCATACGCCTCGTATGTGAGACACAATACGACATACGATGCGTATGTCAACTAGCATACGCGTCGTATGCTAAATTATTTAAAGGAACGACGACCAATGGCGCAGAAGCGTTCGGACATGATTGCGGAGACTCGCGGCAAACTCATCAAAGCTGCCCGAGACGCATTTGCGGTGAAGGGGTATGCAGAAAGTTCGATGGACGATTTCACCGCTCAAGCGGGGCTGACGCGGGGGGCTCTGTACCATCACTTTGGTGACAAAAAGGGCTTGCTACAGGCCGTTATCGCCCAGATCGATGGCGAGATGACGCAACGGTTATCGGTGATTATCGAAGCGGCCAGCACGACTTGGGAGGGGTTTATCGATGAATCCATTGCTTATATCAAGATGTCACTGGAGCCGGAAATTCAGCGCATCGTGCTCCTCGACGGCCCCGCGGTGCTGGGTGATCCGTCGCAATGGCCGAGTCAAAGTGCTTGTATCCGCAGTACTCAACGCTGCCTACAAAAGCTGATGGATGAAGGAACGATCCGCCAGGTCGACACCGAAGCAACGGCGCGCCTGATCATGGGGGCACTGCTTGGCGCTTCCTTGTGGATTGCTCACGCCGAGGCTCCTCACACCGCCTCTGAAAAAGCCGTCGATAGTTTCCGCACCCTGGCATCCGGATTGCTGTTGACCAAACCCTCGGTGAGTCCGTAATCGCCCTTCCTGGCCTTCGTTCAATAACTTTTCGTACACCCTAGGCTCTGTACGAAATGTATCTGCGCTCGGTTATGCGGCGTTGAAAACAGGCTCGGAATGCTCATTTACAACCCGTAAACTCCGCTTCCTCGCCTGTTTTCGCCTTGCCCAACCTTCGCTCGAAAACATTTCGTACAGACCCTAGGTCGCGATGTTCTAACGCAAGGGTGGAAGTTTCAGGGTATTTCTGTTGGACTGACACTCGCCGCCAAGCCCTGTCACGGCTTGGTCATTAAACGGACCTACAGTAGCGCTACCCCCTGATGAGGAGACAGGCCATGGACTTACAACACACCATTCAAGAATTAGCGGTTTTTCGCACCCAACCCAACCAGTCTCTGGGGTGCGCGATCATTGATGCACAGGGCAATGAAGTCTCGATCACTGAAGAAATGATCCAAAAAGCCTGCGCCGAACTGGATCAGCGCCTGGTCAGGCCTGCACTCCAGGACTGATCTTGCGAACGCTACCCACGGCAGGCGCAGCTTGGCCAGTGCCTGCCGTGGACGTAGCGACCTAAACCCGAACAGCCCCCAACGCGCCGATCATCTGGCGCAGCACCGGCGAATCGCCGTGCACCTTCACCGCCAACCCTTCGATTTCACGGCGCACCGGGTAGTGTTTGCGCAGTGCATCGAATGCCTTTTTCTGCGCCTGGGCACTGCCAACCAAGCTGCGACGAAAGTCCGCATCATCTCGGCGCGGGTCGTAAACGCTCCGGCACACCATGGCCAACGCCCACGCGGGGTCAGTGTCCGCACTCAGTTCGACCTGGCCCAGCCACGGGGCTGGCAACAAATCGGCCAGACGCACCCCGGGCACATGCCCCAGCACATCGCACAGCGCGTGATAGATCTGCGCGGTACCGCGTTGCTTGCCGTCCAGGCTGTAGCCCGCGATATGGGGCGTGGCCAGCACGCACAAGTCCGCCAATGCCACGTCCACTTCAGGCTCGGCCTCCCACACGTCCAGCACCGCTTGCAGGTCGTCTCGCTGGGTCAGCACCGTGCGCAAGGCGGCGTTATCAATCACCGGGCCACGGCTGGCATTGATCAGCCAAGTGCCGGTGCTCAGGCGGTTTAACCGCGCCTCGTCGAATAAGTGCCACGTGGCGTTGTCGCCGTTTTTGGTGAGCGGTGTGTGCAGGCTGACCACATCGCATTGCTCAATGATCTGATCGAGGCTGACGTAGTCACCGCCTTCAACAGCCTGACGCGGCGGGTCGCACACCAGCACCTTCCAGCCCAGGCCGCGCAACACAGTGACCAAACGCCCACCCACTTCGCCGGCACCTACCACGCCGTACGTGCGCTGATTGAGGTCGGCACCCTCGATTTCGGCCAGCGTCAGCAAACTGCCCAGCACGTAATCGACGACGCCACGGGCATTGCAACCGGGGGCGCTGGCCCACTGAATACCTGACTGATCGAAGTAGTCCAACGCCAGGTGGTCGGTGCCAATGGTGCAGGTGCCCACAAAGCGCACGGCACTGCCTTCAAGCAGGTCGCGGTCCACTTTCGTCACCGAGCGCACCAGCAGCACATCCGCATCATGCACATCGGCGCGCGTGATCTGGCGGCCGGGCAAGCGGCGTATCTCACCGAACTCAGAAAAAAACGCTTCGATCAGCGGAATGTTTTCGTCAGCAACAATCAACATGGCAGGCTCCTTTGGCGGACGGGCAGTGTAGGCCTGGTTAAGCACAATGGGCCAGTCAGGCAGAGTACCGCGGGCCGCCAAGCCCCAAGCGACCTGTCGCCACCCGCGGTGGCGATTCAGGTAGCAGGGTCAGCCTTGCTTTTTGCGGATCCAGTACAGGTAAGTGCCTGCGGCTTCCTGTTGCTTAACCAGTTCATGGTCCAGAAACGCACAAAACTTGGGAATATCGCGGCGCGTGGACGGGTCGGTAGCAATGACTTTGAGCAAGCCTCCCGGTTTCAGGTCGCGAATGTGTTGGTGCAACATCATCACCGGCTCCGGGCAGTTCAGGCCGGTAGCGTCCAAGGTGCCGTCAACCGGCAGGTCATCGTTCATCAATTACTCCTGAATCAGCGCGATTTTGGTTTTTTTACGTCCAGCCGACGCAAGTGGCAGGTCACTTCTTCGCGGTCGTGATACAGCTGCTTGCAGCCAATCTCGACCTGAATACCGCGCGCCTTGAAGCCATCCGCAATACGATCAAGCAGGCGTCGCACTTCGGCATACCGCTGCTTCATCGGCAACTTGAGGTTCACCACCGCTTCGCGGCAATGGCCTTCACCGATCCACTCTTCGAGCATGGCAGCATTGCGCGCCGGCTTTTCGACGATATCGCAGACCATCCAGTCCACGGGCTGCTTGGGCTTGAAGGTGAAACCGTCGGCCATCAAATGTTGCACCAGCCCAGTGTCCATCAGGCTTTCGGCCATCGGGCCGTTGTCGATGGCCGTGACGATCATGCCGCGATTCACCAGTTGCCAGGTCCAGCCACCAGGGGCTGCACCCAGGTCAACGCCGGTCATGTCACTGTGCAGCCGCTCATCCCACTCCTCACGAGGGATAAAGTGATGCCAGGCCTCTTCCAGCTTGAGGGTCGAACGGCTCGGGGCTTCACGGGGAAACTTCAGGCGAGGAATGCCCATGGGCCACATCGCGCAGTTGTCCGACTCGGCCAGGCCCAGAAACAGCTCTCGACCACTTTTAACCGTCAGCAATAAACGCGGCTTGCGGTCGTCGTTCTCCACCAACTTGCCGGCCTTGATCAGGGCCTTGCGCAGGTGGGTGTCAAACTTCTTGCAGAAGTTGGACAGTTCCTTACCGTCGTTGGTGTCGACCATTTCCAGCCACAGGCTGCCGCACACGGGAAACTCCGCCATGTGCTCAAGGATGACGCTGATGCGGTCGGTTTCGGGCAGCGCAATAAAGCCACCACGGGCCCATTGGCGAGGGAAGATCAGTTCGGCGAAGCGCAAGCCTTGCATCAGGCGCGCCGCGCCGCCCTCTTCGGTGCACACAAACTCGGCACAGGCCGAGTCCGGCTTGGCCTTGGCGTAGCCGGATACAGCAAGGCGCGCCGCGTGTTCGGCGACTTCCGAGCACACTTCGCCTTCAAAACCGGGCCGGCAATGCAAAAAAACGGTGTTCATTGAGTTACTCCTGGGCAGCAGGCGGACATTGGCCAGCCGCGCATCCTTGATTTGGCGCAAGGACTGTCACAAAAAGGCGCGCATGATAGCTGACTTCGGAACCTTGAACCCTTACAGACAGTCCAGTTATTAGCCAGAACGATGATTGGCAGCTACTTTAGACACTCTATTCGCGCCACACGACCCGTGCCGTGCGGGTCTCAAGGAGTCATTTCATGTCCTCCCTCGACAGCCTGAATACCCTCTCTACCCTAAAAGTCGACGATAAGACTTATCACTACTTCAGCCTCCCCCTCGCCGCCCGAACGCTGGGCGACTTGAGCCGTTTACCCATGTCGCTCAAGGTGCTACTGGAAAACCTGTTGCGCTGGGAAGACGGTAAAACCGTCACCGGGCAGGACCTCAAGGCGCTGGCTGCATGGCTCAACACGCAACGCAGCGACCGCGAAATCCAATACCGCCCGGCCCGGGTGCTGATGCAAGACTTCACCGGCGTGCCCGCCGTGGTCGACCTGGCAGCCATGCGAGCCGCCATGGCCAAGGCCGGCGGCGATCCGCAGCGCATCAACCCGCTGTCACCCGTGGACCTGGTCATCGACCACTCCGTGATGGTCGACCGCTTCGCCAGCGCCAACGCCTTTGAGCAAAACGTCGACATCGAAATGCAGCGCAACGGCGAACGCTATGCGTTTCTACGCTGGGGCCAGGATGCCTTCGACAACTTCAGTGTCGTGCCACCGGGTACGGGCATCTGCCACCAGGTCAACCTGGAATACCTGGGCCGCACGGTCTGGACCAAAGACGAAGACGGCCGCACCTATGCGTTCCCGGACACGCTTGTCGGCACAGATTCGCACACCACCATGATCAACGGCCTTGGGGTACTGGGCTGGGGCGTGGGCGGCATCGAGGCCGAGGCGGCCATGCTCGGGCAACCGGTGTCGATGCTGATCCCTGAAGTGGTGGGCTTCAAGCTCAGCGGCAAGCTCAAGGAAGGCATTACCGCCACCGACCTGGTGCTGACCGTCACGCAAATGCTTCGCAGCAAAGGTGTGGTCGGCAAATTCGTCGAGTTTTATGGCGACGGGCTGGCCGAACTGCCTCTGGCCGACCGCGCCACGCTGGCCAACATGGCCCCGGAATACGGCGCTACCTGCGGTTTCTTCCCGGTTGACGACATTACCCTCGACTACCTGCGCCTCTCCGGACGGCCGGAGGCCACGGTCAAATTGGTCGAGGCCTACAGCAAGGTTCAGGGCCTGTGGCGTGAGGCCGGGCAAGAACCGGTTTTCACCGACACCCTGGCCCTCGACATGGGCACCGTAGAAGCCAGCCTGGCCGGGCCCAAGCGCCCACAAGACCGGGTGGCGCTGCCAAACGTCGGGCAGGCCTTCAGTGACTTCCTGAACCTGCAATTCAAGCCCGCCAACAAAGATGAAGGTCGCCTGGAAAGTGAAGGCGGTGGCGGTGTAGCCGTCGGCAATGCGGACTTGGTCGGGGAAACAGACTACAGCTTCGAAGGGCATACCTATCGCCTTAAACACGGTGCCGTGGTGATCGCCGCCATCACCTCCTGCACCAACACCTCGAACCCCAGCGTGATGATGGCGGCGGGGTTACTGGCCAAAAAAGCGGTGGAGAAAGGCCTCAAAAGCCAACCCTGGGTAAAGACCTCGCTGGCTCCGGGTTCCAAAGTGGTGACCGATTACTACCAGGCGGCGGGCTTGACGCCCTACCTGAACCAATTGGGTTTTGATCTGGTGGGTTACGGCTGCACCACCTGCATTGGCAACTCGGGGCCATTGCCCGAGCCCATCGAAAAAGCCATTACCCAGGCTGACCTGACCGTAGCGTCGGTGCTGTCAGGTAACCGAAACTTCGAAGGGCGGGTACACCCGCTGGTCAAAACCAACTGGCTGGCTTCACCGCCGTTGGTGGTGGCCTATGCCTTGGCCGGCACCGTGCGCATTGACCTGAGCCACGAGCCGTTGGGCACTGGCAAGGATGGCCAACCCGTGTACCTGCGAGATATCTGGCCCAGCCAGAAGGAAATCGCCGACGCGGTGGCCAACGTCAACACCGGGATGTTCCACAAGGAATATGCCGAAGTGTTTGCGGGCGATGCACAGTGGCAAGCCATCGAGGTGCCGCAAGCGGCCACTTACGTCTGGCAACCCGACTCTACCTACATCCAGCACCCACCCTTCTTCGAAGACATCACCGGCCCCCTTCCGGTCATTGCCGATATTCAAGGGGCGCGGGTGCTGGCGCTGCTGGGCGACTCGGTGACCACCGACCACATCTCCCCCGCCGG
Source organism: Pseudomonas sp. (assembly GCF_030150285.1). Lineage (GTDB taxonomy): Bacteria > Pseudomonadota > Gammaproteobacteria > Pseudomonadales > Pseudomonadaceae > Aquipseudomonas. The sequence goes on along the minus strand of NZ_JASLGE010000049.1, from coordinate 2,777 downwards.
CAATATCAAGGCTGACAGCCCGGCCGGACGTTATTTGCGGGACAAGGGCGTGGAGCCTCGGGACTTCAACTCCTACGGCTCGCGGCGCGGCAATCACCAAGTGATGATGCGCGGCACCTTTGCCAACATTCGTATTCGCAACGAAATGCTGGGCGGCGAAGAAGGCGGTCAGACGATCTACATCCCCACCGGGGAAAAAATGCCAATCTACGATGCCGCCATGCGCTACCAAGCGTCAGGCACACCGTTGGTGGTGATTGCCGGTCAGGAATACGGCACAGGCTCCAGCCGCGACTGGGCGGCCAAAGGCACTAACCTGCTGGGCGTCAAGGCGGTGATTGCGGAAAGCTTTGAGCGTATCCACCGCTCTAACCTGGTGGGCATGGGTGTTCTGCCACTGCAGTTCAAACTGGACCAGAACCGCAAAAGCCTGCACCTCACCGGCCGAGAAACCCTCGATATTCTGGGACTCACCGGTGCCGAGTTGCAGCCGCGCATGAACCTGACACTGGTCATCACCCGCGAAACCGGCCAACAGGAACGTGTCGATGTGCTCTGTCGGATAGATACGCTAAATGAAGTGGAATACTTCAAGTCTGGAGGCATTCTGCACTACGTGCTGCGGCAACTGATCGCGTCATAAACCTTCACCCGCGTGCTCGCGCTCTTTTAGGCATAAAAAGAGCGCGAGCACGCGAGCGTCGACCGCCTGCTCCCCCTCTGAAATATAAATTAAATAAACGCCCCACTGTGCCGACAGCCTGTCAAAGCCTTGCGGATTGACACGACATGCGTAACAACCAGCCTATCACTCAGCGCGAACGCACATTCCCTGCTCAACAACGGTTGATTTCCACCACCGATGCCAAGGGCATGATCACCTATTGCAACGATGCTTTTGTCGAAATCAGCGGCTTTTCGCGTGATGAGTTGATACGCGCGCCCCACAACCTTGTGCGCCATCCCGATGTGCCCCCAGCGGTGTTTGAACACATGTGGAGCACCCTGAAAAAGGGTCTGCCGTGGATGGGCATCGTCAAGAACCGCTGTCGCAATGGCGATCACTACTGGGTCAATGCCTACGTGACACCGGTGTTCGAGAACGAACGCGTGGTGGGGTACGAATCGGTACGAATCAAACCGACTGTTGAACAGGTGCAACGCGCACAAGCGCTGTACTCGCGGCTCAACCGTGGCAAACCGGCGGTACCACGACGTGACAAATGGCTGCCGGTGCTACAGGACTGGCTGCCGTTTATTCTGGTCAGCCAGTTGAGTTTTATGATTGGTGCGTTGTTCAACTCCAGCTGGGGCTTTGCCTTGGCCGCCCTGTTATCAATCCCGCTGGGGCTGCTGGGCCTGACTTGGCAGCAGCGCGGCATCAAACGCTTGCTGCGCCTGGCCGAACAGACCACCTCCGACCCGCTGATTGCACAGATGTACACGGACAGCCGCGGCCCGCAGGCGCGCCTGGAAATGTCGATCCTGAGCCAGGAAGCCCGTCTCAAAACCTGCCTGACACGTTTGCAAGACACCGCCGAACATTTGAGCGAGCAAGCCCGTCAATCCGATATCCTGGCCCATAAAAGCTCGTCAGGGCTTGAGCGCCAGCGCGTGGAAACCGAGCAAGTGGCGACTGCCGTCAACCAGATGGCCGCGACCACACAAGAAGTTGCCAGCCACGTGCAGCGTACGGCAGACGCCACTCAGGAAGCCAACCGCCTGACCCGTCGCGGCCGGGACATCGCCGGCGAAACCCGCGAAGCCATCGAGCGCTTGTCAATCGTGGTGGGCGAAACCGGTGCCACCGTGACGCAATTGGCCAAAGACAGCGATGAAATCGGCGGTGTTGTCGATGTGATCAAAGGCATTGCCGACCAGACCAACTTGCTGGCCTTGAACGCGGCGATCGAAGCCGCGCGCGCCGGTGAAATGGGTCGCGGGTTTGCCGTGGTTGCGGACGAAGTACGCCAACTGGCGCAACGCACCAGCCTGTCGACAGGGCAGATCCACAGCTTGATTGCCAAACTGCAACAAACCGCGGCGACCGCCGTACACACCATGAACGCCGGTCATCGTCAGGCCGAAGAAGGTGTGGCGCGGGTACTTGAGGCGGATGAAGCGCTGGTGGGCATCAGTGACGCGGTGGCCAATATCACCGACATGACCACCCAGATTGCAGCGGCGACCGAGGAGCAAAGTGCAGTGGCGGAAGAGATCAGTCGCAATATCAGCACCATTGCCGATCTCGCGGACCAGACGTCGGAGCAGGCTCAGCACTCGGCGTTGCTGAGCGAAGAGCTGACCCAAACCGTCAACAGCCAGTACTCACTGGTAGAGCGCTTTAACCGGTAGAAGGGGCTGCCCCGTCTTCGACACCGCGCTGGCCCGCAAAGAGCTGGGGGGCACTTCAAAGCACCGACGTGCTTTTGATCCAAGGGCCCCCGTCAACCATGTGTCCGGTCTCTACAGCTTTTCAAAGTGGCACGGCGTAAAGCCGGAACCTCAAGTGGCCGTGACCGCAGCAATGGATAGGATTGCGGCACGACAGCGCGGCATCATTGAGCGTTTAAAGATCAAAAGATCGCGAGCAATCGAGCGTCCACCGGCTGCTCCTACGGATCACGGATGGCAGAGTTTGTAGGAACGAGCTTGCTCGTGATCTTTTGATCTGGCTTTTGATCTAAAGGGCCCCCTTAAACCACGCTGGCCGAACGCAGGTTTTGCGCAGTGGGTAACCCGGCAGGACGCCGGGTTAGCCGCGACACGGCCAAGGA
>NZ_JASLGE010000043.1 GCF_030150285.1 Pseudomonas sp. | reverse complement strand
TGACCGGCATGGATGCCGGGAAAGCCGTGTCGGGCCAAGGATGGCCCGTCTCGGCGTGCCCTCGAAGCGGGACCGGAGCGAGGGAACCTGAGCGCAGCGAAGGCCGAACGTCGGGGCAAGGCCTTTTTGGTTCCTTTTGTGGCTGTTTGACAAAAGGGACTCGCTGTAAGAGCGAAACCGATAGCCCGGTTAAATGCTCGTAATGGATATGTACCCGGTACACAGGTAGTCCGCCCCTCCTGATAGATCCGGGATTCAGGGTTTACGATCGCTGCGCAATCGGACGTAGCCTCGTTCTACTCGTCAACTGCTACGGAACACGCCGCACGCGCTGTTGATCTTGATCTTGATCTACAAGCCCCTTTCGGCAGGCCGAACATCGGGGCAAGGCCTTTTGGGTTCCTTTTGCGGCTGTTTGACAAAAGGGACTCGCTGTAAGAGCGAAACCGATAGCCCGGTTAAACACTCGTAATGGATATGTACCCGGTACACAGGTAGTCCGCCCCTCCTGCCAGATCCGGGATTCAGGGTTTACGATCGCTACGCAATCGAACGTAGCCTCGCCCAGCTCGGCAACTGCTACGGCACACGCCGCACGCGCTGTTGATCTTGATCTTGATCTTGATCTACAAGCCCCTTTCGGCAGGCCGAACATCGGGGCAAGGCCTTTTGGGTTCCTTTTGCGGCTGTTTGACAAAAGGGACTCGCTGTAAAAGTAACCCGCTGCCCTACTCTCTTTAGCGCCAGCCGTAGAACGCTCACCTGTAAGTTCTGACAGTAGCCAGGTATTACCACTTGGATTAACGTCACTTCACAGTAAAAAAGAGTCTGGCTAGCACTCCCTACGTAGACCGTTCGCAACGCCGACTCTTTTAACTGCAAGTTTCAGGTTTTCTATTCACCGGACTGTTAAGAGAGACTCGGTATGCACACCATCGGCAGCCGCTTGCGGGAAGAACGGGTTCGATTGAATCTCAAACAACAAAGCTTCGCAGCGTGTGGGGGCGTTTTAATTAATGCTCAAGGGCAATATGAAAAAGGCAGTCGCTCACCTCGGGCCGACTATTTGCTGCGCGTGGCGTCATTAGGCGTGGATATTCTGTATGTCATCACCGGCCAGAAATCATCCAGCGCCGAGCCCGGTGAGGATTCCCAGGCTCTGTTCAATGCCTATTCGCAATTGAGTGAGTCGGATCAAATGCTAATCGCTGAGCTGCTCAAGGCCCTGACCCGGCATGAAACCTCACACTGACGCCCGACACCTCGCCCGCAAGGCTCACGGGCGGGGCGGCCAGGGTCAAAAGTCGTAACGCAGGCTGGTCATCAGGTTACGAGGCGCGCCGTACACACTCCAATTATCGGCGTAACTGTAGTACGAGCGATCAAGCAGGTTGTTGACGTTCAAGGCCACACTCAGGTGGTCGTTGACCTGATAACGCCCCATCAGGTTTATCAAGGCATAACTGCCCTGTTCAAACTCATGCAGGTTCTGGCCAATCTTGCTCTGCCAGTTAACCCCTGCGCCCACGGTCAGTTTGCTCCAGTTCCCCGGCAAGCGATAAGACGTAAACGTTTTAAGGCTGTGGCGCGGGATGTTGGTGACGATGCGCTCGTCATCATGGTCCAGGCTGACGCTGTAGGCATACCCCGCCGAGGCCTGCCAGTTGTCGGTCAGTTCGCCGTTCAATTCGATCTCAAGGCCTTGTGTCGTGGTGCCCTGCTCCGCCGTGTAGGTGTCGAACTCGCCGGCGTAAACCGCCAGGTTGTCCTGTTCAATTCTGAACAGCGCCAGGCTGGCGTTCAGGCGATCCTCCAGAAAGGCACCCTTGAGCCCGGTCTCGTAGCCCGTGCCTTCCTGTGGGTTGAGTGGTTTGCCGTTTTTGTCTTTAACGCCATAGGCCTGCGGGTTGAAGATTTTGGTGTAGCTGGCATACACCGCCCAGGTGTCATTCAGGTCGTACACCACGCCTGCATAGGGCAGAAACACGCCGTTGCGGGTTTCATCGTTGTGCGTCGCCACGCCAGCGTCAGGCCGGTTCTCGCTGCTGCGGGTCCAGTCGGTCACCCGCGCGCCCAAAATCACTTTCAGGTCATCGGTCACGTTCAGCCGGGTGGTGGCATACGCGGCGTACTGGTTTTCTTCAATCACGCTTTTGCCTTGCGCGGTGGTATCGGGTTTGGGGCCTTTGCCGTCCCAGATGAAAATATTGTCGATGCCGCCGTCGTAACCGGTCCATGGCCCGTACCAGCCGCCATGCTCCGGGACGCTTTCGCGGTAGCGTGACAGGGTCACGCCGGTGATCAATTCATGCTCACGACCCAACGCCATAAACGGCCCGGTGACATAGGCATCCACGGTGTTTTCGCGGGGTGTGCCCGACCATCGGTTGGGGAACATATAGGCTCCCGAACCACTGGCCTGATCGATGCTGCCGTTCATGTAGTTGATCAATTCATCGAACTGGAATGCGGTATGCCCGCCTTCAATCCTGGCGCTCCAGCCGTTATCAAAACGGTGTTCGAGCGAAGCGAACAGGTTGCTCTTGGCCACGTCGTAATAGGACCAGTCCGGGGCGCTGTTGGCGGAACGCTTGAAGTGGCTTTTCTCACCGTTGGCAAAAAATACCGGGAAGCCCGTGCGCAGGGGCGAATTGGCCTGGTTCTTCACATAACTGAAACCGGCCGTGAGCAACGTCGACTCGCTGAGGTCGAACTCAGTGATGCCGTACACCAACTGGTTATCCTGGGTGTAGCGGTCAACCCATGCCTTCTGGTTCTTGTAGTCGAGTACCAGGCGCCCACGCACGTTACCGGTCTCGGTCAACGGCCCGGATACGTCCATGCCCAGCCCATAGCGGTCCCAGGTGCCTGCCTCTGCCGTGATGCTGGCCTGATTGTCGGCGGTCGGTCGCTTGCGGATCAGGTTCACCGTCGCGGATGGGGTGCCCGAACCACTGATCAGGCCCGTGGCCCCGCGCACAATTTCGATGCGGTCGTACATCGCGGTGCTCTGGGAAAAATTGCCCAACCGCGCGGATGTCGGTACGCCGTCGACCTCAAAGTTGTTGATCATGAAACCGCGTGACCAGTAGGTATCGTTCTCCGCGCCCACGCCCACGCGTGACACCGCGATACCCGGCGTGGCCTCCATCACATCGGTCAGGTTAGCGAGTTTAAGGTCCTTGATGCGCTGGTCGGTCATCACGGTGATGGACTGCGGGGTGTCTTTGAGTGCCAGGTTCAGGCGCGTCGAACTGCTGGACGAGTACGTGCTGTAGGAGCCACTGCCTTCGGTGGTCGAGCCGGCGGCCTTACCGGAGATCATGGTGCTGCCCAGTTCCAGCGGCCCGCCCGCCACTGCACCCGCTTGCACCTGAAGCTGGTAACGCCCTTCACCGATGGGCACTGCCATCAGGCCACTGCGGCTCAACACGACGTGCAGCGCTTGCTCAACCGTGTACGTGCCACGCAGGGCCGGGCTGGTTTTGCCGGCCGTCAGCGCCGCATCACCCGCCAGGTACACACCGGCCTGGGCCGCAAGCAGATTGAGCTGGTTGGCCAGCGGTCCTGAAGGCAGCTCAAAAAAACGGCTGTCGACCTGCTCCGTCGCAGCCGCAACTGGGCTGAGGGTCATGGCCACTGGCGTGGCGAGTGCCAGAACGATGGCCAGCGCCAGCGGGTGCGTAGGGTGAGAGCGATCAGGCTGAGGTAAGGCATGCATGCAAAATGACATTGAAGGGTCCCGGTCGAGAAAGGCGTTAAGCCGTGGTCTCTTGTTAATTCGAATGAGACTCAAAAACCGGAAGGCTTCTCGAAAAAAAACTAGCGGGGAACCACCGTCGCCCACCAGGGCAGGGTGTGTTCGAGGCGCACGGGCAATACGTGTTCAAGCATGGATAGCACTTGGTCCGTGTCGTGCAGCGGGTACGTGCCCATCACTCGCAGGTCGGCGACCCGTGGATCAACCCCCAGGTGCCCATGTCGATACGTGGCCAGTTCAGCAATAAAATCAGCGAGGCGGGTGTCGTTGGCCAACAGCACCCCTTGCGCCCAGGCCTGACGTTCCAGGCGTGCCGGTTCTGTGGCGAACAGCCGCTGCGCGTCAAAAGCCAGCGCCTGACCAGCCGCTACCACGCGGGTGTCACCCCCGACACCCGCCGTGGCCTTGACCTGCCCTTCAAATACGCTGAGCTCAGTGCGCTCACCCCGCTCACGCACACTGAAGCGGGTGCCCAGAGGCTGCAGGTGCCCCTGCGCCGTTTCAACCGAAAACGGGCGCGGATCACGCCCGGTGTTAATCAGCACTTCACCGGCATACAGCCTGACGGTGCGCTGCGTTGCACTGTAATCAACGTCCAGCGCGGTGCCGCTGTTGAGCCACACCTGCGTACCGTCCGCCAGGCGTTGCGCGCCAAGTACCGCAGTGCCGGTGTGATAGTCCGTGGTCAAGGCATCTGGCAGCCAGCGTTGACGCCAGCCCGCCCAGCCCAGCATGGCACCGCCCAGCACAATCGACAGGCTGCGCAGCACCTGGCGGCGAGAGCGGCGGGTATGGCGCAAATGTTCAAGGGTTTGCGCGGCCCCGGCAGTGTCACCCTGTAGCGGGGCAAACCGTTGGCTCACGCGCTCGACATAACACCAGGCCAACCGGTTGCGCTCGCTTTGAGCGTGCCACTGGCACCAGGCTTCGTGTACCCCGTGCGCCACAGGCTCATCACTGAGCCGGGCAAACCAGTGCGCGGCCTGTTGCAACGTGGCGTGATCCAGCGTGGCAGCCGTCACAGCAACGCCCCTTCAAGCTCAACTTCCAGCAGCAGGCACTGCAACATGGCCTGGGCCATGTATTTGGTCACCGTGCGCTCGCTGACCCCCAGGCGCTCGCCAATCTGGCGGTAGTTCAAACCCTCAAGCTGTGCCAGGCAAAAAGCCTGAGCGACTTTGCCCGGCAAGCGGTCGAGCATGGCCTGCAATTGCTGCAACGCCTCCAGCACCAGGGCCCGATGCTCTTCGGAAGGTGAATGCTGCTCCGGACGCTGGCTTAGCACTTCAGCCCATGCCCGCTCGACCTGCTTGCGCCGCCAGAAATCCACGCACACATGCCGCGACATCGCACTCAGGTACGCGCGGGCGTGGCTGTCATTGGTAAAGGTTCTGGGCTGGACCAACAGGCGCACAAACACATCGTGCGCCAACTCAGCGGCATCGCTGGTATTGCCCAGTTTTTTGCTGAGCCACTGGCGAATCCAGCCGTGGTGGGCAATGTACAGATCCGAGACGTTGCAAGGCGTGGACACAGGTTCGAGGGGGCTGGCCATGAAAACAAATCTTACGAATGATAATTGTTACCAATCATATATCGGATAATACCCCGCCACAAGCAACCCCCCTACCGTTCCATTTGCGACCGAATCCACAATTTTTACGACACACACGTCACAAGCTGACCACCGGCACAAGGAATAGGTGTATCAATTCGTATACCATATCCATTTTTAGAGCGAACAATCCTTACCGTGGCCCTACCCAAACTCAACGCCCCCGACCTGGGCAACTCGCCCTCCACATCGGAAATCATCACTCGCCACCTGCGCGATGCCATCGTGGCCGGGCATTTTGACGAAGACGAGCCGATTCGCCAGGACGACATTGCCCGCCAGTTCAATGTCAGCAAAATCCCGGTGCGCGAGGCCCTCAAGCGTCTTGAGGCGGAAGGGCTGGTGATGTTCCAGCGCAATCGCGGGGCCATGGTCACGCGTATTTCCGATGCCGAGCTGGCGCAGATGTTTGAAGTGCGCATGCTGCTTGAAGACAAGCTACTGCGCCTGGCCATTCCCAATATGACCGAAGAAACCTTCGCCCGCGCCGAGCAGATTTGCCAGGAGTTTGTGGGCGAGGAAGACGTGGGCCGCTGGGCCGAACTGAACTGGGAACTGCATGCCTGCCTCTACGAACCGGCGCAACGCCCGTTCATGATCAGCCTGATTCGTTCGGTCAACGACAAACTGGAGCGCTACCTGCGCCTGCAAATGAGCCTGTCAGCAGGCAAAGTACGGGCCGACCACGAGCACCGCGAGATCCTCGACGCCTGCCGCGCCGGCGATGTGGAACGGGCTGTTAGCCTGCTTGACGAGCACATTGCCGGGGTCTGTCAAACGTTGTTTGAGCACCTGCCACAAAGCCACTGAACCGGCTCCCGCTGTGCTGATTTCGTCATCCGCGCGGCGCAAATCCATCAAGCCGCAAACACCCGCTACCCGCCACGCTAGTGCTCTCCCAAACCCATGGACGTGGCCCTTCTATGAAACGCATCACCGTAATCGATTCCCACACGGGCGGCGAACCCACCCGGCTGGTCACCGCTGGCTTTCCCGACTTGGGCACCGGCAGCATGGCCGAGCGCCGCCAGCGGTTGGCCGAGCAGCATGATGCGTGGCGCGCCGCGTGTGTACTCGAACCCCGGGGCAGTGATGTGCTGGTGGGCGCGTTGTTGTGCGAGCCGGTAGACCCGAGCGCCTGCGCCGGGGTGATCTTTTTTAATAACACCGGTTACCTGGGCATGTGCGGCCACGGCACCATCGGCCTGGTCGCCTCGCTGGCCCACCTGGGCAAAATCGGCCCTGGCGTGCACAGCATCGAAACCCCGGTGGGCACTGTGCAAGCCACCCTGCACGACGACCATTCGGTGAGCGTGCGCAACGTGCCGTCTTACCGCTACCGCCAGGCCTTGAGCCTGCAGGTCCCGGGTATCGGCCAGGTCACGGGCGATGTGGCGTGGGGCGGCAACTGGTTTTTCCTCATTGCCGACCACGGCCAGCGCATCGCGGGCGATAACATCGACGCCCTGACCGCCTACACCTACGCCGTGCAGCAGGCCCTGGAAGCCCAAGGTATTCGCGGTGAAGACGGCGGCCTGATCGACCATATCGAACTGTTTGCCGACGACGCCCAAGCCGACAGCCGCAACTACGTGCTATGCCCCGGCAAGGCCTATGACCGCTCCCCGTGCGGCACCGGCACCAGCGCCAAGCTGGCGTGCCTGGCCGCCGACGGCAAGCTGCAACCGGGCCAGATCTGGCGTCAGGCCAGCGTCATCGGCAGCCAGTTCGAGGGTTCGTATGAATGGGCCGGCGAGCGCATCGTGCCAACCATTCGCGGCCGCGCCTATATCAGTGCCGAAGCCAGCCTGATCATTGAACAGGACGATCCCTTCGCCTGGGGCATTCGCCCATGACCCACGGCCGCGTAGCCGATGTCATCGTGATCGGCGCGGGCATTGTCGGCGCGGCCTGTGCCCAGGCACTGGCCCGCCGCGGGCAGCGCGTGCTGGTGCTCGACGCCGGCCTGCACGGCGCGACGGCGGCGGGCATGGGCCATTTGCTGGTGCTCGATGACAACCCGGCGGAACTGGCCCTCACCCAACACTCGCTGCAGCGCTGGCGCGAGCACGGGCCGCACCTGCCCGACGGGTGCGCCTACCGCAGCAACGGTACGCTGTGGCTGGCCGCCAACCCCGAAGAAATGGCCGTGGCGCAGACCAAATACGACACCCTGCAGGCCCACGGCGTGGCCTGTGAACTGATCGGCAGCAGCGCCCTGCGTGAGCGTGAGCCGGCCCTGCGCGAAGGGTTGGAAGGCGGCCTGCTGATCACCGGCGACGGTATTTTGTACGCCCCAGCCACCGCGCGCTGGATGCTCGACACACCGGGCATCGAACAGCGCCGGGCACGGGTGGTGGAAGTCGACGGCAGCCGCGTACGGCTGGCGGACGGCCACTGGCTCAGTGCCGACGCCGTGGTGCTGGCCAACGGCATACAGGCCACCGAGCTGTGCCCAGAGCTACCCATCGAACCGAAAAAAGGCCACTTGCTGATCACCGACCGCTACCCCGGCACCGTCACCCATACGCTGGTGGAACTGGGTTACGTGACCAGCGCGCACACGGCGACCGGGCCGTCGACGGCTTGCAATATCCAGCCACGCCCCACCGGGCAATTATTTATCGGGGCGTCGCGCCAGTTTGGCACCACCGACCCGGCGGTCGAAGGCTGGATGCTCGCCAAAATGCTCAAGCGGGCCACCGAGTACATGCCCGGGCTCGCGCAGCTTAATGGCATTCGCGCCTGGACCGGCTTTCGCGCCGCGAGCCCCGACGGCATGCCACTGGTGGGTGAGCACCCGCAACGCAAGGGTGTGTGGCTGGCGGTGGGCCATGAAGGCCTGGGCGTCACCACGGCCCCCGGCACGGCCGATGTCTTGATGGCCCAGATGTTCAACGAAGCCTCGCCGTTGCGAGCCGACCCTTATTTGCCCGAACGTTTTGCCGGAGGCCTTGCCCATGCCTGAGTTGATGCTCAATGGCCAACCCCTGCGCGTGGCCCCCGGCACCTCGGTGGCCGCCGCCCTGAGGCTGGGTGGCGATGGCAGCAGCCGCACCTCGGTCAGCGGCCAGCGCCGGGCACCGTTGTGCGGCATGGGCATTTGTCAGGAATGCCGCGTGACCATCGACGGCCGCCGTCGCCTCGCCTGCCAAACGCTGTGCCAGGACGGCATGCACGTAGAGACCCAGCCATGACGGAACACACCGATCTGTTGATTATCGGCGCGGGCCCGGCCGGCATGGCCGCCGCGCTCGCCGCTGCCGCCAGTGGCGCGCGGATTGTGCTGCTCGATGACAACCCGCTGCCGGGCGGCCAGATCTGGCGCGACGGCCCACAAGCCGCCCTGCCCCGCCAGGCTCGCGAGCAGCGGGAGGCGCTGCTGCGCATGAGCAATATTCACCTGTACAACAGCACCCGCGTGATCGCCTGCGCCGGGGCCAAACAGTTGCTGGTGGAAAACGACGAACGCGGCTGGACCCTCACCTATGACCGGCTGATTCTGTGCACCGGTGCCCGTGAGTTGCTGTTGCCGTTTCCGGGCTGGACTTTGCCCGGTGTCACGGGAGCGGGCGGCTTGCAAGCGCTGATCAAGGGCGGTATGCCGGTGGCGGGCGAGCGCGTAGTGATTGCGGGCAGCGGCCCGTTATTGCTGGCCAGCGCCGCCACCGCCCGGCACAACGGCGCGCAGATCGTGCGCATCGCCGAACAAGCTGCGCTGGGAGCCGTGGCCGGTTTCGCCGCACACCTGCCGCGTTGGCCGCATAAGTGGCTGCAATCGTTCAGCCTGTTTGACGCCCGTTACCGCACCGCCACCCAGGTGGTTGCCGCACTGGGCCACGAGCGATTGGAAGGTGTACGCCTGCAGCATCAGGGTAAAACCGTGGAGTTGGCCTGCGACCGTCTGGCCTGTGGTTTCGGCCTGATTCCCAATACCCAATTGGGCCAGGCACTGGGTTACGCCCTCGACGGCCAGGCGCTGGCGGTGGATGCGTGGCAGCGCAGCACACGGGACGACCATTACGCCGCCGGCGAATGCACCGGTTTTGGCGGCAGTGAACTGGCGTTGGTCGAGGGCGCTATTGCCGGCCACGCCGCCGTCGGCGCGCGCCAGGCCGCACAGGCGCTGTGGCCTCGGCGTGCGCGCTGGCAAGGGTTTGCCCGCACACTGAACCGCGCCTTCGCCCTCAACCCGACGCTCAAGCAACTGCCCCGGGCCGACACGCTGGTGTGCCGCTGTGAGGACGTGGCCTACGCCGACCTCGTCGGCCACCGCGACTGGCGCGAGGCCAAACTGGCCACCCGCTGCGGCATGGGCGCGTGCCAAGGCCGTGTGTGCGGCGGGGCCGTGGCCCACCTGTTTGGCTGGCAAACCCCGGCCCCCCGGCCGCCCTTCAGCCCCGCGCGCATTGACACCTTGCTGTGCCTGGACGAGACCCCGCCCGCATGAATCCGGGCGCGGGGGTATCGGCCGGGGAGCCAAATGACTATGATCCGGCTGATTGCCATCAGACCGACAGCACCATGTACGCTTCGCTCAGCCCGTTCAAACCGTGTGATTTGCCGACCCTGCTCAGTAGCCTGCAACCGATTGCACCGTTGCTCGATACGCTCTCGGATGTGGTGTTTTTCATCAAGGACAGCGAGGCCCGCTATGCCTTTGTCAACCAGACCCTGGCCCGCCGCTGCGGTTTCAAGCACAGCCATGAACTGCTGGGCCTGACCGCCGAGCGGGTGTTCCCCCAGCGCTTCGGCCCGCTGTACACCGAGCAGGATCGCCGAGTGCTGACCAGCGGCCGCACCCTGGCCGACCAGTTGGAACTGCACCTGTATTTCGGCAACCAGCCGGTCTGGTGCCTGACCCACAAACTGGCGTTGCGCGACACCGAAGACCGCATCGTCGGCCTGGCGGGCATCTCCCGCGACCTGCAACTGCCGCAGTCGGGCCACCCGGCGTTTCAGAAACTGGCCGCTGTGGACGCCTATATTCGCGAACACTTTGCCCGCCCCATCGCCCTCGCTGAACTGACCGCCATCGCCGGGGTGTCAGTGGCGCAACTGGAGCGCAACTGCAAACGGGTGTTCCAGCTCACGCCCAGGCAGATGATCCACAAGGCGCGCCTTGAAGAGTCCTCGCGGCTGCTGCTGCACACCGAGCTGCCCATCACCGACATTGCCCTGCGCTGCGGCTACACCGATCACAGCGCCTTCAGCCGCCAGTTCCGCGCACTCACCAGTCTGTCGCCCAGCCAGTACCGCGAAAGCCGCCGCTGAGCGGTTTAAGCGTCGCGCCCGGCACGGCAGCAAGCCCGGCCCGCGGAAAAGGAGTACCCTGCCGCCCTGCTTTACTCCCCCGCACATGGAACCCCTATGTACCCCAACGCTGAACGCTACAACCCCGACACCGAATACGCTAACAAACTGGTCGACCGCATCGGCCAGACGCCGGGCTGGATTGCCCAGCGCATCGGTGCCACCGAAAAACGCATGCGCTACATCCTCGCCGGGTCACGCACGATCAAAGGCGACACCACTGAAATTTTTATGACCTACGCCGAGCAATTCTGCCTGGAGTGCCTGGCGGTTGAAGCCAAGGCCGCTAAAGACCGTGCCCGCTCCAGGGAACTGGCCGCCGCCAAGGGCGCTTAAAACAGGCCCATCTGCCCGCCCACCAGGGCGCTGAAGTCGTCGTCGACAAACACCAGAATCGCATCGGCCACCGGTTGCAGTTGCCGGGTGAGGTAGTGGTCGTAGTCCACCGGCGCGGTGAGGTTTTCCAGCGGCTGCGGCCCCGCCACGGTGATCAGGTAACGGATGCTGCCGCCGCTCTGGTACTGCCGGGGCCGGCCCTGCTGGTCGTTGTACTCATCGGCCAGCCGTGCCGCGCGCACATGGGGCGGCACGTTGCGCTCGTAGTCGTCCAGCGGGCGGCGCAGGCGCTTGCGGTAAATCAGCAGCTCGTCATGCTCGCCCGCCAGGGTGCTGCGTACGAAATCGCGCACATACGCCTGATACGGCTGGCGATCAAAAATACGCTGGTACAACGCCTGCTGAAATTGCCGGGCCAGCGGCGACCAGTCACTGCGCACTGTTTCCAGGCCCTTGTAGACCATCTCGCGCTCGCCGTCGGCCCGCACCACCAGCCCCGCGTAACGCTTCTTGCTGCCTTCTTCAGCGCCGCGAATGGTGGGCATCAAAAACCGCGTGTAGTGGGTTTCAAACTGCAATTCCAGCGCGCTGTGAAGCCCGTAGGTCTCTTGCACATGGGCCCGCCACCACTGATTGACATGGGCCACCAGCTCACGGCCGATACGCGTCGCCTCGGCTTCGCTGTGTTCGCTGCGCAGCCACACAAAGGTCGAATCGGTGTCACCGTAAATCACGCTAAAGCCCTGCGCTTCGATCAACGCCCGGGTCTTGAGCATGATCTCGTGGCCGCGCAGGGTGATGGACGACGCCAGGCGCGTGTCGAAAAACCGGCAGCCGCTGGAGCCCAATACGCCGTAAAACGCATTCATGATGATTTTCAGGGCCTGAGACAAGGGCGCGTTTTTCTCGCGCTTGGCCACTTCACGGCCGTTGGCCACGCGCTCGATAATGGCCGGCAGGCAATGCCGCGTGCGGGAAAAACGGGCCCCGCGAAAACCCGGCACAGACGCTTCATCGCTGGGGTCGCGCAGGCCTTCGACCAGCCCCAGCGGGTCGATCAAAAAGGTGCGAATAATCGACGGGTATAGGCTCTTGTAGTCGAATACCAGCACCGACTCATACAAGCCAGGCCGCGAGTCCATGACAAACCCGCCCGGGCTGGCCTGGGGCGGCTTCTCCCCCAGGTTCGGGGCGACAAAGCCCTGGCGGTGCATCAACGGCATGTACAAATGGTAAAACGCCGCCACCGAGCCGCCGCTGCGATCGGCCGGTAACCCGGTCACCGAAGCACGCTCCAACAGGAAGGTCAGCAGCTCGGTTTTCTCAAAGATGCGCGTCACCAGCTCGCAGTCTTTAAGGTTGTAACGCGCCAGGGCCGGCTTGTCCTCGGCAAACATGCGGTTGATTTCGTCCATGCGCTGGTACGGCGTGCTGATGTCCTTGCCTTCTCCCAGCAAGGTTTGCGCAACGTTTTCCAGGCTAAAAGACGGGAACGACCAGGTGGCCGAGCGCAGCGACTCGATGCCGTCGATGATCAGGCGACCCGCCGCGCTGGCAAAGAAATGCTGCTTGCGCGTGCCGTGTTCGCGCCATTGCATCTCGTTGCCGCCGCGCCCCAGCAGCAGCGGTATACCCAGGCACCGGGCATGCTCGTGCAAAATACGCAGGTCGAACTGCACCACGTTCCAGCCAATGATCGCGTCAGGGTCGTGCAGCGCCAGCCAGTGGTTCAGGCGGTGCAACAACTCGCCCCGGGTGGCACAAAATTCCAGGTCGAAATTGACCGGCGTATCGGCGTCGGTGGCCTTGCCCAGCATGTACACCTGGCGCTGACCGCAGCCTTCAAGGGCGATGGAGTACAAGTCGCCCTGGGCGCTGGTTTCAATGTCCAGCGACACCAGCTTCAGGCGTGGTCGGTAATCGGGGTGAGGTTTCATTCGGGCGTTGTGCAGCACACCGTCGGCCTGAAGCTCGCCGCTGAAACTCACGGGGGC
The DNA here is from genome assembly GCF_030150285.1 of Pseudomonas sp. GTDB lineage: Bacteria > Pseudomonadota > Gammaproteobacteria > Pseudomonadales > Pseudomonadaceae > Aquipseudomonas. The sequence goes on along the minus strand of NZ_JASLGE010000043.1, from coordinate 200,350 downwards.
CGTGATAAAACGCTCCATCAGGTAGCGCTCGGGGGCCCGCACGTCGGCCTCATACACATCCACTCCAGCACGGCGCAACCGCTGGGCAATGTCGATCAATTGGCCCTGCTGGCGGCAGTACACGCCCAGGACTGGCCGGGACTGGAAGTCACACAACGCCAACGCCCGCAGCTCAACATGCCGCTCATGCTGCAACAGGGCTTCGGCCTGCTCGCGTTGCACGGCCGGAATAAACGCATTGCACACCTGATACGGCAAGCGCAGTTGCTGCGGCCCCGCATCGGTGGCCAACCAGAACTCCACTTCCGTGCCCGCGGGCGTATCGCGCCAGTGACGGGTGAGGACAAAGCCCTGCCTTACCTGCACCACGGCGGCCTCAACGCCACGCCAGCCGGGTTACAGGCATGTCGCCAGCATCGCCATGCGGCGCAGGGCCGTGCTGTCATCCGGGCGCTGGGCGTAGTAACTCACGGAGGTGCCCATGCCCTGCGGCACCAGGTCGGCAAAGGACTCGCCGCCACGGGTGTAGACCGTCAACTGGCCGTTCTTGCCCGACTGGATATAGCCGCTGGCATCCACCCCGAACACGGTTTCGTCCTGCCACGAAAACTGAATACATTCGGCCACCAGCGGTGCCGCTTTATCCGACGTCAGCGCCCGCACCGGGCTGTGTTGACGGGTCTCATTCATGGCCGTTGAGGCACAGCCGGCCAACAAGGCCACGCTCACAGCACCGATCAGCATTCGCATGGTTATTCCTCTTGAAAAAGTCGGCCACGATAGCATGTTGATATGCCTCAAGAGGCGCCCCAGTGGCTGCAAGGGCTGCCGTGTGTAGCGCGCAGGGGCCCCGGGCATACTTGCCGCGCACAAAGAGGTACGACAACATGTGATTTTGTGTCTACACTCGGGCATGAAAAAACCGCTGACAACGGCACTTCCAGTGGAAATTCTGCATTGCGGGACGAAATATCAACTCGTATGATGTCCGTTAACATCAGTTACAGGTGCCGCCTACCCTGTCGTGCCGTGTGCCTGGCGACCCCTACCTCCCCTGTCTGGTGCCTGAGCCACCGGGCTTCACACCTCTCTAGCAAGGAACCCACCATGTCGACCGTAACCGGCCACAACTTCATCAATGGCGGCCGCAGTGCTGCTGGCACCGTCACCCTGCACAGCCTGGATGCCAGCACTGGCGAAGCGCTGCCGTTTACTTTTCACCAGGCCACCGCCGAAGAAGTGGACCGCGCCGCCCTTGCCGCCGACCAGGCCTTTGCCGCGTTCCGCCAACTGAGCCCTGAGCGTCGCGCCGAATTCCTCGACGCCATCGCCGATGAAATCGACCAGTTGGGTGATGACTTTGTGGCCGTGGTGTGCCGCGAAACCGCCTTGCCGGCCGCCCGTATTCAAGGCGAGCGCGGCCGCACCAGCGGCCAGATGCGCCTGTTCGCCAAGGTGCTGCGCCGTGGTGATTTCCTGGGGGCGCGAATTGACCTGGCCCTGCCGGACCGCACCCCGCTGCCGCGCGTCGACCTGCGCCAGTACCGCATCGGTGTCGGCCCGGTGGCCGTATTTGGTGCCAGCAACTTCCCGCTGGCCTTCTCCACCGCCGGCGGTGACACCGCCGCCGCTTTTGCCGCCGGTTGCCCAGTGGTGTTCAAGGCCCACAGCGGGCACATGGCAACCGCCGATCTCGTGGCCAGCGCCATCGTTCGCGCCGCCGAGAAAACCGGCATGCCGTCGGGTGTGTTCAACATGATCTTTGGCTCGGGTGTGGGCGAGCAACTGGTCAAACACCCGCTGATTCAAGCCGTCGGTTTTACCGGTTCGCTGCACGGCGGCAACGCCCTGAGCAAAATGGCCGCCGAACGCGAGCAGCCGATCCCGGTGTTCGCTGAAATGTCCAGCATCAACCCGGTGCTGGTGCTGCCGCAGGCGCTGGCCGCACGCAGCGCTACCGTGGCCAAGGACCTGGCCGCGTCGGTCACCCAGGGCGGTGGCCAATTCTGCACCAACCCGGGCCTGGTCATCGGCCTGCGCTCGGCGTCGTTCTCGGCGTTTATCGAGCAACTGCAACAGAACATGGCTGAACAACCGCCGCACACCTTGCTCAATGCAGGCGGCCTGCGCAGCTACGCCAAGGGCGTGGAACACCTGCTGTCGCACCCGGGCATCAGCCACCTGGCCGGGCAACACCAAGCCGGTGCCAAGGCCCAGCCGCAACTGTTCAAGGCCGATGTCAGCCTGTTGCTGAACAAGGACCCCTTGCTACAGGAAGAAGTGTTCGGCCCGACCACCATCATCATTGAAGTGGCCGACGACGCTCAGCTCAAGGCCGCACTGCTGGCCCTGCGCGGGCAACTCACCGCCACGCTGATTGGCGAACCGGCCGACCTGCAACAGTACCAGTGGCTGGTGCCGATCCTGGAACAGAAAGTCGGCCGCATTCTGGTCAACGGCTACCCCACCGGGGTGGAAGTGTGCGACGCCATGGTCCACGGCGGCCCGTACCCGGCGACGTCCGATGCGCGTGGCACCTCAGTGGGTTCGCTGGCCATCGACCGCTTCCTGCGCCCGGTGTGCTACCAGAACTACCCGGATGCCTTGCTCCCTGAAGCGCTGCAAAACAGCAACCCACTGGGCCTGCAACGTTTGGTCAACGGTGAGTGGAGTGCAAAAGCAACGGGTTAAGCGTTACGCGCAGCCCTGAACGGAAGGCACCTCTCGAAGGTGCCTTTTTTATGCCCGGAAATTGGATCCAATATCAAATTTCAGGCAAAAAAAAGCCCAAGTAGCTGATGGAAACTTGGGGCTTAAAAATGCATAAACCGTGGTAGGTGAACGCAGGACGATAATATCCCATTGTCACAACTAGTAACAAGATATTCTGCGGTTTTTTTTCAAGGCCGGTACTGACCCACGTCAGTGTATGCGTGCGTTACCGACGGCCCTGCGCTTTTTCGACGGCGATTTCACCCGGTCTTTTGACCTTGACTGTTACCGCGCGGGTGTTACCAAACCGCCGATTTTCCTCAGAAAACCGGCGCTATAGCCTCGCGAGGGGATTACTCAAATACCGGTCGGAAAAACGAACGTTCGTAACTGAGGATAAAGCGGGCGTCTTCAGCCGTTTTAAACGCCGCGATGCACTCAGCGTCGGTTTTGGACCGTTCGCGATAGTCTTCATAGGCCGCCAGGCTAGGAAAGGTGAACATCGCCAGCGCTATGTTGTTGGCCCCTTCCGAAGGCAGGAAATAGCCGTGGTGCGTGCCGCCGAACTTCTCCACCAGCGGGATCCACACCCGCGCGTAGGTTTCAAATTCGGCCAATTGGTAAGGGTCAATCACATAACGCAGGTAGCAGGTGATCATGGCTTGGCGTCCGGGTTAAAAAGGAAGCTGAAGGCTAATCCTGTGGCCCCTTTACGACAAGGTCAGTGCGTACACGTTTTTAAGCGCCCAACCCGGCTTCGATCTTGCCCACCACCGCCCTCATGGCGGGCAGGTAGCGTTTTGCCGCTTCTTCAACGGGCATGGCCTTGGCGATATAGACCAGGTTCAAACACCCCATCACCCGCGCCTCAAACATCACCGGAATGGCAATGGAAGCGATTTTTCGCTCGGCCCCCCAGTGGGCATTGTTTTCGCCGTAGCCCTTGCCCCGTGTGTGCTCGACCAGGCGCTCGACAAAGCGTCGGTCCGCCGCCAGCACGGCTTCCTCGTCATCACGGCTTATCAGCAATTCGATCAACTCTTCGCGTTCGGCCGGCGAGCAGAATGCGAAGTACGCCCGCCCGGTCGCGGTCATCAACAAGGGCAAGCGCCGCCCCACCATTGAGCGATGGAACGACAGGCGGCTGAAGCGGTGCGTGGTTTCGCGAATCACCATCGCGTCACCGTCCAGGGTGCACAGGTCCGTGGGCCACACCACCTGTTGCAACAACTCCCCGAGCAAAGGGGCCGCCACAGACGAGATCCATTGCTCATCACGAAACCCTTCACTCAATTCACGCACCTTGAGTGTCAGCCGGTAGCTGTCATCCGACTCGCTGCGGCGCACATACCCTTCGGCCTGCAAGGTCTCCAGCAAACGGCGCACGGTGGTGCGGTGCAGCCCGCACTGCTGCGCCAATTGCGCCGTGCTCGCCCCGCCATCAAAGCGGTTCAACCCGTTAATCAGGGCCAGCCCGCGCATCAGGCCGCGCACGGCCTTGTATTCAGTTTCGCTCATGGGCGACCTCTTTTTTCTTGTAATTCAACGATGTGCACTCAGTGCACCCTAGCAAGGGTTGTCGTTGTCCACCAGCGTGACGGTTTCCATACTGAGCCCAACAACAAATTCAAAAAAGCGCTGCACGGAGATACCCATGAGTTCTGCACCCACACCTTGCACTGTGGACATGACCACAGACGTCGCTATTGTCGGCGCTGGCCCTGTCGGTTTGATGATCGCCAATTACCTGGGCCAATGTGGTGTCACGGTCACCTTGCTGGAAAAGCTCGACAGCCTGATCGACTATCCCCGCGCCATCGGCCTGGATGATGAAAGTCTGCGGGCCTTCCAGGCCGTCAACCTGGTCGACCAGGTCCTGCCCCACACCACCCCTTGGCATGCCATGCGTTTTCTCACGCCCAAGGGTCGCTGCTTTGCCGATATTCAACCCACAACCGATGAATTCGGCTGGTCGCGCCGCAATGCGTTTATCCAGCCGCTGGCCGACCGTGTGCTGTTTGACGGCCTGAAGCGCTTTGACAACGTCAAGGTGCTGTTCGGCCGTGAGCTGGAAGGGTTTATCCAGAACGACAAGGGCGTGGCGCTCACCCTCAAGGGCTCCGACGGCCAGACTGAGCGGTTGCACGCCCAGTACCTGATTGGCTGCGACGGGGGCAACAGCCTGGTAAGGCGCAACCTCAACATCAGCTTTGAGGGCAAGACCGCCCCCAACCAGTGGATCGTCGTCGACATCGCCAATGACCCGCTGAGCACACCCCATGTGTACCTGTGCTGCGACCCGGTGCGCCCTTATGTGTCGGCGGCCTTGCCGCATAGCGTGCGCCGCTTTGAATTTATGGTGATGCCCGGCGAGACCGAAGTTGAACTGAGCAAGCCCGAGAACCTGCGCAAGCTGCTGGCCAAGGTCATCCCCGACCCGGACCGCATCGAGCTGATCCGCAGCCGTGTGTACACCCATAACGCGCGCCTGGCCGGGCGTTTTCGCCAAGGCCGCGTGCTGCTGGCCGGGGATGCCGCGCACATCATGCCGGTGTGGCAGGGCCAGGGGTACAACAGCGGTATGCGCGACGCCTGCAACCTGGCCTGGAAACTGGCGCTGGTGGTCAAGGGCCTGAGTACCGACGCCCTGCTCGACACCTATGAGCAGGAACGCCGCGACCATGCCAAAGCGATGATCGACTTGTCGGTGCTGGCCGGGCATGTGCTCGCGCCGCCCAAACGCTGGCAAGGCACGGTGCGCGACGGCGTGTCGTGGCTGCTCAATTACGTGCCGCCGGTCAAACGCTACTTTGTCGAAATGCGCTTCAAACCCATGCCGCAGTACACCCGTGGCGCGTTGATCGCCCCCACGGAAAAACACTCGCCCGTGGGTAAAATGTTTATTCAGCCCCGGGTGCTGACCGAAGCCGGCAGTACCGTACTGCTGGACGAAGTGATCGGTAAGAACTTCGCCATCATTGCCTGGGGCTGCGACCCGACCTGGGGCCTGAACCCCGCCCAGTTGGCGCAATGGCAAGCGCTGGGCACGCGTTTTATCCAAGTGCTGCCAGACGTTCAACTCAAAGTCGCCAGTGATGCGCCGGCAGGCGTGATCCGCGTGGGTGACACCACAGGCCGCCTCAAGGAATGGTTCGCGCGCGGTTCCTCTTCCATTGCGCTGCTGCGCCCCGACCGTTTTCTCGCCGCCGTGGCCATCCCGCAAACCGTGGGTCGGGCCTGCGACGAGCTGGCCGCGGCGCTCAACGCCGTGCCTCTGCCCACCGACGCGGCTGTCGCCAGGCAGGTGGCGTGAGATGAGTGCCTTGGTGCAGTGCCTGTCCCATACCCCACTCGTGGGCCACGTTGACCCCAGCCCTCAGGTGCTGGCCGAAGTGGACGCCATGCTCGGCCAAGCCCGCGAGCGCATCGCCCGCTTCGATCCACAGCTGATCGTGCTGTTCGGCCCCGATCACTACAACGGCTTTTTCTATGACGTGATGCCCCCGTTCTGCGTGGGCATGGCGGCTCAGGCCATCGGCGATTTCGACACGGCCGCCGGCCCGTTGGACGTGCCCCGGCCGCTGGCCGAAGCCTGCGCCCAAGCGGTGCTGGACGGCGGTGTCGATACCGCCGTGTCGTACTGCATGCAAGTCGATCATGCCTTCGCCCAACCGCTGGAACTGCTGGTGGGCGGCCTGCAAGCGTGCCCGGTGATCCCCGTGTTTATCAATTGCGTGGCCGTGCCACTGCCCGGTTTCCAGCGCGCCCGCCTGCTCGGCGAAGCCATCGGCCACTGGGCCCGCACGCTGAATAAACGGGTATTGTTTCTGGCCTCGGGCGGGTTGTCCCATCAACCGCCGGTGCCGGAGCTGGCCACCGTAGACGCCCGTATGGCCGACCGCCTGATGGGCAGTGGTCGCCAATTGCCCGCCACGGAGCGAGAGGCCCGCCAGCAACGGGTAATCCAGGCCGCCCGGCAGTTTGTCGAGGATCAAAACAGCCTGCACCCGCTTAACCCGACTTGGGATCAACAGTTTCTCGACACCCTGGAACAGGGCCGCCTGAGCGATCTGGACGGCCTGAGCAACGCGGCGCTTTCGGCGCTGGCGGGCAAGTCCACCCACGAAGTCAAAACCTGGGTGGCTGCATTCGCCGCCCTGTCGGCCTTCGGCCCCTATCACAGCCACGGCCGCTACTACCGGCCGATTCCCGAGTGGATTGCAGGCTTCGGTGCCCTGGGTGCCCAGCCATTCACGTCCCCCCTTTGAATCCAAGGAACCTTGCCATGACTGCCCCTGAACCCGCCTTCACCGAAGCCTCCACCAGCCGTTTTGCCCGCATCCGCGAAGGCGGTCTGGACCTGCAACTGCATTACAACGACATCGCACCGAACCCGGCGAACCCGCTGGCCGAGACTGTGGTCATGCTGCATGGCTCCGGCCCGGGTGCCAGCGGTTGGGCCAACTTCAACCGCAACCTGCAACCATTGGTCAATGCCGGCTTTCGCGTGATCCTGATGGACTGCCCGGGCTGGAGCAAAAGTGACCCGGTGGTGAGCCCCGGCTCACGCTCGAACCTCAATGCCCACGCCCTCAAAGGCCTGCTCGACGTGCTGGAGCTGGGCCGTGTGCACCTGATCGGCAACTCCATGGGGGCCCACAGCGCCGTGGCTTTTGCCCTGGATAACCGCGAACGCATCGGCAAGCTGATTTTGATGGGCGGCGGCACCGGTGGCCCGAGCGCCTTCGTGCCGCAACCCACCGAAGGCATCAAGTTGATCGGCGCGCTGTACCGTGAACCGAGCCTCGAAAACCTGAAAAAAATGATGAGTGTCTTCGTGTTCGACACCAGCACCCTCACCGAAACCCTGTTCCAGACCCGCCTGGACAACATGCTGTCGCGCCGTGATCACCTCGCTAACTTCGTCGAAAGCAGCCGGCTCAACCCCAAGCAATTCCCGGATTTCAGCCATCGCCTGCACGAAATCAGCGCCCACACCCTGCTGGTCTGGGGCCGCGAGGATCGCTTCGTACCCATGGACACCGGCCTGCGCCTGCTCGCCGGCCTGCCCCATGCGCAATTGCACGTGTTCAACCGCTGTGGCCACTGGGCGCAATGGGAACACGCCGACACGTTCAACCGCCTGGTGCTGGACTTCCTGACCCATTAATAAGCGAGCCTCTTATGACCCTTCCCCCACACACCCTGGAACGCCTGGCGGCCGATCTGCGCCAGGCCGAAGCTCACGGCCAAGCCATCGCCCCGTTGCGCGAGCAAATCGGCGAAAACAATGCCGACGCCGCCTATGCCATTCAGCAGCTCAACGTGGCCCATGGGGTTAGCAACGGGCGGCGCGTGGTCGGGCGCAAGATCGGCCTGACCCACCCCAAAGTGCAACAGCAACTGGGCGTTGACCAGCCAGACTTCGGCACCCTGTTCGCGGACATGGCTTACGGTGACAACGAAACCGTGCCGTTCGACCGTGTACTGCAACCCAAGATCGAGGCCGAAATCGCCTTGATCTTGCAACACGACTTGCCCCACGCCGACACCACCTTCAACGAAGTCGTGGCCGCCACCGGCTGGGTGGTACCGGCGCTGGAAATCGTCGGCAGCCGGGTGCAGCAGTGGAACATCCGTTTCGTCGACACCGTGGCCGACAACGCCTCCAGCGGTTGCTTTGTGCTGGGTGGCCCGGCGCGGCGCATCGACGGCCTGGATTTGCGCCAGGCCAGCATGCGCCTGACCCGCCACGGCGAAGTGGTGTCCAGCGGCAGTGGTGCCGAGTGCCTGGGCCACCCGATCAATGCGGCCGTGTGGCTGGCCCGCACCATGGCCCGCCTGGGAGAGCCGCTGCGGGCGGGCGACATCATTCTCACCGGCGCTCTGGGGCCCATGGTCGCTGTTGCCGAGGGCGATCACTTTGAAGCCTGGATCGACGGCCTTGGCGGTGTCGCCGTCACCTTCACGGCCAGTGACCGCACCGCCATACCGGCACCCACGTGACGATCACACTCGCGCGCCCCACCCGGCACCTGGAAATGGCCGCGCGGGTCGGCGGTGCCGGTTTGGCTGGCAACCCGCCGCCGCTGACGGCACCCGCCGATTGAGTCGCCCCTTTCACGACAACAATAAAAAGGGTACTGCCCATGACAACGTTCACCTTGGCTTCACCCCTGCCCGTTGTACGCACGATTGCACTGTGTTTTCTGGTGGCCCTGATGGAAGGGCTCGATTTGCAGGCTGCCGGGATCGCAGCCCAAGGGATGGCCAGCGCCTTCGCGCTGGATAAAGTGCACATGAGTTGGGTGTTCAGCGCCGGTATTTTCGGCCTGTTGCCCGGTGCCTTTGTGGGCGGCTGGCTGGCCGACCGCGTAGGCCGCAAACGCGTGCTTATGGGGTCGGTGGCCTTGTTTGGCCTGTTCTCGTTGGCCACCGCCCTGGCCTGGGATTTCAACAGCCTGCTGGTTGCCCGCTGCCTCACCGGCGTGGGCCTGGGGGCCGCGCTGCCCAACCTGATCGCCCTCACCAGTGAAGTGGCAGGCCCACGCCTGCGCGGCATGGCGGTCAGCCTGATGTACTGCGGCGTGCCCCTGGGGGCTGCGTTGGCGGCCTGTATTGGCATCGCGCAACTCACCGGCGGCTGGCAAGTGGTGTTCTACGTCGGCGGCGTGGTGCCGCTGTTGATTGTGCCCCTGCTCGGCCTCTACCTGCCGGAGTCGCAGCAATTTCGCCAGGCCCGCAGCGAAGCCCCCATCGGCGTGGTGCAAGGCCTGTTTGGCGAGGGTGCGGCGTGGCCGACCGCACTGATCTGGGTGAGCTACTTCTTCACCCTGATGGTGGTTTACATCTTGATCAACTGGCTGCCCAGCCTGCTGATCGGCCAAGGGTTCAGTGGCCGTGATGCCAGCGCGGTGATGCTGGCCCTGCAAATCGGTGCCGCCGTGGGCACGCTGTTTCTGGGTTGGGTCATGGACCGTCTGCCCGCCTGGGCCCTGTGCGCGCTGATTTACCTGGGCATTCTCGCCTCGCTAACCGCTCTGGGCCTGGTCACGCGCCTGGACAGCATGCTGGCGGCTGGTTTTGTCGCCGGCTTTTTCGCCACGGGCGGGCAATGCGTGCTGTACGCCTTGGCCCCGCACTTTTACCCGGCCTCGATACGGGCGACCGGCGTTGGCAGCGCCGTGGCCATTGGCAGGCTGGGGGCCATGAGCGGCCCGCTGGTAGCCGGCAAGATGCTCGCGCTGGGCACCGGAACGGCGGGCGTCATGCTGGCTTCGGCACCGGGCATCGTGCTGGCTGCCGCCGCCCTGTTTTACCTGTCAACGCGGCGCAAGGCCTGCGCCCACGACTGACCGGTCGTTGTAACGCTCCGCACCCACACCGTGCGGGGCGGTTTGCTCCTACTCCATAACAATAAAAGTGACCTTGCCATGCTCAAGCACATTCTTCGGGCGCTCAGCGCCTGCGCCTGCATTTCCCCATGGGCTCACGCCATGGCCAGCGGTTTTGTCGAGGGCAGCCATGCCGATCTGACACTGCGTAACTATTACTTCGATCGCAATTACGTCAACGCTACGCCTCAGGCCGCCGCCCGTGAATGGGCCCAGGGCTTTTTGCTGAATGTGCGCTCGGGCTACACCGAGGGGCCCATCGGCTTTGGCCTGGATGCCCAAGGGCAACTGGGGGTACGTCTGGATTCCTCCAAGGCCCACACCGGCACCGGTTTGTTGCCGTACAGCGCCAGCACCCGTGAACCGGCCGATGCGTATTCCGAGTTGGGGCTGACGGCCAAGGCCCGTGCCTCCCACACTGAACTGCAAGTGGGCACGATCAGTACCGTGTTGCCCATCGCCTTTGCCAGCCCCACCCGCCTGTTACCGCAAACCTTTCGCGGCGCGTATGTGACGTCACGGGAACTGCAACCGCTGACCCTGCACCTGGGCTGGCTCGACCGCATCAACCTGCGCGACGCCACCCACTACCAGAAAATGTCGGTCGGGGCCCCCAACGGGCGCTTCAACGGCAGCGCCGAGTCCGACCGCTTCACGTTTATCGGCGGCGACTATGCGTGGTCCGAACAGTTAACCCTCAAGTACTACCACGCTGAGCTGGCCGAGTTGTACCGCAAGGACTACCTGGGTTTTGTCGACCATCGCCCGCTGGGCCCCGGTACCCTCAAGAGTGATTTTCGCCTGTTTATCACGGGTGAGGACGGTGCAGGCAAGGCCGGCCCGGTGGACAACCGCAACACCGCGCTGATGTTGACCTACGCCCTGGGCTCCCACGCACTCGGGGCCGGCTACATGCAACTGAGCGGCACCACCGGCATGCCTTATCTGTTTGGCACCGAGCCGCTGGTGATCACCGAAGGCACCCTCAGCTCGGAGTTTCTCAACCCGCGCGAACGCAGCTGGCAGGTGCGCTACGACTACAACTTTGCCGCCCTGGGTGCGCCGGGGCTCAAGGCCATGGTGCGCTACGTGCAGGGCGACAATATCGAACTGCCCACCTTGGGCGGCTCCAACTTGAGCGAAAGCGAAAAGGACCTCGAAATTTCATACATTCTGCAAAGCGGGCCCCTCAAGGACCTGTCGCTGCGAGTGCGCCACGCCTGGTATCGCAATGACTTTGCCGCCCAGGCCAGCCACCGTGATGACAACGAGTTACGGATAAATATCGACTACACCTGGAAGCTCTGGTGACAAATCCCACATTGACTGGCTCAGGTGCCCGCATTTTCGCTAAGCTGCGCCGATATGCCGTTATGCCGTGCCGTGGAGACCCGATATGAAACGCCTTTTTATGCTGTGTACTGACCTTCAACTGTTAGCGGTGAAGCCATGATCGAAGTCACTGAGGCCTCCATTGCCCAGCTGCGTGCAGCCCTTGAATCCGGCCAGGCCACAGCAGTGGAACTGGTGCAGGCCTATCTCGACCGCATCGCGGCTTATGACGGCCCCCACACCGCAACCGCGCTCAATGCGCTGGTGGTGCCCAACCCGGACGCATTGAAGGACGCCCACGCCTCGGATGCACGTCGCGCCCGTGGCGAAAGCCTCGGCCCGCTGGACGGCATCCCCTACACCGCCAAAGACAGTTACCTGGTCAAAGGCTTGACCGCCGCTTCCGGCAGCCCGGCTTTCAAGGCCCTGATTGCCCACCGCGATGCCTTCACCATCGAGCGGTTGCGCGGGGCCGGGGCCATTTGCCTGGGCAAGACCAATATGCCACCCATGGCCAACGGCGGCATGCAGCGCGGGGTGTATGGCCGCGCGGAAAGCCCGTACAACGCCGACTACCTCACCGCCCCTTTTGCGTCCGGCTCCTCCAACGGTGCCGGCACCGCCACCGCTGCCAGTTTTGCCGCCTTCGGGGTGGCTGAAGAAACCTGGTCAAGCGGGCGCGGCCCCGCCTCCAACAACGGCTTGTGCGCCTACACGCCCTCACGCGGGGTGATTTCGGTGCGCGGCAACTGGCCCCTGACCCCGACCATGGACGTGGTCGTGCCCTATGCCCGTACCATGGACGACCTGCTGGCCGTGCTCGACGTGGTGGTCGCCCCCGACCCCGACACCCGTGGCGACCTGTGGCGCCTGCAACCCTGGGTGCCGATTCCACCCGTGGACAGCGTGCGCCCGGCTTCCTACCCGGCACTGGCCGCGGGCCGCGAAGCGCTCGCGGGCAAGCGCTTTGGCGCGCCGCGCCTGTTTATCAATGCCGACCCGGCAGCAGGCACCTCAGAAAAGCCCGGCATTGGCGGCCCGACCGGGCAGCGCATCATCACCCGCGACTCGGTGATGGACCTGTGGCACGCCGCGCGTCAGGCCCTCGAAGCCCAAGGGGCCGAAGTGATCGAGGTGGACTTCCCGTTGGTCTCCAACTGCGAAGGCGACCGCCCCGGCGCGCCCACGGTAATGACCCGAGGGCTGGTGTCCAAAGCGTTTATGCACGACGAACTGTGGGCACTGTCAGCCTGGGCATTCGACGACTTCCTGCGGGCCAACAACGACCCGGCGCTCAATCGCCTGGCCGATGTCGACGGCGCGCTGATCTTCCCCCACGACCCCGGCACCCTGCCCAACCGTGAAGACGACCTGGCCGCCGGCATGGACGAATACGTGCGCATGGCCCAGCGCGGGATTACCCCGTGGAACGAGATCGCCAGCCTGCCGGACGGTTTGCGTGGCCTTGAAGAAACCCGGCGCATCGACCTGGAAGACTGGATGGACCGCCTGGGCCTTGACGCGGTGCTGTTCCCCACCGTGGCCGACGTCGGCCCGGCCGACGCCGACGTCAACCCGGCCTCGGCCGACATCGCCTGGAGCAACGGCGTATGGGTCGCCAACGGCAACCTGGCCATCCGTCACCTGGGCGTGCCGACCGTCACCGTGCCCATGGGCGTCATGGCCGACATCGGCATGCCCGTGGGCCTGACCTTCGCCGGCCGCGCCTATGACGACTCGAACTTGCTGCGGCTGGCTTCGGCGTTTGAATCCCTGGGTTGCAAACGCAGCATTCCGCCACGGACACCGGCGTTGACTGCCCGGTGAACGCCGTGTGGCCGCTGTCGCCTCCGGCGCTGGCGGCCCCCTGCTACGCTTTATGCTTTGCCCCCCCTCACCAAGGACCTCACCATGACCGCACCCACCCTTGAGGCCCTGCCCCTGTCGCGGGCCAAACGCCTGAAAGCCGCCACACACCGCGAGCACGACAGTGTCGACAGCCTGGTAATGGCCGCCCGACCGTTCGCAAACCTTGAGCGTTACGGCCAGTTCCTGCGCTTGCAACATGCGTTTCACGGCGCAATCGACGCGCTGTATCACGACCCGGAACTGAACCGGCGCCTGCCGGGGCTAGCGCAACTGCCGCGATTTGAAGCGGTGAAACGCGACCTGGCCGACCTCGGCCTGAGCGTGCCCGACGCACCGCCACGGGCACCGGTCAACGGCCCTTTTGAAGCCTTGGGCTGGTTGTATTGCAGCGAAGGGTCAAACCTGGGGGCCGCGTACCTGTACAAGGAAACCCAGCAACTGGGCCTGGACCAACAGCGGGGAGCCAGCCACCTGGCCGCCCACCCGGACGGGCGCGGCCTGCACTGGCGGCAATTTATCGCCCTGCTCGACAGCCAGGTGCTGAGCGAGGAACACGAGCAGCAAGCCATCAACGGGGCGATTGCAGCGTTCGACTTCTACCGAACGAACCTGCGACAGGTCTTCGGTTAGGCACATTACCGCCGGCAGTGCCTACCGGCGGTAATGCTGCGATCAAGGCTGCTGAAGGTGCTTGAGGGTTTGCTGGGTCACCGCTTTAAGCCCATCTTCGGTGATGACTTTCCAACGGTCGGTGCTGCCGATAGCGAACTCTTTATTCACCTCCGTTTTGACCTGGTACTCAGGCCCGTCGGCAGGTTTGATATTCAAAACGGCGCGGTTGTAGGTGACGGAATCCAGCACGCCCCGCAACACCGTCCATGACCAGAACTGCGCAATGTTGACTTGCACACCCGTGGCACCCTGAACGCCCGGTTCGCTGACCACTTGGTAGCCGGCCTGCCGGTACGCAGCGGCGACCGCATCACTGACAATGCCCGGCACGGTGTGGCCCGGCTTCAGCAACACATCCCCGATGTGCATGCCGTAGGTGTTGCGCTTGCGGGCAATCACCCGTTCAGTGATGGCTTTGTCTTCCATCTGCTGGAACATGACCGACGGGTTGTCCGGTGTAGTGGGTTTGGACTGGAACACGCGCTCATCGACCGCGGTGATGTAAACCTTTTTGCCATTGACCGAGGCCGTTGTCGGCACCGCGCCCGCATTGCCGTCCACTTCAACCTGTGACCGATTCAGGGCGCAACCTGACAACAAAGCCAGCATCGCAACGCCCACTACCATACGTACCATCATTGAAACCCCTCTTATGTCTAGCCTTCATTGGCAAGGGCTTAATGGCCCAGCGAGAGTGTAGAGGATAGATCGCCGTGCGGGCACCGCTTAGCCCTTGGCCGCCATTGCGGTCACTTCGACACGCATGCCGTCCACCGCCAACGCGGCCACGCCCACAGCAGCACGCACTGGCCACGGCTTGGCGAAAAAGCGTTTGTACACCTCATTGAAGGCAGCCCGATCGGCCATGTCGGTGAGGTAGATCGTTAAATGCAGTACACGGTCCATCGAACTGCCGGCCCGCTCCAAGGCCACCTTGAGCGCCTGCAAGGTGCACTCGCTTTGTTGAGTAATGCCGCCCAGTTCCAGGCTGCCATCAGCCCGGGTCGGGATCTGCGTGGACACCAATAGCCCGCCGAAACCGGCCACATCAGAAGAAATCGAATCCGCATCTGGGTCGGGGGTGAAGGTAATATCGTGATGGGTCATAACTCTCTCTGGGTTGAGGTTAAAAAATGTGGGATTTGTACCGTCAGACCTATCGAAAGGTCTGTAAGCGCGGATGATTTACGAATATTTACAGGGTGAAGCGACCGTTCAATACGTAGGTACGGATTCAATCATACGATGTTTCTAACCGCGTCATTACCCCTTAGACTCCAGAGACCCTACGCTCTGGTCCGCCGCCCGGAGCGCTCCACCCAACCTGGCAAGGAGTCTTCATGAGCAGCCTTTTTTCCTCCCTCGGCATTCAATACCCCATCATCCAGGCCCCCATGGCCGGCACGGCCACTCCGGCACTGGCGGCGGCCGTCAGTGAGGCAGGGGGGCTGGGCTCTATCTCCATCGCGGCGGTCAATATCGAGGCCGGGCGCGCGATGATCCGCGACCTGCGGGCACGCACCGACAAACCGTTCAATGTGAACGTCTTCTGCAACGCCCCCTCCTGCGCCGACCCGGTACTGGAACAGGCCTGGCTTGCGCACCTGGCCCCGTTTTTTGCCGAGTTCAACGCCCCGGTCCCGGCCGACATCCACCAGATTTACACCAGCTTCTGCGCCTCGGATGAACAACTGAACCTGCTGCTTGAAGAGCGCCCGGCGGTCGTCAGCTTTCACCTCGGGCTGCCGCCACAAGGGCATATCGATGCCCTCAAGGCGGCCGGGATTGTGCTGTTTGCCAGTGCCACCCACGAAGCGGAAGCCCTGGCGGTGCAGGCTGCAGGGGTGGATGTGGTGGTGGCGCAGGGCATCGAAGCGGGAGGCCATCGCGGCATGTTCGACCCCCACGCCCCGGATGAACAACTGCCGACCCTGGAACTGCTCAAACGCTTGCTCGCCTGCCTGGACATCCCGGTGATCGCCACCGGCGGCCTGATGGATGGCCACGACATTCGCCAGGTACTGGAACTGGGCGCGCTGGCGGCACAGTTGGGCACCGCGTTCATCTTGTGCCCGGAGTCATCGGCAAGCCCGGCCTACCGCCACATGCTGAACAGCGAACGCGCCGCAACCACCGCCCTCACTGACGTCATTTCAGGGCGACCGGCCCGTGGCATGGTCAATCGGTTCATGCGCGAAGCCGGCGCTGCGGGCCATCCGCCCGTGCCGCCTTTCGGCATTGCCTACAACGCGGGCAAACACCTGGCCGAGGCAGCAACCAAGGCCGGCAGTGCCGAGTTCTCGCCGTTCTGGGCAGGCCAGCAAGCGGCGCGTGCCACGGCGCTGCCAGCCCGCGAACTGCTCGCGCTGCTGGTCAAACACTCCGGCGTCTGAGCGCACACGGCTTTAAGGGTTCGCACGCCGAAACCGTACGAGCCCCCTGAGATCCGCCTGCCCGCCCGAGGGGCCGAGTGTTTAGTAACCGTTGGCGAAACGTCCGATTGCGCAGCGATCGTAAAACCTGAATCCCGGCTCCTACGGATGGCAGAGTTTGTAGGAACGAGCTGGCTCGTGATCTTTTGATCTGGTTTTTGATCTAAAGGCCCCCCGCACAGGCGTCAACCATGTGTCCGGTCTGTACAAGAGCAAAAGATCGCGTGCAAGCGCGCTCCTGCGGGTGAATGCCTATCAAACGTCCGGCTGGCACGCATTGCTCGATACCGGGGCTCTGGGGCAAACTGCCGCGCTATTCACTGCGACGCTCGTATACCCCTCAGGAGCCCCCCATGAACGCGCACATTGCCGCCGTCCCGCTGGAAAAAGCCTATCGACTGATCAATCACGGCCCGACGATTCTGGTCTCGGCCCGCCACCAGGGCGTGCAGAACGTCATGGCCGCCTCATGGGCCTGCGCCCTGGATTTCGCCCCCCCCAAACTGACCGTGGTGCTGGATAAATCGGTTAAAACCCGCGAACTGGTCGAGCACAGTGGCCGGTTTGTGATTCAGGTGCCGACGGTGAAGCAACTCGTACTCACCAGCCAGGTCGGCGCGATCAGCCTTAATGATGACCCCGACAAGCTGCACCACTGTGGTGTCGAACTGTTCGATCTGCCGGGGCATGATCAACCGTTCGTGGCGGGCTGCTCGGCCTGGCTGGCCTGCACCCTGATTCCCGAGCCACATAACCAGTCGGCCTACGACCTGTTTATCGGTGAAGTGGTCGGTGCCTGGGCGGACACCCGAGCCTTTCGCGATGGCCACTGGCAGTTCGAAACCGCCGATCCTCAGTGGCGCAGCCTGCACTACGTTGCCGGGGGGCATTACTACGCCACTGGCGAAGCCCTCGACGTGGCCGAGTAAGGCCGTCGCCGGGCGGCACGCTAAAGCCTTGAGCAATACCGCCGATACCGATGTAACGAACCTTGCCCACAAGGATAAAAACCATGCTCGGCAGCGTAAACAACCTGGCCTCCAGCCTGACCATTGCCGGTGCCTCCGCCCCGGCGACGACCACCGCGCAAACGGCCGGCGAACTCTCTGAAGCGGCCCCGGTCAAGCCCCGGGAGGCGCGCGGCAACGCCAATGCGCCGGTGGAAGACAGCGACGACAAAAGCACTGACATTGTGAAAATACTGCTGAAGCAGATCGCCCAACTGCGAAAACAGCTTGAACAGCAGTTGCAAACCCTGCAGAGCATTCAGGCCAGCGACCAGCCACCCGAGATCAAGGCTGCGTCCCTGGGCGCACTCCAGGCTCAGATAGCCAGCACCACCGCCGCCCTGCAAACTGCTACGGCGGCGCTGCTTCAGGCACTGGCGGCGCAAGGTGCCAGTACCTCGGGCTCGACGGTTAGCACCACCGCCTGACACCCGCCACGCCCCGAGCCAGGACGGCACACATGGACTTAACGTTGGCCCAAGCACTGGAAACCGCAGAACGCGAATACCTGTGCGCACGGGTCGAAAACCTGCTGCAACGGGCGGACAACCCCTATGGTGCACGGGTGTTCCAGCACCAGGGCATGGCCTGCTTTCACGTCAAGGGCTGCGCAAGCCCGATGCTCAACCGGGTGTACGCCGACCCGGCGCTGGCCCCCGACACCACGGTCGCGCTGCTCAAGGCCGATGCCGAAGGTACAAGCGTCTGGCCGCACATCGCTAAAACGGCGGCCTTTGCTCCTCGCCTCTCGGTCGGCGAGGCTCAACTGGAACGGTTGAAAGGCTGGACACACCTGCAGTTGAGTTGCCCCCTCGAACAGGCGATCACGCACCCGCACGGTTTCATCATTGAAACCGTCAGTGGGGGCGACCTGAGTGAATTTGCCGCCGTTCATGAGGCCGGTTTTCGCGCCGACCCGGCCCGTGCGGCGGTCAATCTGGCCTCCTTTTCCGGGCTGGTCGCCAATGAACGCCTCACGCTGTACGTGGCGTGGCTCGACGGTGAGCGGGTGGCAGGGGCCGCACTGTATAGCGCCAGCAATGGCATCGCCTACCTGGGCACCGCCGCTACCTGTAAACACGCCCGGGGCCAGGGGCTGCACCAGGCGCTGATCACCCATCGCATCGAGCAAGCCCGCGCCATGGGCTGTCAGCGGGTGGCCGCCACCACACTGGCCAACGCCCAAAGCCGGCGCAACCTGCAACGCGCCGGCATGATCGTGTCCCATGCCCAAGCCCTGTACCGCTTGGCCCACCCGTAAACACAACGCACCTGAAGGCCCCGCCATGCTCCCCAACGAACACCCGCACCCCGCAACCGAGCCCGATATCACGTTTGCCAGCCCCATTCCGATCCTGCGCATGTTTGATGAAGCCAAGGCGCGGGAGTTCTACCTGGATTTTCTGGGGTTCGGCGTTGAGTTCGAACATCGTTTCGAACCCGGGTTGCCCCTGTATCTGGGCATCCGCCGCAACGGCTTGCAGTTGCACCTGTCGGGGCATCACGGCGATGCGTGCCCCGGCTCAACGGTGTTTGTGCCGGTCAATAACCTCCAGCAATTGCACGATGAACTGAACGCCCGGCAGTACGGCTATTCGCGCCCGCAGATCGTGGACCACGGCTGGGGAATCATCATGGAAGTGCCGGACCCGTTCGGCAACCGCCTGCGCTTCTGCCAGTCCTGACGGGGCACGCGGCGGCGCAATACACCTGCCCCCTATCCGCCCCCCTGAACGTGACATAGGCAGTGGGTCGGCCCCCCACTGTTTACCCAAGCGCCCCCACCCACCCCGCCAAAAACAACCCCACCCCAAACAGCAAATGCGCCATCAGGCTCCGCCGCCGGGCGGCCCATGGGTTTGGGGTTTTAGATGCCGCCAGGCCAAAACCGAACGCCGGCTGCAGCACAAAAAACGGGGCCACCACGCTCATCAACCCCGTCAATAAGGCAGGCAACAACGTCGGCTGCAGCAACCACCCCAGCCCCTCTACCGCCACCAACACCCCCGCAAACACACACCCCGTGATGTAGTGAAACAGCCAACCCACCAGCCGTTCATGGCGCCTACGCGGTGCCTTCACTATCGACTCATGGCAAAACTGGCCGTGGCACATATGGCCCAACCAGCGCCCCACCAACCCGTAGTCCGCCGAGGCCATGCCCCACAGGCGTTTTTGCAACCACGCCGAGGCGTCCATAAACATCGTGGCCCCCACGCCAAGCCACACCAGCCGCACCACTGCTTCAGCTGTTTGCATCTTCCTTCTCCTTGCCTTGCGCCGGTTTTGGCGCTTTGATTGGGAGTCTGCAGGTTCAAGTCGACTTGAGGTCAAGCATGAAAGAGATGGACATCGGGGAGGTGGCGCGGCGTTCTGGCTTGCCCGCTTCGACCTTGCGTTACTACGAAGAAAAAGGCCTGATCCGCTCCATCGGCCGTCGCGGCCTGAGCCGGGTGTTTGCGGCCAGTGTGCTGGAACAGTTGGCCTTGATTGCCCTCGGGCAGGCCGCGATGTTTTCTCTGGATGACATCGCGACCATGCTGGACGCAAACGGCCAACCTGATATTGACCACCAACGACTCGCGCACAAGGCCGATGAACTGGACCGCACCATTCAACACTTGTGCACCCTGCGCGATGCCCTGCGCCGTGCAGCCGCCTGCCCTGCCCCACGCCATGCCGAGTGCGCGCGATTTCAGGCGATGCTCAGCGCCATCGGCCCCGGTGGCCTGAAACGCAAAACGCCGGACCTCCCGGCCCGGCGTTTCAGTGCACCTTTGATCAGCCCAGCTCAA
Organism: Pseudomonas sp.; assembly: GCF_030150285.1. Classification (GTDB taxonomy): domain Bacteria; phylum Pseudomonadota; class Gammaproteobacteria; order Pseudomonadales; family Pseudomonadaceae; genus Aquipseudomonas. The sequence goes on along the minus strand of NZ_JASLGE010000043.1, from coordinate 180,137 downwards.
TCTCGTCCTTGAGTGCCCGGGCCTGTTTAAGCGGTAACGGGTCAACCCAGGCGTTGACGTCAAAGTCGTGGTCGATAAACCCCTGCGCCAGCAAAAAGTCCTTCTGACGGCGCAAGCCTTCAACATACACCTCGCTCAACTTCGGCTCGAACGACAGGTGCAGCGTGGGGCCAAAGGCACGCACGACATCGTCTTCGCTGACCCCCGTTTCCGCCGCGAGGGTGCTCAGCACGTCTTGCGGATGCTCGCGCGCCCACTCAGCCGTCTTGAGCAGTACGGCCAGGTACCGCGCCACGATCTGCGGCGAGTCGATCAAGGTCTGCCGGTCGACCGTGATGGGCCGGGGCGAGCCCGCGCTCAGCCGCAAGAACGGGTCTTGCTGCTCGTTGAGGTTGACGATGGGGCGCAACCCTTGTGCCAACGCCCGGGCGCTGCCCGCCCCTTTGATAAAAATCGCGTCGACGACGCCGTCTAGCAAGGCTCGGGTGGGGATGGCGTGGTGGTCTTCACGGTGCTGGGCCACCTCTTTGAGGTCCCACTCGGCCGTGGCCAAATCGACGAATTCAACGCTGTCATGGGGCACGCCGCCCAGGTGCAAGGCGGTCAACAAGCCGCGCAAACCCTCGGCGCGGCCCACATCCACCAGATCGCTGGCCGCCTTGCGCACAACCCCCAGTTTGCGCCCGCGCAAATCGGCCGCGGTGTGGATATCGCTGTCACCGCGCACAAACACAAACTGCTCTTCGTCCACCCAGGTGATGCCCACGACCACGGTGTCTTGCCCCTGCGCACGGGCCCAGATCGGCGGTACGTTGCCGCCTTCACGGAAACTGCCGGCCAGGCTGTGGCGGAAATGCGACTCGCGCACGGCGCGGTCGGCAGACGCGCGAATGGAGTCCAGTTGAATGCCGTGACGGGCAAATTCGTTGTGCAACCAACGTTTGTGCTGGGCGATGCCCGAGGTGGTCGGCACGGGGCAGCGGGTATACCAGATGGCGGTCGGCTGTGCGGGGGCGCGGGTCTCGGGCCGGTTGTTAAGCAAGGCTTCTGACATGGTTCAACTCCTGAGAGGGTTCGCTTGGCAATGAACTGAAAGGGCAAGCCCGACACGCAGTCAGGTGGTTGTTAAGGGGGCGCGGGCCTCGCCATACGCCCACGTCTGGACGTCAAAGTCCGCGTCGATAAAGCCTTCGACCCGCAGGAAATCCTTGAACGAGCCAATGGCCTCGAGGCCCGGTGCATCAATGGCGGTGCTGAATTTAAGGTGCAACTCGGGGCCGAAGGCGGCGCTCACCGCCTCTTCGCTAACGCCAATTTCCTGCGCCACAAAACGCCGGGTTTCATCCGGGTGTTGCGCCGCCCACTCGGCCGCCTGTTGCACGGCACTGAGCAAGGTCTGCACCAGATCGGGCCGCTCACGGGCCAGGGTGCCGTCCACTGTCAGCAACCGGGGCGTGCCGTTATTAATGCGGATCGCCGGATCGGAATGGCGGCCGGTTTCACTGAGCAACACCGCATCAAACTGGCGGGCAACACTCAAGCCCTCTGCTCCCTTGACGAAAAACCCGTCGATCTCACCCCGGATCAACTGGGTGATTTCAGCCGCATAGGGTAAGCGACGAATCCCTTGGGCATAGCCCGGTGCCGCACTGCCCAACAGTGGCGTGCAGGTGGCGACATCCACGAAACGCACCGCCTCACGGGCAATGCCGGCAACGCTCAATGTCGACAACAACCCCTTGAGGGCGGTGGCGCGCTGAAAATCGATAAGGCCTGGCGGCTGACGCGGCAGGCCCAGGCGCTTGCCCACCAACGCCGAGACCTGGGTAATGCCGGTCGACGGCAAGGTGATGACCGCCTGGAATTCGTCGATCCAGTTGATCCCGATCAGGCGCGTATCGCGGCCACTGGCACGGGCATGAATCGGCGGGATATTGCCGCCCTGGCGAAACGACCAAGGCTGGGAATGATCAAAATGGCTGGCGCGCACTTTTTCGTCGGCCGCGCTTTGCAGCGACTGTACGCGCACCGACTGTTGCGCCAGTGCCGCCTCAAGAAACCCCAACTTCACCGCCAGCCCCAAGGGCGTCGGTGTCGGGCAACGGGTATACCAAAGTTTTAAATCCGTCATGCCATCCGCTCTTATCAAGATAAGTGCACACCGCAACTTAATCACGGCGCGGCAACTTACAAACCACAATAATGACGGACGTTGTCGCACGGCATTGAGTTCGCGTTGTTTTAAAGATAATTAACTAACGCCCCGTGCGAGGTGCAACGAGTGTAAAACAAACCCGGTGGCGGCCTATAGATTATTGCGTTCTGAGTTTATGACTGCACAGCCATTGACAGCCCTGACTTCATTACGCAGATTACAGCGCGATTTCAGCCCCCCCTTTTATTAAGTTTGTTCTATGGATATAACCTCACTATGTCTGCGCTTTCACTGTGGCTGAATAACTTTACGCCGTTAAAGTCGGCCCATACCCGCATTTACCTGGGGGGCCAAGCGGTGTCGATGATCGGCATCTGGCTGCAACAAACCGCCATGGCGCTACTGGTGTATCAACTGTCGGGCGGCCAGGCATTTGCCCTGGGGGTCAGCGCACTGTGTTCCAGCCTGCCAATTCTGCTGTTCAGCCTGTTTACCGGCGCGCTGGCCGACCGCTACGACCGCCGTAAACTGCTGATTGGCTGCCATCTGATTGAAATCGCGCTAACGTGCCTTATCGCGGCCATGATTCAGGCCGATCAGGCCCACCTGACGCATATCTTCGTGTTCGCCTTTTTAATGGGCTGCGTCAACTCGGTGTATTTCCCGACGCAACAGGCGTTTTTGTTTGACCTGGCAGGCCTGAACAACATCCGCAAACTCATCAGCATCAACTCCATGATCCTCAACGTCTGCCGCGTACTGGGGCCAACCCTGGCGGGTTATCTGGTGGCCCAGGTCGGCATGTCCGCAGCGTTCTGGGCCAACGGCCTGTCGTACTGGGTGGTGATTGCCTCGCTGTTGTCGCTAAGCCAGGTGCAGCAGCGACGGCCCGATGCGGGCAATCAGGTGGCGCTGGGTGAGGCCATCGGCCATATTCGCCGCACGTTGACGTTGCGCAACACCTACCTGTGCTGTGCGGCGCTGACGATGTTTGGCCTGGGCACCCTGGCCCTGCTTCCGGCCGTGGCCCACGGCGACCCGCAGCGTACCGGCCTGCTGCTGGGCGCGGCAGCGAGTGGGTCATTGATTTATGCGTTTTTCTTGTCACCGGTGATCAGCCATATCCGGCGCATGGGGCTGACCTTGTCGATGACACTGATCTGGATGGGCAGTTGGCTGGTGGTCTCGGCCCTGACTGACGTACTGGCCGTGCAATTGCTGGCGCTGTTCATGTTCGGGCTGGCCACCTCACAAGCCATGGTGACCTGTACCAGCCTGGTGCAAATCCTCTCGCCGCCTGCCATGCGCGGGCGCTTGATGGGGTTGTTCAGCATCATCGGGTTTGGCTTGCAGCCTCTGGCGACGGTGGTTGCCGGCTACATCGCCGACCGCTTGGGCGTGGCCAGCACCATCGCCTTATGGGGGGTAGTGGCGGCCGGCATTGCAGGCCTGCTGCTGGCTCAACCGCAATGGCGACATTGGTACCTGGAGAAAAGCTGAAAGCACCGTAAAACCCATCACTGCGCCATTCAGCGCTAACGATGGTTGCGCCAGCGACCAGCCCGGTACAGAAGGCGGAGGGGATTCCCCCCGCCTGTTTGCATCAAACCCGCGATTTGCGCCCTGCAAACGGATGGCTCGGGTCGTTGTAGCCGGGGGTGGAGGCATGTCCGGTGATGACAAGGTCGTCGATAAACGCTTCATCTTCGGCGGTAAAGGCGTAGTTCAACGCCGGCACGTAGTCGTTCCATTGCGCTTCGGTGCGCGGCCCGGCGATGGCCGAGGTGATCAATGCGTTGTTCAGCACCCACGCCAGGGCAAACTGCCCCGGGGTGATGCCGCGCGCCTGCGCATGGTCTTTGACCCGTTGGGCCAGGTTCAACGACTCGGCCCGCCATTCGGTCTGGTGCAGGCGTTTGTCGTTACGCCCGGCGCGGGTGCCTTCGGACGGCGGCTGGTTCGGGTCGTATTTGGCCGTGAGCACGCCACGGGCCAACGGGCTGTAAGACACCACGCCAATGCCGTAGTACTGCGCCGCCGGCAGGTGTTCGTTTTCAATCTGGCGGTTGGCCAGGTTGTACAGCGGCTGGCTGGCCGCCGGGCGTTCGATGCCCAGCAAATCGGCCGTGCGGCTGAATTCAGCGAGTTTCCAGCCACGGTGGTTAGACAACCCGTAAGACCGGATTTTGCCCGCCCGGATCAGGTCCGACAGCGCACGCAAGGTTTCTTCCACCGGTGTGGTGTGGTCCTCGCGGTGCAGGTAGAACAGGTCGATGTAGTCGGTGTTCAAGCGCTTGAGGCTGGCGTCCACCGACTGGATCACGTTGTGCCGCGAAGCCCCGCGGTCGTTCGGGCCCTGCGCCCCCGGGTTGGGGTTGACGAACTTGGTCGACAACACCCATTGCGAACGGCGGTCGGCAATCAGGCGGCCGACCACTTCTTCCGAAGCGCCACCGTTGTAGCCATTGGCCGTGTCGATAACGTTGATGCCCTGCTCATAGGCGCGATCAGCAATGCGCTTGGCCACGTCCTCTTCGGTCTGGCCGCCAAACATCATGGTGCCCAGGGTGATCGGTGACACTTTGATGCCGTTACGGCCCAGGTTGCGGTACTCGATGGTGCTCATACGCTCTCCCAAAAGGGGGTTGATGGTTGATTCAAAGGTGAAGCTAGATCGCAAAACGCGACAACAGCATGGCCACCGGCAGGTCTTGCCAGGCCGAATCCGTGTAGGGCACCGACTCGTCGTCGGCCACCGGGTAACGCGGCACCGGCACGGAGCCGATCAGTTTTTGGGTGTAGGCGTGGCGGGCGTTTTTCCAGATGCCGTCGTGGGCACCCTCTTCCACGATCTTGCCGTCGTGCATCACCAGCACCCGGTCGGCCATGTACTTGACCACTGACAAGTCGTGGGAAATAAACAGGTAGGCCAGGCCGAACTCGTCCTTGAGGTCGGCCAGCAAGTTGAGGATCTGGGCGCGCACCGACACGTCCAATGAAGACACCGCTTCGTCGAGGATCACCAACGATGGCCGCAAGATCAGCGCACGGGCAATGCCAATACGCTGGCGCTGACCGCCGGAAAACTCGTGAGGGTACTTCCACACCGCCGTGGGGGGCAGGCCCACCCGCGCAATGATGTCGAGGATGCGCTGGCTGCGCTGTTGCGCCTCTTTGATGCCATGGTTTTTCAGCACACCGTCCAGAATGCGGTACACGCTGTGCTTCGGGTTGAGTGAGCCATAAGGGTCTTGAAACACCATCTGCACAAAGGGCCGGTAAGCGCGCAGTTGTTTTTCAGGTAATGCCGCGATATTGGTGCCATTGAGCAGAATTTCCCCGTGACTGGCACGGATAAGCCCCAAAATGGTTTTACTCAGGGTCGATTTCCCGCACCCGGACTCCCCCACCAACCCCAGGGTTTCCCCCGGCCGAATCGTGAACGACACATCGTCCACGGCGGCCACCGGGCCTTGGCGGGTTTTGTATTCGGTGCGCAGGTGGCGCACGTCCAGAATCGGCGGCAAGGCGTCGCGGTCGGGCTCCAGCGCCTTGGCCACACGCGGGTAGCTGTGCAGGTCGAAGTGGATCTGCCCGCCCGCCCCCCGCTGCACATTGATTTCCGGCAGTGACGCACGGGCATAGTGCGTGTCGCTGTCCAGCCGCAGCGAAGCCCCCAACAGCCCTTGGGTGTAGGGGTGCTGCGGTGTGGTGAAGATCGCTTCGGTGCTGCCCGTCTCGACGATCAGCCCGTCATACATCACCGCCACGCGGTCGGCCCACTGGCCCACCACGCCCAGGTCATGGGTAATCAGCAGCAGGCCCATGGCGTACTCTTCGCTCAAGTCCTTGAGCAATTGCAGAATGTGCGCTTGCACGGTCACGTCCAGCGCAGTGGTGGGTTCGTCGGCGATCAGCAGGCGCGGCTTGCACGCCACGGCAATGGCGATCATCACCCGCTGACGCTGGCCGCCGGACAGGTTGTGGGCAAAGTCATCGAGGCGCGCCTCGGGGTTGGGAATGCGTACCTTCTTGAGCAGGGCCAGGGATTCGGCGCGGGCCGCCTGGCGCGACAGGCCGCGATGGCGGCGCAGCACTTCGCCAATTTGCTCACCGATGCTCAACACCGGGTTCAGCGAGGTCATGGGGTCTTGGAACACCATGGAAATATCGTTGCCGCGCAGGTTGCGCATCACCGCATCGCTGACGCCAGACAGGTCCAGGCCCTCGAAATCCACCGTGCCCGTGAGTTCGGCCCGCCCGCTCAACAGGCGCATCAGCGCCATCGCGGTGGTGGACTTGCCGCACCCCGACTCGCCCACCAGCGCCAGGGTTTCTCCCCGCGCCACTTGGAAACTCACGCCTTTCACGGCGCAGTAGTCGCCGTAATTCACCCGCAGGTCTGACACGCTCAACAAGGTGTGACGATGATCATCGACGTTGGCTACAGCATTCATGCGGTTCTCCCGCGCAATCGTGGGTTCAGGGCACTGATCAGGGCGTCGCCCAGCAGGTTCAGGCTAAAGACAGTGATCACCAGGGCAAGGCCCGGAATCGCCGTAAGGTAGAGCGCACTGCGCAACAGGTCACGGCCGCTGCCGATCATGCTGCCCCAGCTAATGGTGTTGGGGTCGCCCACGCCCAGAAAGGCCAGGGACGACTCGGTCAGAATGGCCGAGGCCACGATCACCGAAGCGGTGATGATGATCGGGGCCACGGTATTGGGCAGCACTTCGCGAAAGATGATCCAGGGTGTGCTGTAGCCCACACTGCGCGCTGCCAGTACGAAGTCGGCGCTGAGCAGGGCGCGAAATTCGGCGCGCACCAGCCGGGCGACGGTGTCCCATGAGGTCAGCCCGATCACCACCGCGATAATGCCCACGGTGGACTGAGTGATGGACACCACCACAACCACCAGCAAAAACGACGGTGTGGTCTGGAAAATCTCGATCAGCCAGGTCAACACCCGATCAGCCCGACCGCCGTAGTAACCGGCCAACGCCCCCACCAGGCTGCCGAGCACCACACTCACCGTCGCGGCGGTGAGCCCCACCAGCAGCGACACCCGCGCGCCATGCACAATGCCGGCCGCCAGGTCACGGCCCAGGGCATCGGTGCCCAACGGAAACTGCCAGTCCTCGCCCGGGGTCAGCAACGGCTGGGCCACCATGTCCAGCGGGTCGCCGGGGTACCAAAACTGGGCGCTCAAGGCCATCAGGCCGATCAACAGCAGCACCGTCAGGCCCACCACCGCAGCGGGCGAGCGCAGCAATGCACGGGCCACGGGCCAGCCGCTGCGGGGAGCCTGCGGCAACGCGTGCGGCGGTTCGGTCAGGCGCTGAATGCCCGGTGCCCAGCGGCCCAGCATCAGGCTGCCCACGTGTTGACGCCAGCCACTGCGGGCCGGATGAGTGAGCACCGGCGCGGAACTCGGGGTTTGCAGGCGCATGCCTCAGCCCCCCTTCAAACGGGCCGCGATGCGCGGGTCCAGCCGCGTATGCAGCCCGTCCACCAGCACATTGGCGAGGATCACGATAAACGACGACATCAACAAAATGCCCAACAGCACCTTGTATTCACGGGCCTGCACCGCTTCCAGGGTTAAGCGGCCAATGCCCGGCCAGCCAAACACGGTTTCAACCACCGCCGCGCCGCCCAGCAAACCGCCCAAATGCGCCCCGGCCACCGTGGTCAGGGGCAGCAGTGCATTGCGCAGCACGTGCCGCAGGGTGATGCGCCACGGCGACAGCCCCTTGGCCCGAGCGGTGCGCACGTAATCCTGGCTCAGCACATCAAGCACCGAGGCGCGGGTCAGGCGGGCATAGATCGCCACAAAGAAACTGGCCAGGGTCAAGGCCGGCAGAATCGCGTACTTGAGCTTGTCGACGAACGCATCGAGGCCCGCCAGCCCCGCGCCAATGGTGCTGTCGCCGCCGGCGGGCAACCAGTCGAGCTTGACCGCAAACAGCACAATGGCCATCAGGCCGATCCAGAACCCGGGCGTTGAATACAGCACAAAGACTGCCGATGACAGCACCCGGTCCGGCCATTGGCCCGCCCACAGTGCCATCACCGTGCCCAGGGCAATGCCTGCGCCCAGCGAGATCGCCAAGGCCAGCCCCATCAGTATCAACGTATTGGGCAAGCGCTGGCTGATGACATCCATCACCGGCATGCCGTAACGCGGCGAGTCGCCCAGGCTCAGGTGCCCCAACTGCACCAGGTAGTCGCCAAACTGGGCCAGCGGCGACTTGTCCAGGCCGTATTGCTGGCGCAGCAGTTCAGTGGTTTGGGCCGTGGCCGACCCGGCCTCGGCCACCAGCGCATCGACCGCATCGCCGGGCACCATCTGCAACAGCACAAAGTTGAGCACAATCACCCCGGCCGCCGTTGGCAAGGCGCGAACCAGCGGGCCGCTAAACCCAGAGCGAAACCGTCGCGTAAAACGCTGATAAAGAGTACTGGCCGGCATTGAATACTCTGCAAAGGCAATCAATTAAAGGAAAATGGCATTAACGGCGAACACTAATACCTCAATTACTTCAAACTCACACCGGCGAAAAAGTTCTAAACTTATTATCCGCCTCGGCATGGCAACTGAACTTAACGATCTAACCCGTGCACTTGAACACGTTTGAAAGTATCCGTTAGGCTCACATCACTGTTTTGACGCCCAACCGAACAGCCTCTTGATCACGCCTCTTTAAATACACTTCAGGTTCTAACCTTAGACCCGAAGTTGCATTCTTTTATTTAGTTGTTTCGAGCAGGTATCGCATGTCGATCACAAGAAGGCTGTTTCTTAAAGACGCTCTCATTCTGGCCGCCGGAGCCGGCGTGCTGACGCAGGCATCCAGCGTGTTCGCCCGCGTGGACGGCAAGCAGACGCTGGTGGTGTCACAGTTTCCCGAACCTTCAATCCTGACCAACGCACTGACCACCGACGGCACGATCTACACCGTGACCAGCAAGGTGTTCGACGGTTTGTTGTCGTATAACGCCCAGCGCCAGCCCGTGCCGCGCCTGGCCACCGATTGGCAGGTGAGCCCCGACGGCCTGGTCTACACCTTCAATTTGCGCCCCGGGGTGACCTGGCATGACGGCCAGCCGTTCGGCTCCCAGGACGTGGCGTTCACCCTGGAACACATTTGGCGCACGTTCAATTCCCGGGGGATCATCACCTTTGCCCCGGTGATCAAGGTTCAAACGCCGACGCCGTTGCAGGTGGTGCTGACCCTGTCGAGCCCCGCGCCTTACCTGCTCAGTGCCTTGTCGTCCACCGATGCACAAGTGTTGCCCAAGCATGTCTATGAAAACGGCAATCCGCTGACCAACCCGTACAACCTCAAACCGATTGGCACCGGCCCGTTCAAGTTCGAGCGCTGGGACCGGGGCGTGTCCATTAACCTGGTGCGCAATGAACAGTACTGGGACACCGGCAAACCGCATCTGGACGCGTTGATCTTTCGTATTATTCCCGACCTGAGCGCTGCCTCGGCCGCCCTCGAAACCCAAGCGGTGCAATTGGCCAGCGTGGCCCTGAGCAACGTCCAGCGCTTGCGTGGCATTCGCCAGTTGCAGGTCAGTGAAATCAGCGCGCCCTATTCGCCCGGGCTGGTGGGGTTTGAATTCAACCTGGAAAAACCGGTGTTCCAGGATGTGCGCGTGCGCCAGGCCTTCGCCCATGCCATTGACCGCGACTTTGTGGTCAAAAACATCTACTTCGGCTTTGCCCAACCGGCGTACAGCACGCTTCCAGCGGCCATGAGCGACTTTTACAACGACGCCGTGCCGCGCTACCCCTTTGACCTGGCCAAGGCCGAAGCCCTGTTGGAAGAAGCCGGCCTGAAAAGGGACGCCAAGGGTGTACGCCTTACCGTGTTCAACGACCCCAACCCCACCAGCGAAACCCTGCAGATCGCCCATTACCTGCGCAGCAACCTGGCGAAAATCGGCGTCAAACTGGTGATTCGCGCCCAGGACTTCCCCGAGTACGTCAACCGCGTGTACACCCGCCGCGATTTCGACACCACCTTGATCACCGCCACCGCCGGGCCGGACCCGGTCATGGGCACACAGCGTTTCTATGCCTCGACCAACTTCAAGCCCGGCATCGCCTTCTCCAACGGTTCACGCTATGCCAATAAACGGGTGGATGAACTGCTGGAGCTGGGCCAGACCGAACTCGACCCGGTGAAGCGCAAGGCCTGGTACGACGAATTCCAGCTTATCGCCCTGACCGACCTGCCCAAAATCCCCATCGTCTCCCCTACCGTCGTGGTGGTGACGCAAAAACACCTGCAGGACTTTTTCAACTCATCAGAAGCGCTGTACGGCAACTTCGCGGATGCCCACTACCCGGCCTGAACCCCCCCGTAGAGATCGCGAGCAAGCTCGCTCCTACAACCCGGCCTGACACCCACCCCCTGTAGAAGCGAGCTTGCTCACGATCTTTTAACAAGAGCGTACCCAGGGATGTTTTTATCAAGGAACAGCATTGCCCATGACTTCAGCACTGACCATCGCCCCACCTGACACCCCGGCCCATATCATCCGCAGCGATGCAGAGGCGGTGCAGATTGCCGAGCAACTGGCGGCCCGCTTCAAACACAATGCCCAACAACGGGACGTGGAACGGTTGTTGCCCTGGCAAGAACTGGAAGACTGCGCCCGCCACGGTCTGTTGGCCCTGCGCGTACCCCGCGAATACGGCGGTGCCGATGTGTCCTACCTCACCCTCACCCGCGTGGTGGCGGCCATTGGCGAGGCCGACGCGTCCATCGGCCAATTGCTGCTCAGTATTGTGCTGGCATCCAGCGTGATCGAAGCCGTCGGCCGTGAAGATCAAAAACGCCTGTTTTTCGGCAAGATCCTGCAGGGTTATCGCTGGGGCAATGGCCACGCCGAAGGCGGCAGCCTGCCCGCCGGCACCACCCGCACCCGCATCACCCGCGAAGGCGACCATTACCGCGTCAACGGGGCCAAGGCCTATGCCACCGGCGCGCTGTTTTCACAGTTGATTTCCATCGGTTGCGTGGACGAAGACGGCCTGTCGAAAACCGCCGTGCTGGACCGCTATGCACCGGGCCTGACCATCCTTGATGACTGGGACGGTTTCGGCCAACGCACCACCGCCAGCGGCACCCTGCTGCTGGACAACGTGCGCGTGGAGCACAGCCATGTGCTGGACTCCGAACAGGGCAAAACCACCGCCAACACCTACGGCATCCCGGACCTGTTCCACAGCGCGCTCGACCTGGGTATTGCCCGCGCCGCGTTCAAAGACACCCTCGATTACGTGCGTAACCACGCCCGCCCCTACGCCCGCACCGGGGTCCAGGCCGTTGAGCAAGACCCCTATGTACTGGCCATCATCGGTGACCTGCACACCCGCATCCATGCCGGTGAAGCCGTGCTGGAACGGGCCGCCCTGCTGTTTGACGAGGTCACCGCGCAACAGGGGCCAGGCCCTTCGGACGCCGTGTCTTCGGCCTTGGCCGCAGCCAAGATTCTCACCACCGAAGCCGCCCTGCTGGCCAGCAACACCCTGTTCCAGCTCGGTGGGGCCAGTTCGACGCGCCTTGAGTTCGGTTTCGACCGGCACTGGCGCAACGCCCGCACCCACACGGTGCACGACCCGGTGGCCTGGAAATTCAACCTGATCGGCAAGTATCACCTGCTCGGCTGAGCGCCCAGATCCCCAACACAGGAGGGCCAAGACCCACCCCCACATTCAGAAAACGCAGCATCCGCCGCCCCACACTGCTGACCCCTTGCCAGGCTTAAACCAGCCAGCGTCGAACCATTCCTGCACACACTCAATAAATGCAGAGGCAATACCGGATCCATACACATGTCTACACTTCACACACGTCGTCACACCCTGGGTGTCGTCCTTTCCGTGGGGGCTGCGTCCCTCGCGCCACTGGAGACGGCCCGCGCCGAAACCGAAGCGGATAAAAACCGCCTGGGCACCGTGGTGGTGACCGGCTCCCGGGTCGAAACCACGGCCCTCAAGGCCCTGTCCCCCGTGCAGATGATTCAGGGCCAGACCCTGCGCGAAACCGGTTCCAGCGACCTGCGCCGGGCACTGTCCCTGGTTACGCCGTCGTACATCAATATCAACAGCAACGGAGGCGCACTGGCCAAGAACGTCGGCGGTTCGTCACTGCGCGGGCTGTCTGGCAACCAGGTGCTCGTCTTGGTCAATGGCAAGCGCCGCCACGGTTCCTCGCTGATCAACAACAGCGGCGGAGCGACCCTGGGTTCTTCCGCCGCCGACCTGGGCTTGATTCCGCTGTCGGCGGTGGAGCGGGTCGAAGTGCTGACCGACGGTGCCGCCGCCCAATATGGCTCGGATGCCATCGCCGGGGTGATCAACGTGATCCTCAAATCGGCGGCGTCCGGCGGTTCGGCCGATGTATCCTATGGCGAGTACAACCATGACGTGGCCAAGGTCGGCGGCATTGGCGATGCCGGGGCCACCTGGACCGGCGGCCTCAATTCGGGTTTTGCCCTGGGTGAAAACGGCGGTTTCCTTAACCTTAGCCTGTCGTACCTGAACACCGGCGACAGCCACACCGTGGGGCCGTGGAAAGACCCGTCCAAAGCCATCTGGCAAATCTACGCCGCCGAAGGCGACCCCCGTGAAGCCACGGTCAACCGCAACGTGCCGGAAAACTACGAGGTGGTGCCCATCCAGGAAAGCACCAGCGCGGCCTACAACCTCGCCGTGCCCCTGAACGACAACCTTGAAGTGTATTCTTTCGCCACCTACAGCCCGCGCCGGTCTGAGGCAAAAGGCTCGTTCCGCTCCGAGACCAACGCCACCGCCAACGTGATCACCACCCCCGGCGGCTACAGCTCGCGGCTGCAAACCAAAGAAGAGGACATGCAGGTCAACCTGGGGCTCAAGGCCGAAGACATTCTGGGCTGGAGCTGGGACGCGGGCCTCAGTTATGGCCAGAACCGTGCCGACATCAACATCCTCAACACCACCAACCCCTCGTTCGGGGCCCTGATCCCGCTGCAAAACCTGCACGCCGGTGACCTCAAATTTACCGAAAGCATCGCCTCACTGACCGGCCAGCGCGCCTTCGAAACAGGCCTGCTGGAGCGCCCGCTCAATGTCACGGTGGGCACCGAGTACCGCTACAACACCCTGTCGCTGGGCGCGGGAGAGTACTACTCCTATGCCGGGGGCGGTTACCGTTACCCCAACGATTACCCGGCCGTGAACCTGCGCGGCAAACTGGCGGGGGCCGGCACGGCGTTCCTCACGGGGTTCAACCCCGAGTTCGAATTTGACGAGGCCCGGCACAACACCGCGTACTTTGTCGATTTCGCACAAAAAATCACCGAGAAATGGGACAGCGGCCTGGCCATCCGGTACGAGAACTACTCGGACTTTGGCTCGGCAGTGGCGGGCAAGTTTTCCAACCGCTACCAGTTCAACGACGTGATCGCGGCACGCGGCACCTTGAGCAACGGCTTTCGTGCACCGTCACTGGCCGAGCAAAACTACCAGAGCGCCACGGTACAACCGGTCAACGACCCGATCACCAACACCTCGTACTTGTCTTACTACTACGACACCTTGCGCCCCGACTCACCCGCCGCGCGAGCCCTTGGCGCGAAGCCGCTCAAGCCGGAAAAGTCCACCAACATCAGTTTCGGCCTGGTGTTCACCCCCACCGAGCACCTGTCGGCCTCGGTGGACGTGTACCAGATTGACATTCGTGACCGCATTTTCCTCACGGGGGCTTTTAACGGCTTCAACAACGCGGCGGTGGCCAAGGCGCTGACTGATGCCGGGCTGACCAGCCAGCAACAGGTGCGCTACTTCACCAACTTTGGCGAAACCCAGACACGCGGCGTTGAATTGCGCCTGGACTACGACATCGACTACAACCGCTACGGCAAGGCGCACTGGGGCCTGAGCTACGCGCGCAACAAGACCGAGGTGAAAAAAGTCAACGACCCTGCCGTACTGCAAAACGCCGGGCTCAGCCTGCTCGACCGGGAGCGCATTACCCTGCTGGAAGAAGCCTTGCCACAGAACATTGCCCGCGCCTCCCTGGACTGGCAACTGGGCAAATTCTCGGTACAACTGACCGAGCACTACTACTCCAAAACCCGAGTGGTGAACAACGTACTCAACCCGGCGCAAGACTCCACCACGCACGACGCGTTTATCACCGATGCGGCGCTGGGTTACCTGGTCACCGACAACCTCAAAGCCACGCTGGGGGCCAACAACGTGTTCAACAAACGCCCGCCGAACCAGCCTGAAGCGCTGGCGTCTACCATCAACCACGAAGACCCTTACGCCAACCGCAACACCCCCTACGGTATTGGCGGCGCGTTCTACTACGCACGCCTGAGCTACGACTGGTAACCCGCCCACCATACGGCTCTGCCCATTTACGATCGGACGTAGCCTCGCGCAGCGCGTCAACGACTACAGGTAGTCGCTGACGCAGGCTGCGGTCGGGTGAAGGATGGGGGTGTCAGGCGCGCTGTGCGACGGCCGCGCGTACCAAGGGGATGACGTCACGACCAAAGGTCAAGGTGTCCGGTACCGGGTCAAAACCCCGGATCAGGAATTTGCTCACGCCCAGCGCGTGGTACTTCAGCAAGGCATCGGCCACCTGTTGCGCGGTGCCCACCAGCGCCGTGGAGTTGCCGTGCGCGCCCGTGGCAGCAGCAAATTCGGTCCACAGGCGTTCGTCCAGCACCGCGCCCTGGGCCGCCGCCGCGCGCAGGCGGCGGGAGCCTTCGTTCTGATGCAACACCGGGGCCGCCGGGTATTTGGCTTTCGCCGCCGCCAGCAGTTCACGGCTGCGAGCCCATGCAGCCTCTTCGGTGTCGGCCACCAATGGCCGAAAGGCCAACAGGAATTGAATCTGCTCTTCACGGCCATACTTGGCCGCCGCTGTGCGTACGTTGGCGATGGTTTCGGCGGTCTGCGCCAGTGACTCACCCCACAGCGCATACACCTCGGCATGTTGCCCCGCCACGTCAAACGCCGCCGCCGAGGAGCCACCAAAGAAAATCGGCACGCCGCTTTTGCGCCAGGGCTTGACCGCCGATTGCGCGCCCTTGACCCGGTAGTAGTCACCCTGGTGATCAAACGGCTCATCGCTGTGCCAGACCTTCTTCACCACGTTCAAGTACTCGGCGGTACGGGCGTAGCGTTCGTCGTGGGCCAGGAAGTCGCCGTCGCGCTGTTGGTCTTCGTCGGTGCCGCCACTGATGATGTGCACGGCAAGGCGGCCTTCGCTGAACTGGTCCAGGGTCGCCAGTTGCCGCGCGGCCACGGTGGGCGCAACAAAACCGGGACGGTGGGCCAGCATCACGCCCAGTCGTTCGGTGTTGTGCAGCACGTAGGCGGCGACCTGATGGTTGTCGGGCCAGGTGGAAAAGCTGCCGATCAGCAGGCGGTCAAATCCGTTGTCTTCAGCCACCGTGGCCAGGTGTTTGATGTAGGCCTTGTCGATGACCGGGCCGCTGGCTTCGATCACTTCCGCGCCGCGGCGGGTACTGGTGTGGCCGATAAATTCGAGACTCATAAAGGGCTCCTGATGAGCGTTGGCGAGCGGGTCACAGGCGTAAGCCAGCCTGTTTGAGCAGCGGCAGAATGCGTTCACCGAAGTGCGTCAGGTCGACGGCGAAGTCGTGGAAGTTCAGTTGCACGCCGTCGATGCCGGCGGCCTTGAGTGCCACCAGTTGCTCGACCACTTGCTCCGGGGTGCCGATGATTTCGATATTGCCGCCCAGGCCCAGCCCGGTGTTGCGCGAACCCTCTGCGCGGCCACGCCAGGCATGGGCATCGCTGGCGTAGGCGCTGGGGTTGCCGAATGAGCCCGCCACTTT
Source organism: Pseudomonas sp. (assembly GCF_030150285.1). GTDB lineage: Bacteria > Pseudomonadota > Gammaproteobacteria > Pseudomonadales > Pseudomonadaceae > Aquipseudomonas. Next base: position 164,107 of record NZ_JASLGE010000043.1, on the reverse strand, counting down.
GTTGCCGACGATGGCTTCGAGGTAGTCGCGGGTTTCCTGTTCGGTGTCGCGGCTGACAATGATCGGGTTGATCAGGGTGCGTACTTCGCGGCCAAACTGGCGGGCACGGGCTTTGATGCGCTGGACGTGGGCGGGAATGTCTTCGAGGGTTTCGCGAATACCGGCACCGGAGGCGTTGGTGATAAACACCAGGTCGGACTGGCTGGCCGCAAAGTCGATGCCCGCCTCGGAGCCGGTCGCCGTGACCAGCACCGGGCGGCCAAACAGCGGTTTGGGGGTGATGTAGCCGTCCTTGATTTTCCAGCCGTGGCGGCCTTCGTAGCTGAAGTTTTCGGTGCTGCTCCACAAGGTGTTGAGTACGTCGAACAGTTCGCCCGCCAACTGGTAGCGCTCGTCATGTTCGATCTGCGGGCGACCGAACATTTCATGCTCGATGGGCCGGTGGCCGGTGACGATGTTGATGCCCCAACGGCCCTTGGCGATGTGGTCCAGGGTGGCCGCGTACTTGGCGATGTGCAGCGGGTGCAACGGGCCGTACAGCACGTGGATGGTGGACACCAGCAGAATGCTGCGGGTCACGGCCGCCATCGCGCCCAGGGCGATAAACGAGTCCAGCGAGGCTTCGCCGTCGTAGCCGCCTTTGGGCAGCCATTGGGTGCGGCTGAACGCAATCTCAAAACCCAGCGCTTCGGCCTGTTGCACGATGCGGGTGTTGTAGTCGAACGTCCAGGTGTTGGACGTCGGGTGGTTGCTGAGGCGAATGTCTTGCATGTTCAAAAACACCCCCAGCAGCAGCGGCTGCTGGAAGGCTTTGCTCAAGGGGCTGTCGGGGAAGTCCAGCGGCGTCGGGAAAGCTGCACGCTGAAAGGTGTCATGGGCGTGAGAGTGAGCCATGTCGATGTCCTTGTTGAGGCGAATCAAAGGCCGGGGTGCAACGACGACGAGGCCGGCGCACCCCCGCGGTTACCAGAAATAGTCGAGGCGCGCGTAGTAGTAGCCACCGTCCACGCCGTAGGGTGAGAACCAGCTGTACGCCGGGTTATCGACAGGCATGAAGTAGTAGAGCTTGGCTTGATCGCTGAGCTGCTCAGGGCGTTTGTTGAAGATGTTCTGCCCGCCCACCGACACCTTGAGTTGGTCGCTGAGGTTGTAGGCCACGTCCAGGTCGGTGAGAAACGCCGGTTTGACCTTTTCGTCACGGTTGGGGTTGTAGTAGCTCTGGCCGGTGACGGCGGAATAGCGGGTTTCCTTGATCGCTATTTCAAAGTCGTCGATGAACCAGGTGTGGGACAGCGAGGTTTTGTTTTTCGGGAACGCGCTGGTGAGGTTGCCGCGTTTGTCGCGGCCCAAGACCTCCACGCCGGTGCTGGCCAGCGACTCCGGTTCGTGGATTTTGCGAATGTCCTGCAGGCTCTGGGTGCTGGTCAGCGTCCACTTGCCGCGCCCATGGGAGCCGTAGTCGGCGCGGTAGTCGGCCACCAGGTCGATGCCACGGGTGCGGGTGTCGGCCAGGTTGCCGTAGTAAGCCACGCTCTGCTGCGTGCTCAACCCGGCGTTGGCCAACAGCGCGGCAATATTCGGGTCGTTGACGCCGCTCAGGGCGCTGGTCTGGAGGATGCGGTCCTGAATATCGATCTGGTACAGGTCGACCGTGACGTCCAGGTTTTTGGCCGGCGTCGAGACCACACCGATGCTGTAGTTACGTGACTTCTCAGGTTTGAGCGCCTTGGAACCCAAGGCGACAGCCGCCGCCGAGCCAGGGGGCGCATAGGTGGTGATGTTCTGGCTGAGCACGCCGGTCACCGGGTTGGCGCTCCAGGCTGACGTGCTCGACGAGAAGTGCTGCTGTTGCAGCGACGGGGCCCGAAAGCCATTGTTGACGGCGGCGCGTACGGCAAGGGTCGGGGTCAGTTGGTAGCGGGTCGCGAGCTTGCCGCTGGCGGTGTCTCCCACGTCGCTGTAATGCTCGAAACGGCCCGCCGCGCTCAACTCCCAGTCCGAGGTCAGCTTCTGGGTGAAGTCGACGTAACCGGCGATGTTACTGCGGTCCCAACTGCCCGCCGCCTCGGGGCTGAAACCGCCCCAGCCAGCCGAACCGGAGCTCGGGCGTTTGCCGGCATTGGGCGAACCCACCGGGTACACATAGCCGCCGTCGGCATACGAGGCGAATTCACCCTTGCGGATCTGATAGCGGTCGACCCGGTATTCCAGGCCGGTGGCCACGCGCAACGGGCTTTCAAACAGGCCGGTGTCGAACGAGCGGGTCAGGTCCAGGTTGTTGGTCCATTGGCTGACAATGGCTTCGCCGTTGTCGATGTCGGTGGGGCTGGCGGGCCCGAAAGACGCGTTCAATGAGTCATCGTTGTGGTAACTCACCGCGTTGCGGCCATAGCTGGTGGACAGGTCCCAGTCCCAACCCAGTACGTCGTTGCCTTTAAGGCCGAAGACGCTTTGGTAGTCATTCTCTACGGGGCGGAATTTGGGCAGGAAACCGTCGGGGTAGATCTCGGGGATGTTCTGCGCCGAGTTGGCCGTGCGGTAGGTGCCAAAGCCGGTTGAATCGCGGTGGCTGAAGGTGCTGAACGAGTAGAAATCAAGCGCATCGTTGAGCGGCAGTTCGGCGTTGTAGGCAAAGCTGTAGGTTTGTGCACGGGGCTGGCCCATGATCTGGCGGTACCGGCTTTCGCTGTATTCACGAGGGTCATTGCCTGCGTACATTTTGGTGCGGTCGGGTACGGCCCCCGCGACGTTGCTGGTTTCCTGAAGCTTGATATCACCGCTGAGGTTGAAAAAACCGTCATTGGGCAGCTCGAACCCCTGGTTGAACAGGGTTTCGCCGGTAGCGCCATAATTGCCCTTGTGGCCGACGCGCTGGCCGTACTGGCCGTAGAGCGCGGTGGCCTGGCCGCCGGTGTTGTTGCTTTTGAGGATGATATTGATCACCCCCGCAATGGCATCGGAACCGTACTGCGCCGCCGCGCCGTCACGCAGCACTTCAATATGGTCGACGGCGCTCACCGGGATCAGGTCAAGGTCCACCGGCGACTGGCCATTGGACGTTGACGCCGACTGGTGAAAGATCTGCGCGGTGTTGTGCCGACGCTTGCCGTTGACCAGCACCAACACGGCGTTACCGCCCAGGCCGCGCAAGGTGGCCGATTTAACCGCGATACCGGTGGCACCGGAAAAACCCGCGTCATTGGTGTAAGACGGCACTTGCGCTGCCAAGGCATCACGCAGGTTCTGTTTGCCGGAGCGCGCCAGGTCGTCGGCGCTGATCACATCAATGGGCACCAGGCTTTGTGCCACGGTGCGCGACTCGGCCCGCGAGCCGGTGACCACCACGGTTTCCAGCGCCTGGTCTGGTTTCGCCTGGGGCGCAGCGGTTTGATCCGCGAATGCCACGGCACCTGTGCACAGCGTGATAATGCCGATGGATACACTTAAACCAAGGGCCGTGCGCGGGGTATTTAATTGAACCGTCATGAACTACCTGCAAAAAATCAATTCATTGCTGGCGTGGTGGACATTCCTGGCCATGTAACAAGGGTTATAAGAGGCGGTACCTGGTGGGGGCGTGCGCTATTGACTGCGGGGTATGACAAGAAAGGTGTTTATGGCCTGTTAAAAAACCAGACCTTCGCGCAAGTGCGTGGTGGTTTCATTAATATAAAAGTCACCCACCACACGAGCTTTATGCAATAACGGGTTATGGTTTAACACCGTGCGAATATTTCGCCAGTGGCGGTCAAAGTTGTAAGTGCGCGAAGTGGCAGAGCCGCCCCCGACTTCAAACATGACCTCGGCCGAACGCAGGGCCAGTTTGGCAACCACGACTTGCAGTTGGGCATTACTGACCGACGCTTCAATTAACTGTTGGTCCAGCACCGGGTCATTGGCCAGTAACGCCTGGGAACTGCGCTCCAGAATACGGGCGGTGTGGGCAATCAACGCATCCACCGCATAGGTGTTCGCCGCAATTTCGCCCACCACTTGCTGCACAAAGTGGTCGTCGCGGGCCACAGCCGCCGGGCTGTGCATGGCCGCGCGGGCCTGTTTGCGCACATAACCGAGGGCATCTTGATGAATATTACGCACCACCCCGCCCGCGCACGCGGCCAGGTGCAACTGGCGCAACGTCGAGCAATGGCGGCCCACGTCGGCGTTGTGGCCACGGCTTTTCAGTTCATCGGCAAACACCTGCACATTGTCCAGCAGCACCCCGCCGCTGGCCGTCAGGCGCTGGCCCATGCCGTCCCAGTCGTCCAGCACCTGGATCCCTTCCCGGTCAGCGGGCAGCAGCACGGAAATCAGTTGGCCTTGGTCGTCGATGGCCGAGAAGGACAGATAATCGGCGTAGGCCGAGCCGGTGGCGTACCATTTTTTGCCGTTCAGGCGGTAGCCTTCACCGTCGCGGGTCAGGCGCGTCGCCAGGGTGCCCAGCGGCGCGCCGACTTCGGTGTGCGCCCCGGCAAACAACTGGCCATTCAGGATTTTAGCCACGTAATCGCGTTTTTCGGCGCTGTCCGGGCTATGGACGACCGCTTCTGTAAAGTTGAAATGCGAACGCAAGGCATGGGCCACATTCGGGTCGGCACTGGCCAGAGCCGCGATCACCTCGATGTAGTCACTGACACTGCCCCCCGGCCCGCCCAATGCCTGGGGAATGCGCAGCGCACCGAGCCCGGCCTGGCGAATCAGGGCAAAGGCGGCGAACGGTAATTCGCGCTCCAGGTCACGCCGAGAAGCCCCTTGGGCGATCTCATTGACCAGCGCCGGAATACGCGCCAACAACCCGGTTAACCCGTCGACCGTTGAGGGCACAGGCGGGATTGAGCGAACTTCTTGAGTTTGATTAAGCGTCACACTTGCCTCATCTAACGAGCCAATTAAAGTGCCCTGCCCGTTATTGGCAGACCTTATAACTTTTTGTGTTGAGTTTAACTTTTCACGTATTGCGGGTATGACTGGAGGCCGACAGTAATAGTCCACTTAGACCCCGTCAATCATTGGCTATCGGCGCGCGTATATCGTTTTTATCTATGCTTAGATACGTGAAATTGTATAACCATAGAACTTTTTAATTTATTGACAATGGTTATAAGCAACCCGTTATATAGCAGCGCACTTGATGGAATTAACCCATGAAAATCCTGCTGACGTTCAGTCACGCCATTTGGCGTGCGCTTTTGCATACCCTGCCGACCATGCTCGGTATTTTGTTAATCAACTTTCTCTTACTGCAATTGGCTCCCGGTGATGCGGCCGATGTGATGGCCGGGGAATCCGGTTCGGCCACCCAGGAAAGCCTGGCGGCCTTGCGCAGTCAATTTGGCCTGGACCAGCCGATGCTGGTTCAGTTGTGGCAGTACTTGAGCAACCTGGCGCACTTTAACCTCGGCCATTCGCCACGCTACGGCGCAACGGTGGAGTCCCTGATTTCACAGCGCCTGGGCACCACCCTGACGCTGATGCTGCTGGCGCTGGTGGTTTCACTGGCGGTGGGCATCGCCTTGGGCATGCTGATGGCGCACTGGCAAGGCCGCTGGCCGGACCGCGTGCTGTCGGTGTGCTCACAATTCTTTTATTCAGTGCCCGGGTTCTGGATCGGCCTGATGCTGATCGTGGTGTTCTCGGTCAAGCTCGGCTGGTTGCCCACCGGCGGCGCGGGCACCATCGGTGCCGACCTCAAGGGCTGGCCCGCCCTGCTCGACACCTTGCGTTATATGGCACTGCCGGCCTGCTCACTGGCGCTGATCTATATCGCCATCTACGCCCGCCTGACGCGCGCCTCGATGCTCGAAGCCGGTGCCCAGGACTACGTGCGCACCGCCACAGCCAAGGGCCTGTCGCCGTGGGTCATCACCTTTAAACATGTGCTGCGCAACGCGCTGCTGCCCATCACCACCATGGCCGGCCTGCACCTGGGCGGCATGCTGGGCGGGGCGGTGGTGATCGAAACCGTGTTCAGCCTGCCGGGCCTGGGCCGTTTGGCCTATGACGCGGTCATGGCGCGCGACTACAACGTGCTGCTGGGTATTTTGCTGGTGTCCTCGCTGCTGGTGATTGTCACCAATGTACTGGTGGACCTGCTGCAAAGCTGGCTTGACCCGCGTATCAGGAGCCACCGATGAGCACGCCACGCCATGCGGCCTTGCAGCGTTTCAAACGCAACCCGACGGCCATGGCCGGGCTACTGTTTTTGCTGGCCGTTGCCACCCTCGCGCTGATCGCGCCCCTGCTCTACCCCGGTGACCCGCTGGCCATGGAGGCCGAGCCGCTGCTGTGGCCCGGCCAGGACTGGCAGTACCCGCTGGGCACCGACGCCCTGGGCCGCGACCTGATGGCGGGCATTGTGCACGGCGGGCGCGTGTCGTTGCAGGTGGGGGTGCTGGCCAGCCTGTTCGGCGTGTTGCTGGGCCTGAGCATCGGCGCGCTGGCCGGCTACTTCGGTGGGCGCATCGACTATGCCTTGCAACGGCTGATCGAAATTTTCCAGACCATGCCCAGCTTTGTACTGCTGGTGGCGCTGGTGGCGATTGCGCAACCGTCGGTGCCCACGCTGATCTTCGCCATCGCGATCATTTCGTGGCCCACCGTGGCCCGGCTGGTGCGCGCCGAAGTGCGCTCGATCCGAGAGCGCGAATACATCCTCGCGGCCCGCAGCGTCGGTTACTCACACCTGCGCATTATCGTGCGCGAAGTGCTGCCCAATATTCTGCCAACACTGATTGTCACCGCGTCGATCATGGTGGCATCGGCGGTGTTGATGGAGTCGGCGCTGTCCTTTATGGGCCTGGGCGACCCCAACCAGGTGAGCTGGGGCAGCCTGATCGGCAGCGGCCGCGAACAGATCCGCACGGCATGGTACTTGACCGCCATTCCTGGCCTGGCGATTTTTTTCACCGTATTGGCCTTCAACCTGATCGGCGACGGCCTGACCGACGCCTTCAACCCCACACAGGCCCAAGGCCGACGTTAACGCTGGAGTGATATGTATGGATTACCGCTACCTGGGCCGCAGCGCCCTCAAGGTTTCACCGCTGACACTGGGCAGCATGATGTTTGGCGGCCCCACCGATGAGGCCACGGCGCGGCGCATCATCGCCAAGGCTTACGAACAGGGCGTCAACTTTATCGACACCGCCGATGTGTACCACGACGGCCAATCTGAAACCGTGGTGGGCCGCGCCATTGCTCACCAGCGCGACCATTGGGTACTGGCCACCAAATTTGGCTACTCCCGGGCCGCCTGGGCACCGACTACATCGACATTCTGTACTTCCACCACGCCACCTTCGACGCTCCGCTGGGGGAAGGCGTACGCGCCATTGCCGACCTGATCAAGCAAGGCAAACTGCGCCACTTTGGCGTGTCGAACTTCCGTGGCTGGCGCATTGCCGAGGTGGTGCAACTGGCCGACGAACTGGGCATCGACCGCCCGGTGGCCAGCCAGCCGCTGTACAACATCGTCAACCGCACCGCCGAGGCTGAGCAGATCCCGGCGGCCAATCATTTTGGCCTGGGCGTGGTCACGTACAGCCCGCTGGCCCGTGGCGTGCTCACCGGCAAATACCGCCCCGACGTACAACCGGCCGCGGATTCGCGCGTGGGCCGCAGTGACAAACGCGTGCTGGAAACCGAATGGCGGCCGGAATCCTTGGCCGTGGCACAACGCATTCAGGAACACCTGAGCGGTCGCGACATCACCCCGGCGGATTTTGCCTTGGCCTGGGTGCTGAACAACCGCCAGGTCACCTCGGCCATCGCCGGGCCCCGCACCGAAGCGCAGTGGGACGACTACCAGCGTGCGTTGCAAGTGAAGATCAGCGCCGCCGACGAAGCCTTCGTCGACCAACTCGTGAGCCCGGGCCACACCTCGACCTTGGGCTTTACCGACCCGGGTCATCCGGTGGAAGGCCGTACCCCCTTTAACTGACTAAGCCGGGCCCGTTAAACGGGCCCGCCCGCACCGGATGCCATCATGCCCCTGACCCGCCGCCAGCTACTGGCCTATACCAGCGCCACCGCCGCCCTGCTGCAACTGACGCCCACATTTTCCTACGCCGCTGACACACCCGTGCGCGGCGGCACGCTGAACATGCACATTGCCATCGAACCGCCGATTCTGGTCAACCTCACGCACACGGCGGGGGCGGCGGTGTACATCACTGGCAAAGTCACCGAAGGCTTGCTGACCTACGACCTGGACCTCAAGCCCCTACCGCAACTGGCCACCGCCTGGGCCGTGAGCGACGACGGTTTGACCTACACCTTCAACCTGCGCGAAGGCGTGAAGTGGCACGACGGCCAGCCCTTCACCGCCGACGATGTGGTGTTCTCCCTGAACACCCTGAAAACCGCCAACCCCCGTGGCCGGGCGACCTTTGCCAACGTGTCGGACATTCGCGCGGTCAACCCGTTGCAGGTGCAACTCACGCTGAGCAAACCCGCGCCCTACCTGCTGACGGCACTGGCGGCCTGCGAGTCGCCCATCGTGGCCCGGCACGTGTACCAAGACGCCCGCCCCGAAACCCACCCCAACGCCACCGCGCCGATGGGCACCGGGCCCTTTGTGTTCAAGGAATGGGTACGTGGCAGCCATGTGATACTGGAGCGCAACCCGCATTACTGGGACGCGCCCAAACCGTACCTGGACCGCATCATCGTGCGCTTTATTGCCGACTCGGCGGCCACGGTGGCGGCCCTTGAAGCGGGCGAACTTGACCTCTCAACCGGTGGGGTCCCCCTGAGCGACATTGAACGCATCAAAACCAACCCGCGCCTGCGCATCGAGAACCGCGACGACCCTTACATCAACAGCATCACCCGAGTGGAATTCAACCTGGACCACCCGATCCTCAAGCAGCACCCGGTACGCCAGGCCATTGCCCACGCCATCAACCTCGACTTTATCCGCAAGACCATCTTCCTGGGCTACGGCCAACCGCTGTACGGGCCGATCAGCCCGGCGATGAAAAACTTCTACGCCCAGGACCTGCCGCGCCATGCCTTCGACGTGGCCAAAGCCAACCAACTGCTCGACGACGCCGGCTTACCCCGTGACGCCAAGGGCGTACGGTTCACACTGACCCTCGACCCACTGCCGGGCCCGGAAACCTACCGCCGCACGGCCGACTACCTTAAACAGGCACTGGCGAAGATTGGTATCCACGTCACCCTGCGCTCGCAGGACTTCGCCACCTACGTCAAACGCGTCTACACCGACCGCGATTTCGACTTCACCCTGAACGGCATGAGCAACCTGTTCGACCCCACCGTGGGCGTGCAGCGCCTGTACTGGTCGAAAAACTTCCAGCCGGGCGTGCCCTTCTCCAACGGCTCGCACTACAGCAACCCGAAAGTCGATGCCTTGCTGGAAACGGCCGCGATCGAAACCGACGTACAGAAGCGCTACGACCTGTTTGCCGAGTTCCAGAAAACCATCATCGAAGACCTGCCCGACCTCGGCATCTCGACCCAGGTCAGCCCCATCGTCTACGACAAACGCGTCACCGACTTCTACGTCGGGGCTGAAGGGTTGGGGGGCAACGCGGCGCAGATCTACTTCAAAGGCTGAGCCACCGCGCCCCCGGTTTACGCAAACCCTGTAGTCGTTGACGAGCAGCGCGAGGCTACGTCCGGCGTGATGCGGCACTCCGACACAGTCGTCGCGAGACCAGGCGCCGCGGTGCCCCGTTCAAACACGTTCGATGACGACCGCCACGCCTTGGCCAACCCCCACACAGAGGCTGACCACGGCGTAGCGCAGGCGGTGCCGTTGCAGGGTGCGACACGCGCTCAGTACCAGACGCGCGCCCGAGGCCCCCAGCGGGTGGCCGATGGCGATGGCTCCGCCGTGGGGGTTGACGCGCGGGTCGTCGAAGCTCACGCCCAGCGCTTTGAGGCACGACAGCACCTGAGAAGCGAACGCCTCGTTGATCTCGATCAGGTCAACATCCGCCAGGCTGATCCCGGCACGCGCCAAGGCCACCTCAATGGCCCGGTGCGGGCCAATGCCCATAAGGCGCGGCTCAACCCCGACCACCGCCGAGGACAACACACGCGCCATCGGCACGACGCCATGTTGTGTGCCCATGGCGCGGCTGCCCAGCAACAGGACGGCAGCACCGTCGTTGATGCCCGAGGCGTTGCCTGCCGTGACCACGCCTTCGGCAAACAACGGCTGCAAACGCGACAAGGCCGCCAGGTCGGACTGGGGGCGCGGGTGTTCGTCATGGGCCACCGTGTGGGTCTGGCCCTTGCGCCCGGTGGGGACATCGACAGCCAGGATTTCACCGTCCAACACGCCGTTAGCCAGCGCCGTGGCATAACGCGCCTGAGACGCCGCCGCAAAACGGTCGGCGTCTTCGCGGCTGATGCCGTACTGCCGGGCTACGTTGTCGCCGGTTTCGGGCATGCTGTCGTTGCCATAGCGCTGCACCAGCGTCGGGTTGCTGAAGCGTGCACCCATCGTGCTGTCGGCCATTTCCTGGGTGCGGCTAAACGGGCTCTGGGCTTTGGCGATCACCAGCGGTGCCCGGGACATGCTTTCTACCCCACCGGCCAGGTACAACTGGCCTTCGCCGCAGGTGATGGCACGGGCCGCGTCGATCACCGCCGACAGGCCGCTGCCGCACAGGCGGTTCACCGTTTGCCCCGCCACGTGCAGGGGCAGGCCGGCACTGAGCAACGCGTTGCGGGCAACGTTGCGGCTGTCTTCTCCGGCCTGATTGGTGCAGCCCACGATCACCTCTTCCAGGGCCAGGGCCGGCAAGCCCGAGGTGTCCATCACGCGCGCCAGCAACGCGCCGATCAGGTCGTCCGGGCGAACCCCGGACAAACTCCCGGCATGGCGACCAAAGGGGGTGCGCAAACCGCTGTAGATATAAGCATCAAGCATGACAACACTTCCAATAGATAAGCGGGGAGCCGTTCAGGCCGGTACCGTGTTTTCGGGCTGGTTCAACGCCAGGCCCAGCCGCGCACGCCGACGCAGCCAGGCACTGGGGCGGTAACGCGGGTCGCCGGTCAGCGCGTGGATGCGCTCCAGAATGTGCAGCACGCGCGCCGCGCCCAGTTGATCGCCCCAGGCCAACGGCCCGTGCGGGTAGCCCAGGCCCAGCGTCACGGCCATGTCGATATCCGCCACCGAAGCAATGCCTTGTTGAGCAATATCGCAGGCCAGGTTGATGACAGAGGCCAAGGTGCGCTGGGCAATAAAGCCGCAACTGTCGCGCATCATCACCACCGTGCCGCCATCGCCACTGAATAGCGCGTGGGCAGCCTGCTGCATGTCGGCGCGGGTGGCGGGCGTGAGCATCAGGCAGCGCAGGCGATCGAGCCCCAACAGGGTGTCGATGGCGACGGTGCGGGCAGGGTCGGCACCGTGGCGCAAGGCCGACTCAGTGGCGTCATCGCCCAGCGGAGCCAGCACACACAACGCGTGGGCCGAGGGGTGTGCGGTGCGTTCGATTTGTGCACCCAACTGTTCAAGCAGGGCCAGCACGCGGGAGGTGCCCAGTTCGTCGTCGCCCGCCACCCACACCGGCGGCCGCACCGGGCAGTGCGGCACGGGCTGCACGTGCCGGGGTGCGCCCTGCTTGCCCGCGTAGGCATAGAAGCCCTGCCCGCTTTTTCGCCCCAGACGGCCACCGGCGTGCATCAGGCGCAGCAGCGGGTGCGGCTTATAACGCGGTTCCTGATAAAACTGCTGATACACCGACTCCATCACCGGCAGGCTGACGTCCAGGCCAATCAGGTCCAGCAACTCAAACGGCCCCATGGGAAACCCCACGCCGTCACGCAGCACCGCATCGATCTGCCCCGGCGTAGCCACGCCTTCGCTGAGCATGCGCAGGGCCTCGGTGCCAAATGCCCGGCCCGCATGGTTGACGATAAAGCCCGGCGAGTCCTTGGACACGGCGGGGTAATGCCCGATCTGGTGCACCAACGCGTGCAGGTCGTCGATGACCTGCGGCTGCGTCGCGAGCCCGCCGATCACCTCGACCAGCCGCATCAACGGCACCGGATTAAAGAAATGCAGCCCGGCCACACGCCCGGGGTGCTGACACACCGAGGCGAGGGCAGTGATCGACAGCGAGGAGGTGTTGCTCGCCAGCACGGTGGTTTCCGGCAACTGCTCATCCAGTTGCCGAAACAGGCCCTGCTTGGCGTCGAGGTCTTCAACGATGGCTTCGATCACCAGTTGGCAGCCCGCCAGGGCGGCCAGGCCATCAACCACCTGCACCTGAGCCAACGCCGCGGCGGCGGCCTGTGGCGTCAGCCGGCCTTTTTCCTGCAAGCGGCCAAACCGCGCCGCCAGGTGTTCGCAGGCGGTGCTCGCCGCCCCCGGCCGGGCATCGAACAGGCGCACGCTCAGCCCGGCACAGGCCATCATCTGGGCGATGCCCTGCCCCATCGCGCCAGTGCCCACGATGCCGATGCATTGAAAAGAATGACGGTTCATCGGCCCAGGTACTCCGGTTTACGTTTCTGCAAAAAGGCCTGCATGCCTTCCTTTTGGTCGTGAGAACCAAAGAGCAACTGGAACGCCTTGCGCTCCAGGGTCAGGGCCTGTTCGAGCGGCAGGTCCTGGCCGGCGAGCACGACTTCCTTGATTTGCGCCACGGCCATCGGTGGCATGGCCGCGATGGTGCTGGCCATGGCCAGCGCGGTGGTCAGGGTGTCGGCGTCGGCCACCACTTCGCTGACCAGCCCCATGCGCAGTGCTTCATCGGCGCTCACCTGGCAGCCGGTGAGCAGCAGGCGAAAGGCCTGAAACTTGCCCACCGCCCGCAGCAAACGCTGGGTGCCGCCCGCGCCCGGCATGATCCCGACGCGGATTTCCGGCTGAGCAAAGCGCGCCGATTCACCAGCAATAATCAGGTCGCACTGCATGGCCAGCTCGCAGCCACCGCCCAGGGCGAAACCGTTGACGGCCGCGATCAGCGGTTTACGGCAGGCTGAAAGGGCCTGCCAATGACGCTCGGCATGCCGCGCGTAAAGTTGCAGGGCGCTGGCATCCACGAGTTCACTCAGGTCTGCACCCGCGGCAAACACCGTGTCACTGCCGGTGAGGACAATCACGCGAACGTCAGGGCTGTCATCCAGGCGCCGAACGTAGTCAGCCAGGGTTTCACGCACGGCCATGTTCAGCGCGTTACGCGCCGCCGGGCGGTTGATCCGCAGCAACGCCACACCCGATGCGGGCTGCGTCAACACTACCAACGGTTCAGAACAATCAGGCTCAAGGCTCATGGGCTCTCCTGCCAATAGGCATCAGGGGGAATGGCGTTAACCACGAACGACACCGGCCGCATACAGTTGCTCAATCACCTCGGCGTGCAGGCCCAGGCCTTCAAGCACCGCACGGGTGTCCTGCCCCAGGGTCGGCGGCGCGGTGCGGTAGGTCGCCGGGGTACGTGACAGCTTCACCGGCGAGCCGATGCCCCGGTAGTCACCGATATCGACCAACAGGCCACGGTGCGCGGTGTGGGGATGGGCGACGACGGTGTCGACCGTTGCGATAGCCCCGCACGGCACGCCGACGCGGATCAGTTGGGGTGCCAATACCGCGCCATCATGGGTTGCCATGTGCTGTTCCAGCACCTGTTTCAGCGCCTTGCGGTTGCCCGAGCGTGCGCCGTTATTGACGAAACGCGGGTCGTGTAACAGGTCGCTCGCACCCAATTGCTCGCACAGCTTGGCGAACTGACGATCGTTGCCCACGGCCAGGAAGATCGGCTCGGTGCCGGTGCAATAACTGTCATAAGGGGCGATGTTGGGATGGGCATTGCCGGTACGGCCCGGGGTTTTGCCAGCCGCCAGGTAGTTGGGGACGTGTGGGTGCAACAGCGACACGCCGCAGTCGTACAGGGTGATGTCCAGCGACTGGCCCAAGCCGCTGCGATGCCGTTCATTAAGAGCCAGCAGTACGCCGGCCAGCGCGTTGAGCCCCGTGACCATGTCAACAATCGGCAAGCCGATGCGCAGCGCTTCGCCGTCGGCCTCGCCGTTGACGCTCATTAGCCCGGCCATCGCCTGGATCACAGCGTCGTAACCTGGCAGGCCACCCAGCGGGCCGTCACCGCCAAAGCCGGATATGGCGCAGTGAATCAGCCCCGGAAAACGCTGGCTGAGCACCTCGGCGTAGTCGATGCCCCAGCGCTTGAGGGTGCCGGGCTTGAAGTTCTCGATCAGTACGTCCGCGCCTTCCAGCAAGCTCAGCAGCAGCTCAATGCCTTCAGGCCGCGAGAGGTCGACCGCGATTCCCTGTTTGTTGCGGTTGACCCCGCGATAATAGGAGGCGTCCGCCCCTTCGAAGGGCGGGCCCCAGCCACGGGTTTCATCACCGCTCAGGGGTTCGAGCTTGATCACCTCGGCACCGTGGTCGGCCAGCGCCTGGGAACAGTAAGGCCCGCCCAGCACGCGGCTGAGGTCAATCACTTTGAGCCCTTCAAGGGCCCCTTTGCACAGGTTCATAAGGTCACTCGATTCGATAAAAGGGGCGGCCGTTTAAACCGGCAACAGGCGCAGGGCCTCGGCGGACGAGAGCGGCGTTTCATTGGCCAGGCGGGCCAGCAAGGCGGCCTCAATCGCGGGTTCGGGGGTGAGCGGATCGCGGGGCAGTAATTTGTGTTGCAGCACCAGATGCGCCAGCGCCAGGCGGCGGGCATCGTCCGGTTGGCGGCTGGCCTCCCAGGCCATAAATACCGCCGAGGTCATGTGATAAAGCGCACTGCCGGCCTGCCGCACCTGTTCGTCCTGGCGCTCAAGGGCCACTTCGGCCACGCGCTCGACCGTGCGTTGCAGCACAGAGGCGAACAAGCGGTGGTTGGCGGCAGGCAAGTCGGCTTCGGCCAGCAGGTGGATGAGGTGCTGATGCAACGGCTCAAGGGCCTGTTCGCGGGTGATGGCGCGGCCAATGTCCAGCGCCACAATATTGCTGGTGCCTTCCCAGATCGAACCCAGGTGGGCGTCGCGCACCAAGCGGGCGTCGCTCCATTCTTCGATATAGCCCAGCCCGCCGCGCACTTCCATGGCATCGCCGGTGACCCGACGGGCATCGCGGCAGGCGCGGAACTTGATCAGTGGCGTCAGCAGGCGCACGCATTTGCGCGCCGCTTCGTCACCGCCGTCGGCCTTGGGCAGCAGCGTGGCAATGTGCATAAACATCGAACGCGCCTGCTCAGTGGGCAGCATCATCTTGAGCAATTGACGCTGCATCAGCGGCATCTCGATCAAGTGACGGCCAAAGGCAAGGCGGTTGCGCGCGATGTACAACGCTTCGTTGACGGCCCGGCGCATCAGCCCGGCTGCCCGCACGCCATTGGACAGGCGCGACATGTTGACCATATCGGCCATTTGCTGGAACCCGCGACCGACATCACCAATCAGGTAGGCCGTGGCCCCTTCCAGGGTGATCTCGCCGCTGGCCATCGAACGCGTGCCGAGTTTGTCTTTCAGGCGCTGGATGCGGTAGGCGTTACGCGAGCCGTCGGGGCGCAGCTTGGGCAGCAGGAACAGGCTGACACCCGGCATGCCAGGCGGTGCGTCTTCGGGGCGAGCCAGCACCATGGCCAGGTCGGCATCCGGGTTGGAACAGAACCATTTTTCGCCAAACAATTGCCATTCGCCGTCGGTCAACCGCGCCCGGGTTTGGGTGCGCGAAACGTCCGAGCCCGCCGCTTGCTCGGTCATGAACATGGCCCCCTGGAACAGCGTGTCGAAGTCTTGCGACACCAACGACGGCACGTAGCGCGCCACCAGTTCCGGGGAGCCAAATTTGCGCAGGGTACGGGTCAGCGAGTCGGTCATGCTCACCGGGCAGCACAGGCCGAACTCGGCCTGGACAAACAGAAAGGTCAAGGCGTACTTGAGCAGCGGTAAGGTGCCGTCGTCGCGGTGGCTCATGGCAGCCAGGCCGAGTTCAGCGTAGGCCACCCGCTCCAGCTCGACGAAATCAGGGTGTTTGCGAATGCTTTGAATGTCTTCACCACGGCGGGTGCGCGGCAGCAGGGTCGGCGGGTTTTTGTCCGCCGACAGCGCCAGCACGTCCAGCTCGCCACCGGCCCTGGCACCGAGTTGCTGCCAGGCCGGCAGCCACCGCGCATACAGGTCACCGGGCAGGTAAACCTTGAGCAAGGCGGCCAGGCCAGCATCGCATTCAAACAGGTTCAGGCCCCGGCTGTCGGGGATATTGAGGGGGTCGTGGGCGCGGTCTGAAAGGGCATTCATGGTGACTCTCCTGATTCTTGTGGGCCAAGAGTAGGGGGGCCTTCGATAACTATCTAATACAAAGTAAATCAACTACGATAAGTAAAAATTATCGTTGAGCCAGGCGGAACGGTATGGATCTCAAGCAACTTCGTTACTTTGTCGCTGTCGCGGAAGAGCTGCATTTTGGCCGGGCGGCGGCACGCTTATTCATCTCGCAACCGGCCTTGAGCTTCGACATCAAGAAGCTCGAAAGTCAGTTGGACATCCAGTTGCTGAACCGCAACAACAAGTCCGTGAGCCTGACCAACGCCGGTCAGGTGCTGCTCAACGAGGCCCGTTACCTGCTGCTGCGGGCCGAGCAGGCCAGGCACCTGACGTTGCGCTCGGCGCAAGGGTTTGCCGGGCGGTTGAGTGTCGGGTTCGTCAATTCCATCTTGCATCGCGGGTTGCCACAGGCGGTCAAGACATTCGAGGCGGCGCACCCCGACACCGAGATCGTGCTGATGGAGATGAACAGCGCCGAACAGGCTCAGGCCTTGCAGCGCGGGCAGATCGATATCGGTTTTGTGCACTGGAGCAAATTCCCCGAGAGCATTCTCTGTGAGCGCGTGCTCAGTGAGCCTTTTGTCTGCTGCCTGCCCGCCTCCCACCGGCTGGCCGGCCAGGCCCGGGTCGACCTGGCCGAGTTGGCGCAAGATGACTTCATTCTGTTTCCACGCAACGTGTCGCCGCACTACCACGACCGCATTGTGGCGCGCTGTGTGGCGGCCGGGTTCAGCCCGCGCATTCGCCATGAGACGCGGCTGTGGCAAACCGTAGTGGCGATGGTGGCGTACGAAATGGGCATCGCGCTGGTGCCCCAGACCCTGTCGCTGATTGCCAAAGAAGGCGTGCACTACTGCGACATCAATGGCGGCGGCGAGCCTTCCGAGATCCACGCGATTCGGCTGGCGGTGCAGCCCGCCTCCGCCGCCGCACAGAGTTTTCTGGCGCTGTTCCAGGCCCGCCAAACAGCGGTTGTGTAAGGGCCCAGAGGGGTCGGCTGCTGGGCGCGACCATACGAAAACACGTATCAAA
Organism: Pseudomonas sp.; assembly: GCF_030150285.1. Classification (GTDB taxonomy): domain Bacteria; phylum Pseudomonadota; class Gammaproteobacteria; order Pseudomonadales; family Pseudomonadaceae; genus Aquipseudomonas. The sequence continues at coordinate 146,809 of NZ_JASLGE010000043.1, read as the reverse complement.
CAATAAGTTTTAATCATTATTTTTTTAATTTCTGCCCGTATAGGCTCCTTCTCATCGGACGTTGGCCAAGCCGAATAACAACAGCCCTGCGCCAGAACGTCGGGGCTATTTACAATAATAACGAGCAGGAATTGACCATGAATGCCGCGCAGCACGTTGCCGCCCACAAAAGAGCCCGCAAGGCGGGAGTGGCGTCTTTTATCGGGACCACCATTGAGTGGTACGACTTTTATGCCTACGGCATTGCCGCCGCCCTGGTGTTCGGCAAAGTGTTCTTCCCCGCCGACCTGGCACCCGGCACGGCCACGTTGTTGTCGTTTCTGACGCTGTGGGCCGGGTTTATCGCGCGGCCGGTGGGCGGGATCATCTTCGGCCACCTGGGCGACAAAATCGGCCGCAAAACCACGCTGGTGATCACGCTGATCATGATGGGCATCGCCACCACGTGCATCGGCCTGCTGCCCGCCTATGCCCAAATTGGCGTGTGGGCACCGATTGCGCTGGTGCTGTTGCGGGTCATTCAGGGCATTGCCGTGGGCGGTGAATGGGGCGGGGCCATTTTGATCGCCAGTGAAAACGCGCCCAAGGGCAAAGGCATTCTGTATGCCGCATTTGCCCAGCAAGGCTCGCCGGCCGGTAACTTGCTGGCTACGCTGGTGTTCTTTGCCCTGAGCGCCCTGCCCGTCTCGGACTTTATGCTGTGGGGCTGGCGTATTCCGTTTCTGCTGTCGGCGGTGTTGGTGATCATTGGTATGGTGATTCGCCTGCGGCTGGAAGAGTCGGACGACATGCAGCGCCTGATGAAGCAGAAGAAAACCGTCAAGCTGCCGATCATGGAAGTGCTGCGCAACCACTGGCAGATCGTGCTGCTGGGCGCGGGTGTATTGCCGATCATTCATGTCACGTACTTCAAGAGCACCTTTGCCCTGTCATGGGCCACCAAGGAGCTGGGCTACGCGCAAAGTACCTTTCTGAGCGTGATCATTATTTCCCTGGTCGTGCAGTTTATTACCCAGCCGTTCGGCGCGGTGCTGGTCTCGAAGATCGACATGCGCAAGGCCGTGGCGTTCATGATCATCCCGGAGCTGATTTTGATGCCCGCGATGTTCTTTGCGGTAGAAACCAAAATCTATTGGATCGCGGTGCTCGGCATGTGCCTGGCAACCATTCCGCACTCGATGTTTTACGGGGCGGTGGGTGGGATTCTCGCCCGCGCCTTCCCGACCAAAGTGCGCTACAGCGGCCTGTCGATTTCCTATCAACTGTGTTCGCTGTTGGTGGGCGGTGCCACGCCGGTATTGGCGCAAGGGCTGCTTAACTCGACCGGCAGCATCATCGGTGTGGCGATTGCGTCGGCGTGTTATGCGCTGGTCTCACTGGTGTGCATGCTGTTGCTGCTCAAACGCATCGGGCACAACGCCTCGCAACTGTCGACCGCGGAACAAGCCGACGCCGATGAGCGAGCCCGCGATGACCTTAACCTGGCCACCGCCGACTCCGCCGAGCACACCCCGCGCGCCACAAGCCGCCCGGCCGTTCAGGCCACACTGGCAGCCACCCCGTCCCGTTGAGTTCACGCATTCCCTTTAGCCTGCGCCACCGGTGGTGCAGGCTGTTTGCCGTTCAGGGGCCAAGGTTGCGTGCCTGGCGGTGACCGGCGGGCTCACGCCGGCCGGGTTTTCTCAAAGCGACTATCACCCTGCCCCACGCTCGCCACCGCCTGCCAGCCCAGGGCGCGGTAGAAGCCACTGGCGCGGCTGCCGTCAGCGGTTTCCAGCCAAAGGGTTGAGTGGTGCTGAAACAACAAAGCCTCGGCTTGCGCCATCAACCGGCGGCCGATTCCGAGCCCCTCGAATTGAGGCCGCACGAAAGCGGCAAATACGCAGCCCTCTTCAACGTCAGCCATCGAAAACCCGGCCGGCACGCCATCGACCTCTGCGACCCAGAGGCAGGGGTAGCGCGTCATCGCTTCGTGGATGGCCTCGGGAGTGATACCCATGGCCGTCAGTTGCTCGAGGGAGAGGTGGTTTTCAACCACACTGGTGCGGATATCAAAAATGGCCGCGATGTCGGCCGCAGTGGCGAGTCTGATTGTTTTTTGCATGGCGCAATCCCTGGCAGGCTTCAAAAAAAGACGCTCAGTATCCCTGCCTTCACCGTGCGTTGAAAGGGGCGACCTGACCGGCCATCAGGTACGGCAAAGCGGCGTGATACACGCCGCGTTTTTTGGTCCGCTGCCTGTCAGTTGGTCGTGTCGCAGCTGTCGGCAAAGCGACGATAATGAAGGGTCTGTGTCTGGCCTTGGGCATTGAGGTACGTCATCTGCGCGTTGACGATGCCGCAGGTAGGCGATGCATCCTGGGTCATTGACAGCACTTTCTGAATATCCGCACGGCCAGCCAACGGCGGCGACGTGTCGGCCTGTGCCGAGATCACCACACTGCTCAGGGCTGCAAACACGCAAGCGATAGACAGGCATTTAACGTTCATGGTCAGTTCTCCAAGGGTTCCATCAGGGTGGGTTCACCCTGTGCGAGGCGACGCTCGTGGCCTCTGTTGGAACCTATTTGAAGCCCTTGAGGTATCTGGCCTGTGTCGAAAACCACCACTATCACATCAGAACGTGTCGAAAGGGCCGTGGGATACAGTGCAATACAAAGGGGCCTTGAGGCGCTGTGCGCCATGACGAGGGCCAGGTCTGCCCCCGTCAACCCGCCTCGACACCCGTGATCAATTCGCTGGCGAGCCAGCCTGCAAGCAGCTCGCCCGCCCTGGCGATGCCCGGTTCTTCACCCAGCCGCGCTACCAGCCTGTCGCACAGCGAAGCAAAGCAGCCGTGAGCCTGCAGGTACACCAGGGCGTCGAGTTCCAGAGCATCGACCTGCTTGAGGCGCGAAGTGAACTGCCGGCGCCAAACGATCAGCCCGCCGGGTTCCGGCAACAGGGCGCTGACCGGAACGGGGGTTTCCTCCCACAGGGCCGACCAGATGCCGCTGGCATTGGTGGTGAGCTCGCGGGTCATCAATGAGGGCGTCAAGCGCAGGCGCGCGGTGTCCCAGTCTACGGCGGACAACGCGTGCAGCGACAACGGCGCAGCATCCGCGGCGACAAAGGCCAGGGACAAGGCGTTTTCAATCCAGGCCAGCTCATGCAGGTCGGGGTTGTCTGGAAACAGTGCCACCAGCGTGTCGCCAAAATCACGGGGGTAAGCGTCGAGTGTCCAGGCCTGGGGAGGATGCGTATGGATATGGGTAATGACCGCGTTATGGAACAACGTGGCACCGAGCCACACCCGCACACGTGGATACGCCTGCTCCAGACAGCCCACCAACTGGGCACGGTAATTGTTCTGATAGACGTTGAGCCCGGCCATGGACCCGCCCGTCAAGCGGCTGGCGCTGGTGTCCGACGCCGTTTTCAGCCAGGTGCTGAAGTCGCGCTGCCATTGAGCCAGGTTCATGACGCTACCCTCGCACGGGCCCGTGTGTCAGCCGCGCCGATACGGCGGGCCTTGGACAGCTCAGCCAGCAAATCCGCCAGCGGTGGAATATCGTCATCGCGCTCGATCATGCTCGCGACCGGGCCGAGCAATGACAGGGCTTTGGCGTACAACGCCCACACGTCTGCACACACCGGGCTGTCGTGGGTATCAATGAGCAACGGCTCCCCTTGGCTGTGACCGGCGAGGTGAATCTGGCGCACGCGCTCTGCGGGTATCCCGTGCAGAAACGCCAGCGCATCGAAACCCTGATTGCGGGCGCTGACATAGACGTTGTTCACGTCGAGCAGCAGGTGGCAGCCGGTGCGTTGGGCCATGGCGCTGATAAACGCCCATTCGGTCATCGACGCGCCATCAACCGCCAGATAACTCGACGGGTTTTCAAACAACATCGCCCGCCCGAGCACATTCTGCGCACGGTCGATATTGTCGCAGACGGTGTTCAACGCGTCTTCGGTGTAGGGCACAGGCAACAGATCGTGAGCACTAAAGCCCTCGAAACGCGACCAACTCATGTGGTCAGAGACCAACACGGGTTCAACCTCATCGACCAGCGATTTAAGACGACGCAGGTAATCCGGGTCCAGGCCGTCAGCCGAGCCGATGGACAGGGACACGCCATGCAGGGCAACGGGGTAGCGCTCGCGGATTTGCCGCAGGATATGGCGCGGCTGGCCGCCTTCGACCATGAAATTTTCAGAGATCACTTCAACGAAGTCGACCGGCACGCGCGTCTCCAGAAAGTCCCGGTAGTGCGCTTTGCGCAAGCCCAGACCGTAGCCTGAAAAGGTGGAATCAGAGACAGACATTGCAAGGCCTCCGGGGCTGCAGAGAAAAAAGGGCCGGCCCGCCCCCCCCCATGACCGGGCCGGCCAGACGACTACTTGGCTTCAGTCAGGGTGCCACCTGCGCTCAAGCATTCGGACGGGGCTTTGACCACCCTGCCTTCGCCCTTGCAACTGTTCATGCCCTTGCAGGTGTTCTTGGCGGTGGCGCACTGGCTGGTGCCTTTGCAGGTGTTGATGCCGTAGCAATGGGCCGGCTGTTCTTTCTCGCCCGCCGTGGCAGACCCGGCAAACGAGGCAGAAGCCAATGCCATCAAAGCAGCGACCGTGGCGGAGCTAAAACGGGCTTTCAAGGTGGTGTTCATGGTGTATCTCCAATGGGTTAAAAAGGTGCAGACAGGCTTAGCGCACGGGCAGGTACCGGCGGCGCACAAGGTGGTCCAATGACCAATGCCCCCCGCCATAAACCAACAAGGGCAGTAACAGCCCGGCCCAACTCAAGTGCGTCGACCAGGCATCGGGATAGACAAAAATCTCGATAACCGCAGTCATGACCAGCAGCGCAAGCGCCGCCGGGCGGGTGAGCAAACCCAGCACCAGCAGCAGCGCACACACGTGCTCAGCGTAAGTGGCCAGGTAGGCTGCCCATTCAGGGTTGATCAGCGGCAACGCGTACTCGCTGCGAAACAACACGAAGGTCGAGGGCTTAAGTGTCAAAAGCCCTTCCACCTTGGTCCGCGCCGACAGAAAGAACACCGAGGCAATGCCCAGACGGGCAGTCAGCAGCAGCAAAGCGTCGGGCAGCGCACGCTTCAATACTGCCGGGCACCCGGCGTCACTCAAGGCTGAGCCTGCAAGGTGCCATGGCCTTTGGGCGTCTGGATCTGGGTGCAGGTGCCCTTGTCGACGAGCACCCAGGCGTTGCCCTGATAATCCACTTTCGAGGTGCCGGCGCAGGAGGTACCAGCACCCGCTGCGCAGTCGTTCTGGCCTGCGAGGGCGACCCCGTAGCATTTCTCGGTAGGGCCGCGGTCGCTCGCATGGGCACCGACAGCCAGGCCACTGAGTGACAGCGCGAGCGTCGCCGCCATTAAAGCGTTTTTGTTATTCATCTTGATCTCCCGACTTACTGAACAAGGGTTGAGTACTCCCTGCCGGTGAGCATCGGGCGTCGATCAAAAGCCTTGCCCGTTTCCCCCGGCCTTTCGGAGTGCGCACAGTTGAACGCAGCCGTGTATCGCGTCTGTGTCCTGAACGTGGAGAAACGTAGTGCGCTGTATCTGGCGAGGGGCTCTATACACGGTGATACGCAACGCTTGCGGCCTGCGGCGCAAAACCCCAAAACCCGACAGGTCAGTCAAGACGTGTCGGGTTTTTGGGTTTACCGCAGGGCCAAAAGCGGTTGGCAAACTCAGTGCCGGCAGTGGGTGTTGATAGCCGAGGCTCGCCGCGCGAGTACCCCGACACAGAAGAAGTGAGCCCGGGCCTGCGGTTCAGGCGCTGAACGGCACATTGATCTGCAACTGCTGGATCTGCACCGATTGCGGGTGAATGAGGTGGGTCAGCAACTTGCCTTCGCGCACGGCCGGGTGCTCGGGGTAATCGGCAAACTTGTCGTTGCTGATGACATAAGCATGGGGGTCGAATTCAGCCGCGGCCAAGACGCCGTCGTCTGCCTTGGCGTTGCTGTGCATGACCACCACAGTGGCTTGCGGGAAGGCCGCCCGCAATGCGGCATCGTCCAGCCCCAGTTGCCCGCGAATGCCCGGGTCAAACATCAGCGTCACTTTGTACGTACTGCTCAGGTGGGGAACCAGTGCCTTTAACGCCATCAGGCCGATAAAACGGTTTCGGGCGTTTTCCGAGGGTGCATAACACAAGTTATTGCCGTCGATAATCAGCGTTTCAATCTGATGCGCCATCAAGCCCACGACATCGTGCAGGCGCCCTTCGAGCTTATCCAGGTCTCGCTGGCGCTTGCGCTTTTCCTTGTCGAGGTCGCTCAGAATGCTGCCGGGGTTGCCCGTGCCGAAACGCGCCTGACAACGCTGGTGGACCAGGGCTCGGTCCCTGGCCGTTACCGCATTGGAAAGGCTGTACTGGAAGCGTTCAGCCTCCGCCATGTCACCGGCCAGCTCATCCAGCTGGTACTGCGCCGCATGCCATTGGCGCAACAGGCCGCCCGCGCGGGCATCCCATTGCTCGCTGGCCTGGGACGTGGCTTCAAGGCCGCTGTGCAGCCCCGGCAACGCTTCGCTCAATTGGGTCATCAACGCTTGGGCTTCGAGCGGGTCAAACGCACGGTAACGCTGCAAATCCGCATTCAGGCGCTGCTCTTCCTGCGTGTACCAGGTCAAGGTGGCCTGGGCTTTTTTGGCCGATTGATCGAGCATGTTCAGGCGCGTTTCCAGCTCGGGCAGTTGGCGCTGTGCCACGCTTTGCTCGGCAGACCGCCACAGCCTGGACAACCAGCCGCTCGCAGCGCGCTGGCATTGCGTCAGGCGTTCCTGGTTCAAGTCAATGGCGGCCTTGAGTTCATCCAGACGTTGCCCTGCGGTCAACACCTGCCGCTTGACCTCAGACAGCTCGCTGTGGGCGGGTTCGGCTGCAAATTCAACGAACCATTCGTGATCAATTTTGCGACGGTGAATATCCAGGTAGGTTTGATCGAGCTGCATCTGCAGGCTCACCAGCCGGGCGGCATGGGGGTTGCTGTACATAATCAGTCCCTTAGTGTTTGCTGGGGGTCATTGGCCCTTGGGGTGACGGCTGCGAAGCGTTGTCTGCGTTGCGCTTGCCCGCGTGGTAGACAGCCCGGCCAGCTACCTGCAACACCACCACAGCCACAGCGCCTGCTGCCAGGCACAGCGCATTGGTCAACAGAAATTCCAGCGGTGAAATCGTTGGGTTCATTCGTCAAAACTCCGAAGACAAAAAAGGAACGTGGCGCTTAGCAGTCGATTACCCGAGTGCCGCAGTGGCCACAGAATTTACTGTCGGTGCCAATCAGTTGACCGCACTGGGAACACGTGGGTTTGAGCAGCATTTTCTGGCGCATATAGCCGATCTGGATAACACACGGAACGGTCACCCGATAAGCCGGGCTGGCCAGGTCGAAAGCGGTCCAGATACCGGTGATGGCCCACCCCAGCGGCCCGGCGAGCACGCCCAGACCTCTGGCCAGTGTGGAGCCGCCCGCGACCACAATGCCCCGGCCCACCAGATTGCTCATCGTGGCGCTCGCCACCAGAGCCGCGAGCCGATAGGACGTCAACGCCGACAGGCTCAGGGTGCTGACCAACGCGGCAAGGGCAACCGTCCCCATGCCCGACCGATAACTCCCGCCCACTGACTCGAAAAAGGTGGCCTTGTCTTCCTCGCTCATGCGCTCAAGCGACTGTTCGACGACTTTGGCAATGATCGCCATTTCCAGGTCCGCGCAACTGGCCGTGGCGCACTTGGGTACACCCACATGGCTGGCCACATCCGTGAGCATTTCCTTGTACGGCACGCCGCTGCCGCCGCGCAGCATGTTCATCAGCGAGTTGCCACCAAAGCGCGAGAGTTCCTCGGCCACCAACGCACGCACAAATTCGCTGACCTCGCCCTCCTTCGCCGCACTCAGGGTGCTGCACACCGATGCGGACAACGACACCCGGCCCTTGCCGCTGTCGGTAATGACGTCAATCAGCAAGCGCACATCGTCGGCGCTCGCGCCCATCAGCACGTCTGCCAGGCTGTCATCGTGAATCATTGACATAGTTCGCTTCCTTCTTGGAGAGGCTGGGGTGAGTGTTCATCAATCGGATCATGGGGGGTGCTACGGCCAACCCAGGCACCGGCGATGGCGGCCAGCGCCACCCGCGATTTCGCCCGGCGCACCTGACGAAGCATCAAGGCATTGAGTTTCAGGCAACTGCGCCGACGCCATTCGTCCCGCGCATTGGCCACCCTGACTTCAGCAGAGGCCCCGACGCCCGACGGACGAGCATCGGGGTGTATCTTGCATTCGCGCAGCACCCGTTCTATCGGGCTTCGGCTGTCAAGCTGCCCCTCACGCTGCAGTTTCGTAGCGCCCGCCAGGTACTCCGGGATATCGTCCAGGGCATTGCCTAGCATCACCCAGTCTTGTGGGCGCATCAGCAGAAAGGCCGGCGGCACGCCCAGCGCCTGGGCAATGCGGTCGAGCGTGTCGAGGTCAGGGTTGGCCACGGCATCGCCGGTCTGTGACTTGAGCGCCCGCAGCGTGCTGCGGGCAACGCCCGTCTGCTGCTGCAGCCAGGTGGCCGTCATCGGACCCGGCGCACCGTTGTCGCGCTGCTTGCCGGCGACGGCCAGCACTGCGCTCAGGTTCTCACTGAAGTGTCGCCCCAGGCGCTTGGCCGGTGCCTCTGATTGTCTGTTTTGCATGGCGATCGTTCCGATTGCGATGGACAAATCGTACCGATAGCAATGTGCCATTTCCATATGAAATGGATCGCACTCACTCCACTCACATTGCCGCGTGGAGTGAACACGCTCCACTTTAAGCTTAGGCCGGGCAGCGGCCCGACGGTCAGCCTCCGGCCGCCGTGTTGTCGCGAACAGGACAATTGTTGCGCGCCCGGCTAAACACACGTCGCAACGGTAGCAAGGTGAAAACCTCGCCTTCGGTACGCTAAGCGAACACCCGGGAGACATTCAATGACTCGACGCGCTTGCTTGGCCGCACTGTTGACACTGACCGCATCCACCCCATTTGCCGCCCTCGGCTACGACCACCTGTATGCGTTTGGCGACAGCTACTCAGACAATGGCGCGGGGCAGGTTTTTACGCAGTCACTGGCCACACAGAAAGTCAAAGAGGCGCAGGTACTGCCTGGCCCGTTGTATTGGAAAGGACGCTGGAGCAATGGCCCCACCGCTGTCGAAAGCCTGGCCGATGCTTTGAACACCCCGTTGACCGACTACGCCATAGGCGGTGCCAAAAGCGGTAACGGCAACTACTACGCCTGGATGTCGCCCGCACGCGACACCGGCGTGTCGGGCCAGATTGCAGATCACCTGAATGCCGCCAGCACACACAAGGCAGATCCGAATGCGCTCTACTTCATTTTCATCTCGGCCAACGACTTTTTTGAATGGGCCGACTTCTCGCACCCCGAACCGATTGCCGTACTCAGCCAGAACAGTGTGGCAAACATCCAACAGGCCGTGGAAACGCTGATTGCCGCAGGTGCCAGGCACATGATGGTCGTGGGGACTACCGATTTGAGCCATGTACCGGCGGTGGTACAGGGCAATCAGATCGGCAACGCCAGCGAATACCAACAGGCGCTCGAAGAAAAATTGCCCGGTATGCTAAAGACTCTGGCGAACAAACATCACGTCAACCTGAGTTACTTTGACCACCTGGCCTTTAGCAACGCGCTTCGCGCGGCACCCGCTGCTGCCGGGCTGAAGGACCTGGACACCCCCTGCCAAGCCACCTACCCGCAGGTCATGCCCGTGTGTGAGCAGCCAGACACGCATTATTATTGGGATGAATGGCACCCCACCCGCACAGTCCACGCCCTGGCCGCGCAGGCGATGTTGGAAACATTAAAAGCCGGCCGTTAAGGTAAGGCCCAGGGCAAACGCCCGGGCGTGAGCGGTCAGGTACCTGAGGCGCAATCCGCGCTGCTGATCTGAAAGCAGAGTGCCTCATCGCCATTCACCCTGCGGGTGCACTGTCTTTTTCGAGCAGGACCGCACCGGCTCCAAGCCCACTTAACTGGTCACCCGGGTTGCGTAGCGGGCAATCCTCCAGGGACAGGCAACCGCAGCCGATGCACCCGTCGAGTTCATCACGAAGCTGGCTGAGGTGGTGAATCCGCTCGCTCAGCAGGTCCCTCCAGTGTGTTGAGAGACGGGCCCAGTCTTTTGCCGTCAGAGGCCGCCCGGACGGCAGCGCGTCCAGTGCCGCCTTGATGGCAGCCAACGGGATACCCGCACGTTTGGCGATCTTGATAATTGCGATACGCCGCAGCGTGTCCCGGGCATAACGACGCTGATTGCCAGCGCTGCGCTGCCCATGAATAAGGCCTTTGGCATCGTAAAAGTGGACGGTGGCAATGGTGATACCGCCTCGGCGGGCTAACTCACCCACCGACAGTGGCACGCGCACATCAATCATGGGGCTTTACTCGCTCTTGACCTCAGCTATACATGAGGTCTTATAAGGTGGGTCGGCTAGCCTTTGCAAGCCTTCACTCGCGGCTGCGGGTGAACACCACAACCGGAGCCAACATGGATAAGTGCCACACGCCTTCTGACCCCTCTTTGCACACCGACACACCACCGGGCTGGGCCGCCCTGCTGTCTGGCCGCAACGGAGTGCGCTCGCTCGCCCTGGCCGGCGGCGTCGTGCTCCATGCGATCAATGTCTATATCGCCACGACCATTCTGCCCTCGGTCGTCAGGGACATCGGCGGCATCGACTATTACGCCTGGAACACCACGCTGTTTGTCACCGCTTCCATCCTCGGCTCGGCGCTGTCGTCGAGGCTGCTGATGCGTGCGGGCCCCAGGGGTGCCTACGTGTTGGCGACGCTGCTGTTTGCGCTGGGCACGTGCCTGTGCGCCTTTGCCCCTTCAATGCCGGTGATGCTGGCCGGGCGTATTGTTCAGGGGCTGGGGGGCGGTTTTCTGTTCGCGCTGTCGTATGCCATGATCCGCCTGGTCTTCAGCGAAGCCCTATGGCCACGTGCAATGGCCTTGATCTCCGGTATGTGGGGGGTGGCGACGCTGATCGGGCCTGCTGTGGGAGGCATCTTTGCGCAACTGGGTCTGTGGCGAGCGGCGTTCTGGTCACTGATCCCCGTGGCGGCGCTCTTTGTCTTGTTGGCGGTGGTCGTGTTGCCCAAAAGCCACGCGGGCAAGAATGAACGCTCGCCGCTGCCAGTCACTCAACTTGCGCTGCTGATCGCTGCGGTGCTGGTCATCTCGGCCGCCAGCGTGTCCACCAGCCTGTCATGGGGTATCGGGGGGCTTGTGGGGGCTGCCGTGCTCACGGCGTTGCTGATTACCACTGAAAACCGCGCCCGCCACAGGCTGCTGCCTGAAGGCGCATTGCGCATGACGACCGCCCTGGGCGCGCTGTATGCGACCCTGTCACTGCTGGCGATCACCGTGACCAGCAGCGAAATTTTCGTGCCGTTGTTCCTTCAGGTTCTGCACCAGCAATCGCCGCTTGCCGCCGGTTACCTGGCCGCGCTCATGGCAGCCGGCTGGACATTAGGGTCAATCGCCAGCGCCGGGGCGCGCGGTAAAGCCATCAACCTTGCGATACTTGCCGGCCCGGTCCTTGGGGTGGGCGGCATGGTGGCGCTGGCGGTGTTAATGCCCGCCCAAAGCGACGGCGGCGGGTGGGCGATTGCCCCCCTTTGCGTGGCCCTGGTGGCCATCGGCTTGGGGGTGGGGCTGGCCTGGCCGCATTTGCTGACGCGTGTGCTTCGGGTCGCCTCAGCGGGCGAGCAAGAACTGGCCGCGGCGTCCATTACCACCGTGCAGTTGTTTGCCACTGCGTTGGGGGCGGCGCTGGCCGGCATGGTGGCGAACATTGCCGGCCTGACGGACCCCGCAGGCATCACCGGGACTGCCAACGCGGCAGGCTGGTTGTTTGGCGTGTTTGCATGCGCGTCGTTGCTGGGCTTTTTTACCGCCCTGCGCGTGACGCGCCTCGGCTCGAAACACGGGGGCCATGGCCTGGCATAGCCCTCGTCCCGGTACGCTGAACGGCCTGGAACCCTGTCAGGCGCTGTGGTGTCAACTGCAGTGCCTGGCCGTAAAATGGCAGGCGCACAACTTCGTGACCTGCCGATTCAGCCATAAGGTTCGCCGCATGCCCGCTCCCACTGCTCGTCCCGAGCTGCTGTATGAATACCCGGCGCACCTGCGCGCTCAGGTCGAGGCCGCCCCGCGCGCGCCGGGGGTGTATTTCTTTTTCGCAGAAGGCGACTCGATCCCGCTCTACATCGGCAAAAGCATCGATATTCGCAGCCGCCTGCTGGCCCACCTGCGCGCACCCGAAGAAGCCAGGCTGCTGCGCCAGGCCCACCGCATTGAGTATCAACAAACCGCCGGGGAAATCGGTGCCCTGCTGCTTGAGTCCCGGTTAATCAAAGAACTGCAACCCTTGAAGAACAAGCGACTGCGGCGCCAGCAACGGCTGTGCTCGCTGCACCTGCGCGACGGTGTGCTGGAGATCATCGACACCACCGCTATGGGTGAAGGCCTTCAGCTCTACGGCCTGTTCCGTAACCGGCGCATGGCCACTGAAGCGCTGATGCTGATTGCCGATGAACACCGCCTTTGTCATGCCCTGCTGGGCCTTGATAAATCGGCGGGACGGGGCTGTTTCAGGGCTCAAATTGGCAAATGTGCCGGAGCCTGCAAAGGCGCAGAAAGCCATGAGGCACACACCGCACGGCTGCTCAGCGCACTGGAGGGCTGGGCCGTGCATCACTGGCCGTACCCGGGCGCAATCGCCTTGTACGAACGGCATGCCGAGCTGGAGGCGTATCACGTCGTGGACAGCTGGCGCTATATTGGCAGCTACACCTGCGAGGCCGACGCCAGACAAGCCCCACGACTGACGGGGCAAGCTTTCGATGCCGACAGCTACAAGATTCTGGTGCGCCCCGTGCTGCTCGAAACGGCCACCCTTGTTCTGCTGTCATAAATTGTCCTGCTGTCATAAAAGGCCCGCTGGCAGTGCTGGCTACCCATCACCTGCCGGTTGACCCATGAGCCCCGCGATGTGATCGGCGTGCTCTTGCGAGTGGGCAACTCACACCCGTCAGCCAAGCGGTTTACCTTATAAAGTACCCCGCCCGCCCTTAAGGATCGCCATGTTGCGCAAACGTCAGTTCATGACCTTCCCCGCTCTGATCGGATCATTGTTTTTGCTCACCGGTTGCCCGCCCTCAGCCGAATTCACCCAGTGGCAACGCACGTCCACGTCAGTTGAGGCGGTTAAAACGGCGATGGCCGACTGCGGCGAACCGGTTGGGTACTCCATGAACCATTACCCGACCAACGAACGGGTACTGCAATTTCAGTGCATGCAACGCTTGGGCTTTACGCGCAAAGACGGCTTCGAATTTTGCCAGGTCATGAAGCACGTACCGGCCTGCGTCGAAGAACGCCTGGGACGACCGCTGACGGTGGCCGAACTCGAAGCATTGCCCTTTGAGGCCGATGAAGGCTTCTACCCGATCAATCCCGATTCTGGCCGGTATGAAGACATGCAAGTCACTTGGCGAAAGGCAGGCGCGCCCCTTCACTTCTCGTTCCAAGTGGCCAATAACCGCGAGGCGCTGCCGGTGATGTACGCCTGCGGCTATCCAAAACCGCTCGGGTCGAACCAGGCTGTCGCCAGCATTGGCGACACCGCCAAAGCGCAACGCTGCATGCTCGATCACGGCTTTGAACCCAAACATAAAATGATGCGGGTGTGCCGCCCTTACCCAAGCGTCGCAGCCTGTCAGAACCCGCCTGACCGACAGGGCTGACACCACCGGTGAGCCTCGTCGGCCACATCAACGCCGGTGCCGCCCCATCGACCCTCGCGGATCGTTATCAGCCTGGGGCTTCAAAGCGTAGATGGCGCTTTTTTCCAAGGCTGACCAGCCACTGGGACTGCGCGGGGTCCAACAGTTCGTCCCCTGAGTGCAGGGTGGTTCCGTCAAGTTTTAAACCGCCCCCTTTGGCCAAGCGCCGCACAGCGCCCAGCGACGGTTGTAGACCACTGCCGACCAGCGCGCATGCCACCGTCAGGCCTTGTACCAGTTGCGCTCTTTCCAGGGGAAACACAGGCAAGTCATTGACGTGCCCGCCCTCGCCAAATACGGCCTGAGCCGCGGAACAGGCCAGCGCGGCGGCCTCGTCACCATGAGCCAATGCGGTGACATGGTTGGCCAGAACTGTTTTGGCCGCGTTGAGCGCTGCCCCTTCGACGCTCGACAATCGATCAATTTCGTCCAGCGGCAGCTCAGTAAACAGCGCGAGAAACCGACGCACGTCGCGATCATCGCAATTACGCCAGAACTGCCAAAAATCAAACGGCGACAATCGGTTGCCATCCAACCAAACGGCACCGCTCAAGCTCTTGCCCATTTTCTTGCCGTCGGCGGTCGCCAGCAACGGCATGGTCAGGCCAAAGAGTTCGCGCCCGTCACGGCGACGACCCAGTTCTACGCCGTTAATGATATTGGCCCACTGATCAGCGCCGCCCAGTTGAACGGTGCAGTCAAAACGCTTGGCCAGTTCAGTGAAGTCATGGGCTTGCAGCAACGTGTAGCTGAACTCCAGAAAAGACAACGAATTCTCGCGGTCCAACCGCTGCCGCACGGCGTCAAATGTCAGTAACCGGTTGATGGAAAAGTAACGGCCTACGTCATTCAGAAACTCAAGGTAGCCAATATCATCCAGCCAGGCGGCGTTATCCACGACCACGCCGTGGTTCTCGCCAAGGGTGAGGTAGCGTGCAAACGTACGCGTGATGCTGGCGATGTTGGTATCAATTTGGGCCTGCGTGAGGATCGGACGACTTTCATCCCGAAAGCTGGGGTCACCAATACGGGTGGTGGCCCCACCGATCAACAGAATGGGACGATGCCCGGCTTGCTGCAACCGACGCATCAGCATCAAGCCCTGCAGGTGCCCCACGTGCAAACTGTCGGCGGTCGCGTCAAACCCCAGGTAAATAGTCCGTGGGGTCTGGTCCAAATGGCTGGCCAGCCCCGACAGTTCAGTGGCTTGATGGATAAAACCACGCGCCTGCAAATCTTCAATCAAGCTGTTTGGTTGATGCACGTTCTTTGCCCTGACAGTGAGTCTTCAGTTCGAGTTCACCCTGCTGACGGCTTCGCCAATCAACGCAGTGGTAGATGATCCCGAACACGATGAGTGTTCCCGTTATCACGAATCCGACGGCCACCTCACTCATCGACGCGCGGCCTCATCGTGGTTGCGTACGTGTTGTTGAGCACCCGCAACACCGCGTCGAGCCGACGCAGGTAGTTGTCCTGATGCCCATAAATAAGGTCAACATGAAGGCTGTCGATAAAGGCCATATACGTTTCAGCCGTAAGCGCCAATGCCTCCGACAGGCTATGCGGGTAAGCCTGCTCAAGGGTGCTGAGAAAATGAGCGCGTAACGTGTTCAAGTATTCATTGAACCCTGCCGTGACGGCTGGCCTTACGGTTGCCGGTGGGTAAAAGGCAGCACGTAACAGGAAACGCAACGACGCCGCTTCGACAAAGCGAGGGTGCAAGTTGACCAGATAGCGTTCACCGGGTACCGCACTGACCCGTTTGGCCCGGGTAAAATCAGCCTCCACGTACGTATGTTCGGCCCGCAGCGCGAGCCCGAGAACAACGGAGTACAGCGCGTCCTTACTGGAAAAGTGCGCATATAAAGATGCCTTGCGAATACCGGCCTCGGTGGCGATATCGTTCAGCGAAGCGGCGTCATACCCATTGTCGGCGAATTGGCGCATCGCAATGTCAGCGATGCGTTCGGCACTGGAAGAAAGCTCATGTGTGGTCATCGTTTTCACTTAGTTATGCCCTGCTGTCTCAATAATTTCATCGGAGCGGTCACGCAAGCTGATGTGGGTCAGCAGGCAGACCAGCAACGCGCTGATCATCAATAACATTGCCCAGCCAAACGGGCCGTAAGCCAACACCAACGCGGAAATAGGGGTGGCCGATGATGATACCGACAGTTGTATCGCACCGAGCAACGCGGCGGTGGAGCCCAGTGCGCGTTTTTGCGAAGACATCACCAATGACATCAGCGTCGATTCAGCAATACCCAGGCCGAACAAAGAAAGGGCCACACCTGACGCCACGCCCACCAAGCCCAGTGACGCCACCACCGCCAGCAGCGTGACGGCCGCCCCCATGGCCATGCAGGCGACACCGGCCCGAGAAAGGGTAGCCAAGCCGAATCGTTCAACCCACTTGCCCGCCGCCGTAGCCCCGACCAGCACGGCAATGCCGGTGAGGCCAAACAGCAGGCCGAAGGCGCTGGCGTCGAGGCCGTAGGTTTCCTGATAGATAAAGGTGGCACCGCCAATGTAGGCAAACAGAAAGAAAAACACCGCCGCTACCGCCAGAGTAGGCCGCAAGAATTTCCCGTCGCGAAGAATGGCCAGGTAACTCTGCCAGGCAGAACCAAACCGCAGGGGTTCACGGTTTGCCGGCGCGAGGGTTTCGGGCAGGCTCAGAAAGCTATTGCAGGTCACGATCAGACCAAGGCCCGCCAGCACCAGCATGACGGCGCGCCAGCCGTAATGTGTATCGATCACGCCGCCCAAGGCAGGGGCCAGAATCGGCGCGACTCCTTCAATGGTCATCAGCAACGCGAACAGCTTCGTTGCCGTAACCCCCTGACTGACGTCCCGCACCATACTCATAATCACCACAAGCGTGAGTGCACTGCCCAACCCTTGAACAAAACGGAACGCAATAAGCGCTTGCAAGGTCGGTGCCCAGGCCGCCCCTAACGAACACAGGGTGAAGATCACCAGCCCTGCCAAGAGTGGGCGGCGTCTGCCATAGGCATCCACAATCGGCCCGAAGATCAACTGGCCCGCGCCCATGGCCAACAGGAAAAAGGTCAGCGTGAGCTGAACACGGGTGAAACTTGCAGAAAACTCTCGGGCAATCTCCGGAAGGCTTGCCAGATACATATCAACAGCAGACGGACCCAGCGCACCAATCATCCCGAGGCTAATTGCCAGTTTGACTGGCACCGTGTCTAAACGACCCATACACACATTCTCCAGTGGAAAACCAATCACCTACCTACCGATAGGTAGGTTGAAAAATGCGCATCCTAGGCACCGGCCAGATCGCTGTCAAGCCGCGCGCATGATCTCGTCCCGTTGTCGATTGCGCGGCTCTGGCGACCTTATCCGACTAGTGCAAAGCGGCTGTTAGTCGCCCGACAACGAGGGATTCGACGGCCCCCTCGCGGGTACCCGCGTCAAAAACAGCGCAACAGGCCGATGCGTCGCCGGCGCAGAGGCGGTAAACGGCAATCACGCTACCAGGCCCGCCACCTGAGTGGCCGCAGAGGGTAAAGCCACCTTCAATCGAGCCCCGCATCACCCCCAGGCCGTAACCCGGTGATACCCATGGACGGCCTGGAATCGGGCCACCCAATGCTTTGGCTGATTGCATGTCCTGGAGCACGCCTGGAGCCAGTAGATGCCCCGCGAAAAGCCGGTCGAGAAAAAGCACTGCCTGCGAGAGGGGGCCGATCAGCAAGCCGTGATAAACCCAGCCAGGGTCATAATGGGATGGGTTGCCAAGGTGGGTATCGCGCAAATCCGCGGGCGTTTTGGCGAAGCGAACATGCTCGAGGCCCAAAGGCGTCAATGCGTATCGATTCACGGCCTCTGCAAGCGACAAATCAGTCACCTGCTCAATAAGCCTGCCGATGAGCAAGTAACCCACATTCGAATAGCGCCATCCGGTGCCGGGGGCATAACGAAGCCGGGCCCCCTCAAGACGCTGCATCATTTCGTCTGCTGACCATGCGGCCTCATGGTTAGCCACCGCAGCGTGATAATCGGCAAGCTCACCGTAATCGGCGAGCCCTGCCTCATGTCGAAGCAATTGGCGCAATGTGAAGGGCTGATCACCCACCGAAGCGTCCAAACCGACCCGCCCATCGCGCACCAAAGCCAAGGCGGTAGCGGCCAGGACAGTTTTGGTAAAGCTCCACCACGGCACCACCGGCTCCGATGGGTCGCACGTAAGTGGCTGACCTTGTGATACGTATACGCTCAGCATTGACGTCCCTGCGTGATCGAGCAGATTGACAGCCCGGCAAGATAACTTATTCACCCTGCCGCGTGCGGGTGCAAAAAGTCCGTTGGAGGCTTAAGTGATGGAGTGGAGCTTTCTGCTGATTTGCTTTTAACAAACAGCCCCATAAAGTGTTTGTATAGCACTTCGTAATACTGATGACCTGAAAGGGCTGGCCTATCTGATGCGTACTCTTTTCAGGGCGGATTGCCGGCGTCATGACGTCTGCTATCCGTGTCATCAATATCAAACGAATCTGTTCACCGCGCGGAGCGAAATGCTTTTGGTGAAACACCGCAAGAGCGTTTGAAAAATCGAGAGAAATAAGCGGGATCAGAAAAACCAAGACTGTCAGAAATTTGATTTATAGTCATTTCAGTGTATATGAGGCACCGTTTCGCTTCGAGCGAAAGTCTTTCGTTGATCATCTGTAAGGCCGACTGCCCGCCTAGGCGCCGACACAAGGCATTTAAATGGTTAGCACTTATTCCCAGCGCCGAAGCATATCGCGAGATGGACCAATGCTCCTGGTAGCGATGTTCAAGCATGGACACAAAACCCTGGAGATGTATCAGGCTGCGCTCAGTCGTATTTAGGCAACTCTGCGCTTCTTCGGAATTTTTACGGAGAATCCAAACCATCAGCAAACTGATTAATGAGTGCAATGTCAGTTGCCGGCCCGGGCGTTTTTGCCGATATTCGATACTGATTGAGTTGAACAGCATATCGAGGTGCGCAGCATCCTCCCCCACGTCGTAACAGCCGTTTTTATACAGATAGGCACCCTCAAGTGCCGAGGACAATTCCTGCAACAACGGTTGCGCAAATGTCAGGATATGCCCCTGAATGTCTTGGGAAAACTTAAAGGTATGAATGTTCATCGCGGGGACTACCTGCAGCATAGGCCGATCGACGTGGACAATAGTCTCCTCAACTTTAAGTACGGCATGACCTCTCTGTACATAGAGCAACTGCATCAAATCGACATGTCGATGCGCCTTGATTTCCCAATCGTGAAGTTTGCTGCGCTCTGGTATGGACTCACAATGCATTAAATCCGGGGTGGGCCAGGACGCCGTCTCACCATACAGCTTGAACGCCGGTACTCCGGCATCAGATTTTTTCACCATTGGGATCGCCACAGCAAATCATTCAAAAGTCCAAGTAATCGAATGGATATTACCTTCTTATCCGCGACTTTGTCACTGAAAATACAGGAGATAAAAACAATCACACTCCCATACCCCACACGGTTCCAGGGAGCTGACGACGGAAAATCACAATGAAAACTCAAGTCGCAATTATCGGCTCAGGGCCATCCGGCCTTCTTCTCGGTCATCTACTCCAGCGAGCGGGCATCGATAACATCATTATTGAACGCAAGAACCCCGAATACATCCTGTCCCGCATACGCGCCGGAGTGTTGGAGCAAGGCACCGTGGATTTACTGCGTGAGGCGGGAGTGAGCGATCGCCTGGAGAAGGAAGGGTTAGTTCACGACGGCTTTAAAATCGCGTTCGATGGTCGTAGTGAGCACATCAATCTCAAGTCACTGACCGGCGGGAAAACGGTCATGGTCTATGGACAAACTGAAGTTACGCGTGACCTTATGGATGCCCGCAGTCAAACAGACGGAATAACTATTTACGATGCTGATGCAGTCACGCCGCACGACATGGACACTGACAACCCCTATATCACTTTTATAAAGAATGGAGAGACGGTAAGAATTGACTGTGACTATATCGCCGGCTGTGATGGGTTCCACGGTATATCTCGCCAGTCGATACCCGCAGAAAAGTTAAAGATTTATGAGCGCATTTATCCATTTGGCTGGCTAGGCGTACTGGCGGATACTCCGCCAGTGGATGAAGAACTCATCTATGCCCGACACGAACGTGGGTTCGCTCTATGCAGCATGCGCTCGCCCAGCCGGACACGTTATTATGTGCAAGTGGATGCCAATGAAAAGGTTGAAGACTGGCCTGATGAGCGATTCTGGGCAGAGCTTAAAAGTCGCCTGCCCGAAGAGGTGGCAGCGCGCTTGCAAACTGGCCCGTCGATTGAGAAAAGTATTGCGCCCCTCCGAAGCTTTGTCGTTGAACCCATGCAGTATGGCAGACTGTTCTTGTTGGGAGATGCTGCACATATCGTTCCCCCCACTGGCGCGAAAGGATTAAATTTAGCGGCCAGTGATGTTAGTACACTCTACCGAATTCTTCTAAAAGTTTATAAAGAAGACCGCACAGACCTCATCGAGTGCTACTCTCAAATCTGCCTCAAACGCGTCTGGAAAGCAGAGCGTTTTTCTTGGTGGATGACGTCTATGCTCCATAAATTACCAGGCATGGACGATTTTAGTCAGCGAATACAGCAGACAGAATTGGACTACTTCGTCTCATCAGAAGCCGGCAGAAAAAGTCTGGCGGAAAACTATGTCGGGCTTCCTTACGAGAATGTCTATTGAGGCTTAAATACGGGGCGCTTAGCAAGGGAATCTCTACCAGCATGTTGTGAAAGTGTCCACCTTCTTTCTGGTGGATAACAAAAAGCCGCCTCATGGGCGGCTCAGTAGTGCGACAACGTAGGCAGATCGGAGGCACTGGTGCGTCCTTTTCCCGGGCTTAGGCCTTCAGTTCATCAGGTGTATGTGTTTTGAGCCAGTCAGCCAAGGCTGCGTTCATCCGGGTTTGCCAACCAGGACCAGATGCCTTGAATTGAGCCAGTACGTCCGAATCAAGGCGAACATTGACGTGCTCTTTGGTGGTCGCCGACTTTGGCCGTCCGCGCTTCGGTTTGAGCATTTCCTTTACCTGGGCGTTGCCGAACAACCCCGCCAACACATCGCTAGCTGGCTTGGCCTTGACGAAATCTTCGGCTGACCATTATGGGTTTGCCGTATCGACCCTCTCAGAGCGCCCAGTTGAACGGGCGCTTTCAATATCTTTTCGTACCATTCCCCCCCCAAAAAATAGCGGACGCCCTTACCGCACAGGTGCCCGGAGACACTCGCCACACGCGGCATATCCCACTCCATTTCTTGCGGCGGCCTGTTCGATCGCGCCGGGCTCATCCAACAGCGTCTCGCGCTTACGCGCCCACACTTGGGTGGCCTGTTTACGGGCGAAAGTCTGGCTCTCTTGGTAGACTTGCACTCCGTCGCGCTTGATGCGGATTTGAGCCGTATAGCTCACCGTCCCATCTGCCAGTTTTCTTGCCCTGATGGTCGCCCTATCGAGAGTGGTACGCGACAGTTTTTGAGTGGTACATCGTACCACCGAGCCCCAAAAACGCCCTGAAACACCCCTAATACACGCCTTAAACACGTAGAGCAAAATGCTAGAAAAAACAGCTACATCCCGCGTAAACACTGGCCACGAGCTGTCCCGGCGCTTCAGCGTGGCCCCCATGATGGATCGTGTCGATCAACCTTAAAACCCTATATATTTCAAATAGTTAGATCAAACCATCGCATTGCTTAAGCAAAACTTCAGCAGCCATCAGGATTCTAAGCAAATTCAGCAAAGAGGCTGTCACTCAGTCCGTCCAATCACAGGCAGAACGGGCAACTGGTTTTCCCCTCCCTGATTTCCTGCCGACCTCAAACTACCGCCTGGCACCCCATTCAAGCCGGACTTACTCAGCGCCAGTAAATACGGGACTCCAGCAACCGGCGCTCGCTGCAACAACGCCCACCGCTGCTGGATGACGAGTAACGATGTCACTCGAAAAGTCACTGAGGTTTTTAGCCTTCCTCCCGCGTTCTGCCGAATAAAGACACCTCTAACTATACGCACCAACTGCAGTAATCAGCTGCCGCTCGTACCCTGCGTAACGAAAGACCGCGGCCTGCAGCAAAGTTTTTGCGCACATTCAGCTCGAGGGGGTGTTTAGTCAGCTCGCTCAATCGCCCAATGAACTGCACCCGCCACTTGCTTAAGAACGGCAGACGTCTTTTCAACATTAAGCCCCCATCTCCTAGTGTGTCCCATGTACCAGCCACACATGAAACTAGAGCCTAGCCTCTCGTTGATGCATTTCAGTTCGTCGGCGGTTAGGGCAGTTCGCTCCCTCGTGGACGGTTCGACAATTTTTTTTCCTGAACATGCTAAATAAGCAAACTCACCACACACCAGCAGCACAGTATGACGTTTAGGTATTTCGCCCTTCAACCTTTTCAAATTACTGGGGGAAAGTACATCAACTTTATTTGGATCGACGAAATCCGTTGAATGCTCGTCAGTTTTTGGCCATTGAGGAAATGCATTTGTGCATTTTATATGTTCAGAGCGCAGGTCTAAGAAGCCTCTCTTGCTGCAATTACGCTTCAGATGGCTTAGATTCGCGTTATCGAGCGACTTAATTGGCCAACAAAATTCCATCTCTGCTAATGCCCAAGATATCCTAGCCTTGCGCAAAGAATGGTAAAGGTTTGCCCCCTGCTGACCAAACAACGGTATCAGAGCTTCAGCTTCACTTGGCCCTGGAGCTTCGTTTACTAGATAGACATTTGCGGCAGGGCCGCCATGAGCCGGCACTATCCGCGGATCGTAATATGGCATTTTTACTGGCTACTTAGGGTAAGGAAGCTGTGCTCTTTTTCTCGACGCGGCATGATTATCATGCTTATTAAAGCTCATATCGTCTCGATCATTTCTTCCGCCGCTTCGTGGCCAGTAACAGTGACCACAGGCGGCCAGACAGACGCTCTTTCTTTAATTTTCAGGAATATGCAACGTTGAAAAGTGTTGTGCTTCCTTTTTCTTTGACGCTGATTATGTTGATCTTGTCGTTCATCAGCGCCTCTTTGATCTCTTCAATGACGTTGTAATCTACGCCATTCGCATCCGCTTCATAGGTCAGGGAGAACCCTTCTGGATCTTGGGTTTTCTTAGTCTCGACCAAGGCTTTGATTTCGCTTACGACCCTCTGGTTCAGCGTTTTGCGGTTGATGATCGCCTCAAAGTCCATTGCTTGAACCATCTCTGTCGGGAGAATCATCCAGATTGGATGGCCTGTGGAGATGGGGCTCCCTTTGTTTACTTTGCCGGTTTTTCTATCGGTGTATCCATTCCAGCGAAAGCCGTGAGCGTCCCGACCATCCCACTCCATCCTCGCAAGGGAAAAAGACCCCGCACCACCGTCATACAACACCTCCAGGTTTTGTACACTTCCGCGTGGGCTCAAGACGGTATTCGGGTCAATGTACGAATTGTCCATGACGGCTCTCCTCGATATATTTATCTAGCTAGATACCTACATTAACATAGCTAGATAAATTATAAATAGAGCTTGCGAAATTGTTCGTTTTTTGTGTCCATAACGTGGCTTGGCGTCAAAAGTCATGGGACGGCGATCGATCAATTGCACGCCCGTCTCGGGCTCCCCTGAGATAGGAAGACGATCTGAAATTTCCTAGATTATCTAAGCGCACTCAAACGTCAGCTTTTTGCCAATAGGAGCCAATCATCAACGGAAGAAAAAGTGATTTGGCAACCACCTCGCTGCAAGTCTACCTCGCACACCAGCACCCCATGCTCGCAGAAGCATGGCAAACCCTTTGAATACGGCTGTTATCTCTGGCGCTCGCTGCAATCGAATAGCCATAGATACCTGTAGCTGCTTGAGAGAGTCACGCAAAAGTCACGCACGCTTTATCGTCCCCTCCCCGGCGTCCTGCCGAAACATCCTCACCTGAAAAAACACCCGTTCGTGCAAATCAGAACAAAAGACCTATCATCTAGCCAGTCAGATAGCGCAGTGCCTCCCCACAAAACCAATCACCAATTAAGGACAAATTTGTGAAGCAATACGATCTGGTGTCACAAGAAGATGAGTGGGGCTGCGGAGCAGCCTGTGTAGCCTCACTTTTAGGCATTACCTATCAAGAGGCAAAGAAGCTCGTTGAAAATATTAAAGGCCGATCAGTCAATGCCAAGCCATACGGCCTTGAGCTCCACGACATTGCACTCGCTCTCCAGGCTGAAGGGGTAAAAGTAATTGCCGATTGGGACTCTAAAGTGCCACTTTCCGACGGGACAATTGTTTGTATCGGAGGAAAATCTCGTTACAAAGACGAGCACTATCTTCTTAAGACGCCCAGTGGGTGGATGGATCCTTGGTACAACCTTGATCCGGAGAAAAAAGTGGCTCGATATCGAAAGCGGTACCCAAGAGATAGCGAGTTCCTTGTGGCACTGATACCCGTATAAGCCAAGCCATAGAGCCTCTCTTGAGCGCTTGAATTGGGTGGCAAGGCTTTAATGTAGATCATGTATGACCTCTGCCAAGCGCCTTAGCGATCATTCTCTTACTGACAAGCACTAACCGCTGTAACCAACTCCCGCTCGTAGCCGATCCGCTGACGGCGCTCCGCAAGCAGCGCCCTCACCTTCAACTCGAGCGAATCAGCTTTCTGCAATCCTGCCGCTGCCGGGCGGAACCTCGGCCTCTTGCGCCTGGGGAGGAATCACTAAATGAGCCAGACTCCAAAAAGCGCGCACACATAGATGTCAGAAAAATCCATCTGCCGCGTCAGATAAAAACACGTCAAGCCCTATTGTGTAACAGGTATCATATACCTATACTTAGAAAAAAGCGGATGAGCTCTTATGCATAGCAGAAGTGTGATTATTGCAAAATTCGAAGACCATCCGAAGAATTTGACGAGGCGTGTAAATTCTGTAGCAGAAGACTTGGAGAAAGTTGCTTATTCCCAAGACGTAAATGACCTTGCGAGCGCAAGAGTTCTTTCCATGCCGCAGATATGGGATTGTTTGTCTGGTGGAGAGGTTCAACGTAGCGGGCTGGAGATCGATGATGACGAAGCTCGCGGCACAATATCCTTCCACTCCCACGAAGGCCTTGTAAGTATTTATTTTGCCCTTACCCGGGATGACTCCTGGCTAGAGGTCTTGTCTGCATCAATTGAGGTGAAATGAAATGGACCAGTTCCATTATGTAGCTTGTGGTCTGTCTAACGTGTGGCTTGGAAACGGCTACACAGAAGGCATCTCCAGTGATGGCAAGCCGATTTTTCACATCGAAAACGTCAAAGGCCTCCACAAGGCAATAGCCTTATCGTTAGTGGAAAAGGACACCCTTTTGACAGGCGATGAATTTCGCTTTCTGAGAAACGAGATAAAACTGACCAGAAAATCCTTGGCCGGCGTTATTGGGTACTCAGAAGAAGCTGTTAAAAAGTGGGAGTCAGGCGAAAACCCGATACAAAAAACGGCTGATATGGTCTTGAGAAATCTCTATCTAGAAAGCCAGAACGAGGCGAGCATCGTTGGAGAGCTGCTAGAAAAAATCAACCACTTGGAGAAAAAAGATACTGAGTTTTTCTTTAAGGAGGGAGGCAACGTTTGGAAGGCAGAAAAGAAGTGCGCGTAATAAAAGAAATTTAGAAATTTCTGGCTGGTCGCGTCCTACCGCAACCAGCCAGAAAGGTGGTAGGCCTAAACCTACCAGGAAAGTCCTCCACTCACTTTCCACAGATGTGATCAGCAAGCAGATACATTCCTAAGCAGGTGTACATGCTAGCCCCGATCAACATGTCTGTCCATACCGAGCAAGTAGTGGCCAACATGTAATAGGAGATAGACATGGTCTATACCGACGAACGAGGCACGTTCATCCTCCGCTGGAGCCGCCGACTGAAAAATGGTCTGATCCAGCGCGCGGTTGGCAAGCCATTCAAAATCTACATCAAGGATTAACGTAGATTTAGGCCCCGACTGACAGCAGTTGGGGCTTTTCCTATTACCTAACCCATCTTCAAAATCGCCCAGCTACGGCGTCATAGCTGGCCTCACAGGCAAATCCGGCCCGACGACTTGCTGTAAGCGCTGCCGCCAACTCTCCCGCATATCCATCAGCTTCTGATCGCAACTCGGCGAGCAGATCGACAAGGTCTTCGATTGTCTTGCCTCGCTCGGTAAGGCGGGTATTGAGGATTCCTTTGTCGGCAAGTAATTGTCCGACTTGCTCGCGCATCCGGTCACCGTCAGCGCGCTGCAAATCAACAAGAGCATCATCTTTCTGTTTCTGGTCAGCAGCATCGGTTCGTACCTTTTCAATGTCACGTTGGCGTTGCTGCTCGAGCACGCGGGCTTCCTCGCTGGCTTTTGTTGCAGCAGTGGCTATGCCGGTTTTGTAGTCGGCGAATTCCTTGCGCACGTCAGCCAGTTGCTTGCCGTAACGCCAGGCGTCCACTTTCCATGTGGCAATGCACGCAATGGCCAGCAGCAGCGCAAGGCCCAGCCAACGGGCCGGGCTCACGCCAACACCTTCAGCGCCCGGGCGTACAGCGTCTGGCGATCGGCCAACCCCGTCAGCCCGCCATTGATGCGCCGGGTGATGGTTTCAATGTCGCCCTTGTCGGCCAGCGAGTTCAACCCGTTACTGCCCCAGAACCACGCAGCGGCCATGCAGGCGTGCTGCGGTTTCTCCAGCAACTCAGGCTGTGCGTGCAGGTCCAGGCCCAGCGCTTCGCCGCACAGCTGGTAGTTGGTCTTGCCGGTGAGCTGGATCAGGCCGCGACCGCGATACTTCCAGCCATCGCCCGGCGCGGTGTTGCCCATGCGCCCGGCGTAGACGTTGTTCGCGATCTGTTCAGACTTGCCCGCAAGGCTCAGGCCCAAGGCGTTGGGTTTGTTGCGCGGCCTGCCCTTGACCATAACCTTGACGTAGCCGCCCTTGCCGTCTGGCTCGGCGTAGCGATTGGGCCAGGTGTTGGCCAGCCCGTCAGCGCTGTAGTTCAGGTTCTCCACCAGGCGCGTCAGGTGACCGGACTCGTGGCCAACCTGGGCAATGAAGGCCGCCATGCGCTTCTGGCCCACGATCTGATATCGGTTCATTGCGGTGTTTAAGACAGGCACAAAAACGCCGGCAACTTGGCCGGCGTTCGGGAGGATCTGCAGCAGTTGCTGCGATGTAATGGGCATAGGCTTCTCCAGGCGCGAAGGCCTCTTCAGAGTGTGGTGGTAATCCTGATAACGCTCTCCACATCCCACGCCTCACCCGGCTGCGTGATATGTGTTGTGCCTCCCATAGTGCTAACCGTGCTGCCGGCCACGCTGTAGTAAAACTTGTTGTAGTTGACCGCACTGGAGATGTAGAACCCGCAGCTCGGCAAGCCTGGGTGTTTCAAAATCTGAACGCTGGCCGAGATACCGGTAGGCCCCCAGAGCTGGGCATCGGGCAACGAACCCAAGGTAGTCACCTGAGCAAACCCGGTTGCGGACACATCCTCGGTCGAGGCATAAGGCGCTCGCATGGCGGTGTTGGTAATGACATCCCCGCTTGTGTCGG
Source organism: Pseudomonas sp. (assembly GCF_030150285.1). Taxonomy (GTDB): domain Bacteria; phylum Pseudomonadota; class Gammaproteobacteria; order Pseudomonadales; family Pseudomonadaceae; genus Aquipseudomonas. Next base: position 119,368 of record NZ_JASLGE010000043.1, on the reverse strand, counting down.
CCAACAATCGTTTGATCGGTAGCATGGTCATCATCGCGGCCTTGAGTACCAAGGCCTGAGACCACACCACTTGCTGCGACAGCTCGATCCGCATGCCGCCTTCGGCATGGCTAATGGTCACGCGCTTAGAGTGGGTGGCCACCTCCGTCTGGGTATTGCACTTGAACAGCTTTGAATACTGAACAAGCTGCAGCTTCTTGCCAACATAGGTGGCAACCGTATTGAACGGGATCTGCACACCGTCCAGAAACAGCGCGGCATGAGTTTTGATCTCGTCGCCATGGTAGCCACCGATGTAATCCGGGGCTCCTTCCTCCAGCCACGCCCCCGCCATCTCGCCACCACTGACTATCGCCCGGCCCGCCCGGGTCCGGGGAAAGCTAATGGCCTCCGCCAGCAAATCGCACTCATAGCCATGTTTCAGCCGCCAAAGGTCCGAGTTGCCAAAAGCATCTGCGCCCGTTGGGTCGAACGGCTTGTTTTCATAGCCGATGGTTTGCTCCAAGTACTTTTTCGAGCCGGATTTAGCTCCCTTCACGAAAGCGCTAAGCGTGTTGACCCCTACCTTCACCACCACATCATCATTCGCCAGCGTCGAAACCACCGCCGCACCTGGCGCAGAGGCGCTTGGAAAGCCACCTAACGAGCCATAGTCACTGCCCCCGTTCCAATAGAACATCGGCACCTGGCGGGGCGTGCCCCGGAATCGGTCGGCGTTGGTGGATCCATAGTATCGCCCCCCTTTTACCGCGCTGGCCGGGGTGTCGCCAGTACTGGTGGACACCCCCAGGTCTAGGTAGGCGACGTTGAAGGTATCCGCTGTAAAGGTGAACGAGCCTGCGGCCAGATTGATCCGGCCTTGCCCTCCCGGCGTTGGCAGGATCAGGGAATTGTCCCAGCTCAGGGTGCGGGTCGCGGGGTCAAACACGATGTTGCACGGAGTCTGCTTGAGCCACACATCACCCAGGTACACCTCCACGCTGAGCGGCTTTCGCCCTGCCAGCACACCCGCATGCCCCAACGGGTCATTGACGAACAGGTAGATTTTTGCGTCGTCGATAAATGATCCAGCACTCAGATTGCCTGATGCAGACGTATAACCGCCCGTTGTGACCTGGGCCACTAGCTTTCCGTCCACGGGGGCCGAGTTCAGGTCGACGAACAGCGCCCGCCCGGTAGGAACCGACACGTCCGCCATTCCCGCCACCACCAACGCGCTCGTACCCGCGCCCTGCGACACACGCAGGTCATTGAAGGACAGTACGCTGGACGTGCCGCTCATGGCGAAGGCGCTCAGGTCACCTACGACTGTATAGGCAGATCGCGTGGTACGGTTTTTCAGCACATCATCAATGAAGCCTGTGGAAATGGGCTGCTGAGCCAACGGGCCCGCCAGCCCCGACGCGCCGTTGATGAACAAGTAAATCTTACGATCGGATACAAACGCGCCCGCAGTGGCCATACCGGCAGCGAAACCGCCATTGGTCACCTCTGCAACCAACTGGCCGCTCGCGTTCGGCACCCCGTCGAGATCGACATAGATAGCTTCGCCCACAGGGATACCACGATCGGTAACCGGTGCGACCTTCTTGGAACCAAAAGTCGCGCCTCCCGTGATCATCAACTCAGGGAAACTAATCCCGTAAGTGCTCGGGGTACTCACGCGTCGCTGGATCTGCGTGGCCTTACCGACTACATGCCAGCCCGCTCGATCCACAATGTTCTGCATTGGCGTGGTCAACGCCCCTCTGGCCACAGCACCGTCGGCCACCGTTTGGTATTGCGGGTAAAGCTTGCCCCCCACAATGCCGCTCAAACAGGTAAAGAGAATGATCTTGCTATCGTCGATGTAGGAGCCCGGCGGATTAGCAGTGGTCGCTAACGGGAGTTCAGAGACCTTTACAACATACTCACCCCCCACCAACTCCGCAGCCAAATCGACATAAGCACATTTGCCATTGGGCACCGTCAAATCGGTAACGGCTTGCACGTAGGCTTGTGCCTTACCGGTACCCGTGAAGATATAGAGCCGCCCCCAACTCACCAGGTAGTCAGAGGTCCCTGCAATTTTTTCCACCTTTGTAGCGCGGCCGGATAGTACATAGTTACCACGACGGGCAATGTTGAGCACGGCGGCGCTCGGATAGCGCTTAACCTCTACTGCCGCATTGGAGACCTTCTGAAACAGAATCAGGTACTCACTGCTCTCAGGAGAAGGAACACTGAAATACTTGCCATCAGCCATGCTTGCCAATCCGGTAGCAACATCGGGATAAACCCCGCCCGAAAGCTGAGCAGCATCCCTTGCGGACTCAGCCTCAGTCTTCGCAGAAAACGCTCGCTCAGCCTGCTGCTCAGAACGCTGCGCCGCCTCAATAGCAGGAATCGCCAACGCTGCATCCTCAATCCACTTCAGTGTTTTACGCGGACGCCCAAGACGGTCTAGGTATTCGTACTCGTCGCTGAGTGACAGGCGATCGAGATTCTCAGCGTTATCGCTCAAGTCTTTTGCAGACGTGGAGCCGATTGGGTTGCCGGTGTTGTTGGCCATGTGGTTTTCTCGCAGGCACGCCTTCGGCACTGCAATCAAGGCAGTGGGCAGGTCATGCGTGTTGGTTACTCCGGAGAGTTGCCGGAAGGTGTATGCGGGGTTATTCGGGCTGTCCGGGCCACTTCTGGTTCATGGCCCTATCGAAGATGTCTGCATTGAGGATGTAATCCGGTGCACCTACCACCCATTCCTTGTCCAGCAGCGGGCGTTTGATCAGCCGGAGTTTCGCTTCGACCCGCCAGTAATCGACGCCAACCAAAAAGGGGCCGTTGTAGATGTCGACGAAGTTCGCTGTGTAGCTCTCAAAGCCCAGCGGGCTTCGTAGCGGGCAATTAAACGGCAGCGACCCGGACAGCAGGATGTATTCAAACCAGCCTTCAAAGAATGCCGCCTCACTCGCGCTGAACAACCAGGTAACCGTCGCGACGGTTGGCACTGAGGTGAATCTACGCCGCTGCCGGGTGCGCCCACTTTGAAGCTCGGAACTGGCCATCGGGCTGACTGCCTGAAAGCCGTAACCGTCGCGTTGCGGCGTGGGCAGATTCTCGGGGTATGCAATCATTTACTGCCTCTTTGTGCCGCTGAAGGGGTCACGCGGGTGCACTGTTGTCGTAGCGATAAACGCGGTCGTCGTAGGGCATGCCTTCTACGGTGACATCGCCTGAGCCAGACGGGCTCACGACAGTGACCAGTGTGGGGAAAGTCCACCGATGGACCGGACCAAACAGCAGGTGCGGCGGCTCGATCCCCCAAACAAACTCAGGGACGAAGTCCAGTTCCTGCACGCTGACGCGGTTTTCATCGATGTAAGTGGCTGGCCATGGGCCCGACAGCGAGCCATCCAGGCGACGAAGCGCAATGACATGCGACCCGTCAGCAGACCAGTCAAACTCTTCTGAGCTTTCAAGGATGATGCCTTGGGGTGTGTCCACTGCACTCACAAGAAGCGAGCTTTGGCCATACCCCGGCGTATCATCGGCAACCGCCGTGTAGCTCAGGTAGCTGGAGTTGAGGGCGTCGTACTCCGTACCCCAGCGGTACGTGTCACTGCGGTATTTCTGGTGGCCACGTCGACGCATGCCAATGCGCCAGGCGCGGGTTTTGTCGGAGACGCCCGGCACCTTGATCTTTTCGACCTTGTTGCCCTCATCGCCCGGCCAGCGGCATTCGACGGTTTCCCACGCCCAGGTGGTCGAGCTGAAGTACTCAACATCCACACCGTCAAAGTCGTCGCTCGATGGAAACACCAGTTGCCGCTTGAGCCCTTTGGTGATGTTTTGAGGCGTGTACATGTGCTCGAACTGGATACGCGGCTCGTCACGAACTGGCGTCAGCAGGCCGCGATTGATGGTCAGTTCGGAAAACCCGGCGGCCAGCACATCATTCATCGCATTTTTGGCCGTGTTGGCATCGTCGATGGTCATGTCGAAGGTGTCGCCGCGAGCACGATACACATCGTTCAGGCGGTCTAGTTCGGCCATGTCCATATCTGCATCGGTGTACCCGGCCGATCTGGCGATGTACAGGAACCACGGCACGATATCCCGCGTGGGCGCTTCCCCGACACACTTACCGCCGGAACGCACCGGCAGTACTCGCGTGGGTTCAAGGCTGATCAGGCTTTCCGATTGAGCTGAAAGGCGATCGCCGTTACGCACGCGCACGGCAATGACGGTCATGTCTTCGTAACGGGTCGGCGCATTCATCATTTTGCCGCGCAGGCCGTACCACATCACTTCGTCATGCCACTCAGACGAGTTGACGCCGCCGCCGGTGGCGATCCGCCTGATACGGCACTCGGGGCGCATCGGATACGGCAAAACCTCACGATAAGTGAAACCCTGGGCATCCAGCGAGTTGCCGATAACGGTCTGGGGTCGCACGGTCCAGGCACCGGCCTTGGCCATGTCCCGGTACTCGAACACATGGCTCGACCAGATTGAGTACTCGTAACCCGTCTTGCCGATGCCGATCAGGCCGCCTGAATAAAAGACGTCCCACTCCAGCTCAGTGACCAGCTCGCCTTCAGGGCACGCGGCAAACGAGCCCCGGTATCCGCCCTCAAGGTTTGAAGAGTCCAGGCTGATACGGCCATGAATCGTTTCCTGCTGACTGAAGCCTGGCCAGGTTGCGTCGGTGTTGCCACTGGCGGTCAGGCGCTCCACGGAAAGCGTACCCACACCGGCCGCAACCACTCGATAACGCAGGCCTCGAGGCCCGATTGTTGCCAGGCCCTCCCCGGCAGCCAATCCGTTGACTGGCTGGCCGCTGTCGTAATTCAGGGTCATTTCGGCACGCTGTTCGGGCGCGCCGTTGCTGGCTGCGGTACCGGTCACTCTGGCCGGGTTGAAGCCAAGCACGGCAGAAGCGCCCGACGACGTCAGGGCCAGCCCGGTAAACGGCCCAGTCTCCGTGATGCGCAGTCGGCCAGAAGTGGCGCTGCCGACAAAGGGTGCGGTGTCTTTCGCGGTATTGAAGGTCGCCACCAGGCCGTCCAGGTCGTTCGTGGCACTGTCCAGCGTGATCGTAAACGGCGTCGGGCCTAGGCTGATCGTGAATGTCAGCGGTGTGACGTCGAAGTCAAACCGCACCGGTGCTGCACTGCCGGTCAGGGTGGATGCTGTGCCCGCGCTCGGCGGAATGGCCGGGGTGTACGGCGTGTAAGCGTGCACCACGTAACTGCCGGCGTTTGCGCCATCCACATCAATTGGCATGCCCGGGTACGGCGCGAGCATCGCCAGATCGCCGGTGATGATGTCCCGCCCGGCACCGCCATCAATCACGGTATAGGGATAAGGCGAGAGCACGTTGACAATCAGGCTGCTGGTCCAATCCTCCGGAAATGAGCCCGCACCGGGTGGAATCGAAATGGTTTTGTCGTTGAACTGCAGCACCGACGCCGTGACGAACCGCGTCAGGGTTGTGGCGACAGTCAGTTTCAGGCCAGCGGAGCCGTTGGCACTGGAACCCACCTCTGATGCGCTGTGCCACCACTGGGCAGCCGATTCGCCTGACAGGTCGTCGCCCGGGTTGTAGATGGCGATCTGCGCGTCTGCGCCGAGGCTGATCAGCGGCGTCTCGCCCACTTTCACCTTGTTCAGCGGGATCTGGTATTTGCCCTTGCCGACATAGAGCAGCATTTCAACCCACTGCGCCCGGCGGTCAACAAAGCGGCGCACCGAGGGTGTCAGGTAGCTGGGATAAACCCGCTGGCAGCCTGCAATCTCACGAATGATATCGCCGAGCTTGACCTTGTTGCCTTTGGCCGACACCTCGTTCAGCCCCTTGCCCTGCCCCATCGTCGCCATACCTGGCACGGCCGCCATGTTGCGCGACATCACCACAGCAATCAGGACGGCAGAAATCACCGCAGCGATAGCGACTACCAGGCCTTTGGGCTCTACGCGCACCTCAACCTCATCGGCAGGCGCAAACTCAACGTCCGCCCAACGATGCGGTTCGATGATCTCGCCATTGACGGTGATGCTGATCGGCGGCACTTCGCGTGGCTCGTAGCTCGGCGAAATACTTCTCAGCCAGGCGTCCAGTGTCATACGCCGGTTAGTCTTGTGCACCTCAAGGGCAGCGCCGTCTAACTTATTCGGGAATAGGCTGATCACGGTAATAAACGACCTTTAAGTAATTGGCTTCAAACTGGCGCAGGTACAGCCAGCGCGGCCCGGATCCGGGGTTGGTTTCCAGCACGGCCAGGCGGTCGCCGATGGCAATCACAACGCCGACATGAGGGCAGTACCGGCCTCGCAGCACGGCCGCAATCGCGCCTGGCTCCGGCTCGCAAACCTCCATCCCCCCCGAGAGAGCCCGATAAGCTTTGATGCAGGCCCTGGGGTTGTGGCGGTCTACCCCGTCCAGCCTGGGCAGCAGCGGCAGGCCCAGCAGTTCATGACGAACAGCAATGCAGAGCCCCCAGCAATCGAACGCAGCCGGGCCCCGCCCGCCGTCCACGTAGGGCGCGAGTAAGTATTTGGTGAGCATGGGAATATCTCGAAACTGGCTAAAAACTCAGTAACGCCAGAGCGTGGGTGCGTAGTAGCTTTGTGCCTTTACGCACGAGGACTACCTCAGCCCTTTGCCTGCAAGCCCAAGGACTGGGGTTGCGCCAACTTCGGCGCTCTAATGATCTGGGAGATCAGAAATGGTTAACGCTGTCACACAGCAACAGCTCGATAACACGCTCTCGCTTTTTGATAAATACGGCAACGAGGAGATTGATTTTGGAGAGTTGCTTGGCGCAATAAACGACCAGGCAGCCTTGATACTGTCCAAGCAGAAGCTGATTAACTTCACTGTTACCGAGATGGTTTCTGGAAGATTTCGAATTCGCGCCACCGCCACCGATGCCCTGTCCCCACTAGGCAAACAGCGAATTACTGAGATCAAGCGAGCTCAATAACACGATCATCCGGCGACCAACTTCTCTTGGAGTTGGTCTCTCTGCGCTGCAAGCGCCTCCATATCCATCCAGAGGCTTGTTATCCCCCCGTGGATTGCCCCGGCGGCCCCAACATCATCAGAGGCATCCCAGAAATTATTCCGGAGCATTTCAGCTTTTTTCAGAATGCTGCCTTCCAGCTCCAGGAGCCTTGCGTTTTCCAGCAGGACTTTATCCAGAGCGGCCGTGCAAGCGCCTTCACCGAGAACACTCGCCAGCACCTGCCGCAATTCAATGGGGCTCATTTCAGTCGAGCTTTCGGCGAGATCTGATCGCTCTGCCAGCAGCACCAAAGAGCACCCGTTTTGTTGTGCCGTGACAGATCGGAGTGACACTCCACCCTCAGTCCTGACGATGACGTCAACCATAAACACCTCGATTCATTGGATTGATTACAGGTACTTCAGGCAGGGCGCATTCAGCGTGTTCAGCCTGTCGCGGGGAAATGCCCGATTGATCAGATCGCTGTAACCCGCCGTGATTTGTACGGTCGGGCCCTCGACCCCGGCACCAAAAGCCTTCATTCGAATCGGCGGTTCAGCCGGCAGCGACAGATCACTGGCCAGATAACGGCGGTAGGTTTGCATGATCGACGCACCCGCCGCCTTGGCCTGGTCCATCTTGTGCTGAGCCTCCCCCAGCACGTTATCGATGGCGAAGTTAATCGTCTGACTCACGCTGTTGCTCTTCTTCGGCAGCGACACATCAATGCCGGCAGCGATGAACTGCAAAGTGCGCCCATCCTCAATGCCGCAGGTTTGGTCCTCAAACCCGCCGCAAATCAGCACCGGTTCCGTCCAGACCGGGCACGTTAACTCCAACGTGTCGATGATCACGTCACCGCCGGAGGCGTACACGCGTTCAATCAGGCTCATCTCTCCCTCCGCATACCGTGGTAGGTGCCTTCAATGCCCCGCGCCCAATCCGAATCACCAGAAGCCACCCCTGCCAGAAAATCCTCTCGGACGGCGTTGATAAGCACCTGCAGCTGACCCCTTTGATCCCGCTTGGTACTCACCTGGCTATTGCTGTTATTGAATATCTGGACATTCATGTTGGGAGTCACAGCCGCGCCAGGTGCTGCAGGTGGCTGGGCTGAAGCAGCTCGAGCAGCGCCGATAGGCGATACGTTGCCCTTGCGCAGTGATTCCACCATCGCGACACCACCGTGACGGCTGATGTCTTTTTGGCTCCAGACGACCTCACCCTTGTGCACCGTACCGGCGACTTCGTTGACGCCGCCGGGGCCGGTGTAGCCGCCGTCGGAGAAGCCTTTGAGCAACGCGTAGGCAGCCACAAGAGCGCCACCCCCAACAACGGCTGCAGCACCAAATGACCCGATAGACGCGACGAGAGCCGCAGGAAGCCATGACGTAACGGTAGTGGCCGCTGCTGCGACGTTTGCGCTCAATATGGTTGCAATGGATGCCAGCGACGAACCTGTTGCGACAGCATCACCTGTTACCTTTGCAGTCGTCTTTATTCCTTCTGACGCGACGACCGCACCTGTCTCTGCCTCGATGCCGGCCATTTTCAGGGCCTGCGTAACAACCCACTTTGCAGTGATTTCAGATAGAGCCTGAAGGATCGAGCTGCCCATCGTTTCGCCTAGGCTTAAAAAGGCGTTGCCCAAGTTGGTCGTGCCCTTCAGAAGCCCCTGAATCTGATCTGAAATCGAAGATGTCGTATTGCCCAGAACCTGCGAAGTTGCATCCTGGGCTTGCTGGTTGTAGTTGAAAGCCATATCGACATAGTTTTGCCACGCATCTGAGGTTCCCGCGAGCCAGTTGGCCCGCAACTCTTCCCCCTTGGCGTAACTTTCTTTTTGCATGGCGAGCCGCTTGTCGAGCGCGGCTTTAGCAGAAGCCACTTCGTCATCATAGAGCTGCTTGCGGCCTACCGACTTATCCGTGCTGTTGTTGTAATCATTGGTCAGTTTATTGATGCGCTTCTGATAATCCTGCTGGATTTTCAGGTCTTCCTGAAGGCGCGCTTTTGCCCTGTCTCCTAGACCGGTTCCGGCGTTCTTATTGTTCAGGCCTTCCTGAGCCAGATTCAGCTCGGCGTTAAGACCATCCTGATAAGCCTTTAGTCGCGCAGCATTTTCCAACTGTACCGCTGAAAGCTGATTCTGCTTTTCAAGCCCAGCGTTGAGCTTCTGCTGCGCAACGTTCAGCTCTCCCATTGCCAGAATTTGCTTCTGCGCGACAGTCAGTGTGCCCTTTTTCTTAAGCTCGGCCAGCGTAGTCTCAAGCGCTATGAGCTTTTTGGCTTCGGCACCTAAAGTCACAGTCCCTGTCGTTTGATCCGCGATTACCTTTGATTGCTCTTGAAGGACTGCAAACTGTTGCCGGGCCTGGTCCAACATCCTCTGACCCGCGTCCTCGCGGTAAGCCTTGGTCTTCGGGGTCTTGGGGTCTTTGTACTTCTCCTTGATGGCTGCAATATCTTTTTCCTGCTGCTCAGCAGAAATAAGCAAAGATTTGTCGTTCTTTTTCTTTGCCTCAAGTTCGCGACGCGCTACAACTGCTTGATATTCCTCAATCTTTTTGTCACGTTTTTTCTGATTTGATGCTGAGTCGTCCCTGATCTTATCAAGCGTCAACTGATCATCCAGCGACTGCCGCTGCATTTGCTGGGCAAACCCCTTGGCCGAGGCGCGGCGCTCATCCTCGGCTTTCTGGATAAGGAGTTGAGTTTCTTGAGCCTGCAGAGCCTGCTTTCGGAAATCGTCATTTGGGGTCAGATTTGAAAGTGGGTCAGCCGGGCGTCCTCGCGGGTCACGCTTGTCTCTTAGGGCTTCTGCCTCTGCAATAGCGTCAAGCTGCTCTCGCAAAGCCTTTAACTTGTCATCGACGGTCTTCTCGCGGCCGATGTTGAGAGCTGCGTCCCAGGCGCCTTTGGCTGCGCTAGCGACGGCATTCCAGCTCGACTCGAGATACCCGAGGTTTTCGCGCACGATTTTTGATGTTCGCGACAAGCCTTCCTCGTATGCGTCACTTGCAATGGCGGCCGCCCCCTGCGCATCCCCGTGATCCTGCAAGGCTTTGATTTGCTCGTAGGTCGACGCCGTGAGGAAATTCATCGACTCGTTTAGCCTGAGAATCTCTGCGGTCGGGTCCTTGGCGATCTTTTCAAAGTTCTTCGCGGTTTCCTCGGCCGCCTGCCCGGTCGCCGACTCATAGTCCATGGCTGCGCGAGTAAGGGCCTCGAATGACGAAATGGGAATTCGCACCGATGCGGCCAGTTGAGCAAGGACCGATGCAGCCTTGCCCGTGGTCCCGCCCGTATTCGAAATTTGTTTCGCCATTGTTGCCAACTGCGCGGTAGTCGTCCCCGCCGTATTGCCAGTCGTCGCCAATGACAATGTGAATGCTGAGGCCTCATCGCTTCCCTGCTTGTAAGCCAGGGCCAATAGAGCCGCCGCAGCCCCTGCAACAGTGAACGGGTTCACAACCCCAAGTGCGGACCCGCCGAGAGACCTTAAGGCCTGGGAGGCTCCGCCAGAGGAAACGCTGATCTGCTGAAAATTCCGGGCGGCACCTTGCCAGTCGCCTGACTTCAGCGCATTGAGAAGCTGCGCAGCATCACGCTGCGAGCCCTTTGTAGTCAGGCCGAAGCTCTTCAGGTCGTCGCCAATACCCCCGATAGCTTTGCGCGCTGCAGCGATCTTTGATTGATAGTCGGCAAATGTGTCGGCATCGAGAAACTTCTTGTTTTTCGCAAGCTCTTTCTCAAGCCGATCAATTTCGGTCAGCTTGCGGGTCACAGGGTCGATCTGCCCAAGCAGTTTTTCAAGCGCCTGAGCCTGCTCATCAGTAGCTACTGCAGCCTTCCTTGAGCCGCCTGCAAGGGTGGTATTGGTTTTTACGTTGGCGTCAGATTCGGCCCGCATGCGGCGCGCTAGATCTGAAAGCCTCTCGGCCTTTTCGGCTGCATAATCGAAAGAATTACCAGCCTGCGTAGTGCTGACAGAAAGCGACTTCACGTAATCGCTTGTCTCAAGCGATCTTTTTGCCATCGCCAGCAAGCGCGTCGACGCTTCAGCGGCCGTCTCTCCCACCTTTAGGCTTGATTCCGCAACCTTGTCCGACGACTCCGAAAGCTCATCAATAGCTCCCGTAGTCTTTGTCGAGCTTTTCCCAACACCATCAATCCCCGATGCCGTCTTGGCCATCGCTCTTTGGGTGGGAAGGCCGAGCGCCTCAAGAGCTTCAAGGGCCTTATTAATGTCAGTTGCTTTTTGCTCGGCATCACGACTGTCAATTTCAAGCACCAGGCGGGATTTTTGCTCAGCCATGCTTTTCTCCGGGCGTAAAAAAACCCGCCGAAGCGGGTCTTAATACTTAATTATTTATTCTTACGATCAAAAAAGGCGATTGGCTAAGCCGCTAGGAGAAAGCAGGTTGCCCCTGACTAGCTTCCCATTCTGAAAGAGAAACTGATAAGTCTGCATGCCTACATAGCCGCCGTAGCTGTTCTTTGCATTAACTCTTGCAGTCACGATGTAGCCTGCGTACAGCTGGCGTCCCTCGAAGGAACTGCTGATCATGTAACCCTTTTCCGGGATGCCAAACTCATACTGTGCAGAATAAGGGTCTTTCAGGTGCCCTTCAAAATAGGACTTCAGTTGCGCGTCGGCAGACTCTTTGTCCACGGATGTACCGTAGTCGGCACTCGCTATGTCCTGCGGTGTTGGGCCAGATGCACAGCCAGCCAAGGAGGCAGCCACAAAAAAGGCCATAAGCAGTTTTGTGATTTTTTGGCGCATAAGGATTCCTTCCAATTAAAAATGCTAGCAATCTACCATCATCCCAAGGAAGCACCAAAGCCCCGCATGGGCGGGGTTCTTTGGATTGGTGAGGGATCAGACCAACTGAAGCGCGTGCTGGCCGTCGTGCTGGATTGCAAGGATCTTTCCTTCAAGACCTGCCTTCTTGAGCTGCCAGCGGCGCATCGTCCTCCCTGCAAAGCTGGCCATACCCTTTTCTTGCTGGTACTCCAGCATCAAGCTGTTTCTACGATGCTCAAACGACATGTTTTTGTTTCTCAGTTCCTCGGCCATCCAATTGAAAGCGCGAATGAACTTTTCTTTTGTGGATGCCGCCTTCTCGCCAGAGAACCCCATAACCAAAAACATCCACCCGTCTTTGGTCATTTGGTATGCGGATTGGGACCGACCTTTTGAGTCGAGATATTCAATCGATCCAAAATTGGCCCGATTGAATTCTTTGGAACAGGAAAGATCGCGGATTGCCCGAAGGACCTTGCCGTGGGCCTTTCCAAATTTTTGAGCAACTTTAAGTGAGGTCGTTATCGGGCGACCGTCTTGACTCATCACCATGTCGCGCAACTCCTGGTCATCATCAGTAAAATCAGTCATGCCACAACCCCCAGCCGGAAAGCGAACTGATTCTCTGACGCCCGCTCCATCAGCTTGCTGGCGTCAGCCAAGAAACGCCGGTTCTCACGGAGATACTCAAGCAGGAAATGGTAGTGAGCGTCATAGGCTGATACGTCCACCCCTTGCTGCTTTAACTTGGTTATCAACCGCTGCAAAGGCTTCACGGTGTCGGAGTCCGCTACCAGCTTTCCATTGAGGATCATTCGACCTGCTGGCTGATAAGCCTGGGCTGCTCTTGTTATGGGGCAAAGCTCAACCCAATTTTCAAGAGACATATTCAGGTCACCAGACCTTTCAGCCTGGATATATTCGCCCTCAATCCCATAGGAGGCGACGAAGTTAGCGGCTACCTCCAACTGATCACCAGGAATCAACTCAATGCGCGGAACGCCAAAGCGAGCATGCAGAGCAGAAGCCAGCTTCATCACTGCACTGCGTTTGTGCTCCTCTGGAAGCTTGGCTACACGGCAGCGCATAACATTGCTGATAATGAGAGCCCCTTCCGCCCCGAGCGATTCCACGACCACCTTTGTTACAAGCGCCTTGCCGGAAAGACCAAGTTGCTCAGCCATCCAGTTGAAGGCAGAAATGTAGCCTTCCTTGATGGCTGCGGCTTTCTTACCAGTGAAACTCATAACCAGGAACATGAAGCCGTCCTTGGTCATTTCAAAGGCTTCATAAGTGTTGCCCCGATGCTCAAATTGAACCGACGAAAAGTTGTCGGTTAAAAATTGAGCAGAGCAGTCAAGCGCTCTTACCTTGGCGATGACGTGATTGTGAAGCTTTTCAAATGCCTCCGCGACCTGCTGGGTTGAGGTGAACACCTCGCCGTTGCGGGCACCCACGAATTTGCGCATATCGACCACTGTGTTATTCTCGTTCATGACGATTTCTTCCTCGAAGTTGATCTCGTTACCCAAAACCTCATCGCTGGCCGGCGCTGAGGTTTTTTTATGCCCGCTCACTTTTCGCCTTCACTCTCGCTTGTTCAACAATTTCTACTAGCTGCGAGTTCATTGATCGATTTTGCTCACGCGCTTGCTGCTTTAGCCATTCCATCAGCTCGCATGGAAAGCGAATCTGAGTTCTTGATAGGTCTCTCATAAATTCATCCTTAGTGACACGCAGTCACTATACAATCAATATTTACAAGTGACAAGATAGTGACATGGAAGATATTTATAGATCGCAGTTCCGCATCCCTTACAGCCTTTACGAGCTGCTGAAGGCTTCTGCCGACGAGAATCGCCGCTCTGTGAATGCAGAGCTCATCTCTCGCCTAGAGGCTTCATTTTCAAAGCGTGAGGTAGTCCGCCATAAGCTTGGCTTGCCTTTGGCCGAAGAGCCGTCCGAAGGTGGCGACGAACAAGAAGCTCCGAGATTCACCACAGGCATACAGAAAGAACGCTTGCTCGTTAAGCATGATGACCTTCCTCAGCTTCAAGAGGACAAGCTGATAGCTGCTATGGTGCGCGCCCTGCGTATCCTTGAGGATGAGAAGGCTGAATCTCAGCCAAACACCGGCCCAAAACCGCGCAAGCTAAAACCCAAGGCATAACGAGAAGCCGGAAGGAGGGCATTGCCACTGTCAACGCCCTCTCAACCGAAGCGATTAATCAATCCTCCCCCTCTTCAGCCAGGCATATGGCATCCAGAGCGAACATCACTTCATCGACGTGATGTCTCGGCAGCGGCGGCGGATGAGCCTCCAGCCAGTCGGAAATCTCTCTGGCCGACAAAGGCAGCGGAACGACTCCAGCCATTGTCGCCACGAACCGCCGCCCCCTGCAGACATTGTGAAAGGTGCTCAGCAAGTACCTGGTGATCAGGTCGGCCGGAGGCTCACCGGGAACATCAAGCTTTAGCTGGGCATAGATCAGGCTCCGCTTTTCACTACCTGACCAGTCTCGCTGCCATCTAAATCGGTCGATGGCTTTCCCACTGTCTCGGCCAGCTCCTGCTCACCTTCAGCGGCCAGCTCTTTGCCCTTGCGCAACACAAACAGAAGGAAGTCCGGGTTGAACTCCAGCAACTGGGCGGCTGCCTCCGTTGAATACTTCAGCTCATTGCCGTTTTCATCCTGGACGCCTTTCCAGTCCTTGAGGACAAAGTGAGCAAGCAGCATGGTGTGATTTTGCAGGTCAGTCAGTTCGCCATCGACAATCCCGACTTCGCCCTCACCAAACTGAGCATCATTGCGCTGAACACGCCGTGCATATCGCTCCATCGCAATTCGGTATTCAGTGTTGTTGGTGCCGGACAGCAACACTTTGGTGTCCTGATCAAAATCCAGCCATTTAGAGTCGCCACGCAGAGCTTCTTTTTTCTTAAGTTTGAGAGCCATATCAATTCCTCAACGCCACGCCAATAAAAAAGACCTCTCCGGCGGGCGTTATCACCGGAGAGGCCAAAGGGTTGAACTGTTTAAACCGAGACGGTGATGGTTGCCGTCGCGGTCTTGGTTGGGTCGGAGACGCTTTTCGCGGTGATGACGGCGGTACCGGCAGACACGCCGGTCACCAGCCCAGCCGCGTTCACGGTCGCAACACCAGGTGTAGCGCTGGACCAGGTGACGTTCTGGCCAGCCGTTGCGGGCAGCGCCGAACCAGTCAGTTGGCGGGTTGCGCCCACTGCGACAGATGCGGTTGCAGGCGCTACAGCCACACTGGCCACGGCCACAAACTGAACGCGCGTGATGGTCGGGCTGATCTTGGCCACCGTGTAATTGAGCGTCACCTCAACCAGTTCACGCTTGCCGGCGCTCGGCAATTCGCCGTCAACCTCTACCGCCGGGAAGTTGAAGATGTACTTGTTGCCCAGGCTGTCCGTGATTGGAAACTGAATGGCAACTGGAAGGCGCGTGAAAGTGTTCTTCCAGATTTCCCATGCGTGCTTAGACCAGGCCAGCACGACCGTGCCGGTAATCGCGGCTTCGGTGGCGATCTGCGCACCCGGACCCAGGCGATTGGAACCGATGCAGCTCTGGGCTTGCAGGCTGTTATCCAGATTGATGGTCATGGCCGAAACACAAGCCGTGCCTTCCAGCGATTTGCCATCTACCAGAATGGTGCCGATGTTCTTGTTGCTCAGGAATGGCGTGGTGGTCGGCCCTTCCGATGCGACAACGATTGGCGTGTCGCTATCGTCGTAGTCCAGGCACGCCATGTTGAAGGTCGTGGTGATCTTGCCGTCAGACGGGATATCAAGGGCGAAGGTGCTGACGTGCGCGCCCTTGAATAAGGCATATACGCCCACATCGGTGTAGCCCTTGGCGATACTGAAGGTGTGGCGAACATCGCCAACCGCCAGCACGTTGTTGGTCCACTGCCCGTAAAAGGCGGCTTCCAGCAGCTGGTCGAACGAGCCGTACGACAGCTCGGCCGCAAGGTCGCCTTTAATTTCCGCGCTGGTGACCACCGAGCCCTGACTGAGACGCGAGTCCGTGATCTCGTCACTCGCTGCGGTGTTTACGGTCGGGGTCAGCGTGTTACCTGTCAGGCGCAACGTGAGCCACTTGCCGGTTGTTGGGGTGATGCCTGGGGTCACTTCGGGAATGATGTGACTGACGATTCTTGCGCCGGAGCTCATTCTTTCCACCTTTGTGTAGGTAATAAAAAACCCGCACAGGGCGGGTGGGATGGGTGCCAACGCTCTCTAATTGAGCAAGAGTGACGGCTGTATTTTTTCAGAGAGCGACTCGATTCGGGCTTCCAGTGGCTGTTTCTGGGTCTGCCACTGGCGCAAGCCACGCCCACACAGACTGGCAACCGCTTTCTTTCCGCTGTACTCCAGCAGAGTCTGGTGAAACTCGGCTGTCAGCGTTCGCGCAGCTCCGACTTCGTTATCCAGGATGTCCAGCACCTGACGCCGAAACCGCTTGGCCCTTTCAGTTCGAGCAAACATGCCCAGCAGGTGAGCGCCTCGCAGACTGAAGACGCGGACCTCTTGCTCGCCGCCACGGGTTTGCATCTTGACGAGAGCCGTCATCGTTGGTGTGAACTCATCGGCGTGACGCCGATACAGGTCTCTGACGCGAGAATCAAAGGGGGTCGCAGTTTCATCACCCCCTTTTCCATACAGCGCGATCGCGACTTCAGCCAGAGTCAGGCACGGCTGTCCGCCATGATCCACAACCTTCAACTCGATGCCGTCAAAAATCAGCTTGTCCATAGTCATCCCCTACAATGCCCGGAATAAATCGGCCGCAGAAACGCCCCAGGGAAAGCGCTTTCGGATGCCTCCTATCTGCGACCAGAAACAGAAAGCCCCGGCAAATGCCAGGGCTTGAGTGGTGGGAGCGGTAGCGCAAGTGTCAGCCGGCGCGGAACCGGATATTCACGTTGATCTGGTAGAAGCCTTCAAACTCGCCAGCGTCGACCTGAGACGCTTCCATGCATTCAAGATCCCCGGACGACCAGTAGCCGAAGTGCGTTTCAAGCTGGTCAGCCAGCTCTGTCAGTGCCTTGATACCGGTTCTCGCCCGAGTGAAGCACTGGATACTGACCCGTCCCGGCTTGCGGGTGTAGGGCTTGTCGGCCATGCCTGCCATGAAGGCCGTGCCGTGCTGCACATTGAAGCGGCACCACAGGCCGGTTGCAGGAGGCTTGAAAATGCCAGATTCGTCCGTGTATTCCGCAGGATATGGCGCGTTCGGGTAGAAGATTAGCTTCTGCTTGATGCCAGCAAACGCCGCCATACGGCCGACAAACAACGCACGAATCTGCTCGTAGGTCATCGGTAAACCTCGGATACGCTGATAAACGCCAATTCATACAGGCCGTTCGGGGCCTGAGTGGAGTGTCCGTTCTCCAGGCGCTCGGCGTATGGAAGGTTCGTCTGAATGAACACTTGGGTGTAGGGCTTAATATCGGCGAGTGCAGCCTGCCCTTTACTCATGGTCGCGGACCCGCTCGGGTCGATCTCTTCCGTTACGGTGAAGTCTTCAGTGCCAATGCTGACAATGTGGCTGCCCCGAAACCGTCCGCCCACATATCCCTTGCCAGCGGCCAGGTCTTTTACGAAGTAGTTCTGCGTCCGTTCAGCCTTGGTCAGCTTTTTGAATTTTTTCTTGCCAGTGTTCTCGGCGTTGCGAGCGTCGACGTTGGCGTCGTAAGCATCGGCCAGCGCGACGTTTTTTGCCCGGTAATCGATGTTGGCCTTCCACAGATCGGGGTTGCCAACCGGCGAGCGCTCGATTACTTCGGTCAACAGGGCCAGGGCAATCGTTCTGACCTTGGTTTCCATTTCCTGATTGATCTGCTCAACGAATGCCGTGGGTGGTGTGCTCCAGCCGCTGTTAGCCATTAGACCTCCCGCAAGTGAATCTCGTAATGGGCACCCACCGGATCAACATCAGGCTTCAGCACGTCATAGGTTGTCTGCCGGCCAGTCAGCAAGTTCTTGGTGGTGATCTTGTGCCCAACCTGCGGAATACCGGTGGTTTCGTTGGTCAGGGCAATCAGCTTCTGGTCAGTGGCCTTGATGTTCACGCCATCGATCAGCTCGACCTTGAAAGAGTCGAGGATTCCGCGACCGGTGTAGCTGATAACCACCGGTTCGCCGCCGGTTTCGGTGACCGGGTCCCACTGTTCGCTGGGCAGCGTTACGCCGCCCGTGAACGAATGCACTGCATCAGCCAGGTCAGTGTCGAAGGCCTCGGCCAGGTCAGCCTGTAATTCTTCACGCATCCCCATGTCAGCCCCTCACCATCTTGATTTGACCGCTTGAGGCCCAAGGCCTGATCAGGGAAAGCGCGAACGATTCGCCTGCGGTGATTGCCTTCGAGCCTTCCGTGAACGACTTGGTTGTCGCAACAGAGCCCGCTTTGACAGAGGTTGTCGTGACCTCCCGCCCTTGCGCCGCGTAGAGATTCCCTTGCGCCGCCTCTCGGGCAACTTCGGCCCCGGCCTGGATGACGGGTGCGGGAACCGGCCTGATATTTGGCCGGACGCGCTCATCGAGCCAGGTGTTTGCCATCAGCACCGCCCGAGACTTTTTGTCCTCGGTCGTCCAGTCCGGCCCAAGGGTGGCGTCTACGTTCGCCACGGTGATGTAGGCTGCCATTGGGCCTCCGCTTGAATGAGTGGGCGCAAATGCGCCCGATGTTCATGCAGTGAACAGCTTGCAGAAAACCCTGGCTGCACGAATGGATGGGATCTTTCCGCTCTGTTTAAAAGCGGAACGATCGCCTACCTTTTTGAACTCAAAGCCCGGCCCGGTGACGACTGCAACCTGACCGATTCGCTTCGCATTTAGCTGGATCATTTCGTCACCTTTGCATGAGTGAGGCCGTGGCCCTGGTGTTACGCCTTCGGCAGCTCGTCAACCTGCTTTTGCAGCGACTCTTTCGAGGCGTTGGCGCGGTAGGTGACTTGGGCAGCGTCAAGCTTGGCCTTGAGCTCGGCAATTTCCGCCGCGTCCTTCGGCTCCTTTTTCTCAGAGTCGGCACTGGCCAGCTTCACCAACAGTTCGTCAACCTTCGCTTGCAAGTCGACCGCCTTCTGAGCTTCGTCGTCGCGCTGCTGGGTCAAAAGCTGAACGCCTTGGGCTGTCAACTCCAGCACCTGGAACAGGCGCTCAGCGAGCTGGCCAATCTCGCCCTCGGGACGGCAAAGGTCATGGCCTGCGAACGATTCAACAATCACGCCCAGCGCCTGCAACTCGCCGCGCAGAGAGTCGAGCTCAACGCTCAATGAGTCATCAACCACAAGCGCGGCTTGAATTGGGGCCTGCTTGAGCGTCACGTCAGGCACGTCTTCGGCCGCATCGTCACGGCACGTTGTCACGTTTGCATCAATGATGCGCAGGCCAGCCTCGGCGGCCAAAGCCTTCACATCTTCCTGGTACTGGTAGAACGGGCCTGGGAGATACCAAATATTGCTGTTCATGCATCATCCTCACCGAGCCGAGCGCCTGGCTCGACTCAGTATCTGGGGTTACTTGGAGGCGTCACCGATAGTCAGAACGCCGGCGGTGTGCTTGTTCGACGTGGCGTTCTTGATCCAGTTGGTACCGGTGGCCAGCGCCGCGTCACTCGGCGACTTGCCGCCGTTGACCTCATCCCAGGTGTAGCCCTTGATGCCCGCGCCGAACGAGTAGTCCACTTGCAGCGTGGTTACGATGCGCTCATTGCCGTTGGAGGTCTGAATGTTGCTGATCAGGTCAGAACCATCAAACACGCTGGCTGCGCCCTCGGTCAGAGACAGCACCTTGAGCTTCGCCGGGCCTGCTGGGTTGGTTGTCGCAGCAGCCGTCAAGGCCGGTGCGTCAGTGACAACCACTGCCTTGCCGAGAATGTCGACCACACGCACGCTCTGAGCCTGGAACAGTTGGTTCGCGTTGATCAAGTTGGCACCAATCAGCTTGTGGAAGGTCACGCCGTTCATGACCTGCGCCACCAGGTTGCCGCTGTGGTCACCGAACTTGCCGTGGGCTTCGTTGATCGCCACGTAGCTGATACCTGCGGTGCCCGACACATCGTTGACCACGGCGGCGTTGTTACCGATTGCGGCAACCAGCACAGCGATGGCCGTGTTCAACTGGTCAGCCATAAGAGCCTCTGCAAAGTTGCGGGAAGCAACCTCAATACCTTCGGCGGTCGGCTTATTCAACCAAGTCAATTGCGACGGCTCAAAGCGAATCGGACCGAATCCGCCCGCGACTTTCACACTAGAGTGCTTCAACTGGGTGAGGTCGGTCGGAGCTACGGTGCCGTTGCTGGAGTAACGATCAACACGACGCTGAGCCGAGTGAATGGCAGCGAAGAAAGACTCCTGCAAGAAATCGCCATCAAAGCCTTCAGTGGTGAGTCGGATCGAGCCAGCACTGGCCGCGTTGAATTTGTCCACCATCTGCGCCAGCGTCTCAATGGTCGCCGGCATGATGTATTTGTTGAAGACCTGCATTTGCGAAAGTGACATGTTCTATCCCTTCTGGGTTTTGCTCGGATGAGCGAGGTTTAAGTGGGTTGAGGCGTCCGCCTCTTGCGCCGAATCTCATCCGAGATGCCAGCAGGAAGGCAGACCGAGAGGCCTGCCATGTATCAATTAGCGGGGTTAGCCCGCGCCATTCAGCTCAGGGAAGCGGCTGGCAATGGCGCTGGCCCGCTCTTGGCGGCTGCCACCCAAATCACCTTTCTGGTGATTGGTGTTGCCATTGTTGCTATCGCCCGAACCGCCACCGGTGCCGCCCGAGCTTTTCAGGATCTTGTCCTTGTTCGGGTACTGGCTGACATACACCTCGATTGCCTCCTCGAAATCAGCGTGCTCGCCGTGGCGCACAGCCGAAAACAGGGGATTGCCGTTGCCATCCATGGGCACAAGCTTGCCGTTTTCGACCTTCAGCCGATCACCGAAAAATTTCTGAGCAATGTCGGCCGGGATAGCGAGCTTGTCGGCGATGAACTTGGAGCTCGCGAAGCTGTTACCGATGAGGTAGTTGTTCAAGCTTTGCGTCAGCTGGCCGTTCTGCTCCGTCAAAACGCGCTTTTCTTCGGCGGCGGTGCGGGTTGCAGCCTCAACCGATTCGCGGGCCGACTTTGCGGCGGCGTCCTTGATCTCCTGGACCTTGCCGGCAGTGATCAGGTCGCCCTCTTTGATGTTCTTGACGGTAGCCAGGGCCGCAAGTGCTGCCGCGCCGTCTTCGATCCCATCGAAGGACTTGAGCTTGTCCTCGGCAGCCTCCTTGGCTTCGCGGTGCGCCTTGGCTTCTCCGTTCAGGCGGCCAATGGTGGCCACGGTCGCGGCGGCATCGTGTGGCACCTCACGGCCATCGTCCATCACATAAACCGGCTTACCATCCTGGACAACAACGTGACCGTTTTCGTCTAACTTCAGTTTCAAGGTGTGCTCCTAGGCCATCCGGCCAGCATTTTCGGCATCCGCCGTTCTGCGCCCCGTTCATCCGAACCGCGGGCATAAAAAAGCCCCAGCGAATGCCGAGGCCTGAATTTTGGGTATGAAAAAGCCCGCGCTTGGCGGGCTTCGGTGTCTCTGGTGGGGTCAGGTCAGTACAACCCGCTCGCCCTGCATGAAGCAAAGGGCACACAGCAGCTGCTTGGTGCCGCCGACAGCCTTACCGTCCTTGTACATCATGCCGATTTTGGTCTGAAACACTTCAGCCCCACCGCACCTGTGGCAGCGGATCATTGATGGCGGGCGCGGCATAGCGCGCAGACGCTTCATCGCCTTTTCCTTTTCGGTGTCAGGCGCGGGCGTTCCGTCGATAACGTGGAATTTCGGTTTGTCTGTCATGTGGCCATCATAGCCCAGCTTTGACGAACGCTGCAGCATCCCTTTCGCGCAACTCTTTGAGCGTCAGGAACTTCCCTTTGTCGTTGTAGAAGTCGCCCGGCTTCAGTCCGCCATCGCGCAACAACTTGGCCCGGTTAGGCCCGAGTATCTCGTCCTGCCTTGCTGCGCTCTGCCCTTCCAGCCATTCGCCGTATGACGTTGACCTCGGCACCTGGCCGTCCATGCTTGCCCGAGTGCTCTCGGGCAACCCCTTGGACAATCGCAGCTCTTCCCAGCCCTTGATGATCGGGGTTGACGTGCTACGACAGCAAAAGTGAATGCGGCCCGGGCCACTGAGCCACGGCACCTGGTGCCCCACCGGCTGGTGAGTGTCGTTGGTGTAGATCAGGCGATCGCGCAACCTGCACTCTTCAGAGGTTTTGTTATCCAGGGTGCTGAGCCATGCCACTTCAGATATCAGGTCATTGTTGGCTTTGTAGTGCGCTTCCCTCGCACCCTGCGCCGTGTGGCTGATAGCCGTCCTGACAACAGCCTCAACATCCTTGCGGCTGCGATTGAGTAGGCCGTCCGCGTAGCCTTCCTCTTTGACGCCCATCACCCGCCGGACGATCTGCTCGGTCGTCTGGCCTTCGGTCATGCCGATTCTGATGCCGTTCCTGATCCGGGCTGCGCGGTCCTTCTCGAGGTCGCTCATCCACTCCCTGAGCAACTTTCCTTGAAAGGGTCGGGCCAAAGCAATCTGGCGCACCTGAGCAAGGTTGGCGGTGTTCACAGAGACCGTTACCAGCGCCTCCTGAGGAATGATCGCGGTGAATAGCGCCTTCTGGTAGCCGATTTCGTAGGCTGCCAACTCGCCGACCACTTCAACCATGGTTTCGCCGATTGAAGCGTAGATCGCCTTGTTCAGCTCCAGCACCGACGCCAGCACGGTGTTCATGCGCTGCGCAGTGTAAGTGTTGGTGCCAGCCCTCAGAATGGCTTCAATCAGCAGTTTGCGCAGATCGCCGTCAACGCTGTTCAGCAGCGAGATCATCTTGCGAACTTTGGCGTTGCTGAGGTGCTGCAGGTCGACCGCATGGCCGATTGATGCCGACTGTAGCTGTTCGTTAACCGTTGCCATTTAGAGCTTCCCCAGTGCTGGCCCCTGCTCCTCGATCCGCGCCCTTTCATCAGCCCAGTCGAACTCATCGCTGATCACGCCCCGGCGCTGCATTTCAGAGAACAGCGTTTCATGGCTCAGCAAGTCCGAATTGGCCATGTTGATGAGGCTTGGAATGCTGGTTTCAGGCGCGTAGTCGATATCGAAGTTGCCTTTGATCTCGACATGGCCACCTTCCGGCAAGGCGCGATACGCCGCCATGAGTTGAAGCACCTGGGCGACACAGTCCGCGAAGTGGTGAGCCATTCGCATCAGCGGGCTGGTCTCTTGGCTCGCATCTTCCTGCGCCTGGGTGGCCGTCTTCGTGCCGGACTGATCCTTGCGCAGCAACTTGGCACCGGCCATACGCATTTCGTCGATCAAGTCTTGCAGGGACTGGCGGCCCGCTTCGATAGCCTTACCGCCATGCTCGACGAACTTCATGTCGGCGTTCAGGGGCAGTATGGTTGCCGCCCCGGAACCCACAACCAAATTGAACGGAAGCTCTCTGCCATTCTCGTCATGCTTCTGGGCAGGCCCGATAATCGCCAGCATCGGCACCCGGGCGACATGCAGGATGTTGTCCTGGTCGCTCTGGCTTTGCCAGTGCTTGATGTTGAGGTGGGCCAGTTCCATCATGAAAGGCTTCGCCCGCATCAGGCCCACTCGCTTGGTGTAGAACGTCACCAGCGGGATAACACCCAGGCTCGTGACGCCCTCATCGTGTAAGGCGTGCCCCCCCTTGGCCTTGCGGTAAATCTTCCAGGTACCCGGCTCAAGGACGCGAACCTGTTCAATCGTCTTGATACCAAACTCACCATCATCCTCGGTCACCACCTCAAGGTAGCGAACCTGCGTCAGCTTGGTGCCGTCATCACGCCAGCCGAGAATCTGCATGGGGTGAATCATGACAACGTAAGGGCGAAGGCCTGCTGCATCCTCTTCAGCCTTGGTGCGTACACCTTCAGCCTTGGGGTACTCGACCAGGGCATGAGATAACCCGTAAGAGAGCCCCATCCGGAACCAGTTAACGCCCCAGGCGCTCAGGTCGTTGCCTTGGCGGTCGATGTCCGATGCAAACGCTTCCAGCTCGGGCGGCACGTCATCACCCACCTGAATGGGCTCTGCAAACACCCGATCCGTCATCGATGTCACGGTCTCGGAGTAGGCCGGGAACAGCGTGGCGACACCCAGGCGCGTGACGTAGGCATCGTCTTCTTCGGCTGGATGCCTTGGCAGCAGCGCTTTGCCAGCCTTGCGCATGGCCAGCGTGCCGCCCATCAAGGGCTCAGTGATGGCCCACTCGGCACGCATCGCTGACACCGCGTCGGATACGGCGAATGGATCATTGCTCATGGCTAGATTCTCAAAGGTTGGACGGTTGCGATGTTGTGTGTGATCGGGAAGCGCTGCACGACGAAGTAACCAAAGGCGTCTGCTGGATCTTCCGTTCCGTCTTTGGCGGGATCGCCCTGCTCGTTGTAGGCCTGCTGCTCGAGCACTTGCGTGGTATGAGGGCACTTGTCGGTGTTGACCAGTAGACGGCGCTCCCCTTCCCCGTTGAGGAACTGAGCGTTAACGGCCAGTACGCGATCGCGAACAAACGGGTTGGATGGGTTCACCTGCACGTTAAAGCCAGCCTGGCTCAGCAGCGCGTGATCAGACTCTGACCCATTGACGCTTTTGCGGTTCTTGCCGCTGGCGTCGGGATAGATCGTGATGTTGCGCCCGGGGTAGCGGGCCTTGATTGCCGAAACCATTGCCGGGGTATCAAAAAGCTTTGTGATCTCATCCAGCATCAGCGCCTGACCGCCCCGCAAAACGAATACGCAGGCCGCCATCCGGTTGATGTTGAAGTCCATGCCAATGTGCAGCGCCTCAGCCGGGCGAATCGTCTCGCTTGTGTGGTTGAGCTGCCGATTGAAGTTGGGGTAAACGTTGCCCGAGGTCAGGTTGACGAAAAGCCCAT
The DNA here is from genome assembly GCF_030150285.1 of Pseudomonas sp. Lineage (GTDB taxonomy): Bacteria > Pseudomonadota > Gammaproteobacteria > Pseudomonadales > Pseudomonadaceae > Aquipseudomonas. The sequence goes on along the minus strand of NZ_JASLGE010000043.1, from coordinate 94,602 downwards.
CGATGTAAGCGTCTACAAGGTTGGCCGGGTACGACTTGCGCAGGGATGCGATGTAGTCCTTTGGCAGGTTCTTGGCGTTCTGCCGCGTACTGGCATGCACAATCCCATACAGCGGGCGCTGCTCAGGGTCTTCTGCCAGCTCCCTGACAAACTTGCGGTAAACCCAGTTAAACCCCTCGGGCGTCGTTGTGACGTCAATGGTGTTCTGGTCGCGCCCAGGCCAAACAGTCGACATCCGCGCAATGATCTTCTTCCAGGCGCTGTCTGCCTTCTTGATCGACATACAGTCGATCTCATCGACCAGGGCGTGAGCGATGTTAAAGCCCACGATCCGGTGCGGGTGCTCCATGCTCTTGCAGACGATTGTCGACAGGCAGCGGCCCCGGTTGTCGCGCAAATACACACGCCGCTTGCTGGGAACAACGTCAGCGAACAACCCGAAGGCCTCAGCAACACCCGGCATGGTGTCGTAGAAGATGTCAGTGATCTGCGGGTAGGTCGGTGCAAAGTAGCCCTGCGGGATGCCTGGGTGCTCCAGCGCGTTGATGCACATGCGAACACAACCCACAAAGGTCTTGCCGCTACGGTAACCGCCCACAAACGCAGAAAACTTCTTCGGGTGCTTGATGAATTCAAACTGCGGCTTGTTCAGCTTCAGGGTCGCTTGCATCTTCCACCCCGATGATGACTTGCTTGGGCTCTGGTAAGCCCTTGTTCGGGTCTTCCAATTCGCGCTGAAGCTTTTGAATGTTCAGGCGCTTGATTTCGTCGTCGAGAGACCTGTCCGGCTCGACTCGGCGATTCACGTAAAGGTCGCCCACTTCTTTGGCGGCCTGCTCCAGGAGTTGAGCGGTCAGCGCCATGTTCTTTGACGTCTCAGCTTTTACAGCCATCCGTCCAAGCGTGCGCAGTCGATAGGCGCGGTTCGCAATCGGAATCTCTGCCGTCTCTTCGCGGAAACGCTTGCGGGTGTCGTGGAACAGGGTTACCCACTTCACTGCCAGCCCCTTCCCGGCAGCCTTGGTTGGATCGTGCGTCTCCACCTGCTGGCGACTCGCCACAACCCCATATTCGTTCTTGACGGCCTCCACCACCTGAGACGGGGTGTCAAAGCACGCCAGCGCCTGAACGATGAAGCTCTTCACCTCATTTTTCAGGGCTGCCATAAATTCTCATCCGTCTAGAGCCTGTCAAAATTCAGGCCGATCTGAGCAGACAGGTTCCGCAGGCCCTCGCAATGTTCAATTTCCCCACCTCAGCAGGACTGTTTGCAGCATCCACCAACGCTTGAACGTCAGGGCTTGCACCGTAGCGACGGACGACACCGACGAACTCTTCGACGTCGTGGCCCTGCAGCTTGATCTTCGGTGCACCGTCTTGGGTGAATGCAGGCTGACCGTACTTGTCGGTCGCGTGAGCCAGGTGATAAAGCTCGTGTTCAAGGAGCGCGCAGAACTCAAGGTCGCTGCACTGAGCGCAGTAATCCGCAGCCAAGGTGATGATGAAAGCCGGCACGTCGCCGAACCAATCACGCATCTGCTGCTCCATCCGGGCTTTCTGCCAACCGCCGGCACGGAAGGCTACTTGCTCGGCCTGGCCAAGTACTGTCCTACCCTGCTTCTCGAAGCTCGACGATGCCCACATAATCCGGATATCTGCATCCAGTAGATGGGCGTGGTCTTCGTTGTGAATGCTGCCGGTGTCGGATAGGATTTCTTCCGTGACCCAAACCCATACATCTTCTGCGGGACATATACGCGGGAGTGGCAGCATTGCCAGCTCAGGTGGCGGCATAGGTCTGATCATTTTTCCACCTATGTACTCAGGAAAAGCGCATGGAAAGCATTGATCGTTTCAACGCGGTAGTAGGGAAAATTTTTGCGGAGCTCTACGAAACCTTTCCCGTCCCAACGGACCTCAGCGTGGAGATGCTTCTGGATGAGCTTTTACCGGGGGATCCGAATAGTGAGAATTATCGCGACTTAGCCGATTCACGATGTGAGTTTTTTTCCTCAACCGTGAATTGGTTGGTACATGCTGGCTACCTATACTCGACTGTCCGCAATCAGTCGCTTGACGATGACGTATTCATGCAGGCATGCCTTACAGCAAAAGCAATTGAGTGTTTGAAGGGCCTACCACCAAGCCTCGGAGGCAAAACTCTCGGCAAAGGTTTATCAGAAGCTGTGAAAAGCTCGGCAAGCGACTCACTCCGGACTCTTGCATCTGAAGCTCTCACCAAAGGGACATCCTTTGCATTTACCACAGCAGCATCTATGTTCAACCCTTAACCAGTTCACCCATTAAGAGTTACCAACCGCCATGGATATTGTATTCATCGTTCAGCAGAGGCCACGAGTCAGAGCTGTAGTGCAGGGTAAGCGAGCAGGCCAACCTGTAGAGCCACTTCCGCTCCAAGCAAAATGTCACAAGGTTGTCGACACTCGAACTGGCCACTACCTTGGCGAGTTCGATACCGAGGCTGAAGCCCAAGCGCTTTGCAACCGACTGAATTCCCAGCTACCCCAGAACCAGCTACGATAGTTGGCAAATTTCACCCCACGATTTGGCGCATTCGAAAACGTGGCGCGGATTACTTGCGCCGCTCAAATGACCCTGGCGTCTTATCGCAGCGCAGGCAGTGTTCGCAGTTCAGCTTCTGGCATAGCCATGCCTTGGTTTGCGGCCAGTACGTGACCATGAACCAGTGCCGCGCACCCGCCAGCGCGAGCGAGACATACAACGTGGTCCCGGCAATCGTAGGCGAGAAGAACATTTGCTCGCTGCGAGCCAAGATCGCGTAGCCACTCAAGGCAATCACCGCATAGATGATCTTGCCCAGCACGCCGTCGCGAACTTTTCCGCTCAAGATGCACCAGGTGGCCCACACCGCAATGACACCTGCGGAATAGGCGTTGATGTGTTCGAGAATCATGGACCACCTCCCCCGAACCGTTGGCGGATGAGCGCCCACAGATCAGCGGCTTTGATTGCCCGGGTGATCGCAGCAATTAGCGACCCGCCGAAGGTGCCCAGCAGGAAGCCAACACCGGCCACGCTGCGGGGCTCATCGATACCGAAGTACGCACTGACAAGGCCAGTCAGGTAATGAGCGCACACGGCACCCGAAAAGATGAATACCGCCCAAGCCTTGCGGTTGATCAGGTCATCCCGGTGCCACCATGCGGCAGCTACAGAACCGAGAAGCCCAGCTATTGCCCAGTCGAGTTTGTCGAGCAAGCGGTGAAAGAACTCCATGCGCTCGACTCCGTGGGGCATGACTTGATTTGATTCAGCCCCAGCAGCACTCCCAGCTCGGAGCAATGGGTGTGGTGGAGCTGAAAACAGGAAGGGCCTGATCTATGTCGAGCCCTTGTAAATGGGTACATCCGGGAAAGCATCCACTTGGGTAGCGGCTTTCCTCGGAGGTACAAAAAAGCCCGTAGCGTGTACGGGCCCGTTTGCTTCCAGGCATTCAGCAGGGCGTCAGGCTGTCACTCTCGGGCAGAGGCCTGGCCGAGGTCTGAACGAAGTGGTTGCTGGATGCGCGCAGGTTGGCCTTCAAACTTTCGTCACCGGACTGGCTGCCCGTTCGCCACATGGCCAGGGTCAGCTCCAGGCGCTGCAAGGCGACACCCTGCGGCTCAGCAATGACGTAGGCCGTGTGGTAGGCCGTGCGGTAAGTATCAGCCAGAGGCTCGGCCAATGCCGACAGGGAGAAACAGGATAGGCAGGCGGCAAGCGCCAGGCCCAGGTAAGCGGTGATTCGCTTCATGATCATTCGGCATTCCTTCTGGGTGGGTTTTCTTTCGCGCACAAAAAACCCGACGCTTGGCCGGGTTTAGGTTTCTGTGTGCGTTTCGCGTTACTTGTGCACTATGGGAAAAGTACCTAGATTATTCATTCAAGTCAATATAATTATGCCGCCTCTTGATCTTTTTCCGATTGAATAACCTGCCATATTGGTTGCTGGGCCTGAATATCCACTTCCTCAATTACCTTTCTCAGGGAAACCCACAGATCTCGCCAGTCGCGGTTCCAGTTGTTTTGGTCTACTGAAGCGCCGAAGAAGCTCATCATCTCGGCGGCAACTCGAGCGGGCCCCCACTCAAGCGATCCTGCTACCTCACCCTTGTACGATTGCAGGGCCAGGGTCACAAGGTACTGCGCCTTCACGCGCTTTGCTGATGAGAGGTCTGGCAGCGCGGCCTTGGCGGTGATCAGCAGCACAGCATTCAACAGGTGCTTCATGTTCATGGCCGGGTGGTACAGGTAGTGCCCGAACTGCTGCACCTGAAACGGGAGCGTATCGATCGCCCGAAGCACCTTGCCGATCATGGCCAGGTGTGCGGCGCGCGCGGTGGATCGACCAGCAGACGTGCGGCGCGTCTCACTTATGCTGATTCGCTGCCCTGGCACCGAGAAACGTGCAGCCTCTTCCCCCCTCTCGCCACCCAGCGCCGGGAACTGAGCCTCACGCCTGCCGATCCGGCCGCGAGTCTTCAGTGGTGCCGCTTCTGCCCTGTCGATGGCTACAGCGCTGATTGAGGCGTTAGATTCGTGCTGAGCCTCGGTCCAAACCTGTCTTGCGCTGATCAGCTTCATGCTGCGATCCCCTTCTTCAGCTCTCTTGTTTTTGCCCGGTACTCGGCCTTGATGGCCTTGATATCTTCGATGGTGTACTTGCGCGCAGGGTGCGGGCCCTCCAACCAAGCCAGCTTCGCAGCCCCGATGCGCAGCACCAGGCGAATGCGGTACTCAACAGCATTGCCGGAGAGGTTGCGGTTGCACTTCACGCATTGCCGGTGGATGTTCAACGGCTCAAAGCGCAACTCCGGGCTGGAGCCGACGGATCGATAATGCCCAGCATCCCAGCGGCTGCCGGTTATGAGGTCGCTATCGCTCGGAGTGGAATCGCAACTGATGCACGGAAGGTCTGCATCACGCAGGCGCACGTATTCGTTCACCGCGGCTTGAGCCTCGCGCAGGTGATCCGCCCTGCTCTTCAGCTTTTCCTTGCGGACCTTGATTTCTTTGCGCCCAACATCTGCCAGAGCCTTGCGAGCGGCTGCCTTCCCCTTCTCAGACTGTCCATGAGCGATGGCGCACTCAATCTCACCGCAAACGGCTTGAGATTGACGCTGAGGAACGAACAGAACTCGGCACGATGGGCAGCGCTTCTTGCGTTCGGATCGTGGCTTGAGCGGGTTTTTACGCCGTAACGGCGTGCGCTTGAGTGTCATTGCTGGCACTCCTGTCGATCCGTGCAGATGGCCCGGTAGTAACCGAAGTCATTCAGTTGGCCATAGGAGGCCGGGGCGTGAAACTCCATGCGATGTTTCTTGCCGCAAGGGTTGTAGGTTTTGGGTGGATCGCCCGCGCCACCCCAGGTGCGGAAGCGCATGCAGTCCTCGCAGAACTTGGCGGGCTGATAGTCGCGCTTGGCTGCGTTGCGCCTGCGCACAAGCTCTTCAAGCAGGTCTTCATCGGTGAAGGCGTCAAATAGGCTCATGCCGCCTCCCACTGCTCAGGCATCCGCCCTTTCGGCTCGCTCCACCAGACACCACGCTCGGCACCGAACACATACATGCACTCAATCACGTCGCCCAGCTCAGCCACGGTCATGCGCTTGGTGCTGACGCCCAGCATCACAACCCCGCCGTTGATGCCAGAAGCCATGCGCACCTCTTGGCAGGCGGCTGCAGTCATGAGAGCTTTCCAGTCCTCGCTGTCGAGCATCTGCATTACTCCGTTGACCGGCCATTCCACCTGGCGGGAAATGTCGGCCAGCATTGCCCACAGCTTGGCGTTCTGCTCCAGGGTACGCCGGGACTTGACCGGGCGGACGATGATCTCAATTGCACCAGCCACGGCCAGCTCGGTGGCAAAGAGGTACGCCAGGCGGCATACCTCACGGACGCGGCTCGGGCCGGAGGACCAGAAATGACGTGTTTTTGCGATAACGTCAGTCATGGCTCTGCTCCTTGGTCGTGGCGGCGACCTCTTCTTCCCACGGGAAAGGACTGTACGACTCAAAGTCAGTCTCCCAATGAGCCGGCTCAGTCATGCCTACGTTGTCGTGATGCGCCTGGCAGTGGCGGCACTTGAAAACGTAAAGTCCCGAACCCTTCTCGAAATAGTCTTCCCGATACTCAAGGATCTCAGCCTGGATTAAAGTCAACTGCTCGATGGTGATCTGGCCGGTGATGGCACTGATGAATGGATCGTCGCCTTCGCTGTTAAAGACCTCGATCCACACTGACTCTTCACTATTGCGCCATGCGTTGGCGTCGTACTGGTTCTGCTCAATATCGTCGTGCAGCGCCTCGTTCTCGGCCTTGAGCTTCTTGTTTTCAGCAACACTCAGCAGGCATGCACCAACTTCTGATTGATTCTCAGTCTTGAGGCGCTCAACTTCAGTCTTGAGCTGGTCGCGCTGCGCAACGACCTCAACTAGCTCAACCACTCGACTCCAGCCGGGAACTCCCTCCAACTCGGTCAGCGGAACGTATTGCTCTACCATTCGCTCAAGAAGCTTGAGAAAGCGCTCGTTCTCGGCGAACAGGGCCAGGACTGCGGCGGGCGTGGCAACCTGAAAAAACGAAGTAACCGCATCAATTTCAGCCTGATTTGGTCCGCTCTCACTGGCGATCGCCACATCAACACGCACGTCGCCCATTACTGCGTTTGCAGCATCGGCCAGCCGCTTCAATTCGGTTTTGTCGGTCATAGCTTCACCTTCAGGCCCGCGGCTTCAATGGCTTCGATAACCTCAATTCTGCGGCTGAGCGCAAAAATCTCATCCGCATCAAAAAAATCGCTGGACTGGCTTGCAAACTCGTTGTGGCGAATCGAATCGAACCCGGCTTCATAGCCAACGATCTGCGGAAGATCTACCGCCACGGCAGCGCGAGAGGCCTGCCAAGCCCAATAGGTCATTTCAACCCAGTGCAAGTCATACAAGCCCTGTACACGGCGCTGCAGCTCATAATGGGCAGGCGGCTTATCAAAATCACCTTTGCGCTTGAGCAAGTGGATAGCTGAATCCCGGTACCCTTCGCCGAACAGATCAACTTGGCGCTGCACGAAAGCGGCCTCAAATTCTTCACGTACCTTGTCGGTCATTTGCATTGCTCCAGCGCACGATCGAGAGAGGTGCTTTGCGCGGCAACCTTCACGCAAACCAACGTCAGGTATCTGGATGCCGTAGCGATTCCATTGGCGGTGAAAAGCACGCCTGCGCTTATCGCAAAAATCAAAATGGCTTCCTTCATCAAAATCCTTCCTTGCCGCGCTGCGACTCCCAGTTGAACGGAACAACGATCAAGCCACCCTCACGCAAACGATCCACGCAGCGCTCGCCCATTGCGGCAGGCAACTGCCCGGCAGACAGGTTGGTAATCACAACCGTGGGGCGTCTCTGCTCGTAGCGACCGTTGATGATCGCGAACAGAGTGGTTAGCTCGAAATCGCTCGGGTTTTCTTTGCTCACGCCGATTTCATCCAGAACCAGCAGATCGGGATTGACCAGGCTGGACAGAATGTCCGACTCGGATCGCTCGCTTTTGCGGTCGAATGTAGCCTTGATGGCCTGCAGAACTGCACCGACGGTGCGGTACACGGCTGTGCGGGCGGTGGTGTGCAGCAGCGCGTTGGCGATGGCTGCGCCCAAGTGGGTTTTGCCAGTACCAGGCTTGCCAATCAGCACCATGCAGCGCCCGGTTTCGTACATCCGGTCAAACTCGGCGACGTAGTGGCGGCAGAACTTCAGTGCGTGGCTCTGTTCGCCATGCTCGACGCGGAAGTTGTCCAGGGTGCTACCTTGGAAGCGCAGCGGGATCAGCGCGTCTCCAAGCTTGCGGGCCAGGGACAGGCGCAATTCGTACGCGGCAGCGGCCTGAGCTCTCGTTTCGCGCTCAGCAGCATCGATGCGCAGGCACTCGGGGCAACCGCCCTTGAGTTCGCGATTCAGAATCACCGTTACCTTTTGGTCGAATTTGCCGTGCTTCTCGCATTCGGCGGGCTGAGTGCGGATCGGCAGCACGCCATCGGAAATCGAAACAACCCTTTCAGAGCGCATAGGTGCCGTCCTCCCGCTGAATCAGACCGTCGGTGTAGTCGCGCTCGGCAAAGCCGGTGTGACGGGACTGGGGTGCACGTTTCACGAATGGACGGACGTTGCTCGCCCGGTTCTTGTCGTCCTTGACCCACTTCACCAGCAGGGATACCCACTTGGACTGAACCTGCAGCAGACCGGTGGTTTCATGGTGGGCAGTGAACGGGGCTACGGCCTCCTTGGTGAACAGATCGGGCGACACGCCGAAGTGCACACAGTAGATTTTCAGGAGGTTGGCGTCAGGCATCCAGTCCAGGGTCATTTCGACCGGGGCTTTTGGGTAGACAGGCTCCGGCTCTTTTTCGGGCTCAGGCTCGGGCTGCGAGTTTTCTTCGCCCGCAGAGAGAGAGTGGTGTTGATCTTGATTCGGTGAATCAGGAATCAGGAATCCACAATCAGGAATCAGGGCGTTATCTAACGGTAGGTTAACGGGCTCTAACGGTTCTTTAACGTTAAAAGTCTGTTCACCCACAAGAACCTTACGTTGAGAGCCTGCGATAACAACGTTCCCTTTGCGTGCGTAAACGGTGAGGTAACCGTTAGCGTCAGGGAGCGTGCTGTCTTTTTCGGTTCCGTGGGGGCTCTGGTGTTTCTGGAAGTTGGTGATCTCAATAACCGAAAAGCCGGCCACCTGGTAGCGTGAAATGAACCCGGCGGCGGCAAGGCGCGCCAAGCCAGCTTCTACGTCATAGTCATCACACGGGAACAACTCGATCTTGATTCGCTTTACGCGATCCTCAAGACGACCTTCCCGGTCAGCCAGGCACCACAGACCAATGAAGGCCAGACGGTCGAAAGCAGGCAGCTCAACAAGAAGCTCGTTGCTGAAAAGGCCGGGTTTGATATTACGTGCGCGGGCCATTACTTGACTCCTTTGCCAATCAGGTCGGCCAATTCAAGGAAGCGATCTACGTACCAGTGCGGCTGCGTTTCGCGGGGGCATTGAGGGCTTGTGATGTTCTTTCCGTAGGTCATCCCTTTATCAGTCACGGACCAGAACGGGACCATTTCCTGTCGGGAGCTCTTGCGGTGAAGCATCGCGAGAAAACCCGCTTCGGACAGCGCACGGTTAAAGGCTGCGGGACTGATGCAGATGCCGTGATCTTTGAGAAGCGCGGTCACGGCCTTGGTAGGCATCGAACTGCCGCCTGTAGCGTCAGGAGCGGCGTCAATGGCGTAGCCAGGGAGAAACTTGGCATCCAGTCCGTTGTTGGCGGCAATCTGGGCCAGCATCATCATTTTGCTGGAGGGGGCAGGCTTCAGTAGGCGGTCGAAGCACTCCAGGATTGCCAGTTCACCGACAACCTTTGAATTATTGGTGGTTAGCGTTGCCTGCTGAACGACGGCGCGTTCAAGCTCCTGCCAACGATCAACCAGTCTTGATGTGAACTCCGGTGATAGCTGGGCGACAATGACGTAGCTGTCTCGCTCGCCAATGTTGTAGATGCGGGTGGCTCGGGGGCGACCCAGCTTATCCCTTGACCATTCGTCCTCAGATTGAGGGTGAACCAGACCGCTTGCGGCCAAGTCTTCGATGGTTCGCTTTACGTTGTCGTGACGCTTCCCCGTGACTTTCGCGATTTCTCGGGATGACATAGTCCGCGCCACGTTTTCAGATTGCGAAAAACGTGGCGCGGGATTGTTGGGGCTATTGCCGGTGTTTACTGAACTGTGCATAATCAGCTCCAGGATTTAGCTGTAAGTGCTGCACGAGAAACCACCCTTGCCCGGTGGTTTTTTTGTGCCCGCGATTTGGTGTTGCGGGTGAATTGGGTGTCCGGCACATCCGTGATAGCTTTTTGCTTCCACACGAAAAGGCCCGGGAGGCCGGACATATGAGCTACACAAAGGAGAGAGTTAACTACGGGATCGAATGGCAAGATCGCCTTGACGAGATAGTTCGCAAAGCGGTTCCAGAAGGAAGTGCAATCGGCGATCAGGATTACAGGGCAGCTGTTTACAAGGCATTTCCCGCCTACTTGCTCTTCTGCTTTTGCGAGAAATACCGGCAAAAGCACGCCACTCACTGGCAGGGTTTTGAGGGTTTTATCCCAGCCCAGCTCTACCTCATTGAGAAGCATCATTGGCTCCCTGATCAGGCTTTTGCTCTGAGCGAAGAGCAGCTTCTTCTTTTGCTCCATCAGGAATTGGTTGAGATGCGACTTCCACAGTTCGCACACCAGAAGCTTCAGCAGAACTTTGGGTATCTTGATGTTCGTGGAGTGCGCTTGAATCCGCCTGAGGATGCAGACCACGCGTAGCCCAGTAATCCGCCATGGACTGAGTGATATGGCGGATTCGCTCAAGCTCTGATTCCAGTGCCTTGATTTGCTCTGCAAGGGGAAGATTGGTTGGCCAGATAACGAATGGCTTGCCGGGCGAATCAAGAGCTGCAATCCCCGCCAAGATTTGGCCGGCAGCCTCGACCGGAGAGCCGGACGCACGCGCTGCAATGGCTTGAATTGCGATTTGACGAATATTTGTTTCGAGCATGATCTTTCCTCTCTGCTTGCCGGTTAGAACTTTCTGAAACTCAAGCCGCCTTCACGGATTGCTTGAAAACTTCCAGGCTGACGATTACCTCTTCAGCCTCTTTGAGCAGTTCTGACTTTTCGCGCGAGCAGACATGCCCGTCGGCCTGGGCGTCGAACGCCAGGCGCGTCACATCGGCCAAGTCGGTATGCAGCCGCAGAAGCGCAGTATTGAGGTCTATGCCTTCGGGCTTGTCCTTCGGCACCAGATCAAAGCCAAACGCCTCAGCCCACGCCTTCAGCGGTCTGAAGTCCTGGGTGAACTTCATGATCCGGTGCAGCTCTTCCACGTTCATGCGGTGAGTTTCGTAGTGAGGGTTGGCCTTCTGCGAAACCAGCGTGCGACTTGTGAAGTCAGCACCTTCAGCGATGCGCCCTGCCCCGTGGTCGTCCACCACGTCATAGATCGCCTTCATCAACTCCTGCATGTAACACCTCGAAATTCTTTACGTGGCACCCCGCAGGTGCGGAGGCGATCATTTGCTTAATGAAGTGGCGGACCGATCACCAATTAACCGGCAAGCTTTAACGCCTGCCCCGGAACCGCCTCTGAAAGCAGCCACTCAGCTGTAAACTGACCGCCGGAAGCATCTGCTAACGAATGGGCGTAACGGGTTTCTCCCGAGTACTCGGTACGAGGCAAGGACTCGGCGGCGAGCCACTTGTAGATAGCTCGCTGGCTTACACCGCAGATTGCAGAAGCCTTTGCGACCCCTCCCACCTCGGTGATTGATTTCTTGAGAGCGCTCATCGCTTGGCCCTCCGGCCTCAAATATGAACTGTCGGTACATATTAAGTCGGAACTGAAAGTACATGCAAGCTCATGCCATATTGAACCTATGGTTCAAATAGAAGATTTAAGGGCAGCTTTTGTGGCGCGCCTAAAAAAAGCCCTTGCGGCAAAAGAGATACCCCAGTGGGGTGCTGGCGCTCGTCTTGCAGAAATAGCCAAGGTCACCCCAAAAGCCGCTAGCAAATGGCTGAATGGAGAGTCGATTCCTGGCGCGGCCAAGATGCTGGCACTGGCAACCGCTCTCGGCGTAAAGGTTGAGTGGTTGCAGCACGGCTCTGGCCCCGGCCCTGACAACGCTGTCATCGAGCACCCGCAATCCCTGAAGTCTGAATGCGAATCTCAACCCCAGACGCTGGCAGCCCTCAAGGGGCCAGTAGAAGATGTTGAGGAAAAATACACACTCATCGACCAATACGATGCGCGCGCCGCTGCTGGCTCGGGCTACGAAAACCAGCACTTCGCCCTGCGCAATACCCTGGCATTCAAAACTGAATGGCTGCGCGCAAAAGGCGCTAAGGCAAAAAATCTCAAGGTTATCTATGCCCACGGCGAAAGCATGTTGCCAACGATCAGTGATCGCGACGTATTGCTGGTGGATGAGTCGTGCATAGAGCCTGTCGACGGCCAGATCTTCGTTATGGGTACCGTGGATGGAGATATCGTCAAGCGCCTGATACAGACCGAATACGGGGATTGGGTCGTCTGTAGCGACAACCCGGACAAGACGCGATACCCAGATAAAGAGTTGTCCGAAGAAGAAATCAACGAACACCGTTTGTTAGGCCGGGTTATTTGGCGCGGCGGGGACTTGTGACCTGGCCCGCCGACTACCCGGGGGAACCTCTTCGCCAGATAAACTTTACCTTCGAGCTGGGCTGAAGTTTTGACAACACCGAAGAAGCAAGCTGAAAAACCTGCAACCGCTGCTGATATAGAGCGGTCCATTCAGGCACTCAACAAAATGGCTGAACGCCTGTGGGGTGATGGTAGAGAAGCGGAGGCGAAAGCCCTGCTTGATGCACTGGATGCTTTGAACAGAGCGCTGGACAGAATCCGGATTGGCGAAAGCCGTCGGGTTGTGACTCTTCACTGAGAATTTGTAGGAGCCCTACCGTGCAAAAGCCATCATCCGACGAAGCCGTTGCGAGAGCAGCCACAAAGCTGCATGACCATGCACAGCGAATGCGCGTGAAAGCCTGGCAGATGAGTCAAGGCAGTAACCATGCGGAAGCTCAGCAGTTGCTGGCCGCTGCGGATGCCTGCGATCGGTCTTTGGTTCCTATGGTGCTGCGGGATGCTTCGGTTTGGAAGCGGGAGTGAGCTGGGCGGGTTATGCGGATGAGGTGAAGGCGGGAAGGATTATGCGAAGAAAAGCGGAGTAGGTGTTGCTGCATACGGTTAAAAATTATATTAGCCAAAACAATCAATGGGAGGCAAGGACGACTCATGAAAAAGCCATTAATGGAACCTCGACTCCTTGGTGCAAGGTTTGAAGATCATACAATCCCATTGGAGATTCTCAAGGACATAGCGGTCCTTGAAGAGTTCGTGATAGCCGTTGCCAAATGGAAGTTCGTTGAAAGCAACGGTCGTATTAGAGCGCCTAAAGGTTTCACAGACCCTTTGTCAATTGCACTGTCTGGGGTAAATGAAGGAAGCGCTAAGCCAGCGATAGCGATTGAGTACATTGACCCTTCAGCAGGGCTGTTCCCTGCAGCCAACGAGGACTATTTTTTTCAAGCAGTCCAAGCTATAGGTAACGCAATAGATGCCGCTGAACATAACGAATCGATTACTAAGTATCTTCCAACAAACTTACTTGGCTATTTTGACAGATTTGGCAGAGGGCTCAGGGAAGGAGAAGTACTTGAATTCTTTCCAGGGCTAGAGCGCCCGGCACGCCTGACCAAACTAACAAGGAGGCGCTTGCTGCTTGCATCTCAAAACGAGGTGCTTACGGACGAAATAACTGTCCGAGGCTTAGTTTCAGAGCTTGACCAAAGCAAAATGAGTTTTGAACTTCAGATGCCTGGCGGAAGAAAAATCCCCGCAAAAGTTGATGCCATTCACTTGGACACCATACTCGAGGCTACCCGCGGATACCGCGCAGGCGTCAAGGTTTCAGTGTCCGGAGTTGGTCGATTTGATCGCTATGAAAGGCTACACTCCTTTGATGTTATTGAGGATGCGGCCATTATCGAAACCAATGACCCACTAGCCAGAATAGACGAGCTAAGACTTTTAAAGGTCGGTTGGCTGGAAGGTCGTGGGCTTGTGCCTAGCACCGCCGAGTTCGATTGGTTAGAAAGCTTCTTTGCTGAGAGCTACCCGGCGGCACTGCCAACACCTTACATTTATCCAACTGAAGATGGCGGCGTTCAGCTTGAATGGAGAACAGGCAATCAGGATATCAGTCTCGAAATAGATTTTTTTGATCGTACAGGCGACCTTCACGGGCTCAATACTGAAACCCTGCAAGAGCTATCTGAAGTACTTTCCTTGGATGACCAGGCCAACGTGCAGCGTCTCGTTGAAATTATTTCCAAGGCCGCAAAGGGAGAGATTTAATGAAGGGAAGCACGCATCTTCTGCGCCAAATAAATCCAAGCTTCATTCAAGACGGAAAGATAACTTCTCAGGCCTTTAGCCCGACGCCAAAAGATGACAAAAAACTCTCTTGCTATGACGGAGACCAAATTGACCCTCCAAGCGCACACTGTCACTTCGTTGAGTCGCTCGGACTGAGGTCTGTGGGCGTAGTATCTGTAACCGTGGCAGAATGCGGATCGCTAGAGCTGCAAGCGCTTCCAGATCCAGAGCCGTTCATAGAGCACGCCATAATTGATTTTGATGGCAATGAAAAAAACGATATCAAGCGCAAATCAAAATTACTCAGAACTATGGCGGAGCAAAGAGACTGGCTCTACAAGTCTTGATATAAGCCCGGCCCAGCGCCGGGCTTCTTGTATCTGGCCTCCTGCTACGCTGTAAGCATTGCCTCTGGAGTCAGCCCAATGCCTACGCCCTACTCCCTCCCAGATATCCTTGAACGGATCTACGAGAACCAACTTGCCCTTGAAGCAGCCATCATGGAGCTATCTCTTTGGGTCGCAGACCAAGGCGGTACACAAACGGATGAAAATGTACGCGGCTCACTTGAGACCATCGGTGAGAACGCTGGCTATATCAAGCAGGGCCTAGCAAGGCTAAATGCTCTGGACCGAAACTGAAGCCCTTGCCTCTCCCGCCTAGCCCCCTCCCCGCTAATGGTGGCTGTACGCCATGAATGGTAAAGTTCAGCCCTAATTTAGGGAGGGATCCAATGAAACGCTTCGGTACGTTTATCCTGATAGCTGGCATCTGCTGGCTCGTGTTTGCGCTGAGCATGGACGTGTCAGTCTCAACTGGCCTGGGAAAGGTGAACAATCTCGGACTCATGGCCGACCGCCAATTGCATGCGATTGTGGGCGGGATGATTGCGTTGGCCGGCCTGTTGATGCTGATTTTTGGCGGCAGAGCGACAGCCTCACCCGCCTCAGTAACCGCTGCTAAAGACACGCGCCCCTGCCCTCTCTGCGCTGAGACCATCAAGCTTGCAGCGGTTAAGTGCAAGCATTGCGGCGCAGATGTTGAGCCTACAGTTCGTGCTATTCCAGCTACTGGCTGGACGATCCGCATCCCTTGCCGGCCAGGCATGGAATTCGATGCAACCCATAAAATTGTCAGCGACGAAGGGTTGCCCTGCGACAATCCCGATGGAGCGGTAGTGGTTATCGGACCCTACGAAGAAAAGGCAGAGGCTGTCGAGACGCTAAAGCATATCCGGGTTAACCATTCCATTTTTGGCGAGCTCTCCTACAAGGGTTGACCCAGCCAAAACACACGATTCAGATCGAAGCCCGCCCCGAGCGGGCTTTTTTTGTACCAGCGAAAAAATATGTACTTTTGGTTCTTGATTATTGTGAACCTTTAGTACATATTTAAGTCCGTCGCAGCAACAACACGCCGCGACGGGGCGAGAGCCCACCGCTCTTTAGCGACACCTCCTGCCGGATAACTACCGGCCCAGCTTCAAAGGCAGCGATGAACCGGCCTAAACAGTTCAGAGGGTTGGCAACTGACCCGGGCGTGCAGCGTAAATCGCCAAGAACAGTTATCCAGCGGGAGAACAAGCCGAAAGGCCCGCGGCTGGAGATAAGGATTTACCGAATTTTTCACTGATGCAGCTTGGCGACAGGCTGCATTGGGAAAACAGCCGGGAGAAGTGCAAATGCCAACAAAGCGCGGAAGTGAAATAGAGATAGGCGACGTGATTTATCTCGGGCTTGGCGATCGATCGGGGAAAGTCGTCGACTTCAAAGCGCACCCTCGCCTCGCAGATTTCAACCCTGGCCTGACGGCTCGGATAGCAGTCACAGACCGAGGCTCGATAACGATCATCGACCAACAGCCAATCAGGGTTCCTGAATGACGTTTCACTGGCAGGCCTTCTCAAGAGGGCCTGACGGGAAACCACCCAACAAGGAGAAGGACCATGTTGATACTCACCCGCCGCGTAGGCGAAATCATCCGCATCAACGACGACATCAGCGTGCAGGTGCTGAGCGTTAGCGGCCAGCAAGTGAAGCTTGGCGTTGTCGCCCCGGAAACTGTCGCGGTGCACCGGGAAGAGATCTACCAGCGCATTCAGGCAGAGCGTGTGACTGATAACGCTGCTTGATTGGAAAGCATCACTGAAGCCCGTTCGCTGAGCGGGTTTTGGGATGACAACCAGACAGAGGTGCGGAACATGCAAATTGCAGGTTTGGAAAGGGAGCGCATCAGCTTGAATGCGCTGATTGAGGCCGAAATGGCCCGCCACAAACAGACCCTGGGCAGCTTGAAAACTGAATTGACCGAAACTAAAAGACTGATCGCCGCATCCGCTGACGGCATTGATATTGAAGTACTGAAACTGGCCGAGTCAGTGATTGAAGTTCGCGGCAGCTACGACAAGGCCGGCGATGACCGCGGTCTCGCGCTTCAGAAAGCAATCGACGACTTGGCAACCGGCGCAACCGGCCTAAAGAAGGCGTACTTCGGAACCAAGCAATACGCCCACTGGCACGGCCAACTCATTGAGTGCAGCTACGGGATGGGCCCTTCCCACGGCAACGTGATTTTCTCGATCGGTATCCGCCGCAGCGAACTGGGCCGCGATCTAACAGAGCCTGAAATTGAGGCCGGCCTTTACTACCTGCGCAACCTCCAGCGTATTCAATCAGCGGCAGTGAAAGGCGCGGCCTGATTGAGGCTTGTTCGCTGAGCGGGCTCCGGAGCCTCAAGATGCCAATTTACATACTCGATTACATCCGGCTTTGCCGGGAATGCAACCTTGACCTTCGCACTATTGGGAATATGCGTGCACTTGTGATCCCAGCGCTTCAACGTGAGGTGGCCGAGCTTCGCAGTGCTGTGGCTACTGTTGCTGGTGGCGTTCCTGAGCTGGAACGGGACGCCGATCTTCTTGAGTCTGCCATTCGTGCAGGGCTCCAACGCTGTTACCCGCAGCCACTTCAACAAGACCTTTTCGCCGCGTGACGGGCTTTTCACTGATGCGCCTGAGTGCAGGCTGTATCGGAGTGAGAACTGAGTACCGCCAGCCAGCGCGATAGCAAAGGCTGACAAACGTCATGCAGTTCTCACCCCGATGCAGATGCAGGCCCAGGCTGATGGGCAATAACTGACTGGCACCCATACCGGCATTGCTTTCAGCCGGACAGGAGCGTGGCGATCACGGCTCAGGCTCTGAACAAGGTCAGGACAATCGAAACCCGGAGATCAGCACCGGGCATCTGCATCACCCATTCAACAGGTGGCCACTGCCTCCCCAGTGAGCGAACAACAGGAGATACGGCCATGAAGTAGATCAACGATCCACCTGCGTGGCGTAGCAAGCCTGAAGGCTGCGCCCATCACCCTGACAGGCAGCGGAAAGCAGGGTCGACGATGTGACCGCGCATCAGCCAGGTAACTGGTAGACCCAACCAAAGCAAAGGCGATGTACCGCAGGCGAGTCCGAGGGCATAGCTGGCCAGACTCGACGCATTCCGGGAAGCGCCGGACGCCTGCCCCCTCCCCACTTCTATTACGTCAACACTCACCCCTGCGCCCATCGGCAACCAGCGGGAGGAATGAGTGTTGACGTAATGCAGGCGAACAAACGAATGGAGAGAGTCATGAGCGATAAAGACGGAGGGCCGGCCTTCCCGGTCGCTGACTACGACCACATGGTTTTTGAGCCGAAGACAGTCGCCGAAACGAAGCGTGATTTGTCTGGCATGAGCCTGCGTGACTACTTCGCTGCACACGCCTCCATTGATCACGACGAAGTAGGCGTCTGTTACGCCGTAGCGATTGTTGGTCGCGATATGCCCGACTTTGCAGCTGATCCATTGGGAAACTCTGCGTTCTGGGCTGAATACCGGGCTCGCATGCGCTACATCGAAGCCGACGCCATGCTCGTCGCTCGTTCCGCCTAACCCCAAACACTGGAGGTCGCCATGAGCACAGTTGAAGAAGTCGAAAAAGAGCATGGCTGGACTGAGGAAGAGGCTTCTCAGTGTGGCTGCAACATGCGTGAAGAGCCTTGCAATCGATGCTGGTCATTAGGCTGGGCGCTTGGTGGCGAAGACATCATCAAGCCCACCCCGCCCGCCGAGTAACCCACCATGCGCAACAAACGCCCCGGCACCTGCTACCGCTGCAACCTTCGGGTTGAAGCTGGCCAAGGCCACTTTGAGCGCCACGCCGGTGACTGGCGAACCCAGCACGCCGACTGCGCCATCAGGGCCAGGCAGGCGAAACAGGAACAGCAAGCCAAATAACCCGCCACCCTGGAGGCGATCATGCACCAGAGCATTCAAGTACGCCGCACCATCGTTGACGGCCTGCACCAGCGCTCCCGACTTTCACCAGCAGAGTTCTGCCGCCTGACGGGTCGGTTAGAACCGGTAGTCGTTTTCAGGGTGATCGTGAAGCCTGCGGGTCGTGACTTCTTCCATGTGGTGGACAACCAGACCGGCAAGGTCATGGGCTTTCGTCGCAACCACAACGAAGCCTGCGCCCTAGCGCAACGTCTAGAACTGGAGCAATCCAAGTGAGTCTCCAACAGCGAGACCACGACACAGCGGTCAGTTGGATCAATACCGAGCTGGATGAACTGGCTCGCGCGGTAGGAAGGCCTAACGCCAGCGCAGCCGCTACCTCGTCTATCACGCTCGCATTCATGCTTCGTGTGATTGATGAAGACGAACATCGGGCCTTTCACGCCCGAATTGACAGCATCTACGCCAATCACAACGCATCACAAGCGACTGCTGCATAGCAGCCCTTTACAACGCATACCGCGGCGCTACACGCCGCGTCGGAGGATCTATGCCTCAAGAAAATGAATCTTCCCTTTCCGTCGCAGAGATGCGACTCAGCGCATACGCCGCCCCAACCGCTGAGGTTGAGCGCCAGGAGTTGATGGCTGCCAAACAGCAAGCCGAGCGGGAGCGAATCAGCCGTCTGGCCGGTTCAGCCGAGCTGGTACTGGCGCTGGAAGCCCAGCTTGCAACGGAAGTCGATCACCGAAAACGCGCGCAAGTCGAATCAAGCCACGCCAAAAAAAAGCTGGAGCAGTTGCTCAATGCGGTAAGCGCGGCCGTGGGTCGCGACGTGCGCCCTCTCGGTCTTGTTCACCTAGGTCTAGCCCTAACCGAAAGCAAGTCGAAGCTGGTCACGCTGGCTGACTACATCGACAAATCCATAACGCTGGACGACCTGGTAGTGCTCAAGCGGGTAGCCAGCAATCTCGGAGTGATTCAGCCGCAGACAATGGCTGAATCAGCACAGTTGATGGGTTTGAGTATCAGGAGAGCTGTATGAGCCCGGCAATGGCCGCCCAGGTCGACTGGGCAACGATCGGCGAGTTCTCTCCAGATCGTTTCGCCGGCGAGGCACGCAAAGAATACGAAGACGAAGCCCGCCGCATCCAGCGGCAGTGGGATAACCAACCAAGCTGAGGAACCTCAAATGTTCAAGAAAGCCGAACGCAAGCAGGCCAAGCTACGGCTGGCACTTGCTGGGCCATCTGGATCAGGCAAAACCTACTCTGCCCTTCTTCTGGCCACAGGCCTTGGCGGGCGTATCGCGGTTATTGACACCGAAAACGGCAGCGCCTCGCTCTATGCAGACCTGACTGACTTCGATGCAATGGAGCTACACGCGCCCTATTCGCCAGAACGCTACATTGATGCCATCACCGCCGCCGAGCAGGCCGGTTACAGCGTGCTCATTATCGATAGTTACTCGCATGAGTGGACAGGGTCAGGCGGCTGTCTTGAGGCAAACGAAAAGCTTGCTCATCAGAAGTTCAAGGGCAACACCTGGGCAGCCTGGAACGAAACGACGCCGCGGCATCGTCGGCTGACGGACAAAATCCTCACCAGTTCCCTCCATATCATCTGCACCATGCGTAGCAAAACGGAAACGGTGCAAGGCGAAGGTAAAAAGATCCTCAAGCTTGGGATGAAATCTGAACAGCGCGACGGCACAGATTATGAATTTACTGTTGTGCTGGACCTGACTCATGACGGGCACGCCGCAATGGCAAGCAAAGATCGGACAAAACTCTTTGAAGAGCCGGAACTGATAACTGAAGAGACTGGGCGACGCTTACTTGGATGGCTGAACTCAGGAGTTAGCCCTGAGGAACGAGCCAAAGAATTACTGGTAGATGCTCTGGCTGATATCGCGGCATCCAAAGATATTGCCTCTCTTCAATCCGCCTTCAGTGCAGCAAAAGCAGTCGCATTCGGATTCGACGACCTCATCCAACAGGTTGTAGTCGCCAAAGACAAACGCAAAAACGTACTTTCATCACAAAGGCAATCAGCATGACCGCATATATCTTCGATAGCGAAACTACAGGCTTAAATGATCCCCAGTTGGTTGAGGCTGCATGGCTGAAACTTGATTCAATGGCTGGGCTGTCCATCATCGACCAGTTCTTGGCTCGCTACAAACCGTCCAAACCAATTGAACTGGGAGCTTTGGCTACAAGCCACATTCTGGACGAAGAGCTTGTTGACTGCCCGTCTCACGACACCTTCGCTCTTCCGACAGATACTGCTTTTCTGATCGGGCATAACGTCGACTACGACTGGAACGTTATTGGCCAGCCTGACATTAAGCGCATCTGCACCCAAGCTCTGAGCCGTAAGCTCTGGCCTTCTGCGGACTCGCATACCCAATCGGCCATGATTTACCTGCACTACCGAAGTGAGGCACCCACCCTGCTCCGCAACGCACATGCCGCACTCGATGACGTCAAAAACTGCCATCGCCTGCTGATGAAGATTGTTGAGGCTCTATCGGAAAGACTGGGCCGCCCAGTTGCTGGATGGGAAGAGCTTTGGTTGCTGTCTGAGGACGCTCGAATCCCAACACACATTGGCTTTGGCAAACACAAGGGCATGGCAATTGCTGATCTGCCGAGCGACTACAAGCGCTGGCTGCTCAATCAAGCAGACCTCGATCCATTTGTGCGCAAAGCGCTAACACGCTAACGGTGAGTCATGATCAGCAACCACCTCAATCTGGTTGAACAGCAGCGGCAGAGCGCCGAGGCATTATCAGACCAGGTAGCCCACTACCTTGCGGCGGGCGGGCAAATCGCCCAACTCAAAAGCCCGCCGCGCAACCCTCTCCCATCACCCCGCTCAAACAAAATCGATCCAGACACCATCCTGAAGCGCCGCCGCAAGTCGCCAACGCTGTCCGAGCGCCGCACGCTTCGCAAAATGGCGGACGCATTATGAGCAAGCGAAAACCCTGCAACAGGAAAGTCCAGCTCGAGCGGAGCATGCGCGCTCTGCTCGGCACGAATCACGCCTCAGTCATCAACATCGACCCCAGCGGCCTACAGATCATGGTCCACTGGAAAAGCGGAAAGCAGATCTTGTCGAAGAAAGTTGCCGACGCACTCTGCGATATCCCGCATCGCTGGACGATCCACATCGCTGGAATCTGTGTTCGTCAGGATGGGGCGCAATACATCAAGGCGATCGATGCTAGACCGGTCGGCATTCACTTCGTCGACAAACTCTCGGATGTCATTGAGCACCTCTACAACGAGGTGAAAAGCGACTGCAATCCAAACCATCTGGTTGGCATCGGCTGGCTCGCTGTACCTGGTGTTGTGCCTATCTCTGAAGCTCATCTTTCCGCGTTGCTTGCCTCGATCGGCGCATGGAATCAGGTAAAGGTCGACTCATGCGCCGCATAGCCCGCATCCAACAACGCAAACGCCAAACCTGGCTGGACCTGCCAGCCAGTGGAATTGAATAGGTAGGCCATGGCCAAATCAGTACAGGAACGGTCAGAGAAAGCAGCGGAGAAGACGAGTTGCACATGCATGCCACGGTTGGCACCCGACAGGTATTGGCTGACCTGATGAAGTGGCATCAAAACCCAAAAGCCTTGAAGTTTTTGGCGAGTTCAGCTGCACCGGCCCCAAGCCCAATTGCCAGAACAAAGCAAACCCCCGCCGTTGATATCCGCTTTAGCCAAACGAATGACGGCTCACCAAGCTTCACGCGCTCCCACTCATCTTTGAGAATCTCCTGAGCATATATCGCTATTCGCTCTGAGCGTGCATCCACTTCATCTGCAGGGACTTTTTCTAGACTCCTAAGGCTGCCCAGCAGATTCACATGTTCGTCTGGGTTAAGACGCAATCGAATTCGAGATACTAGCATCCCCATCTCCAGGAACTGCTCTTGCCTGGTGATCAAGTAATCATCGATTTCTGACGGTGGCTTCTCCCTTACATTTTTTGCCATGGTCTTGATTAGACCTAAGTGCGCAACGAGTTGCGACACATCATTTCGAAGTCCATCAATCCACGCCTGCCTGAACTCAGAAGTCTTCTGATCCTTCGCCAGGATTGAAACGACTAGCGAAACTATCCCAGCAATCAGGCTCACGGACAAAGTAACGATAGCTGGAACGATCAAATCTTCTTTCATATTTACACCAGCACAACGAAGTAAGTCGCGTATCAAACACCATGCAAAACCAAATTGCCACCATGCCCAATCCGGTCACGGAGGGCGGCGCTTACCCGAGGTAAACCCATGCCTATTCGCCACAGCATCATCCACCAGATCGACAAGAAGCCCGACGGCTCCCCTGCTGTTCTGCACGTCAGCAGCGCGGAACTGGTTGAATCGCAGGCCACTGAAAACCTGATGAACGACTTCAACGAAGCCTACAACGCCAAGACTGGCAAGGCCTGGGGCTTGTTTCACGCTGAATCAGGTGCCTACCCATTCAGTGGTTGGCTGCGGGCCTATGTCGAGGGTGGCGATTTCATCGAATTCAGCCGCACTGCCGTCGAGCACCTGACAAAGCTGATGGAGGAATCCAACCTCTCTGTTGGTGGCCACGTCTTGTTCGCCCACTACCAGCAAGGCATGACCGATTACCTGATTATCGCCCTGCTCCAGCACAGTGAGAGCATCACGGTTAACGAAGACCTGACCGTCACGACCTCCAAGCATGTGGACTTCGGCAGCATCACCCTGGCTGCCCGGATCAACATCTCGGAATGGCGCAACAACCCAAGCTCACGGCAGTACGTGTCCTACATCAAAGGTAAAACCGGCAAGAAGTCCTCGGAGTACTTCCGCGACTTCGCCGGCTGCCAGGAAGGCGTAGACGGCCCGGGCGAAACACGAACGCTGCTCAAGGCATTCAGCGACTTTGTGGCGGCAGAGGATTTGCACGAAGACAGCGCCCGCGAGAAGACAAGCACGCTGGTCAGCTACTCAATGGCCCAGGCCAAGCTCGGCGAACCAATCACCCTCGACGAACTGTCTGAACTGATCGACGAAGACCGCCCAAAAGCCTTCTATGACTTCATCCGCAACAAGGACTACGGCCTGTCGCCGGAGATTCCAGCGGATAAGCGCACGCTGAACCAGTTCCGCCGATTCACTGGGCGCGCTGAGGGGCTTTCGATCAGCTTTGAGGCGCACCTGCTGGGTTCCAAGATTGAGTTCGACCAGGAAGCCGGAACGCTGACGGTGCGCGGGCTACCAACGCAGCTCACTGACCAGCTCAAGCGGGCTTCCACCTAACGGGGTGATGCAATGAGCACATTTGCAGTGTTTGGAATGACCCGCGACGTTGCGCTGGCCGAGGCCAAGAAGCGCACCAAAGGCACCCGCAAGAACGTGAAAGCTCCAGGTGGTGTGGAGCCAATACCGCTCACTGAATGGTTGGAACTGGTCGAGAAGAAGGCCGATGTGATTATGGGGGGGGGCTGCGGTCCGACAGCTCTCGCCGCTATTCGATGCTCCGCAATACGCCGAACAGTTTATTGAGCTGGCTCGAAAGACCATCCAATGCCGAGACCTGCGCATCAGAGCAAAGCGCGTAATGACTAATGCAGACAACAAGCCAATCATCAACCCAAAGACGAAAGCGCAACGGGTTGGATTCTGTGAATGGCAGCCCGATACCCGCCCCCAATCTGCCTAGCATCCTCCTTCGCTTACACAAACCCCCCCATCAAAAATCACGTCGTCCGGCGAGGTCTACTTATGTCCGCACACCAGAAAAAATACCCCTTCGATTTCAAAACCCAATACGGCCTTGGCTTTAACCCGCAAGACGATGAGATTGTCGTGGATTTCTTCTGCGGCGGTGGCGGCGCGGGTACCGGGCTGGAAATGGGCCTTGGTCGTGCGGTTTCAGTCGCCAAAAACCACAGCCCCGCTGCCATCAGCATGCACACGATCAACCACCCGCACGCAAAGCACTTCACCACCGACGTGTTCGAGGGTGATCCTGACACTGAATGCGCTGGCCGGGCTGTGGGTTGGTTCCATATGTCGCCGGACTGCACGCATCACAGCCAGGCAGCCGGTGGCCAGCCGCGCAAGCGTGAGATCCGCAACCTGTCATGGATCGGCCTCAAGTGGGCGGGCATGAAGCGGCCTCGGGTGATTAGTCTGGAAAACGTGAAGCAGATCCTGCAATGGGGCCGTCTGGTCGCCAAGCGTGACAAGGCCACTGGCCGTGTGATGACGCTGGACCAGGTTCCGCACCCAACCAGCAAGGGCAAGACGGTCAATCGGGTGGCCGATCCCGGCGAACGGGTTCCGGTCGACAACCAATTTCTGGTACCCGACCCCAAACGACGCGGCAGCACTTGGCGCAGATTCGTAGCCCTGCTGGAAGGCATGGGTTACGTCGTGGAATGGAAGGTGATCAAGGCTTGCGACTTCGGGGCACCGACCAGCCGGGAACGTCTGTTTATGATTGCCCGCTGCGATGGCCAGCCGATCGTGTGGCCTGAGCCAACTCACGCCAAGAATCCCGGTAAGGGTCAGCAGAAGTGGCGCACCGCCGCCGAGTGCATCGACTGGACGGAGCCGAGCAAAAGCATTTTCGACCGCCCAAAGTCGCTGGCTGAAGCAACGCTGCGCCGAATCGCCAAGGGCATGATGAAGTTCGTCATAAACAACACCGCCCCATTCATTGTGCCGATCGCTAACTGGTCCGGGGAAACCGTGCAGTCAGCCGACGAGCCGCTGCGAACCATCACCTCATGGCCGCGCGGCGGGTCGTTTGCAATGACCAGCCCGGTCTTTGCGCCGGCTACGCATCATGGCAGCGACCGAGTAAATGACCCAGGCGCTCCGCTCCCGACAATCACTTGCGCCAACCGCGGGGAATTAACGCTGATCAGTCCGATAATGGTTGCCGCTGCTCACGGCGAAGGCAAGCCGGGCGGCGCTCAACGCTGGGGCGACGGGAGCAGATTCGCTGGGGATCCGCTGGCAACGATCACTGCAAGTGGTGGGCACTCAATAGCTGCGGCGCACCTGGTCAAATTCAGGTTTGCAGACGAAGGCAAAGCACTGGATGAGCCCTTGCCTACCATCACCAGCGGAGGCAACTACAAGCGTCCAGCCGGTGCAGCGCATGCAATGGGGGTTTCCACTGTGTTCATGGCTCAGATGAATGGCGGCTTCAACACGACCGCCGCCAAAAGTATCGAAGATCCCATGACCACTGTCACCAACACCGGCAGCCAGCAGCAGCTGGTCACCGCCAACCTGGTGCACTTGCGTGGCAACTGCGATGCCCGGGACCTGAACGACCCGCTGCACACTATCAGCGCTGGCGGAACACACCACGGCTTAATGACGGCATTCCTCGAGCGCCAGTTTGGTGCCAGTGTTGGGCAGCCCGTGGACGAACCAGCGCCAACCATCACGGCGGGCGGTGGCGGCAAAAGCTCGCTGGTTGAACTGCAGCTTTCGCCAGAGATTGAAGCCGGCGCGCTGCGGGTCGCTGCATTCCTGATCAGCTACTACGGCACCAGTGACGCGGGCGATATCGCAGCGCCTGCCGCAACCATCACCACCAGCGATCGCCTGGCACTGGTCACCGTGACCATCAAAGGCACGCCGTATGTGATCGTCGATATCTGCCTGCGGATGCTTCAACCGGCTGAGCTGTACAAAGCTCAAGGCTTCCCGGCTGACTACATCATCAGCCACGGCGCAGACGGGAAGCCCTTCACCAAAACCCAGCAGGTGCATATGTGCGGCAACAGCGTCAGCCCGCCGCCAATGGCAGCGCTGGCCAGAGCCAACGATCCGTGGCGGGTGACTGAACGTCAGGTGAAAGCAGCATAAATCAAGACAGCGGCACCGCCTCGATCCACTCGGGAAGACGAATCAGCAACCGGCTCAATAGGTCAATCAGGACTTGGTACATCAGGTCTGTAATAAATCGCTTCATTTGGTAATGCCTCTGTTTGGTTTGAGACATTGAGCCACCGCCGCCGGATCCATTTCCTCTTGGGTTTTTTCCACGATCTCACTACCGCCCGGGCATGGCCCGGCAAGGACTCCCCATGCCTACAGAAAACAAAACAATCGGACAACTGCGCCTCGACCGGATCATCGCTGCGAACGAATTCATCAGGGTTATTGCTAATTGCGGCCGTCGCTTTTTTCGTAACACGGGCGCGGGGCACGATGCGTACCTAACCCTCAACGCTCGCCGCAACATCGTCTGGCTGTTTGACGACTACACCGGTGCTCGCATCAACGTTGTAAAAGAAGGTCGCTGGGATGGTTTCTCACACGGCGGCACCCTCAAGAGCCTGGCCGGTTCTATCGGTGCGTTCGTGCTCAGCGGGAAGACGATGCGCTACGGATATTTCCAGCCAACCATGGATAACGGCTTCGAGAACCCTTGGGGCTATGGCGGCGACATATTGATTGTTCGCGATGAAGGCGTCCGCCTTGGACTAATCCGAAAGCCGGATATCCAGCAGGAGGCAGCATGACCGCCCTACGCCGAACCGTCCGGTTACGCGGCGCGCCCATGCGCCCGCTGGATCTTCAAACCGTGTGCGACCAATGCAACAGATCACGCGCCCACGGCGATCACACTAAATGCAGCAAGAAGCGCCAGGCCGAAGCGGCTGAGCGGCGCGCACGGGAGAAGTCATGAGTGAAGTAAGGCGCTGGAAGCTGAAAGGCTTTATCCCTGGCATCGAAGGCGAGACGAAGGCTGTATTCCAGCCGACCGTAGTTCTTGCTGAAGACTGCGACGCCGCACTGGCCCGCGAGGCTTCCGAGACCCTACGTGCAAATGAGGCTGAGCGGCGCGAGGCTGCTTTGCGGGAAGAGCTGGATGGCGTGAAATACACGCGCCGAAAGTTTCGCCAAGAGCGTGACGCCCTTCAACAGCGCCTGACCGACGCAGAGCAGAAGCTGGGCGAAGCCTATGAGTGGGGCTACACAGACGGACAGAACTGTCCAAACGGCTGCAGCGACAAAGCTGACCGCGACAAGTGCGTGGCTGAATTGCTCAAGCCGGAGGAAGGGTCGTGAGCAAGTACCGAATGACAACGGTTGTCAGCATCACCCAAAACTTTCGCCTCAATTATCCATGGGCCTACACGCTGAAATGCGGGCACACGCTCTTCGGGCAGAAGAGCCGACCAAGGCCGAATTCAAGGGATCGCTACCCGAAACATCCAACAATTATGCGCTGCCGAGAGTGCTATCCATGACCAACAAACAAACGATTGACGGTGTACCGGTGAAGCTGCCTGAGTTGAAGGACGGCAACGGCCCGTCGCTTTCCAATCATCGCAGCTACAACCAAGGCTGGAACGCATACGCAGAAGCCGTGCGCAGACTTGGCCCCCTGTTCGCCGCCCAGCCCCAAGGCGAGGTTGGGCCGGTGGCGTTTGTGTGTGATGCAACTACAACGCATCACAGCTGCCCTGAAGGTTGCGGAGACACTCTCAGTGAATGGCTGCCGGTCGGAACCGAACTCTACGCCCACGCAGATGCTGGCGAGGTTGAGCGGTTGCGAGCAGACCTTGCAAGCGCCAATGCCGACAAAGCAGCCTACGCGCAGAACGCTATTGACCTGCGCGCCCAACTGGCCGAGCGGGATGCGTTGTTGCGTGAGGCGTCAGGATGGGTAAAGAAAAACAGCTTCCACGGCACCGATGCGATTGAGTTGTGGGAGCGTATCGACGCCGACCTCTACACCAGCGCAGAGACAAAGCCACGGGGTGAGGCGGTGGCGTGGAAAATAATGTACACAGGCAGCGATACCTTGCAGCGC
Source organism: Pseudomonas sp. (assembly GCF_030150285.1). Lineage (GTDB taxonomy): Bacteria > Pseudomonadota > Gammaproteobacteria > Pseudomonadales > Pseudomonadaceae > Aquipseudomonas. The sequence goes on along the minus strand of NZ_JASLGE010000043.1, from coordinate 66,467 downwards.
TTTACCGAGGAAAAGAAAGCGATTGAGGCCATCGGGTCAGACTATCGCTATTACGCCGTACCGCTCTACGCCGAGCAGCCCGCGCCGGTAGCCATTGAGGCCGCAAAAGCCTTCGCCAAAGGGTTCAATACTCTTGAGTCGGGCGGCGGCAAGTACCGAATCAACATGCAGTTCCAAAGCCGCGAAGACGCCTGGGGCGCATTCACCGCGCTCGCACATCTGAAGCAACTCAACACCCCGCAATAACCCCGCCCTCTCCCAATTCAAAGCCAGCCGCTATAGCGGCCAAGGATGAGTCATGCCTGAAGAAATCAAATTGATCCAGCCGGCCCCTGTCGTGCGCGACGAATACGGCATGTTCGCTCACCCCGATATGCCCGACTTCGACGAGGGCGACGGAGACAAGGTGAAAACCTGGGTTGCCGAGCAGGCGCTAGAAGTGGCCATGGTCAGCATCGAATACGCGGACCAAGCAGTTGCTGATCGTTATTTTGAAGCCGGCGACCCGGACTGTAGCTACTGGGAGCCGGATCTGCCTGATGGCGAAGGCTGGTTCTGCTTGGCCATTCACGACGCTGACGACGGCCCGGTCTGCTGGTGGGCTCGACGAGTGGTGACACCATGAAACTTACGGACAAGCAGCAAAACATCCTCGACGAGCTACGCAAGATCGGTCGTGAAAACGCATACCGCTACCGGGGCGTAACTCCCTACCTACATCAGAATGATTGCGAGAAGCTCGCAAGAGGCGATCAGGCATGCGTCTTCGGCTTAGGCGGGCTCACCTATCAAGTTGGAGGTCGCCTGAACATTAACCCCAGCGCTGTACTGAGCGCCTTTAAGGCGTTACAGCGCAAGGGATTGGTGCTTTGCGAAGAGTCATACCCAGATTACCAGCGAGCGCGTTACTGGTGGCCCACTGGCTTGGCCGCCGAACTCTCAATCGCATTATTATCTGCTGGAGAGGTGGCATCATGAGCAACACCAAAGAGCGCCCCGCTCTGTTTAACGGCGACATGGTTCGCGCCATCCTGGAAGGCCGGAAGACAGTTACGCGGCGAGCAATCAAGGTTCAGCCGCATATCGATGCCAGCGGCAATTTCTGCGTAGGCAGCTCCAACTACGGGCAGGACCTTTGCGGCAAGCCTGTGACCAAGCATTTCGTCAACGGCTGCTGCCCCTACGGCAAGCCCGGCGACCGGCTGTGGGTGCGCGAGACTTGCTTCATCAATGATTACCGCGAATCCAGCGTGCCGGAGGGCGAGCGCGCAGATTGTGAAATCCACTACCGTGCCGACGGCATTCCTGATTTTGAGGGTGAAGAAGAACTGATCCGTTGGCGACCCAGTATCCACATGCCCCGCTGGGCCAGCCGCATCCTGCTGGAGGTCACCGACGTGCGCGTCGAACGGTTGCAGGACATCACCGAAGAGCAGGCTCTGGCCGAGGGCATCAAAAAGCATTCGGACGGCGGGTATCACGTCGAAGACGGCAAGTATTACTCAGACAGCCCGATCGAGTCATTTGCAGGGCTGTGGAGCTCTGTCGGCGGCGACTGGGACGCCAACCCCTGGGTATGGTGCGTTAGCTTCAAGCGGGTGACGCCATGACCGCCGCAGCCAAAATCCTCGACCCCTGCTGCGGCAGCCGCATGTTCTGGTTCGATAAGGGCGACCAGCGCACCTTGTTCGGCGACATTCGCGATGAGCAACATGTGCTCTGTGATGGCCGGGTTTTGAACGTTGAGCCCAATGTCATCATGGATTTCCGCAACCTGCCTTTCGAGGACGGCGCTTTCAAGTTGGTGGTGTTCGATCCACCCCACTTGACCCGCGCCGGTCGTGATAGCTGGCTGCGGGCCAAGTACGGAGTCCTAACGAATGACTGACGGGACGACTTGAGCAAAGGTTTTGCCGAGTGCTTTCGCGTGTTGGTCACCGATGGCGTGCTGATCTTCAAATGGAATGAAACCCAGGTGAAGGTCAGCGAGATATTGACTCTCACCGATCAGGCCCCTCTCTTCGGTCACAAGTCCGGTAAGCGCGAGAAAACACACTGGATAACGTTCATGAAGCGGTAGCGCCATGACCAAAACGACCAAAGTAAAGACCGAAGACCTGGCCGGGGCCGCCCTGCTATGGGCCATTGACTCAATCGAAGGTACTCCCCCGCCTTTGCCCGGCCAGATGCAACTCCCCTTCGCCCGCCAGATCGACCCAGCCACGGTCGACAGGCTGATCGCCAAGTACAACGTCTGGGTCGAGCCTGGGTGGAGTTACAAGTGGCTGGCCAATGCGCGCGAGGATCGTGACCCGTGCGAGCGAATGCCCGGTGAAACGCGGGAGGACGCAGTCCTGCGCGCCATCATCGCCGTGCAACTCGGCAGTCTCGTAAGCATTCCCGCGGATCTCAATTAATCAGCTGTAAACCCAAACTTTACAACTCAATCAGCCTGCCGGTAACCGGCGGGCGAGGTGCGCGTGCATGAGCAAACAAGCCGTGAAAAAAGACATCTTCGATGAAATGACCAAGGAAGAGTTGGTGGCCTGGATCAGGCAGCGACATTTCTTCTCAATGCCAAAGCGAAGCGAGCTGTTGTATCTGCGCTGGGAAAGGCAGTCAGCGGACGTCCTCGAAGCAATGGAAAAGGAGAATAGAGCGCTCGACGGATACGACTTCAAGGAGCGCGACCGTTTAGCCGTCAGATTCAACGAGTCGACCGACGCCAAAGAGAAACTGCGACTTTTGGAACTGATTGAGCCGTACGACGCGGCAATGTCGGCCCACATCAAGCGATCGCAAGGCCTCCAAAAGAAAAGTGAAAAGGTCGACGCGCTGTATGCGCAGATCGATATCGAGCGCGAGAAAGAAAGCCGTAGCCGATCAGCATAGCCCTCCCAATCCGCAATCCACCCTCTGCCGCCCAGCGCGGCGGCATGGAGACATATCAATGAATACTGAATTTCTGCTACTGGCACAGTACGGCGGCCAAGCTATCATCCCGCTTGAGCGGGTGTGTGCCGACTACTTCAGTCATCTGACGCCTGAAAAAATGAAGATGAAAGTGGCGGCCGGCCAAATCGACCTGCCGCTCGTTCCGATGGAGCGCAGCCAAAAGTCAGCGCGAGGCGTTCACCTCAAAGACCTGGCGGCCTATATAGATGCACAACATTCTCGCGCTCGCACAGAGCACGACAAGCTAATGCGAGGCTCTAGCTTTCGTCGCGTCTCTTGATTCGCTTCTGGGCGTCGATAATGGGGCCCGTGATTATCCTCTCCAGCCAAGGCCAGTCTTTGTACGGGTCGCCATCCCCTTTTAAATGCGTGTATCGACGCATTGAGTTCCAATCCCGGTGCCCAGATACAGAGGCCACTTTAGGGATATCCCAACCCACTTCAAATAGACGACTAACACCATCATGACGTAGGTCGTGAAAGTGCAGGTCTTCGATTTCAAGAAAGCGGCAAGCGCGTGTGAATGCTGCGGATACTGAGCGCGAGTTGTACGGAAAAACATCTTCTGCGACCTTGGGCATTGATTTCATGATTTGCCAAGCCTCATCAGGTACAAGGCACCAAATGTTGTTTCCGTACTTCTGGCCAGGGTTTTTCATATCCGTAATAAGGACCATCTTGCGGACCTCATCAATGTCGGCCCATTTGATGCGGGTTATCTCTTCCTGGCGGCGCGTAGAGAAAAGAGCAAACGCTGTCACGCGCACCATGTCTATCTCTTGCTTGCGCCTGTCGCGCATTTCGCTGAAATACTCAAACAGCTTGTCTAGCTCTTCCAATGTAGGTCGACGGTTCCTTTCCTTGCTACGAGTGACCGCCCCCATCTTGCGCAAAACTTTGCGAGCGTCCGGCATGGCCATCGGGTCAATGTCATACCCCCACGCGGGGCGCGCGACTGAAAGGACAGCCCCAAAGTGAGCCAGGTCATTGCCGACAGTCTGAGCCTGAATTCCATCGTCCTTCATTCGACCGTTCGCGTACTCAACCAGCTTTTGGCTGGTTATCTCTTTGTCCTCTAGTTTGCCAAGCCACGTTTCGCCGATCGCTTTCAGCGTTGCTCGCTTTGTCTTGCCCAGAGGCCTCAGCTTCTCGTATTCAAGAAGGTACCGGTCAATCATTTCCTTGACCGTGACGCCTGAACGATTGGCTTTGGTTATTGCGCCAGGAGCAGCCATTTCTGTCTCAACACGCTTGACCCAGGCGAGCGCAGACGCCTTACGGTCGAACGTCTGGCTTTCCTGATAAACTGTGACGCCTTTTTGCATGATCCGGACCTGCGCGTTGTAAGCGACAGACCCGTCCTTGCGCTTGCGAACGGTTATAGAGCCCATTTTTTGCTGAACGCCTGAATGATTTTGCTGATTTTCAGCAACACCATATCAAAAATAAGCAAAAAAGGTGGTAAACGGTAGTGAATGAGAGTTACCCAAATGCACACAGAACCCACAGAAAACCTAGCCCATCCAGTAGATCCGGTAGTTAGGAGGTTTTCTGTTGCACCCATGATGGATTGGACTGATCGTCATTGCCGTTTTTTTCTGCGCCTGTTGTCCCGGCATGCCTTGCTCTACACCGAGATGGTGACGACGGGCGCTCTGTTGAACGGTGACGCGCAACGTTTTCTGCAACACGATGAGGCTGAGCATCCGTTGGCGTTGCAGTTGGGCGGGAGTGTGCCGGCGGATCTGGCAGCCTGTGCGCGAATGGCGCAAGCCGCAGGGTATGACGAGGTAAATCTTAATGTCGGCTGCCCCAGTGATCGGGTGCAGAATAATATGATCGGTGCCTGTCTGATGGCGCATCCGGCGCTGGTGGCCGATTGTGTGAAGGCGATGCGTGATGCGGTGTCTATTCCAGTCACGGTGAAGCACCGTATTGGCATCAATGGCCGCGATAGCTATGAAGAGCTGTGCGATTTTGTCGGCACGGTGCGTGATGCCGGTTGCGAAAGTTTTACCGTGCATGCCCGCATTGCCATTCTTGAGGGACTGTCACCCAAGGAAAACCGCGATATTCCGCCGCTGCGCTATGACGTTGCCGCTCAGTTGAAAGCAGACTTTCCAGCGTTGGAGATTATTCTCAATGGCGGGATTAAAACACTGGAGGCGTGCCAGGCACATTTGCAGTGCTTTGACGGGGTCATGCTGGGTCGCGAGGCTTACCACAACCCGTACCTGCTGGCGCAGGTCGATCAGCAGCTGTTTGGTAGCAATGAGCCGGTGATCTCGCGGGCGCAAGCGTTGGCCCAATTACGGCCTTATATCGCAGCGCATATCGCGGCGGGTGGGGCCATGCATCACATCACGCGGCATATCTTGGGCCTGGGCCAGGGGTTTCCCGGTGCCAGGCGCTTCCGCCAGTTGCTGTCAGTGGATATTCACAAAGCCAAGGATCCCTTGGCGCTGCTGGACCAGGCGGGCGCGTTGCTGGAAGGCCGTTAAGCGGCGCATTGATGACAAGGGGCCGTTCCTTCACAGGACGGCCCCTTTTTCACGCAGGTGCCGGTCAATGGCGCTCTAGCGCATTCACCAGGTCATGGAACGCTTCACGATTGGAGTCATTAAGCCCCATCAGAATTTTGTGCGCCTCCAGCACCTTGACCCGCACCACCTCTTCAGAGAGGTCCTGAGACGGCAGGTCGGTCAGGCATTCAGGGCGAGGAATGGGCTTGCCGATGATGTTGAAGACCTGGTCAAAACCCATCGATTGCAGCAGGCGGGTGATGTCTTCATGGGTTGTGACAACCGTCGGCAACAGGCCGACTTTTTGCCGCGACAGAATCGACAATTTGGCCAGCAAACCCAGCGTGGTGCTGTCAATACTGCGGGTTTCGGTCAGGTCGATCACGATGGCGGTGAAATTCAGCGCCGTGAAGATCCTTTCGATTGTCGCATCCAGGGCCGAACATAACGTCAGACGCACTTCACCCACAAACTTCAGAATGAACGTGCCATCCTGTTCGGCGAACTGAATTCTACCGGTACTCATTTAAGATTCCTGCTCAACACCAACAGGGCGATATCATCCGGCATCTCCCCGAGCGTAGCCAATCCAAAAACCTGACGCAGACCATCCAGGCTGCCACCTGCTGCTTTTACCCGTTGCGGTAAGGCAGCTTCTTTCTCTTTGAGTGTCTGTTCAGTCAAAAGGTCCAAAACGCCATCAGACATGAGCGTCAAACTGAAAGTCTCCGGCAATTTCAGAACATGGTCCTCATACGTGGCTTCGTTGAACAAACCAACGGGCAACCCGCGCCCTTCCAGGTAGCCCACGCTATCGGGCGTATACAACACCGGCAGCGGTAAATGGCCACCAATGCTGTAGGTCAGCAGGCCGGTTTCCTCATCGATCACACCGCCCACCATGGTCACATGCTTGCCGAGCTTGCAGTTGATCAGGCCCCGGTTGATGTGACCAAGCACTTCGGACGGTTTGAACTCTGGCAGGGTGCCATTACGCTTGGACTCAAACAGCAAGCGCGTGGTCATGAACTTGAGCAGCACCGTGACAAACGCTGACGAAGCACCATGGCCGGAAACATCGGCGAGGTAGAACGCAACGCGCCGCTCGTCGACCCTGAAGTAGTCCACAAAATCACCGGACAGGTACAAGGACGGAATAATCTGGTGGGCAAAGTCAAAGTCAGCAATGGACCAGGGGCTGACCGGAAGCATGTTCATTTGAACCTGCCGGCCCGCATTCTGGTCTTCCTGCAGCAAGTGCAGGCTGGCCTCCAGCTCACGGTTGGTCGACTCCAACGTGTCACGATAGCGCTGGTTTTCAAGCAACAGCCTTGAACGGTCCAACCCGCGATGAACAGAATGTTCAAGAACCGCGAGGTCTTCCAACGGTTTGATCAGGTAGTCGGCAGCCCCCAGACGCAGCGCCTCAACCACGTCGCTCATCACGCCAGCACCGGAAATCACGATCACGGGCGTTTGCGGCGATCGCAGTGAAAGCTCGCGGATCAACTCCAGGCCACTCATGTGTGGCATACGCAGGTCGCAGATCACTAAGTCTGGCTGCGCTTGCTCGAAGACCTGAAGACCCTGCACGCCGTTACCGGCTTGCAGGACGCTGAAACCGCTGTCTTCCAAGTAGGCCGCCAGACTGGCGCGTACTACTTCGTCGTCGTCAATGATCAGCAGCGTGGCACTGGTTTTTTGCATGAGGGCAAACGGCGCCAGAATGGGGTTGGCGTTTGAATCCGAACAGCTCGGACCCAACGACTGAATTGGCTTGTGAACATCCCTGATTCAAACCGACCATTGGGGTCATTTGTATAAAGGTGCCCGTGTAAGGCGCAGACGGTACTCCCATCCGCGGGGGGTTTCAAGCTCAGGTCGATGGCGGTTTTAAAGGGTCATTGCGTTAAATGCCCGCGGGTTATAAGAACAATGCGCGCAGCAACTAAAAGAGAGGTTAGCCACGACCCGATTCCCGTATTTCCCGCCTTGTACCCAATAAAAACGGCCCGAAGGCCGTTTATGCGGTCACGTCGCACGCTTTAAAAATCGTCTTCGACCTGGCCGTCCTTGACTTTGAACTCACGGCTTTGCAAGTACGCATTTCGAATGAAAATATACTTGTCACCGGTAATCAACTTTTCAGCGGACAGTAAACTGGCGCGTTTATCGATGATTTCCAGGCCGGTCACGCTGTTACGCCATGACACATCATTGATGTAACGGTAGGGTTCGGTGAAAGAATCCGGATAAAGGCCGACCGTGTCACGTACGGTGCTGGGGCCCAGCAGCGGAAGCACGACATAGGGACCACTCGAAACGCCCCAACGACCCAAGGTCTGGCCGAAGTCTTCGCTGCTGCGCTGCAAGCCCATTTTGGTGCCCACATCAAAGAAACCACCCACGCCGATAATGGTGTTCATCAGCAAACGGGCGGTGTCCACACCGGCAGCCTCGGGTTTGGCCTGCAAGATGTTGTTGGCCAGGTTGCGCACGTCACCGAAATTTCGGTACATGTTGTGGATGCCATCTTCCAGAAACTGCGGCGTGACGTACTGGTAACCCTGAGCCAAGGGCTTCAGCGCGTAGGTGTCAAGGGTGTCGTTGAACTTGAAGACCACACGGTTAAAACCTTCCCATGGATCATCTTCAGTGGCGGCATTGGCAGCGAACGGGACCATTGCCACACCGACACACACACATAATTGAGCGAGACGTTCAGTCAAGCGCATAGTAAAACTCCTAGAAGATACTTAACACGTGGGCGCTACGCGCCAAGTCCGGGCGTGAGTATAACGGCAATTGGACCATAGATAGCGCCCAAACAAACGCCCTGAGCGCACAACCGCGCCGCATAACCATCGACAGCCCCGCGCAGACGCGTCGAAAGCCCGTTTTTTTTAACCCTCAGCGACACACAGAAGAGCCCGGCGTTTAACAGAGAACATGCATACAAGCCGCGAGTGGATTAATCTGCACGTAACGTACAGACCGTTTGCTCAACACAACGGTCAAACCAGAGCCTATCAATAAAGGATACATGCTATGTCCGCCCGCGAACTGCAAGAACAACTCAACTCTCTGCGCGAGCACATCGAAAGGAACCCGCCACTCTCTGCCGAAGAGCGCGCCCAACTGAATGACCTCGCTCAGCAGATTGAAGCCAAGATTCAGCTCGAGACCGCCACTCAAGACCAAAGCCTGTCAGATAACGTCAATTTGGCCGTTGAGCGTTTTGAACTGGAGCACCCGGCCCTGGCCGGAACGCTGCGCAATATTGTACAAACACTGGGCAATATCGGTATTTAAGCCCTCTAAACAACAAAGCCCCGGCTCATTGCTAGCCGGGGCTTTGCGTAATGCTACGGGCTATCAGAGCCCCGTTTGGCCACTCAGGGCCAGGTCCAGCAACTCACGGTTGGCCACCGCATACATGGCGTAGTCATTGCCAGTGGCGGCCCGCAGGTCGACCAGCATCGAGCGCCAGCGCTCAACCATCGAGCTGTTCTGCTCAAGCCACAGCGCCAGACGCGTTTCGATATCCGCCGGAGCATCGGCCATTTGCAGCACCGACACCGTGATTGCACGCTGCTGCCAGTCGATGTCGTCGCGGAAGGCTTCACGTGCCAGCGCCTGCCAGTTGTTCTCCACCGGCAAATTACTGATTTGTTGCAAGTACCACGTCAAGTCCAGCGCGCTGCCCACGGCAAAATATGCCTTGGCCACGTCGACGGCGTTCTGGCCCGTGACATCCGAGGCCTCGATGATCGGCAACAAGGTGTACAGGTGCGTCGTACCTGCCACCATGCGCGCCAGCAGCTCCGGCACACCCGCCGCCACATAGGCTTGGTAACGGGTTTGCCAGCCTTCGCGGGTCGGGCCCTCGAGCAGTTCGTCGAGTTTGAGCCCCAGCGCGGCCAGGTGCGGGCCGAAGTGCGCCACGTCCCGCGCAGCATCCAGTTCGTTGCGACGGCTGCGCAAGAACCAGCGGGTTGCGCGACGCCCCAGGCGCATCAGTTCATCCATTAACGCCAGCTGGATTTCAGCCGGCACCTGATAGTCCAACGCTTCGATCTGACGGAACCAATGCGGAAGATGGAAGATGTCCCGTACGATCACATACGCGCCGGCGACATTCGCCGCACTCATGCCGGTCGACTCTTTGAGCCGCTCAACAAAGGTGATGCCCATGTGGTTGACCAAATCGTTGGCAATCTGGGTGCTGACGATTTCGCGCTTCAGACGGTGGCGGCGCATGGCCTCGGAAAATTTGCTGACCAGCATCGGCGGGAATGCGGTTTCCATGTCGCGGGCCAGGTAGGTGTCATCCGGCACCTGAGAGTTGAGCAGCGCTTCCTTGAGGTCGATTTTGCTGTAAGAGATCAACACCGACAGTTCGGCGCGGGTCAGCCCATGGCCGGCCGCAATGCGTTCGTTAAGCTGTTCCTCGGATGGCAGGAACTCAATGGCGCGATCCAGCTTGCCACGGGCTTCGAGGTCGCTCATCAGGCGCTTGTATTCGGCAATGCGCTCGTAAGCACGACGAGCCGCCAACGAGATGGCTTGCGTCTGCTTATAGTTATTGCCCAGCACCAGCGCGCTGACTTCGTCGGTCATGCTGCCCAGCAGCTGATTACGCTGTTTCTGGGTCATATCACCGGCCTGCACCACTTCGTTGAGCAGGATCTTGATGTTCACTTCATGGTCGGAGCAGTCCACGCCCCCGGCGTTGTCGATAAAGTCGGTGTTGGTGGCCCCGCCATTCAGACCAAACTCCACACGGCCCAATTGGGTCATGCCCAGGTTGCCGCCCTCGCCCACCACCTTGCAGCGCAACTCGTTGCCATTCACGCGCAACGCATCATTCGCCTTGTCGCCCACATCGGCATGGCTTTCGCTGCTGGCCTTGACGTAGGTGCCGATGCCGCCATTCCACAGCAGGTCAACCGGTGCTTTGAGCAAGGCATTCAGCAACTCGGTCGGCGTCAGTTTATCGGACGTGATTGCGAAGCGCTCTTTCATCTCGGGCGAGATGGCGATGCTTTTGGCGCTGCGCGAAAAAATCCCGCCGCCTGCCGACATGATGCTCGTGTCGTAATCCGACCAGGCCGAACGCGGCAGGTCAAACAGGCGCCGGCGCTCGGCAAAGCTATTGGCAGGCTCCGGGTTAGGGTCAATAAAGATGTGTAAATGGTTAAACGCCGCCACCAGTTGCAACTGCTCGGACATCAACAAGCCATTACCGAACACGTCACCGGCCATGTCGCCAACGCCCACCACGCTGATGCTGTCTTTCTGAACATTGATGCCACGCTCACGGAAGTGGCGCTGCACACCCACCCAGGCCCCCCTGGCCGTGATGCCCATTTTTTTATGGTCATAACCGGCCGAACCGCCCGAGGCAAACGCATCGCCCAGCCAGAAGCCGTAATCGATAGCAATGCCGTTGGCGATGTCCGAGAACGTCGCCGTGCCTTTGTCAGCGGCCACCACCAGGTACGGGTCATCATCGTCGTGGCGCACCACGTTCAACGGCGGTACCAACGCGCCGTCCTTCAGGTTGTCGGTGATGTCCAACAGGCCCGAGATAAAGATGCGGTAGCAGGCAATCGCTTCGGCCTGGATCTCGTCACGGCCGCCGCCCAGTGGCAAGCGACGCGGCACAAAGCCGCCCTTGGCCCCCACCGGCACGATGACCGAGTTTTTCACCTGTTGCGCTTTCACCAGCCCCAGCACTTCGGTACGGAAGTCTTCTTCACGGTCCGACCAGCGCAAACCGCCGCGCGCCACCGTGCCAAAACGCAAATGCACGCCTTCGACCCGTGGCGAATACACAAAGATTTCGAACTTGGGCACCGGTTTAGGCAGCTCGGGGATCAAGTGCGGGTTGAACTTGAAGCTGAAGTACGACCGGTTCTGACCGTTAGCGTCCGGCTGGTAGAAGTTGGTACGCAGGGTCGCTTTGATCAGGTCCAGATAACGGCGCAGGATGCGGTCTTCGTTCAGCACCTGCACATCGTCCAGGGCCGCAAGAATGGCCTGCTCCAGCCGCTGCTGCTTGTCGTCCAGGTCCTCGGGGGCCAGTTTGCGCGCCAGATAGAAACGGGTTTTGAACAGCCGGGTCAGCTCGCGGGCGATGTCGGTGTGGTTGTTCAGGGTGCTGGCGATGTAACCGAGGTCGAAGCCCAGGCGAATTTGCTTGAGGTAGCGGGCGTACGCACGCAGCAGCGCCACGTCGCGCCACGGCAAACCGGCGGTCAGCACCAGGCGGTTAAATGCATCGTTTTCGGCATCGCCGCTGACGATATGCACAAAAGCATCTTGCAGCGTGTCATTGAGTTGCTGGATGTCCAGGTTCAGGCCTTCACCGGCGGTAAAGGCAAAGTCGTGGATCCAGAACTCACGGCCATTGACGTGACGCAGGCGATACGGAAACTCGCCCAGCACGCGCAAACCGAGGTTTTCCAGAATCGGCAATACGTCGGACAGCGCCAGCGGTGTGTCCGCGTGGTACAGCTTGCAATGCAACTCCTGGCCCGCGCTTTGGCCCAGCGGTTGATAAAAACTCATGACCAGCGGATTGTTTTCGCTAAGGTTCATCAGGTGCTGCATATCGACCACCGCCGAATGCGCCGCAAAGCGCTCGCGATAGCCGGCCGGGAACCCTTTCGGGAAATCACTGAGCACCTTGGTGCCATTGGCTTCACCGAAGCTTTCGACGACCAGGCTCGCGTAATCGTCCTTCCAACTGCGGCAGGCCTGAATCACTTCCTTTTCCAGCAACAACGGGTCGATATCAATCCGGTTTTTCGGATCGACCCGCAGAATCAACTGCACCCGCGCCAGCACCGATTCGGAGAAGAACGTCCAGAACTCGCAGTCCGAGGCTTGCAGACGCTCCATCAGCACCTGCTGGATCTTCTGGCGCACTTCAGTGGAATAAATGTCCCGCGGGACATAGGCCAGGCAATAGCAGAAACGCCCGTAAGGGTCTTTGCGCAGGAATACACGGATTTTGTTGCGTTCCTGGATCTGCACAATCGACATTACTGTGGCAAACAGCTCATCCACCGGGGTCTGGAACAGGTCGTCACGGGGCAGCACTTCCACCACCTGGGCCAGTTCCTTGCCCAAGTGAGCCTTGGGCTGGAAGCCCGAGCGGCGTTCGATTTCAGCGACCTTACGGCGAATATAAGGAATCACCCGCACGCTTTCGCCATACACCGAGGAGGTGTAAAGGCCCATAAAGCGGCATTCCTTGATGACCTTGCCGTCGGCATCGATCTGGCGAATGGACACGTAGTCCGGGTACGCCGGGCGGTGCACGCGGCTCGGGTGGGCCGCCTTGGCGAACGACAACAGCGTGGGCTCACGCAAGTAGCTGACGGCGTAGTCTTCGATGCGCAGGTCTTCGGCCGTGAGGCCGGCGCGCAGCAATTTGGTCAGGCCCAGGAACGACTGCGGGTCATACTCGATGTGCCCGCCGTCCGCCTCGTCACGTACCACAAATTCTTCATAGCCCAGGAAGGTGAAGTGGTTACCCACCAACCATTCCAGAAAACTCTTGATCTCGGCTTTTTCATCACTGTCGACGGCATAGGGCCCATTGTCGACGCTGTTCAACAACGCCTGCACCTTGGCCTTCATCGGTTCGAAGTCCGCGACCACGATGCGCACTTCACCCAATACCTCTTCCAGCTCTTTGCTCAACACGGTCAACTCGGCCGCGTTCAGGCAGCGGTCGATTTCCAGGTACATCAGCGATTCTTGCGAGATCCCTTCGCCGGTGCTGCCCTTGGGCAGAATCTCCAGCAATTCGCCCTTGGCACCGCGCCGTACGCTCAAGACCGTGGTTTGCAGGGTATGGATGCTGTAACCGCGCCGGTTCAGCTCGGTGCGCACCGAGTCCACCAGAAACGGCAGGTCGTGGTGCAGCACTTCCACGGCCGTGTGGGTGGACTGCCAGCCATGGCGTTCGTAATCAGGGTTGTAGACCCGAACCTGAGGCTGGGCCGGGTCGAAACGTTCCAGCAAGCGCCAGGCCGACAGCGTGCAACCTGCCAGATCAGACATCCGCCGCTGTGTGAGTTCATCCAGAGAAATAATGCCGAAGAATTGTTCTGCGAACAGTGCCACTTGTGGCAGTGCCTGTTCACTGATGTGCTGCGCCAGTGCCGCTTGCAGTTGATGCTGGAAGTCGGCCTTGCTGGCTGCGGTGAAGAACGCCATCTGTGGTACTCCGCTTGGGCTTGTTATTGAGAGAAGCGTCGCGTGTTGCCCTACTGCGCAAGGTGCATCGTGGCAGTACACCTTGAAAACACAGCGTGACAAGGTGATGAAGCCAGGCGTGAACCTGGGGTCACACCCACATTCCAGAAGGGTTATCTGTAAAAACGACTGCCCAACGAGCGGCTGTGTCTTTACACATAACGGTCCCGGGTGCAGCTTAACGAGTGCGCGGTACAGCCTGCTTGCGATGCGGCGACATATTCGGTCATCGTGTCGAAACACAACGGCCCGCCATAGAACAACCCTAGCAGCCACAGGCCATAAACTTCATAAAAACGCCTGATAATCAGACATCAAACAAGGAATTGGCTTACAGCTGATTACCCTTCATTTGCTACAAATCGCCATTCAGCCCAGCACAAACAGGCGCAGGCTGGCAAAATTGGCGTTTTGTTCGCCTTACCCGCGCCCCAGGCGCCAGGATTACCCCATGCTGATGACCACCGACCACCTGATCGCCAACCCGTGCGACGACGAAGAAGACAACCTGGCCATGCTGTGCTGCCTCAGCGCGCAGGGCGAAATGTTCATGATGAGCCGCTACCCCGACGAAGATGAACTGGATATCACCTTGGGCGAGAACGACCCTTCGACCGTTGAAGGCGTGAAAGTCACCTTGAGCGCGGGCCGCTTGCTGATTGAAGTCGCCGCCCAAGACAGCGACGCGTTCAACGGTGAGGACCACCTGGACATCCGCTTCGACCCGGCGGCCACCGACCTGGACGAAGTCGAACAAACGCTGAAAATCATTCTGGACGGTACCGGCACCTATATCAGCGAACTGAGCTGATTCGCCCGCCGTTGCCATGCGCCGGGCTTATCGCACCCGGCTCATGGCAAGCATACTGCCCACCACAATTGCCGCGCCCACCCCCACCCCCATGGAGACCGTGCTGCCCAGTACAACGGCGGCCATCACCATCGCCACCGGGGGCACCAGGTACATCACACTCACCGAGCGGCTAACCTGCGTGTGCGCCAACACATAAGCCCACAACAGGTACGCCAGCGCACTGGAGAACACCCCCAGCAACAGCACGGCCCCATTGACCCGCGCCGGTGCATTCATGACCTGCTCCAACAATCCCGGCCAATACACACTCAACTGCAACGTTCCGGTCCAGATCGTGTAGCACACAAGGGTTAGCGGGCTGTAGCGGTTTGAATAATGCTTTTGCAAAGTGAAATAAACGCTCCAGGACAAGGCCGCTAGCAGAATCAACAGGCCCTGGGGATGGAACGTCCCCACCCCTTTATCAGCCACGATCACCATCAGCGCGCCCGACAACCCGACGCCCACCCACAACCAGCGCCAGCCACTGACGGGCTCTTTTAGAAACACATGGGCAATCAATGTGCTGAACACTGGCGCGGACTGCGCTAACACACTGGACGCCCCAGGGCTGACCCAACGCTGCCCGACATTAAGCGCCACGTGATGCAACACAATGGCGAAAAAACCCAGCATCATCAGCCAGGGCACATCCCTGAGCCGTGGCAGCCCAACCCGCAAAACCAGCGCAACCGCCGCCATAAAGGCCGACGCGATGAGAAACCGAAGCAAGGCCAAGTGCCCCGGCGAATAACTGCCCAAACCGACGTGAATACCTATCGGGGAATAGGCCCAGCACAGCACCACCGCTGCCATTGCGGCGAAAAGCGGCAGCTTGTTGAAACGCTGTCGCGCAAGGTTGGACGAAATAGTATTGATGGGGTTTATGTTGTGCATCGTGTCCACGCCTTCTGAGGGCTCATGAGCACAGTGCTCATTGACGTGCGTCAGCGAGCCTGTGGACCAGGCTCGATTTTTTGTCAGCCCCCTCTGCACAACAAGTGTTTAATAGAGACTTCAGCCTTCTGGTGGAGTGAGCAATGGAATTAAGCCAGTTACGCATGGTCAAGGCTGTAGCCGAGTGCGGCAGCATTGCGCGGGCGGCCCGGCAGTTACATTGCGTGCCGTCCAATATCACCACCCGGATCAAACAGCTGGAGAGTGAACTGGGCACAGCCTTGTTCACCCGTTCAGGCCGGGGGTTGCGCATCAGCGCAGCAGGCCTGGTTTTTATCGGCTACACCGAGCAAATCCTCACGCTGGTCGAACAGGCCAAACGTGCCGTCCAGCCACAGGCCGTGCCCACTGGCACTTTGCGCATCGGTGCCATCGAATCCTGCGCGACCGGCCGACTGCCGTCATTGCTGGCCACATTCCATCAACGCTACCCGCACGTGCAACTGGAACTGGTCACCGGCCAATGGGCACAGTTGCTGGACGATGTGCTGCATCATCGGTTGGACGGTGCCGTGGTGGCTGTCGATGTCGATCAGCCCAAACTGTCTACAACCGCGCTGTATCATGAAGAGCTGGTAATCATTGCCGGTGCCCAGGCCGCACCGCTGACAAGCCTGCATGATGTGCCTCAACACACGGTGTTTATGTGGCCACGCGGCTGCCCCTACCGCGCCGCGCTCGAAAACTGGCTGGACACGCATCAACTCGACACCCACAAGATTACCTACGCCAATTGGGGCAGCATTATTGGCTGTGTAAGCGCCGGGGCAGGCATCGCGCTCGTCCCCCAAGGGATGCTTGAACACCTTGGATCATCAGCTCAGGTAACACGCTATGGCTTTAACGCGCTGACGCCCGTACTGAATCGTTTTGTGTGGCACAGCGAAAGTGGCTCACACGGTGCGCGGGATGCGTTCGCAGCGCTGCTCACCGAGCAACTGGGCGTTGTCGCACCCGCTGAATTCAATTGATCAAGTCAATCGACAGCATAGACTCATACACCTCGCGCCCTGACACGCGCGCAGCGCTTTCAGACAGGAGTGGTTCAATTTCAACGCGGGCGTTAAATGTTTTCCCTTCAATCACCTGACCATTTCGCGTAGCGACCAGGCTTTCACCCGGCCGCCATCGCACACTGGGCTGTGCCCCCCCTTCCATAACACCCTCTGGGCGGATGCTGTTCAACAGAACGGCGTGGCCGTCCACCTGCGCGTCCATCACCTGAACCGTGAGACTTCCACGGCTGCCATATTGCACATCACCATTGGCCGCATGGCTACTGCGCAAACCCAGCCGCAAAGGCTGGCTGTAGGGGCACACGACGCTCAGCATCAGCGTACGCTTGCCAAACGTCAGGGTTTGCCGGTTACCGGCCTCTTCTAGCTGCCAACGCGTCAGGCTGCCGTAATCAATCACCGGAGCCCCCACCGAAATGACGCAGCGTGTGTCCACCGGCAAGGTACCGGGCATCTGCGGGAGTATCGTGCTAACAGCGGCCAGCACTGTCATTGACTGAGCCATCGCCAGCCCGAGCACTATTTTAAGCACTGAAAATTTCACATCATTCTCCTGTTAGCGGCAAACCGCATCAGCGGTTTCATACAACTCGCTGGACTGCGCCTCTTCAGGCAACTGAAGGGTAAATGTGCAGAGCTTGTGCCCGGATGATTGCACCTCATAATCAACGTCGGCCTCGGCATCCGGCACAAAAACAGTGCCGTCATCGCCCACCACGGTCACAAAGGCATCTTTCGCATCAAACACACTGGCACCGCGCGGCAGCGGCTGATGCTGGCGGTCCAACACAGTGACCAATACGCGACGGGTACGTACCACATCAAAATTCACATAACTCACCGAACCACGGGCGGCCTCGGTGTCTTGCCAGGCGTTAGCGATATCGACATTCTTGGGCAAGCTGCGCGTATCCACCTGAATCGACGACTGCTTGTAACTGCTCAAGGACGGCAACACGGCATAGCCACGGCGGTCAGTCCAGGTGGTGCCACCCGGCGTGTCCACGCGGACACCGCCTTCATTGCCCACCTTGGCAATACCAAATGTATCGCTGACGCGCCGTGACGACAGCGTCACCCCACCGTCATGGACCACCACGCCCCCGCTCGCTCGCCCTGACCAAGACTTGAAGTTATTGGAGTCGCTGCTGACACTGGCGCTGAGCTGGCTAACAGACGTCGCCATGTCCATGCTGGCTGTGGTCGACGTGCGCCGGTTTTCAAAGTCCCGGTCCGTGGAAACACCCCATCCGAAGTCCTGAATGCTGCGGTCGCTGTAGCGCATCCCGGCGCGGCTACCCCGGTTCGAATTGTTGGCGTAACTGCTGACGCTACGGCTCTCCCCAAACGGAATGTTTACCGTCAAATAAATACGCTTGTCACCGTCGCTGCTCAGGCCATTCACATCCTGCCCCTGACGGCCGCCGTCATACTCTACGCTCGCGCCGACGTACACCTTGCCAAACGACTTGCTCCAGTTACCGCGTAAATACTGCGTGCTGCTGCCGTCAAAGGCACTGCCCCGCGCCCATGAAAAAGACAAGTTACCCAGTGCCTGTTGCGACCAGTTGATACCGGCCCCCACTTGTTGGCGGCTGCGCCCGTCGGTCAACGTCTGGTCCTCTTGCAAGGCATCGCTGAGCTCGCTGTAACCGAATGTCTGTTGGGAAACATTGAGGCTCACACCCACACGTTCGCTTAAGCGCTGACTCAATGAAGCCGTCGCCGACAGCCCCTTCGTACCGTGCCGATTATCCTGCGCTGTGCGGGCCTGAACCGAAAGCGTAGTCGCGCCAGACAGCTGCGTATCCAGGCCCAGTGCTCCTGCCCGGTAAGGCGTGGAGCCCAGCAGGCCGGCACTGAGCGTAGTCCTGGGGTTCAGCACCCAGCCGTTGGCAACCGTGCCGATGATCGGGGATTCACTGCTGCCCTCCTGATCAAGCTTGCCGACACCGAACGATAAACCGGGAGCCACCGCCGCACCGTTCATCAACAGCGTGGAGGCCGGCACCACAAACTCACGCTTAGTGCCGCTGCTGTCAGTGACCGTCACATTCAGGTCCGAACGGGTATTGAGCAGAGGAAAACCCTCCAACCGAAAAGGCCCGGCCGGTACGGTCGTGCTGTAAACCAGCGCCCCGGACTGGCGGACTTCTACAACGGACTGGCTGTCGGCAAGCCCTTCAACCAGGCCTGCCCCGCCCTTGCCACTTTGCAAGGCGGCCTCAGGAAATACTTGAAGGCCAAAGACCTGACCGGTACCGAATAGCGAGTTGGACAAACTGATTTGGCCCGTCTGCAACACCTGCTTGATATCGGTGAAGCTGCGCTGGGCATAGGCAGCCTGGTGCTGAACGCGGTCTTGGCCATCCAGCCGCGAGAAGGTTTGCCGACTGCGCACAATCCAGTCGCTCAAGTTGAATCCGGCTTCAGTATTCATTTGCATGTATTTCACGCCCGCCGCCGCACCACCCGAGTCCATATAAGACGCGTCGTAGTTGAGCATTCCGGCGAAACCGCCACGGGTCCAGTTACCACTCTCGATGCCCGGAGCTGCAACCGCCTGCGCTGGTAGCACGAGTTCCACGCGCCCTGCGCCGGGATCCAGTAGCCATTCAGTTTGTGGCCATGCGGTTTTCAGGTCAAAGCACGAAGCGTGCTCAGAAAACTCGGGAGGGGTGATCAACCCGGCGGCTTTCAAGAAGGTAGCATCGACACACACTTGGCCATCCTGCCCGATCTGCACCGTCGTCCTGCCGCGAGCGCTGCCGTTGACCGTCAGCACCACGGTCGCCTCACCAGGCAAAAAGCGCGGCGCATGACGGAACCACTCCGCCACCTTGGGATCAATCCCCCGAGCCTTGAGTACCTGCACATCGAAGGTCATTTCATCGGAAGGCTCAAGGGGCTCGGCGGCCATTGACATGGCTGACGTTGCCATCACGGCGACCAGTGCCAGCGAAAGCGATGAACGTTTGAAAACACCAGGCGCAGAGGTGCCGCGCAGATTGGGCGAGAGCAGCATGTGTCATTGACTCAGCGGGGCATCGTAGGTGTTGACCGTGAACCCCCAGGTTGTTGCGGGTGAGATTTGTACCTGTTGTGCTGAACCGGCGGGTTTCTTGCCTTGCAATTCAAGGGTCAATGTCTGGCCCGGCAGCACATAGCTGTTAGGCAGGTTCCAATGGGCACCCTCAGGCAGGGTCTTGACACCTTGCCCCAGACGCACCACATAGGCGGACGGGTTGTTAACAACCAGGTTGTTACCGCTTTGCTTCCACACCAAGCGCTTCCAGGGTGCAGGATCTTTCTCCAGGCCTTTGGGGCGAATAAGCACCGGCAAGTTTTGGCGCACCGTCATGCGCACTTCACTTTTGCCTTTTTGTTGCGGCGGCATCCCTTCAAAGATCACACGTTGCAAACGCTCTGCTTTCAACGGTTCTTTAGAGGTCAGGATAAAACGCACGCGCTGGTTTTTACCCGGCTCAACCCGTGCTACCGGGGGCGTCACGTTTAACAGTTGCTGTTTATCCTCCGCAATATACGCCAGCGAGGTTAATAACATGACCGGGGTGTCGTCTGTGTTCTTGATGTTAATAGAACCTTCGCCATCGCCCTCTTCAACAATAACAACGGACGTTTCAGGCACCATGCCCGTGGCCTGAACGTAAAGCGGGGTGAATAAAAAGGCAGACACGCCAGCCATCAACAACCTGGATACTTTCATTATACATTCACCTTTACAAAAACAAGCACTGGCTTGCACATGACCGTAATCATGGACGACGCATCAAGGACGAACACTGCAAACAGCGACGCGCATTACAGATACACGATCTCAATTGTGCTCTGCCCATCCAATTGAATAGCACTATTAAGATCGAGTTCTTCGAGCTTATTAATATAAGCCTGCACTTCAAGCTGACCATTAAGTACCGTAAATGGCAGCGGAAGTTCAGTACCCGGGGTGGCCCATGACATATAACGAATCGCAGAAAAAACAGTGTAAAGACTGATAGTAGCCCTCGTGGGATCCCAATTATCCGGGGCATTATCAGAGTTCTGCCAAATATTAACCACATTATTGCCATCGGCCGTAAAGCTTCCGGGAACAGGTCTGAGTGCATAGCCGCCAATGGGCGTTCCACCGTTAACGCCAAGCCCGACCACCGCTTGAGAGACGCCATTAAACAGTTCAACCGGTGAAGATGCAGCACGTGAAGGCCCGGTTTCAGTTCCCCCGGCAACTGTCCCCGGACGACCGTTAATGGCCTTTATTGCAAT
Organism: Pseudomonas sp.; assembly: GCF_030150285.1. Taxonomy (GTDB): domain Bacteria; phylum Pseudomonadota; class Gammaproteobacteria; order Pseudomonadales; family Pseudomonadaceae; genus Aquipseudomonas. The sequence continues at coordinate 45,609 of NZ_JASLGE010000043.1, read as the reverse complement.
TTTGGCAGGGGCCGTACAACTAATCGAAAGCCCCAGCGTTTTGACATCCAGCGGGGTATACGATTTCGCACTCAACTGGTCCGCAGTGATATAACCGTAATCAATAACGCCGTCGCTGCTCAAGGTGGGTGTACATGCACCAGGGATCAGCGTACCCGTAACGCGCAGGTCCACGCTTTCAGCGTGTACCGATAAGGCATGAGCCATTAGAAAAACCCCACACCCAACAACAAAACCTCTACAACTCATGACGTAATCACTCATTCATTAACGACAGTCAAGCCTTGATCAAATCTGTTGTTCGTGACTACGTGCATCGCTCATATTCAAATGAATCAATCACGGGCAAACAACAAAAAGCCGACCATCCCTAATCGTTAAAATAACATTTCAAAAAACCCAACACTGACTTAAACAGTAGTCGAGCTCTCAATTTTTGGCTAATAAAATTCATACTGCGCCGCACCAACCCTTCGCACGACAAATTAGCTGGCAACATCATGTTAAACCCGGCGAGTATAGACTTATTCAAACAGTGGAATGCCGCGCACCCTTACACAATTCACCCGGCCCGCCACACTCAAATGAAGTAAACGTCCGCCAGCAGAAGCTGATGCGCCTGATTACAGATAAACCAACTCAAGGGTGGTCATGCCATCCAACTGAACGGCACTGTTGGTATCCAACTCAGTGGTATTGTTCAAGTACGCTTGAACCGCAAACTTTGCACTGAGGTTGGTGATAGCTATCGGAGTGTGTATCGTCGCCGAGTCACCCCATGAATATGTCAATATCCCTCCGGGGACATAGTAGAGATAATAAAGAGGCGATACCGTTCCAGGCGGAAAGGCTGCCCACGTATCAGCAAAAGAATGAATTTTGAAAAAGAGTTCCTTGCCATCTGCCATCAGCGTATTATTGATCACTGCGACTGCGTATCCGCCGATATTCTTCCCCCCCGAAGTACCCAGACCTGCCACAGTAATCACGTCAATGCCCAGTAACCCCACCGGCGAAACTGCCGTACTGTTGGGGCCCGATTCCACTGCGCCCGCTACCGAGCCCGGGCGACCATTAAGCGCTTTAATGGCGACTTTAACCGGCGCATCACACTTAATAGTAAAATCAAATTCCTTTTGTTCCAAAACCGTGAACTCAGTTTTGCTCAGCTTATCAGCCGTAATATACCCGAAATCAATATCGCCACTAATACCCGGCGTGCACGCCGCTGGAATGATGGTACCTTCTACTCTCAAGTCTACATTTTCAGCCATTGCCGGCATGGAAATAGCTGCCAACATGGCTAATTTGAAAATAGACACCTTAAGTACCCTACTGAAAAAAACGTTGCCTTTTAAATGCATAGTCATTCACCCTTGCCAACCTGCCTGAATTAAAAAAATCATGCTGCGATAATATTTGGTAAACTTTACCTACAAATACCTACAGTACATATCGGACTAACCCTACGAGAATGTAGGTGTTGAGCTACGCGCTTGTAGGGATAAACCTACATTTCTGCTCAGGCACATCGGAAGGGCTTGGACAGGGCATCATCACGACAGAAGCATACTTTTCTCAAAACGCCCAGGTCTTTGACCCGCGCCTGGCACTATCAGGCACTATCGTTTCAGTTTCAAACCGCGCGCTAACCGTTCTCTTCAACGTTAACCACAGAAATCCAAGGTTTAGCGAAGATCAGGAAAAGTGAACGCAAGCAAGAAAACGGCCGGGGTAGCGCATGATGTATGGGTTGAAAACAAGCACTCAAAAAACCAACGCCGGCACTCATGTAAATCACAGCATGGTTTGCAAACGCTGAAACAACATACACATCACAAGTAAACGATCTCAATGGTGCTCTGACCATCCAACTGAATAGCACCATTCACATCAAGGTCTTCAAGTTTATTAATATAAGCTTGAACTTCAAGCTGACCATTAAGCACCGTAAAAGCCAACGGAAGACCGACTCCAGATTCGGCCCAGGAAATATAACGAGCCACCGCATTAAGCGTGTATAAACTGACATTACTTGCGGTAAGATCCCAATTATCCGGATCGTTATCAGAATTCTGCCAGATATTGACCACGTCATTGCCGTCGGCCTTAAAACTGCCTGGCACAGCTCTTACCGAATAACCGCCAATGGGCGTCGAACCACTAAGACCCAGCCCTACAACCGTTTGAATAATCCCATCAAATAACACAACCGGCGATGATGCCGCATGCGAGGGCCCGACTTCAGTCGCACCGGCAACTGTGCCCGGGCGGCCGTTGATTGCTTTTATGGCGACTTTGGCGGGAGCTGAACAGATGATGGTAAATGCCAACGATTTGACGTCTAGGGCGGTATACGAATCCAGACTCAATTTGTCGGCCGTAATGTAACCATAATCAATTACGCCTTCGCCGCTCAACGTGGGCGTGCAAGCCCCGGGAATGAGTGTACCTGTCACTCGCAAATCCACGCTTTCAGCCTGAGCCAACATGGAATGAGCGATCAGAATGGCCACACAGCCAACAATAACGCGCTTATAGTTCATGACAATGGTTACTCATTCATTAGCGACAGTGGAAGGGATGGGAGCCCTGACGCATCCAGCTCACCAACCTTTATTGATTCAAATGAGTGAAACACTTTTAAAAATGACTACAACCGCACACCCCACTCTCGGAGGCCCACGATGAACTTTAGTCGCTGCATAAAATATTTTCGAGCGAACATCAGAAAAAGTGAAAATATTTCGCAGGGCACCTAATCAGTCAATAGAATAATAGCTACGTTCTGTAAGCTTTGCGAGAGCCATATCAACCATTAATAGTGATTAAGTACAAACAACCTGAGTATCACCGCATTGACATCAACCTATTCAAACAGTGTAACCACCACACCCCAACAGCGATCTGGCGGAATTTTAATATTCAAATGCAGTAAAATCGCCTTGGATATTTAACAACAGAAGGGTGTGCCAAGCCGGTCCATCGGGGCATAGAGACCCCGCTTCATCTCTTTGCATAGAGCGAGCGCCTGTCAGGCGACGCTCTCCCAGGCCGGTGAGCATTTGAATGGGTAACAGGACCGATACGCAATTTCAAACAGAGATCAGGCTGTGCACGAAAGGTGTCTGCGCTCAGTGATGCTGCATGACTATTGTTTCCTCCACCCCCTGCTACCCATCGATCTCAAGCTAACACGCGAAGGGAATGATCCAAGACCAGCAGATCACACCTGGCACTTTATAAATACACCAGTTCGAGGGTGGTCGAGCCATCAAGGACAATGGGCTTGGTCAGGTCCATCTCAACCGACTTATTCAGATAAGCTTGAATCACCAGCTTTGCAGTCAAATGTTTGATAGCCGACGGTCCAAACACGGGTAAATTACTGTGAGCCCAAGATGTTTTGTTGACATAATTATCACCATACAACCCCACTATATCCCCGGAAAACCCTGTCCATTTAACGTCATTTGTAGTGTTTACCTGCACTTGCATAGCTTGGGTACCGTCCAACAGGCTGTCCGTCACCAGCCCAATCGCATACCCCCCAACCTTGTACATGTCACCGCCAAGACCAACGACTCTTGAGTAAATGGGCCCCCACAGCTGGACGGGAACAGTCGCTGTATTGGAGGGCCCCGTCTCTATGCCCCCTGCAACTGTACCCGGCCGATTATTGATCGCCTGAATGGCTACTTTTACAGGCGCGGCACACTCAATGGCGAAATCAAGCTCCTTTTTATCCAGCACGGTGAAGTCAGTTTCACTCAACTCCACTTCCGACAAATCATACTCAAAGTAATCCCCCATGCTCAACCTAACTGCACACGCCGCTGGGTTAATACTACCTTTAACGCTTAAATCGACACTGCCCGCCTGAGCGGGCTCGGATATGACTATCAGCATGACCAGTGTGTGCGCAGACAATTTGAAAACTTTCATCATCACCACTAATAAATTAAAGGCACCTGTAAAAACCACTGAGTTCTGAATATTTTCGCAACCCCGCCCGCTCTCGCCTCGCCGAATCTTCGTTCGAAAAGAAGGTGTACCGAACCCAGAAAACAATCCACCCTCAAGACTTGCTACTTACAGGTAAACCAATTCAATCGTGGTCAAACCATTTAATTGGATAGCTTTGTTGGTATCAAGCTCTGGCTTTTTATTCAGAAAAGCTTGAACAGCCAGCTTGGCGGAATAATCCTTGATCGCAGCAGGTGCCAACCCATCAGCCTTGTTCCATGAATACAGCAACGCAGTACCTGCCGTGGTAGCTCTGTACAGATTAGAAATAGTGTTAACCGACGCACTCCAGTTGCTACCGGCGTCTACGCTGTATAAAGGTTCGGCAGCAACGGTGTCCGCTATCATACCAGCCGTAACAAGACCAACCGCATACCCACCAATAGGGGCCTCACCGTCAACACCCAAGCCAACGACAGTGGGGGTTGCCATACCCAAAAGATTAACTGGCGATTGCTGACTGGTATTTGCCAAGATTGGCCCGCCACCCGCCACCGTACCAGGCTGCCCATTAATGGTCCTGATAGCCACTTTAACCGGCGCATCGCAGTTAATCGCGAAGTCCACTTCTTTTTTATCCAGCACGGTGTAAGCAGTCGCACTCAACTGTTCCGCCGTCACATTGCCATAATTAATCTCGCCCGTAATGCTAGGCGTGCACGCCGCCGGGATGATAGTGCCTTTAACAGCCAGCTCAACACTTTCAGCCATAGCCTGTGTGGAAGTAACGGCCATCAAGGTCACGGCGCAAAAAGACAGCTTGAAGTTTTTCATTTCGCTCTCGCTCATTCATTAAAGACAGTTAAAAACAGCAATGCCGCTTTCACAGTCAAATCAAGATAAGTTCATTCAAACAGAGAATCGTGGGTCGCGCCACAGAACAATATTCAATCTATAACGCGACCCACACACTTACAAGTAAACCAATTCAATCGTGGTCAAGCCGTTCAACTGGACGGCCTTATCAACCTTAAGTTCATCAGTATTGTTCAGATACGCCTGGACTGCCAACTTGCCAGTGAGGTCTTTAATTGCACCTGGATTAGCGCCAGGTGAAGCCGACCATGAGTAAATAGGGTGGGTGACTGTATTCATAAATAAAGAAACAATATCACCTCCAGTGACGCCCCAGTCGCGACCTGTCCCATCATGATTTATTTTGACTGTCAAACCCTGACCGTCCGCTGACAACCCTGAGGCAACCAGACCAACAGCATACCCACCAATATTTTTATCGCCCTCATCAACACCCAAACCGACGATTTGTGGTCTTGCCATACCCAAAAGATCAACTGGAGATTTTTGACTGCCATCTGTAACCACAGAGCTCCCACCCGCTACCGTGCCTGGCTGGCCATTAATCGCTTTAATAGCCACTTTAACCGGCGCATCGCAGTTAATCGCGAAGTCCACTTCTTTTTTATCCAGTACGGTGTAATCAGTCGCACTCAACTGTTCCGCCGTCACATTGCCATAATTCATCTCGCCCGTAATGCTAGGCGTGCACGCCGCCGGGATGATAGTGCCTTTAACTGCCAACTCAACACTCTCAGCCAGAGCAGGCATTGAAGTGGCCGCCAACATCGCCAATGCACAGGCCGAGAGTGTCAGATTTTTTTTCATGGAACCGTTAAATTTGCCTTTCATGATCGTTTACCTTATTCATAATTGCGTGGATGAGAACTTAGGTTGTTTGCAACATGCGGCGAACTTTACCTACAAACACCTACAGCAAACATCAAACTAACCCTACGCATTAGTAAGGATAGGCTTAGAGAGCTGTAGGAATACACCTACAGATAGTTGGCGGCTTTAAATAGCGACTACCGCTTAGGCGTCCACTCTAGGCCCGCCCCCTGCTTGCGCACCTCTGACCACCCAAGCACGCACTCGCCGGCGAGACAGATGCGTACCATTCTCAACAACCCTGTCCATTTCGTTTATTTGCGCAAAAAAGCCCCCCAGCCATTAGTCCGACAGGCCTGCAATGGATTAAAGTATCGCCCCCAGCCCCGGCATAATTCTTACGCCCAAGGTCTCCTTTTTAGGACAGTCATCGATGGAACATCGTGAAGCGCTGCTCGCGCTGCGAACCTTTCTCTCAACGCAGATTCTCGGTCAGGAAAAACTCATCGACCGCCTGCTGATTGCCTTGCTGGCCGACGGCCATATGCTGGTGGAGGGCGCGCCCGGGTTGGCCAAGACCAAAGCCATTAAAGAATTGGCCGAAGGGATAGAAGCGCAGTTCCATCGCATTCAGTTCACCCCCGACCTGTTACCAGCCGACATCACCGGTACCGAAATTTACCGCCCCGAAACCGGCAGCTTTGTGTTCCAGCAGGGGCCGATCTTCCACAACCTGGTGTTGGCGGACGAAATCAACCGTGCTCCGGCCAAGGTGCAGTCCGCTTTGCTGGAAGCGATGGCCGAGCGCCAGGTCAGTGTCGGGCGCAGCACCTATGAGCTGTCGCCGCTGTTTTTGGTGATGGCCACGCAAAACCCGATTGAGCAGGAAGGGACCTACCCACTACCCGAAGCCCAGCTCGACCGGTTTTTGATGCACGTTAAAATCGGCTTCCCCGACGCAGCGGTTGAGCGGCGCATTCTGCAACAGGCCCGTGGCGAAGCCCTTAATGGCGAAACCAAACCCGAACGCCGGGTCAGCCAGCAGGCGATTTTTGCGGCGCGCAAGGAAATCCTCGGGCTATACATGGCCGATGCCGTGGAGGAATACCTGGTGCAACTGATCATGGCCACCCGCACCCCGGGTAAATTCGACCCCGAAATGGCCGACTGGATTGCCTACGGGGCCAGCCCGCGCGGCTCGATTGCTCTGGACCGTTGCGCTCGCGCCCATGCTTGGCTGGCCGGCCGTGATTTCGTCAGCCCCGAAGACATTCAGGCGGTGCTGTTCGATGTGTTGCGCCACCGGATCATTTTGTCGTTCGAAGCCGAAGCCGCCGGGATCGACCAGGACCGCGTGGTGCAGCGCATCCTCGATGTCGTGGCCGTTGCCTGACCGATGACCACCCCCTTGCCCGCCGAACCCGGTATCCGCGTCACCCTCGCCGAACTGATCGAGATGCGCCATCGGGTGCGCGAAGTGCAATTATTTTCCTCGCCCGGCCAGCGCAGCCCGCTGGTGGGCTTGCACCACTCAAAACTGCGCGGGCGCGGGGTCGATTTCGATCAGGTGCGGGTGTACCAGGCCGGGGACGATGTACGCACCATCGATTGGCGGGTGACGGCGCGCACCCAGGAACCGCACACCAAGCTGTTTCATGAAGAACGCGAGCGGCCGATTTTCATCTTGGCCGAGCAAAGCCGCCGGTTGTTTTTTGGTTCGGGCCTGATGTTTAAATCGGTGCTGGCCGCCCAGGCGGCCAGCCTGATCGGCTGGGCGGCGTTGGGCCATAACGACCGTGTCGGCGGGTTGGTGTACGGCGACCATGAGCATTACGAGATTAAACCCCGGCGCAGTAAACAAAGCCTGCTGCAACTGCTCAACCGGCTGGTAAGGGTTAACCAGTCGCTGCACACCGAAGTGCAGTCCGACCGCGATGCGCTGGGCATGGCCCTGATTCGGGCCCGTGAAGTGCTGCGCCCCGGCAGCCTGGTGATCGTCATCTGCGATGAACGGGCCCTGACCGATGCCGCCGAGCAACAACTGAGCCTGCTGTCCCGTCACTGCGACCTGATCCTGCTACCGCTGTCCGATCCCCTGGACCACGCCTTGCCCGCCGCCGGGCTGTTGCGTTTTGCCGAACGCGGTGCCCAACTGGAACTGGACACGCTCAGCTATGATGTGCGCCAGGCCTACCGCGCCCAGGCGGAGGCACGTATTGCCCGCTGGGAGCTTCTGGCGCAAAAATTACGGGTGCTGTTGATGCCCCTCAGCACCCAAAGCGAAATGATCGAACAACTGCGTGAATACCTGAACGCCAAACGTCCCGGCAAACCGCTATGAAAGGCCTTGAGCACTTGCACCCGCTGATTGACCCTCCCGCCATTGGGATATGGCCGTTCGCACCGGGCTGGTGGCTGCTGCTGGTACTGATCCCCGCCGTGGTTGGCGGCCTGTGGTGGCTGCGCCGTTACCTGCCGGGCCGCCAATCGCCAGAGCCCGTCGAGCAGCCGCTGGACCCGGTGCGCATGGCCGCCCTCGAAGAACTCGCGCGCTTTGCCAAACCCTACGACGGCGCACACGCCGGGGCCTGGCTGCAGCAACTCAACGGCTTGCTCAAGCGCCTGTGCCGCAACCATTACCCCTACAGCCAGAGCCACACGCTCAATGGCCGCAAATGGCTGGCGTTTCTGGACAACCGCTGCCCGGCCGCCGGGCTGACCCGCTGGATGGTGCTGGTCGAAGGCGCTTACAAACCCGAGTGCACACTCGATGACAAGGCCATCGCCGGGCTCAACCAGGCGGTAGAGATCTGGATTCGCAAACATGTTTGAGTTCGCCTGGCCCTGGCTCTTCGCCCTGCTACCACTGCCGTGGTTGATGCGGCGCATCCTGCCGCCCGCCGACAGTGGCGAAGCCGCGCTGAAGGTCAGCTTTTTAGCCGACCTTGAAGAGCTGGCCCGGCGCAAGGCCCGCAGCACGCTGCCCTCCTGGCGCCAGCAAGCGCCGTACTGGTTGCTCTGGTTGCTGCTGTTAACGGCCGCCGCTCGCCCGCAATGGCTCGGTGAACCGCTGCCGATTGCCGCCAGTGGCCGCGACCTGCTGGTGGCGGTGGATGTGTCGGGCTCCATGGATTTCCCGGACATGCACTGGCAAAACGAAGACCTGTCCCGCCTTGACCTGGTGAAAACCCTGCTCGGGGACTTTCTGGAAAACCGTGAAGGTGACCGCGTGGGCTTGATCCTGTTCGGCAGCCAGGCGTACCTGCAATCACCGCTCACTTTCGACCGCCACACCGTGCGTACCTGGCTCGACGAAGCGCGCATCGGTATTGCCGGCAAGAACACGGCCATTGGCGACGCCATCGGCCTGGCCCTGAAACGCCTGCGCCAACGCCCGGCGCAAAGTCGCGTGCTGATTCTGGTCACGGACGGCGCGAACAATGGCGGCCAGATCGCCCCGTTGACCGCCGCCCGGCTGGCAGCCGAGGAAGGCGTGCGGATCTACCCGATCGGCATTGGTGCCGACCCCCAGGACAGCAGCGCCCAAGGCGTGTTCGGCCTCAACCCCGGCGTGGATCTGGATGAAGCCGAACTACAGAACATTGCCCAGATCACCCGCGGCCAGTATTTCCGCGCCCGTGATGGTCAGGAACTGGCCGCGATCAAAGACACCCTCGACCAACTCGAACCCGTGGCTCAGCAACCCACCCAGGCGCGCCCTACGCGCGCGCTCTACTCCTGGCCACTGGCAGGTGCCCTGCTGCTGAGCGTGCTGCTGGTCATCCGCGAACGCTGGCCCAACCACCCGCTGCGCCATTGGCTGAGCAAGGAGCACGTCGTGCAACAACACACCCACTGGCGCAGCCGACTCAAACGCCTGCGCCTGCGGACACGCCGATGAACGCGCTGTGGCCCCACGCGTTGCGCCCCGAGTGGCTGCTGGCCCTGCCGCTGCTCAGCGTATTGCTGTGGAAACTCTGGCACCGCAAAAAGCGCATCGGGCGCTGGCAGATGATCCTGCCCAAAGCGTTTCATCAGGCCTTGCTCAGCGCCGGCGACAGCCGTGACCGCAAGTCGCCGTGGGTGCTGCTGGGGCTGGCCTGGCTGCTGGCCGTGCTGGCACTGACCGGGCCGAGCTGGCAACGCCTTGAACAGGTCAGCCAAAAACCCGTCGATCCGCTGGTGGTGATGCTGCAACTCACCCCCGACATGCTCGCCACCGACACCTCGCCCAACCGCTTGGAGCAGGCCCGGCGCAAGCTGTACGACCTGTTGCAAAGCCGCGCCGATGCGCAAACGGCCGTGATCGTGTACGCCGGCAGCGCCCACACGCTGGTGCCGCTGTCCGACGACCTGGCCACCAGCCGTAACCTGCTCGAAGCCCTCAAGCCCTCGATCATGCCGCAGCCGGGCCATCGCGCTGACCTCGCGGTGGCCAAAGCCGTTGAACTGCTGGATCAGGGTGCCTTGGGGCAAGGCCGCTTGCTGTTGATTACCTCAGCGCTGTCCGAACAAGAACGCAACGGCATCCGCGAGGCCTTGAGCGGCCACGCGCCGCAACTGCTGATGCTCGGCGTCGGCAGCCGTGAAGGGGCGCCGGTCATGGACGAAAGCGGCCAACTGCTCAAGGACGAACAGGGCGCAATTTTGTTGCCGCGCCTCGACAGCCCCAGCCTGCGGGCCTTCGCCCGGGACGTAAACGGTCGCTATCGTCAGGCGCGGCTCGATGACAACGACTTGCGCGGCCTGGGCCTGCTGGAAGGGCCTTCGCGGGTGCGGGAAGACGGCCAGACCCTGCGCCTCGACACATGGGCCGATCAGGGTTACTGGTTGCTGCTGCCCCTGTTGCTGCTGGCCGCGTGTGCCGGGCGCCGGGGCTGGCTGTTCTGTTTACCGCTATTGTTTATGTTGCCCCAACCCAGCTATGCCCTGAGCTTCACCGACCTCTGGCTGCGCCCCGACCAACAGGGCCAGCGTTTGCTGGAACAAAAAAAACCGCTGCAAGCGGCACAGCACTTTGAAGACGTGCAGTGGCAAGGTATTGCGCTCTACCAGACGGGCGACTATGCCGGTGCCGCCCAGCGCTTCGCCGAAGCCAACACCGCCAGCGCCCACTACAACCGCGGCAACGCCCTGGCCATGAACGGTGAACTCGAAGCCGCCATCGATGCCTACGAGCAAGCCCTGGAACGGCAACCGGACCTGCAGGTAGCCGCACACAACAAAGCCTTGGTCGAGCAGTTGCTTGAACAGCAACGCGTCGACAACACCCCCGAGCCGCCCGCCAACACCGACGCCAACCCGCCTGACGAGCCCGAGCCGTCCATCAGCACCGGCACCAGCAGCGCCAGCGGCGAGCAGCAACCCCAGGAACACAGTGCGACGGCCACCGACCCCGCCGCACAGGCCGGCAGCGACGACGCACCCCAACCGTCACCGCACACCGCCGAGCCGGGTGACGAACCCGATGAACCCACCACCGCGCCGCCTGCGGCCACGTCCGACACCCTCGATGACGAACACCGCCAGGCGCTGGAACAATGGCTCAGACAGATCCCTGACAACCCCAGCGAACTGTTGCGACGCAAATTCTGGTACGAACAACAGCAGCATCAGGACACGCCCCAATGAACCGCATCTGCGCCCTGCTTCTCTTGCTATGCAGCTGGTCCTTGAGCGCCCATGGCGAAGGCCTGGTGGCCAGTGTCGACCGCGATCAGCTCAACCTGGGCGAAACCCTGGAACTGACTCTGGAGTCCACCGACGCCACGCAATTTGGCAAACCGGACCTGGCCCCACTGGACAACCTGTTTGAAGTGCGCGGCACCCGCCAGGTCAACCAGCTCACCAACCTCAGTGACAGTAATAAAGCCGGCACCCGCTGGATCATCACCCTGCAACCCCGGAAAACCGGCACGCTGACGTTGCCGCCGTTGCAAGTGGGCGACTCTCGCAGCCTGCCGATCACGCTGACCGTCACCCAAGGTGCCACCAGCGACAGCGAGTTGGCCCCGATTTTCAGCGAAGTCAGCCTTGATCAGCCCAGCGTGTACGTCCAGGCCCAGGCCATTCTGACCCTGCGCCTCTACCACTCAGTGGCACTCTACGACGACAGCAGCCTGACCCCGATGCACGTGCCCGACGCCCTCGTTGAGCAACTGGGCGAGCCGCGCACCTACGAGAAAATGATCAACGGCGTGCGCCACGGCGTGATTGAAGTGCGCTATGGCGTGTACCCGCAGCACAGCGGCGAACTGGTCATCCCGGCGCAAACCTTCAGCGCCACCCAAGTCGACAGCCAACCCGCCAGCACCCCGGCCCCGCTGGGCCCCAAACCCGGCAAACTGGTGCACATCAGCTCCACCGAGGTCACCCTCAACGTCAAGCCCAAACCGGAGAACTACCCGGCCACCGCGCCGTGGTTGCCGGCCCGCAGCTTGAGCCTCAGCGAAACCTGGAACCCCGAGCCTGACCATTGCCAGGTCGGAGATTCGCTGACCCGCACCCTCACGCTCAAGGCCGAAGGCCTGTCCAGCGCGCAATTGCCGGCCCTGCCCGCCACCGACGTCAACAGCTTGCGGCGCTACCCCGACATGCCACAACTGAGCAACCAGATCACCGAGAACGGTTTGATTGGCAGCCGCGAAGAACGCGAAGCCCTGGTGCCTACGCGCGTCGGCCAAGTCGAGCTGCCCGCCGTGGAAGTGGTGTGGTGGAACACCCATGTCGACCGCCTGGAGCGCACTTACTTGCCCGCGCGCACGTTGCAGGTGGCGGCCAACCCGAATCAGGCCGTCGAAACACCGGTCAACGCCGCGTCCTCGTCGCTCACGGCCACCTCGCCGCTGTGGCTCTGGCAACTGAGCACCCTGTTTTTCGCCTGCACCACCCTGGCCGGTGTTGGCCTGTGGTGGCGCGCCCGCCGGCAACCGGCCATTTTGCGTGCAGCACAAACCGGACCCAGCCCGCGCAGCCTGCTCGATGACCTCAAACGTGCGTGCCTGGCCAACGACCCCCAGGCCACTCGCCAGGCGCTGGACGCCTGGGCCCGGCAACAACCGGAAACCCTGGCGGACATGGCCGCCCGCTTTGTACTGCTTTCGGACGCCCTCGACGGGCTCAATGGCGCGCTGTACAGCGAAACCGGCCAGTACTGGCAAGGTGAAGAACTGTGGAAAGCCATCGGCAGCATCCCGGCCACCGAACGCGAACAAGAGACAGGCAGTGAGCCCAGCAGCCTGCCGCCGCTCTACCCTAAATAATTTCTACCCTGTAGGAGCAGCCGGTCGACGCTCGATTGCTCGCGATTTTTTAAAGATCAAAATATCAAAAGATCGCGAGCGAGCTCGCTCCTACAGGGTCAAACACTTTACGGACTCTCTCATGCGCCTGTTTCACACTTCCGACTGGCACCTGGGGCAAAGCCTCCATGGCCAGGAACGCGACTTCGAACACGCCTGTTTCCTGGCCTGGCTGCTCGCCCAACTGGCCAGTGAACGCCCGGACGTTCTGCTGATTGCCGGGGACATCTTCGACACCGTCAACCCCTCGGTCAAAGCCCAGGAACGCCTGTACGACTTTATCGTCAGCGCCCACGAGCAACACCCCGCACTGACCATCGTGATGATCGCCGGCAACCACGACTCGGGGTCGCGCATCGAACTGCCCGCACCGTTGATGCGCCGCTTGCGGGCCCATGCACTGGGCCGGGTGCTGTGGCTCGACGATGGGCAACTGGACGCCGAACGCCTGCTGATCCCCTTGCCTGACGCCAGCGGTGCCATCGCCGCCTGGTGCCTGGCACTGCCCTTCTTGCGCCCCGCCGAAGTCACTGGCGCGCACCTGGGCGATGACTACCTGCGCGGCATTGGCCAGGTGCATGAATGGCTGATCGCGGCAGCCACTGCCAAGCGCCAGCCCGGCCAGGCGCTGATTGCCATCAGCCACGCCCATATGGCGGGCGGTTCCGTCTCAGAAGACTCCGAGCGCAGCCTGATCATCGGCAACGCCGAAGCCCTGCCCGCCAGCCTGTTCGGCCCCAGCATCAGCTATGTGGCGCTGGGGCATTTGCACAAGCCGCAGCGGGTCAACAGTGAAGAGCGCATCCGCTATTGCGGCTCACCGATCCCGCTGTCGTTCTCCGAAATCGGCTACGTGCACCAGATTCTCGACGTGCGGCTGGACGGCGAAACCCTGGTCAGCGTCGAGCCACGCGTGATTCCTCGCGCCGTCAACCTGCAACGCATGGGCCCGGCACCGCTGGCGGCGATCCTTGAGCAAGTGGCCGAGTTGCCCGACGTCGACCTGCTGGCTGACACCCAGCGCCAGCCATGGCTTGAAGTGCGCGTGGTGCTGGACGAGCCGCAACCCGACCTGCGCCAGCAAATCGAGACGGCCCTGCAAGGCAAGTCGGTGCGGCTGGTGCGCATCAGCGCCGAATACGCCGGGGCGGGCCGCAGCGCGAGCGATGACGGCAGTGCCGGGCTGATCGAACTCGACCAGTTGACCCCCCAGGAACTGTTCAGCCGCGCCTGGCTGGACAGCTACGGCAGCGAAGCCTGCGAACAAACGCTCCAGGACTTTGCCGTGCTGGTGCAAGACGTGCAGTTGGAAGGTGAACAGCCATGAAAATCCTCGCCATTCGCCTGAAAAACCTTGCCTCGCTGGCCGGCCCCTTTGAGCTGGACTTCACCGCCGAGCCGCTGGCCAGTGCCGGGTTGTTTGCCATTACCGGGCCGACCGGTGCCGGTAAAAGCACCTTGCTTGACGCCCTGTGCCTGGCACTGTTCGGGGCCGTACCGCGCCTGAACAACACCGGCCGTGACGCCAAGGTGCCGGATGCCGACGGTGAAATCGCCACCGGCGACCCGCGCACCCTGCTGCGCCGAGGCACCGGCGAAGGCTTTGCCGAAGTCGACTTCCTGGGCATCGACGGCCGTCGTTACCGCGCCCGCTGGGAGGCCAATCGCGCCCGTGAAAAAGCCACCGGCAAGCTTCAGGCCAGCCGCCAGAGCCTGCGCGACCTGGACAGCGACCAACTGCTGGCCAGCCAGAAAGGCGACTACAAAGTCCAGCTCGAAGCGCGCCTGGGGCTGAACTTCGAACAGTTCACCCGGGCGGTGATGCTCGCCCAAAGCGAGTTCAGCGCCTTTCTCAAGGCCGACGACAACGAACGCAGCGAACTGCTGGAAAAGCTCACCGACACCGCACTCTATACGCGCCTGGGCAAGCGCGCGTTCGACAAGGCCAAAGAGGCCAAGGAAGCCCACAAGCTGTTGCAAGACCAGGCGGTAGGGCTCACGCCGCTGGAACCCGAGGCCCGTGCCGAGCTGGACCAGCAGCACGCCCAGGCCCAACAGCACCTTAAACAGCAACAGGTGCAGCTCAAGCAACTGGAACAGCAGCACACCTGGCTCAAGGCCCTGCACGAATTACAGGCGCAACAGCTCAGTGCCGCCGAGCAGCTGCAACAGGCGCAAAACCATTGGCAGGCCGAGGCCGAGCCGCGTGAAACCCTCGACCTGCTGGAGCAACTGGCCCCACAGCGCCATCAGTTCGCCCGGCTGGCCGAGCTGGACGCGCAACGGACGCCGCTGGCCGAGCAGATTGCAGCGCAAACCCGCCAGCACGCCGACCTGACCCAGCGCCAAAGCCATCTGCAACAGGCGCTTGAAGCGGCAGAACAGGCTGCCAGCCAGGCGCAAGCGCAACAACGCGACAACGCCCCGCGCCTGCAACAGGCCCATCTGGAACAGGCCACCCTCACACGCCTGAATGACACACTCAGCCAACAGCAGGCGCTCAAGCAGCACGCCGAACAGGCGTGCCGTGACGGCCAGCAGGCGCTGAACACCCTGATCGAACGCCAACAACACGGCACGGCGCAGCTCGCGGCCTTGGCCACGCAGTTGGAACAGAGCCACGCACTGGCCCCCTTGGCCGGGGCCTGGGACGCTTACCGTTCACGGCTGCAACAGCTCGTGCGCCTGAGCAACACCCTTCACACCGGCCAGCAGGAGTTGCCCGCCCTTGAGCAGCGCGCCGCCGAAGCCGCGCAACAGCTCAACGCTCTGCGCAACACCCTGGAAATTCTGTTCCAGGAGGCTCAGGCCGAACCCCAGGCCATCAACGAACAAGTGCAAACCTTGGCCAGCCTGCTCACTGCCAACCGCCAGCAGCAGCGCGCCTTCGAAGACCTGCAACGCCTGTGCGCCAGCCAGCAGGCGCTGGACACCCGCCTGCAAGACGTGCAACACAAACAGCTCAGTGTTCAGCAGGAGCGCGAGCGCCTCAGCCAACAAGGCATTCAGACCAAAGCCCGGCTGGAACGGGCCGAACAGGCGCTGCACACCACTCGCCAATTGCTGGAACGCCAGCGGCTGGCGCGCAGCGCCAGTGTTGAAGAACTGCGCGGGCAGTTGCTGGACGAGCAGCCGTGCCCGGTCTGCGGCAGCCACGAGCACCCGTACCACCAGCCCGAAGCGCTGCTGCACAGCCTCGGCCGTCATGACGAACAGGAAGAAGCCAACGCCCGCCAGGAGGTCGATGGGCTCAAGGAAACCCTGACGCAATTACGTGAAAAAGTCGGCGGGCTGATTGCCCAGCAAAAAGAATTTTTGCAGCAACACGAGCACCTCCATCAAGAGCAGCAGGCGTTGGTGCCGCACCTTGAAGCGCACCCGCGCTTCACCGAGTGGCAAGCCCAGGCCCCGGCCCAGCGCGAATCATGGCTGAACCAGCGCCTGAGCCAATTGCAGCACAGCATCAGCCAGGACGAAGCGCGCCAGAACGTGCTGCTCGACCTGCAAAAAGAAGCCGCCGGCCTGCAACAGCACATCCAGCGCAGCACCGACACCCACCAGCAGGCCACTCGCCAATTGGCCGAGCAACAGGTGCACCTCAAGGCCGATGCTCAGCAACTCAAAGAGCAGCAGGACGCGTTTGAGGGCCTGTTGCCCGCGACCACCTTTGCGGCCCTGTGCGACACGCCCTCCGCCTGTTTCATGGCCCTGGATCAACAGGTCAGCCAGCGCCTGACGCAGTTGGAACAGCAGCGTGACGAACAGGCCGAGCACACTGAACGCGCCCAGAAAATCGAGCGCGAAACAGACCGGCAGGCCCACCACCTGCAACAACGGGACAGCCTGCACCAGCAGGTGGCCGAATCAGCCACCCAGCAACAGGCCTGCGAGCAAAGCCTCAAAAGCCTGCTCGGTGACTACGCCAGCGCAGAGGTCTGGCAGCAGCAGCTTGAACAGGCCGTCGAACACACCCGCCTCGCCCAGGCTCAGGCCAGCGAAGCGCTCCAGGCCACCGCGAGCCAGTTGATTCAACTGGCCGCCGAACTCAAGGCGCAACAGACGCGGCTGCATACGCTGCAACAGGAACACGCCACGTTAAGCGCACAGGTTGCCGGGTGGCGGGCGCAGCATCCCGGGCTGGACGATCAGCGCTTGCAACACTTGCTCGGCCATGACGAAGCCCGCGTGCGCGAACTGCGCCAGACCTTGCAGGCCAGTGAAAAAGCCGTCGAGCAAGCCCGTGTTTTGTTGCACGAACGCGAGCAGCGCCTGCAACAGCATCAGGCCCAGGCCAACGGCAACCTCGACAGCGACGCCCTCGAAGCCGCCCTGTTGGAGGTCCACGGGCAACTGGCGGCCAGCGAACAGCACAGCGCCGAACTGCGTGCTCGCCAGCGTGAAGATGAACGCCGCCAACAGGCCAACCAGGCCCTGAGCCTACGCATCCACCAGGCCAACGACGAATGGCAGCGATGGGCACGGCTCAGCGACCTGATCGGGTCAGGCACGGGGGATAAATTCCGCAAAATCGCCCAGGCCTACAACCTCGACCTGCTGGTGCACCACGCCAACGCCCAGTTGCGCCAACTGGTGCGCCGCTACCGCCTCAAACGCGGCGGCAGCCTGTTGGGGCTGCTGGTGATGGACACCGAAATGGGCGACGAACTGCGTTCCGTGCATTCACTGTCCGGCGGTGAAACCTTTTTGGTGTCGCTGGCCTTGGCCCTGGGGCTGGCGTCAATGGCCTCCAGCACGTTAAAAATCGAATCGCTGTTTATCGATGAAGGCTTCGGCAGCCTCGACCCTGAATCCCTGCAACTGGCGATGGACGCCCTCGACGGCCTGCAAGCCCAGGGCCGTAAAGTCGGCGTGATTTCCCATGTTCAGGAGATGCACGAACGCATCCCCGTGCAAATCCAGGTCAAGCGCCAGGGCAACGGGCTCAGCACCGTGGAAGTCAAATGACCGTGTGAGGGCCTGAAAAGCTCGCGAGCAAACTCGTGCCTACAGAGGGCTCATTCAGTTCCGAGGTTTATCACGGCGAATCCAGCCGTGGTAAAACGCCCTGTAGGAGCAGCCGATCGACGCTCGATTGCTCGCGATCTTTCAGCCTCGGGGTTTGCGCAGCATGCTGTCGAGCACGCCATCCCGGCGGACCCAGCCGTGGTACAGCGCAGCCGCCAGGTGCAGCAATACGGTAAAGAACAGTAAGTACGCCAAAAAGGTATGCGCCTGGCGCAAGCGGGCAAATACGCTGGCATTGGCGGGCACTATCGATGGCAATTGCAGGCTGTGGGTCAACATCACCGGGTCGCCGGCCGCCGAGATCATTGCCCACCCCACTAACGGCAAACTGAACATCAACCCGTACAACACACTATGCGACAGCTTGGCCCCCAGCACTTGAACCCAGGGCAAGTCGGCGGGCAGTGCGGGCTGCCGGGTGGTGAACCGCACGATCAGGCGAACCACCACCAGCAGCAGGATCGCAATGCCCAGCGGTTTGTGCAGGTTCAACAACCACGTATGGCGCTCGGAAACCGAGGCCGCCAGCCCCGCGCCGATAAACAGCATGGCAATCATCATCACGGCCATCAGCCAGTGCAGTAAACGCGCCACAGGGGCGAAATGCGAGGGGGAAGCGCTCATGGGCGGGGCTCCTGAGGTAGCTGATCAACTTCACGGGTACGGCGCTGGTATGAGCTGGCATAGGCCGCCGAGCGGGCCGCCAGCAATGGATCGTCCGAGCCTTCAATGCCGTCGGGCAAAATCAGGGGGTCGTAGTTGATGTCGCGGCAATCGCCGTTGTTCTGCGCGTGGGCACGCTGCACAACCAGGGTGCCCGCATTGATCACGGTGCGACCGTCCGGCCAGGCTTTGCTCGCGTCGCCGGTGGGGTCGCCCGGCTCGGCCAGGGTCAGGTTGAGTTGCCATTTCAATGGTCCCGCCGCCAACCGCCGAACCAGATCCTGCTGCAGGTAATCCGCATCGTTCGGGGCACCGGTACCGGCAGCGTCTTGCCCCTCGGGCACTACGCTCCAGCGCACGGCCTGACGTTGCCCCGCCGCATTCACCAGGTAAAAGGCGTTGATGCCGTTGTAGCGTTCGGTGGCGAAACTGGCGGACGGTTTGGCCGTTTTGACCCACTGTAAAAACGCGGCGGTTTCCGGGTGAGCGGCAAAGAACGCCGGCATGGCCGTGGGGTTGGGTTTGCCGGTGGCCGGGTCCGGTGCACCCGCCTGCAGCATTTGATAGAACGCCTCGGGCGTGCCCACCGGGAACACCGGCATGCTGTTCATACCCGTGCGCCATTGCTGGCCGTTAGCTTGGGTGAATCGCAGCGCCAGGCTGCGGATCGGCACACTGCTGTCCGGGGCATACGGGTTGCCACTGGGCAAAGCAAACCGCCCTTGCACGGGCGTGCGCCCCGGTTCGAACACTTGCGCGCGGGACAGGCTTTGCGCAGCGCCCGTGCTGTCAAAGTAACCGGCCACGCACAGGCCTTTGGCATGATTGCGTCGATAGCCCGGGTGCACGCCGTTGTTATGTTCCAGCGCATCGACCAGGGTTTTGGGGCGCAAGCGCTGTGAGTCCAGCGTGCCGTTGACGTAGTAAAACGCTGCGGCCAGTGCAGCGACCACCGCACCGATGCCCGCAAGCCGCCACATCACGCTGGCACGGCTCAACGCAGGCCTGGCGGGTCGTCCGGGCGGCAATTGATCTACCATATAACACTCCAGGGCCACAGGCCGTTTGGGGGATAGGCCAATAAGACGTAGCCCATCGAAGCTTATTCCCGGGTGGTTGCGATTATTTTTTCAGTCTTTTTTTTCGACCACCGGGAATAACCCGCCCGCCGGGTCGTCTGTAGATCAAACACCGACTGACCCACACCGTGCAGGGCACCATGACCTCATTTGACCAGCAACTGCGCGAACTCATCCCCAACCTGCGGCGCTTTGCCCTGTCGTTGACCCGCCACGCCAGCAACGCGGATGATCTGGTGCAAGCTTGCCTGGAACGTGCCCTCACCCACCTGGATAGCAAGCGGCCCGAGGGGGACTTGCGGGCGTGGTTGTTTGCCATTTTGTACCGCCAGTTTCTCGACCAGCACCGACGCTCCCGCCGCTATGCGCGGATGCTCGATTTCATCAGCGGGCGTGACGATACCCAACCTTCGGCCGAACGCACGGTGCTCGCCCAGTCGGCCCTCGCCGCGTTCGACCAGTTGAACACTGAACAACGGGCGCTGCTGCTGTGGGTGTCGGTCGAAGGCTTAAGCTACCAGCAAGTGGCCGATATTCTCGACGTGCCCATCGGCACGGTAATGTCGCGGCTGTCACGCGCGCGCCAGGCCCTGCGCCAACTCAGCGAAGGCGAAATCACCCGCCCCGCCCTGCGGAGACTCAAATGATCACCACACCGCCCAGTGAACGGGATTTGCATGCTTATATCGACCATGCCCTAAGCGACGCCGAGCGCCAGCAGGTTGAGCATTACTTGCACACACACCCTGAGGTCGCGGCTCAAGTGCAGGCCTGGCAACGTGACGCCCAAGCCTTGCGCGCCGCCCTGCACGACACCTTGCGACAGCCCGACAACCCGGCACTCGACCCGGCGGCCATCCGCCAGCGCCAACGTCGGCAAACCCATCGGCAATGGGCCACGGCGGCGGTGTTATTGATTGCCGTGAGCGTGGGGGGGCTGGGGGGCTGGCAGGCCCGGCAAATGACACTGCTGGCCAGCAACCTGCCCATGACCGATGCCCTGGTGGCGCACCGCATGTTTGCCGAACAGGGCGTATTGCCCGCGGACTACAACGTGACACAAGACACCACCATGCAAGCCTGGGTGGACCGCTACTTCAGCCGGGCCGAACGCTTGCCGGACTTGTCCGGTGCAGGGTTTCAGGCGGTCAGCAGCCGATTGCTGTCCACCGACCAAGGCCCGGCCGCCATGGTGCTGTACACCAACGCCAGCGGCGAACGCATCAGCTTTTACATCCGCCCACCGGGCCCGCAGAACAGCCTGCTGCCACGGGGCAGCCGCCGGGACGGCGACTTGCAGGCCGACTACTGGTCAGGCCCAGGCTACAACTACGCCATGGTCGGCCCGGCCGACGGGCCCGCCGCCCGCATAGTCGAAAGCAGCACAACCCTGTAGTCGCTGCCGAAGGCTGCGATAGGTTGCGCAGCAAGCGCAAACCTGAATCCCGGGTGTACCGCATGTACCGCATCGCCGGTTTCGCGACGACTGCGTGCCGCACGCAGCCTCGCAAAGCCCGTCATCGACTACACACCGGCAGTCGCATGGATGGCCCCCCTCACGCCCGCTTAATGAATAGCAGGTCTGACGGCGAATCCATTGGCAGGGTTTGCACGGTGTTGCCCAACAGGCCCGAAACCGGATCCCGTTCAATCACCACAATAGCGTTGCTCATCTGGTTGGCGACCAACAAGAACTTGCCATCGGGGCTCAGGGCAAATTCGCGAGGATGATCACCGTCCACCGAGCGGCGCTGAATTTGGGTCAATTCACCATTGCCCGGGTCGATAGCAAAGACCAGCAATTCATTGGCCTTGCCACGGTTGCTGACGTACAGGTACTTACCATCAGCCGACACATGCAACGCCCCCGCTGCACGGTTTTGCGCCGGTTGGCCCGCCGCCAGCTCCACAACCTGACGCTGTTTGAGCTGACCGTTTTCGACGTCGAACACAAACACTTGCGCGCTCATTTCTGCCGTCAGGTAGGCGTGCTTGCCGTCCGGGGCGAACAACAAGTGGCGCGGCCCACTGCCGGGCGGCAGGGCAACGGCGGGTGGCGTGGCGGGTACCAGGGGCTGCTCAGGGTTGGCCGCAGGGTCGTAGCGGTACACGAACACGGTGTCGGCACCCAGGTCGCTGGCGTACACAAACCGGCCGTCCGGGGAAGACACCACCGAATGCACATGCGAAGCCAATTGCCGCGCAGGGTTGACCAAGCTGCCGGCGTGACGGCTCACCTGCGTCACAGCTTGCAGTTGCCCTTCGGCGTTGATCGGCAGCACCACCAGGCTGCCACCCGGGTCAGTGTTAGCGCCGTAGTTGGCGACAAACAGGTAGCGCTCATCAGCGCTCAGGCTGGAATGGGTGGGCGACTCGCCTTGCGTGCCAACCTGGTTGATCAGGCTCAAATGCCCGGTTTCAGGGGCAATCGCCAGGCTGGTGGCCGCCCCCTTATCGGCATTTTCATTGAGCACAAACAACCGTTGCCGGTCTTTGCTCAAGGTCAGCCAGGAAGGGTTGGCCGCCTTGAACACTTGCCGCGGCGCAGGCGTGATATGCCCGGTGCGGGGGTCAAACTGCAGCCGGTAAAGGCCCTGGCTCTTGCCCTGGGTGTACGAGCCGACCAACAGGTCAAGTTCGTTGTCGGCCCACACCGGAGCCGACAACGCGCCAAAGCCGGAAGCCATCAACAAGGGCAACCATTTAAGCCTCAACCGCCACCTCTGTATCGTCGTCATCATTGCTCCCGCTGATTGCACTCAAGCACACCAGACGGTGCTCACCCGCGTCACCGTTCAGCACCCAGCTTTGCAGGCTGTCGTCAAACACCGCCGCATTCAGTTGCGCCGGGGTGAACACCCAACGCTTCTCAGCCCGCCCGTCCATGCATTTGATCAACAATTGCTGCTCATCCAGAGAAAAATCCCAGGCATGCAGCCCGTCAATCACCAGCATGTCGCTGGTTTGAAGGGCCATGGGCAAGGTCTGGCTTGAATCGTTCATTTATCAATCACCTGTTGGAAAGGCGTAATGATAGGCCATAAAGGCCATCAACCCTACGCCCGCCACCGACGTTTACCCCTCCAAAGGCCAAAAACGCTCATCGAGCATTTTTTCGCTGATTTTGCCGTAATGCACCGTCGCCGCTTGCCCCTTGGCAGCCAGGCTGGCCTGGCTGTCGTAACGCTGATTTTTGAATTTGAAATGGGCCGCCGTCGGCGATTTAACCGGCGTGCTGAGGTCGGGGTAATGCACATGCGCATACCACAACACCTGGTTCTTTTGAGTGCGCACCTCATATTCCTGAACCACATCCTGACGCTCGCCCTTCAAGGCCACACGCTGACCGATGCGTACCAGGTTGAGCTCGCCCTTGCTCAACAAAAACTCCACCACCGGTGTGGTGGGCGGCACCGACTTGAGAATCCAGAGAGCCTGTTCGCGTAACCGCGCGGCCCCCTCGTGCAAGCGCTTAAGCAAGGAACGCGGGGTGCCCGATTTGGGTTTCTCCACCACCGGCTCATCGGGAAAGGTGCGCTCAATTTCAGCGCTCAGCACGTCCAGTTTTTGCGCATCCTTTTCCAGGGTTTCTTCAAGCTCCAGCGGGTACCGGGAGATCTTTGAATAGGTTTTCACCAACCTTATTTTTTCGTCCAGCTTGCCCAGCAAGGTATTGCACTGCTCTCGAATAGTTACCAATGAACGACCCTCATGACGAGGCATGGGGGTTTGCACCTGCTCCCACACATCTTCAGGTGAGCGGGTGAATACCAGCTTGTGATTTTCGGGTTCAGGGGTTTGCGAACGACGCTCCACCGCCGAGATTGAAGCCATCACCTCAACAATTTCCGGGTCCTGCTCTGACGCCCGTGCACGGGCGACCCCAATCAGGACGCCTTGTTTGCGGGTGCGGATGATTCGCTGCGCAGTGCGCTGCGAGGAAGACGGCCTGGGCTGCTCTGGCAGCCACTCGTCATGCTCCCGGATCTCCTGAGCCAGTTGCTGCTGCACCGTGACGTTGAGCCGTTCGAGCACCTCGTTCAGGCTATGGTAATCAGCCATGTTCAATTGATCGCCCACCTCCAGTTGCAACAGGGCCAACGCGTCATGCGCCTTGGCATACCGCTCGCGCACACTTTCCAGAATCTCAATGCGCTCGCGATAGGTGAAAAGTGCCGTATCGGCCAACCTGGAGTGAGACTCTACGGTGTAACCCAAGGGGCCTGTAATGGCTCTCAAACGTTCCCAGACCTCACCGAACACCTGTGTGGGCACCAGGTCGCTGAGACTGCTGAGCACCATGTTCTGAAAGTCCATTTCCGTGCCCTCGCGATCTACGCCACTGGCGTCGGTAAAAAATTGCCCGACCACCTGCTCACTGGCCATTTTGGCCCCCACACGCGGCACATCCTTGAGTGCTTGAAGCGTGCGTTTGAGCGCTTGGAACTCTTCGACCTGCTGCAGTTGTATTTTCAATAACTCACGTTTGTAACCGATAAACAGCGCCGCGCCTTCAGCATCCAGCGCCAGGGGTCCGCTGGCGTTAAGTGTCGGGTGCAACTGCCTGAAGAGGCCGCCCGACACATTCAGCACAAACAGCACATTGGTCGACACCATGCACAATGAGCGGTAAAAAGCACCGAGAAGTTGGTGGTCCAACGGATCGGGTTTCAAGGCGTGGCGAGCCTGAACGCTGTCCAGGCCCACCCTGATATCCGCCTTGGCGCGGTCCAGTACGGTGCGTAAATACTTGAGCCGCAGTGATTTTTCCAAGTATGAAAAATTCTGACTGTTTTGGCCTTCTGTAGCTTCCAGGGCTCTGCCCAACTCTTCGACGATGCTGTCATTGGTCGCTTTTTCGCCCTCCACAAACGTTTTCAGCCTGCGTGTCAGTTCATCCACCTGACGATTACGTTGTGCAATCCGCTCATTCAGCGCCTGGCGGCGCTTGGGGCCGCCGCCGCGCAAGTACATGCCCGTGTCAAAGTCCCACTTGCCCCGCCCGTCACTGCGCAGCCAAGGCCCGGTATCCAGAGGGTTGTTGGGGTTGACCGCCACCACGCCTTCGTCTTCCAGGGACACCTGATAATCGAAGCCTCGTACCTGCGCGCACCACTTGCCACCCACCACATACAAGCCTTTTCGCTCACCGTGGGCGACAGGTTCGGTTTGGCCGATTTCAGGGCCGCGATTGCGATCCAGCCAGGTCAATTGAGCGGGCGTAAAGTCAATTCGCGGGTTGTTGAACCAGGTAAAATCCAGCGCGCTAAGGCCATTACCCACGGGGACATCCAGAAAATACACCGGCCCGGGCTTGACCTCGGCAGGCGGCACATTGTCATCAATTACGGGAGTATCTCCCGCAGTCTCCTGCCAGGGTGGTAGTTGCTCTTTCGAAACGCTGACCCCTGGCGATCGCTGCACGCCATGCAGCAGTACCAGCGCGATATTGAACAGCAGGTCGATGATGGCAGGCGCACGGCCCCGCTCGTCATCGCTTTCCAGAACATGAATGTCCTGGCGCACCGCCGTGAAGGTCAAAAACACCCACCCCAGCAGCGCCAGCGGCCCTTTGACCCACGGCGAACCCAACACGCTATTCAGCAGCAACCAGCCACCCGCCTTGAGACTGGCCCAGCGGCTCTCCACGTTCGAAACCGTTTGCCGGTCGGCCAGCACCAGCAACGCTTGGGCGGTACTGGCAAACAGTTGATGCTTAAAATCAGCGCTCAGCGGCTGGGTAAAAAACTGCGCTTGCGGAGGACGCTGCGCAAGGCGAAAGGCCCCCTCGATATAGTCATTTCTTACCGCATCGGGTAACCATTCCAGCACACTGTCGCGTAGCGTGCCGGCGTGCGTAAAGGCGCTCAGCATCTCTTGCACCGAGGCATATTCAATCAACGCCTCCTTGAACAGTGGCCGGTACAGTACACACCGCCCGTTCAACGGGTTGCCGGTGCCGATGACGAACATATTGGCCACGAAATCCGGGGCGCTGCCAGGGCGTTGCATAAAGCCCAACGGGCATATGTTCACATTCTGCCCGTCCAACACACGAAGCTCGGCAAGGGGCTGCATCAACGCCGCTACACAGCGGTGGCCCCAGTCCGTCAACCCGCCCTGCCCTTGCAGCTTCATTTCCAGCGCCAGTAAAGGCAATGACGCCCGTAACTGCTCGACGTACAAACCCTCGCGACGCAGGGCCTCGGCTTTATCGTCCAGCAACAGGCGACGAATCAATTGGGGGTAGGTGCCGCCGATATTGACGCGCACGATCAGAAGCCTGATGTACATCGGCGTAAGCCACCAGTCTTGAATCAGTTGGTTGTGCTTGTGCCGAATGGTCATATGGCCGCCCGGCCAGGCCACCAGGTTTTGCAGGGCCAGTTCCGTCAGGGTGTAGCTGACGGTATGCACCTGCCCCGCAGTACCAAACGGTCCGAAGGGCACCGCAAACTCGAGTACAAGGTCGTCGGGGTTGTACCCCGGCGCCAGCGGTTGGTCCCGACGCATCTGTTGGTGCAACTGTTGCGTGGCATAGGCGTGCACGTCGGGGATACCTTCGTTGAACGCACGTCCCCCCTCCTTGCGGTGAACATCGGCCAGGTCGATCAAATGCGAGCGATAGGCCTGGCGATCAACAGCATCCGCCGTCTGCAACCACTGGGGTAGTGCGTTGTAGAGTCGCGCCAAGGGCTCGGACATCAGCAGTTCATTGTCATCAACAAGTGCACTGGGGTCTGTCAGTTCCCGCAACTGGCGCTCCAACTGAACCAAAGTACGGGCATCGCTCGGCGCGGCCTTTGCCACGTCATCGAGACTTTCCACTTGGTTGTTGAGAATGATCCTGGCCTGGACCTGAAAGCAATGGCCTACCGGTTCATAGCGTTTGCAGGTCAGGGTTTTACCCGGGTAGCGGTGTGACAAAACCCCACCCAGCTCTAGCAGATACTCACTGAGCGAGGTAAAGGCCTCGACCTGCCCTGAAGGTTGGCACCGCAATAAGTGCTCCTGCCCGTTGACGGCATGCACGATCAGCAGATCTGGCAACAACTGGTTGACCGTTGAGTCGCCCGTTTCTACGACCAGTTGGGCAAAATACGCCTTGGGCTGCTCCTGATAGCGCCTCTGTCGTAGGCGTTCGGCCAGCAACGGCGTTCGGACCATGCCTCGCACCACTTCAACCTGGTTGGCACTCAGGCCGGGGCCGGTGTTAACTGTCGCCAACAAGGTGTCCGCCAGCCATTGTCCCAACCACAAGGTGCGGCTCCGATAGCCGGGCACAGGCTGGTTCCAGAAGTCCAGCAACGCCTGCTTAAATGACCAGACCCAGTGCTGCAACACCTGCCGCATCGCCCGTTCAACCGTAGGTATGTACAGGAATGAAGGGGTATGGGCGCTGAGTACTTCACCCTCGGCCAAACGCACCACATAGCATTGTGTTGGCTCGTAGTAGCTGTAATTCAACGGTGTGCCGACGGCGATATGCTCAAGCATGGCGTCCAGCAGCGGTACCGCGCGCAGTGCAGGCAAAGGCTTTTCATTGGAGTCAACGGCCCAGACGATCTGTAACTGCGCAACGCGAAGCTGCTCGAACAGGCCTGTAAAGTGCTGTCCAAGGGCCTTTTCCAGCGCATTGGCAATGACCACACGCAGCGTTGGGCGGCCATCGAATAGATGGGTAAGGCTGTGTTTAAGCAATTCAGTGCGGCCGAGGGACAACGGGGGGGCGACCGGAACAGTCATGAGCGGGTACCTGCACGTAGAAAAGTCGGTCGGTGCCAGTGCGCCAACCTTGTGCAGGTATCTAAAAATAAAAACCCGTGCGGGCTGCGGTACTCCGTTACCAACAGCCCGGACCTGGCTTACACCACGCGGTTAAGGGGGGGCTCGCCGCGCAGAACGCGGTGCAGATTGTCAGCCGCAGTGCGGGCCATCAACGCTCGCGCCTCAACGGTGGCCGAGCCAATATGCGGCAACGCACACACCTGCCTGAAGCCCGGTAACGGTGAGTCAGCGGGCAACGGCTCCTGGGCAAACACGTCCAGCCCCGCCGCTCGAATCCCTCCCCGTTGCAGCGTATCGATCAAGGCCGCCTCGTCCACCACCGGCCCACGGGACACGTTCAGAAAGATGCTCTGCTGACGCATCAAACCAAACTCACGGGCCCCGATCAGGTGACGGGTTGCATCGGATAACGGCACGCACACGCAAATGAAATCCGCCTCGGCCAGCAGTTGCTCCAGCGCCACCCGTTGCGCACCCAGCTCATGCTCCAGCGCCGGTTTGTCAGACTGGCCGCTGTAGATAATCGACATGCCAAAGCCGAACCGGGCACGCCGCGCAATCGCCGCGCCGATACGCCCCAGGCCAATAATGCCCAGCCGTTTGCCGTGCACATCGGTGCCGAACAGCGACTCCGGGATATTTTTCTCCTGCCACTGGCCGTTGCGCACCAGGTCGGCCATTTCCAGCGCGCGACGGGCTGCCATCATCAGCAGCAAGAACGCCGTATCGGCAGTGGTCTCGGTCACAGCGTCCGGGGTGTTGGTCAGGCAAATGCCGCGCTCACGCAGGTAATCCAGGTCGTAGTTGTCATACCCCGCCGACACACTGGCGATCACTTTGACCTTTGGCGCTTGTTCCAGCAGCGTGCGGTCCAGTTTCAGGCTCGCGCCCATCAGGGCATCAGCCTCGCCCAAGGCCGCAAAGAAACGCACTTCATCGGCCCCCAACGGGTCGGGGCAGTACGTCACGTGGTAGCGTTGCTCAAGCTCGGCCAACACCTGTGCCGAGGACACGCGGCTGAAAATCAACAGATGAGGTGTCATGCTTGCCTCCCTTGAAACAGTCATGGTTTTACCCGGTAGTAACGCGCCGGAATACCCCAGATCACCAGCGCCGTGGCCAGCAGGCAAACCATGCTCAGCACATACAAAGCCGGTGTGGCCGAGCCGCTAAGGTCCTTGATACGCCCCACCATAAAGGGCGCAATGATACCGCCCAACTGGCCCAGCGAGTTGATCAGGGCAATGCCGGCTGCGGCCGCCAAACCGGTGAGAAAGCGCGGCGGTATGGTCCAGAAAATCGGCATCCAGGCGATGATCCCGGTAAGCACCATGCTCATGCCGACCATCAAGGGCAGCAATTGCCCCGGGAACCAGGCGCACAACAGGTAACCGGCGGCGGTCAACAACGCGCAACCGGCCATGTGCCAGCGCCGCTCGCCGCGTTTGTCAGAACTGTTGCCAATCACCAGGTTGCCGGCCGCAGCGACCAAATACGGGATCATGGTCAGCAGGCCGATATCGAAGGTGTCTGCCACCCCGGCACTTTTAATCAGTTGCGGCATCCAGAACAGCAGCCCGGTCAGCGCCATGACCAGGCACAGGTAAATGGCCGACATCACGTAGGTGGTCGGGTGTTTCCAGATATCGGAAAACGCGCTGGACGACTCAGGCTTGGGCTCGCTGGCCATCCGCGCCAGCAGCACTTTTTTCTCTTCAACTGACAGCCACGGGGCGTCTTCGATGCGGTCGCTCAACAACCACAACACCACAAAGCCCAGCAGCACCGACGGCAGACCTTCCAGCAAAAACAGCCACTTCCAGCCTGCCATGCCGTACACCCCATCGAAGTGCCCGAGGATAAACCCGGCCAATGGGCCACCGACAATGCCGCACAGGCAAATGGAGCTTTTGAAATAGGCATTCACGCGTGCCCGGCGATTACCCGGGTACCACTGGGTGAAGTAAAACAGCACCCCCGGCACAAAGCCGGCTTCCATCACCCCGATCAAAAACCGCAGGGTGTAGAACCAGAACTCGCTGTCCACAAACATCATGCACGCCGAGGTAATGCCCCACGACACCATGATGCGGGCGATCCACATACGGGCACCGATCTTGTGCAGCAAGACGTTGCTGGGCACTTCAAACAGAAAATAGCCGACGAAAAACAGGCTGGCCCCCAGGCCATAGACGGTATCGCTGAACCCCAGATCACTCTGCATCTCCAATTTGGCGAAGCTGATATTGACCCGGTCCAGGTAGGCAAACAGAAAACACACGATAAACAGCGGAATGATCCGCCAGTTCACTTTGCGGTACAGCGCATCGTCCAGCGTGTCGGCGGGCGAGCGCGCAGGCGTAAGTGTTTCAGCAGTCATGGCGCACCTTTGATTATTGTTGTCAGGCGTTGCACAGAATGTGGCAGAGGCACGGCGGCCACCCATGCAGGCGGCCGCCGTTTACAGGCGGGTATCAGCCAATCGCGCGGTCAGATAACTGGCCGTCGATGAGGCGCTGCAGGCCCAATGGGTTGGCGTTCTTCAAGGCGTCCGGCAGCAGGCTGTCGGGGTAGTTCTGGAAGCACACCGGGCGCAGGAAGCGATCAATGGCCAAGGTGCCCACCGACGTGCCGCGCGCATCCGAAGTGGCCGGGTACGGGCCGCCATGCACCATCGAATCGCACACTTCCACGCCGGTCGGGTAACCGTTCAGCAGGATGCGGCCGACTTTCTGCTCCAGCAGCGGCGTCAGCTCGCTGAACTGCTGCAAGTCGTCCGGCTCGCCAATCACGGTGGCCGTGAGTTGGCCGTGCAAGCCGTTGAGGGCCGCGCTGAGTTGCGCCTGATCGGCCACTTCGATCACGACCGTGGTAGGGCCAAACACTTCTTCTTGCAGCACTTCATCGCCGTTCAGCAACAGGCTGACATCGGCTTTGAACAGTTGCGGCCGAGCCTGGTTGCCCTGCTGCGCCGTGCCGGCAACGTGCTCGATACGGGCGTGGGCCAGAAGTTTGTCCAGGCCTTTGCCGTAGCTGCGCAAGGTGCCCGCGTTGAGCATGGTTTGCGCCGGCTGATCGTTTATTTGCGCCGCCAGTTGCTGAACAAAGGCGCTGAACGCCGCTGAACGGATACCGATCACCAGCCCTGGGTTGGTGCAGAACTGCCCACACCCCTGCACCACCGAAGCGGCCAGTTCGCGGGCAATCGTCTCGCTGCGCGCGGCCAGAGCCTGAGGCAGGATGATCACCGGGTTGATGCTCGACATCTCGGCAAACACCGGAATCGGCTGCGGGCGCGCCGCGGCCATGTCGCACAGCGCGCGACCGCCATTGAGCGAGCCGGTAAAGCCCACGGCCTGGATCGCCGGGTGCTTGACCAACGCTTCACCCACACCCGCGCCATAAATCATGTTGAACACGCCTGCCGGCATGCCGGTGCGTTCGGCCGCGCGGACCAGCGCATTGGCCACCCATTCGGCAGTGGCCATATGGCCGCTGTGGGCCTTGAACACCACCGGGCAACCGGCCGCCAGCGCCGACGCGGTGTCGCCGCCCGCCGTGGAGAAGGCCAGCGGGAAGTTGCTGGCACCGAACACGGCAACCGGGCCCAGGCCAATGCGGTACTGGCGCAGGTCCGGGCGTGGCAGCGGCGCACGGTCCGGTAAGGCCTGATCGATGCGCGCGCCGTAAAAATCACCGCGACGCAGCACCTTGGCGAACAGGCGCATCTGGCCGCTGGTACGGCCGCGTTCGCCCTGGATACGCCCGGCTGGCAGTGCGGTTTCGCGGCACACCACGGCCACAAAGTCATCGCCCAGTGCGTCCAGCTCATCAGCAATGGCGTCAAGGAATTCAGCGCGGCGTGCAGCGCTCAGAGCGCGAAAGGCCGGGTACGCGGTCGCGGCCGCCAGCGCCGCGCGGTCCACTTCAGCCGGGGTGGCCTGGTGAAAGTCGTAGGCCAGCGTTTCGCCGGTGGTGGCGTCGACGCTCTTGACGATAACGCTGCCTTCGGCGCTGCGTTGGCCACCAATGTAGTTGTGACCGAGAATCTGAGTCATGAAACTGTCCTTTTAAAGTGTGCCGACGTCGCCGGGTTCAAACACGCCGTCGACCGGTTGAATACCGTTGACCAACGGGGCACCGAACTCGGCCTGGCTGATTTCAAAACGGTCGCCCGGTTGCGTGCGAATGCCGTCACCGAATGACAAGGTGGCGGTACCGAAGAAATGGATATGCACGTCGCCCGGGCGCAGGAACTGGCTGTACTTGAAGTGGTGGTACTCAAGGTTTTCAAGGCTGTGGCACATGTTGGCTTCGCCGCTGAGGAATTCGTGTTCCCACAGCACTTCGCCGTTGCGGATGATGCGGCTGCTGCCCGCCAGGTGCTGCGGCAACTCACCGACCCGCAGCTCCGGGCCGAACGAGCAACTGCGCAGTTTCGAATGGGCCAGGTACAGGTAGTTTTTGCGCTCCATCACGTGGTCGGAGAACTCGTTACCCACCGCAAACCCGACGCGGTATGGCTTGCGGTCATGACCAATCACGTACAGGCCGCCGATTTCGGGTTCTTCGCCGGCGTCTTCGGCAAACGGCGGCAGCGGGAACGCCGCCCCCGGGCGCACCACAATGCTGCCATCGCCCTTGTAGAACCACTCTGGCTGCACACCGGCCTGGCCGGCCGCAGGCTTGCCGCCCTCCACCCCCCATTTGAAGATGCGCATGGTGTCGGTCAGGGTGGCTTCATCGTGGTTTTGCTGGTGCATTTTGTCCCGCGCCGAGGCGCTGCCCAGGTGGGTCAGGCCGGTGCCGCTGATCAACATATGCGCCGGGTCCGGGTGGTCCAGCGGCGGCAAAATGCGCAGCTCGGCCAGCAGTTCGGCGTAGTCATGACCGGCTCCCAGGCCCAAGCCCTCGACCTGCTGCGCCAGGCTCACCCCCGCTTTAATAGCGGCAAGGGCCAGTTCGCGCACGCTGGCGGCACCCTGCACTTCACGTACCTGAGCACCGTCAACCACACCGACACGACGCTCACCGTTGTTCACTTCAAACTGGACTAAACGCATAGAAATTCTCGCTTACACACGGATTAAGAATGAGAAGCCGCGCGGGCAGAAGCCGCCTGCTCGTCAGGTTTGAGCGCGTGTTTGCGCTCTAGCACGCGGTACACCACGCCGGTCAGGATCAACCCGAACACCATCACACACGACAGGAAGTACAGGCCCGACGCCAGCGTGCCGGTGTATTCCTTGAGTGCACCGATCACAAACGGGCCGATGTAACCGCCCAGGTTGCCCACCGAGTTGATCAGCGCGATACCGGCTGCCGCACTGGCACCGGCAAAGAAACGGCCCGGCAAAGTCCAGAAAATCGCGGTGCAGGAAAACAGTGAGAACGCCACCAGGCACAGTGCCGCCAGTTGCAACGCGGGAGCCGACCACCACGCACTGAAGAACAGGCCAATGGCACCCAACACATAAAGCACCGCCAAATGGCCATAACGGTCATTCAAACGGTCGGAACTGCGAGGAATAAACAGCAGGCCGATAATCCCGAAAATATAGGGGATGGACGACACAAACCCGGTGGTCAGGTCGCTGCCGCCAAATTGCTTGATCAGCGTCGGCAACCACAGGCCCAAGCCGTAGATGCTCAATGTCACGGGCAGGTAGAACAGCGCCAGCAGCAAGACACGCTTGTCTTTCAAGGCATGCAGCGGGTTGCCGTGACGGGTCTGGCCGTACTCTTTCAAGTCCTTTTCCAGCTCACCCACCAGCCAGTCTTTCTCGCGCTGGTCCATCCACTTGACCTGTTGCGGGCCATCGGGCAGGTAACGCAGCACCGGCCAGGTCAGCAAAATGGCGGGCATGCCGATGACAATAAACAGCCATTGCCAGCCGTGCAGGCCGAGCACCCCGTCCATGCCCAGCAAACCGCCGGACACGGGCCCGGTGATCATCATGGCAATCGGTTGCGAGAGAATAAACAGCCCCAGGATCTTGCCGCGATGGCGCACCGGGAACCATTGGGTGATGTAGTACAGAACACCCGGGAAGAACCCCGCCTCGGCCACGCCGAGCAGAAAGCGCATCACATAGAAGCTGTACGGCCCTTGCACAAAGGCCATGCCGATGGTGATTGCACCCCAGGTGACCATGATCCGGGCAAACCAGCGCCGCGCGCCGAAACGCTCGAGCATCAGGTTGCTGGGGATCTCCATCAGGAAGTAACCGATAAAGAACAACCCTGCACCCAACCCGTAGGCCGCATCGCCAATGCCGATGTCCGCACCCATGTGCAGCTTGGCAAAGCCGACAGCAGAGCGGTCTACGTAGGCAATCAGGTACAGAAGAATCAGAAACGGTATGAGTTTTAACGTAATACGACGAATAAGCCCGAGTTCCTGGCTCATATGACGGTCTCCCATTGTTTTTGTTATCACCTCTGGAGTGGCCTCAGGCAGGAAAACGCCAGGATCAGCTCTCAGTTGAAACCGACTATATAGTAATACTATTTACTCAACAACACTTCCACGAACGCCATTTTGAGGATAACTTAGCACCATTGAAATCAATTAGTCATACAATAAGAGAACCCGTCATGTCTGATAAAACCCCTCCTCTGCGTTCGGCTCAATGGTTTGGCAGCGCAGACAAAAACGGCTTTATGTACCGCAGCTGGATGAAGAACCAAGGCATTGCCGACCATCAGTTCCAGGGCAAGCCGATCATCGGCATTTGCAACACCTGGTCGGAGCTGACACCGTGCAACGCCCACTTCCGCACCATTGCCGAACACGTCAAACGCGGCGTGATTGAAGCGGGAGGGTTCCCGGTGGAATTCCCGGTGTTCTCCAACGGCGAATCCAACCTGCGCCCCACCGCCATGCTCACGCGCAACCTGGCGAGCATGGACGTGGAAGAAGCCATTCGCGGCAACCCGATTGACGGTGTGGTGCTGCTGACCGGCTGCGACAAAACCACCCCGGCCCTGCTGATGGGTGCCGCCAGTTGCGACGTGCCGGCCATCGTGGTCACCGGCGGGCCGATGCTCAACGGCAAACACAAAGGCAAAGACATCGGCGCGGGCACCATCGTGTGGCAAATGCACGAATCCTATAAAGCCGGCAATATCAGCCTCGACGAGTTCCTCTCGGCCGAAGCCGGCATGTCCCGCTCCGCGGGCACCTGCAACACCATGGGCACGGCCTCGACCATGGCCTGCATGGCCGAAGCGCTGGGCACCTCGCTGCCGCACAACGCCGCCATCCCGGCCGTGGACTCACGCCGTTACGTGCTGGCCCATATGTCGGGCATGCGCGCCGTAGAAATGGTGCGCGAAGACCTGCGCCTGTCCAAAGTGTTGACCAAAGCAGCCTTTGAAAACGCCATCCGGGTCAACGCCGCCATCGGCGGTTCCACCAACGCCGTGATCCACCTCAAAGCCATTGCCGGGCGCATCGGTGTCGACCTGGAACTGGACGACTGGACCCGCATCGGCCGTGGCACCCCAACGCTGGTGGACTTGCAGCCTTCCGGGCGCTTCCTGATGGAAGAGTTCTACTACGCGGGCGGCTTGCCGGCGGTACTGCGCCGCATGGGCGAACACAACCTTATCCCCAACCCTGAGGCACTGACCGTCAACGGCAAAAGCCTGTGGGAGAACGTCAAAAACTCACCGATTTACGGTGACGACGAAGTGATTCGCCCGCTGAGCAACCCGCTGGTAGCCGACGGCGGCATCTGCGTGCTGCGCGGTAACCTGGCCCCCTTGGGCGCGGTACTCAAACCTTCGGCCGCCACCCCGGCGTTGATGAAACATCGCGGCAAGGCCGTGGTGTTCGAAAACTTCGACATGTACAAAGCGCGCATCAACGACCCGGAACTGGACGTGACCGCCGACTCAATCCTGGTGATGAAAAACTGCGGGCCCAAGGGTTACCCGGGCATGGCCGAAGTGGGCAACATGGGCCTGCCGGCCAAACTGCTGGCCCAGGGTGTTACCGACATGGTGCGTATCTCCGATGCCCGCATGAGCGGCACCGCCTACGGCACCGTGGTGCTACACGTGGCCCCGGAAGCGGCAGCGGGCGGGCCATTGGCTGCCGTGCAAGAAGGTGACTGGATTGAACTGGACTGCGCCAGCGGGCGCTTGCACCTGGACATCAGCGACGCCGAACTGGCAGCGCGCCTGGCCGACATCAAGCCGCCAGAGAACCTGATCGTGGGCGGCTATCGCCAGCTGTACATCAACCACGTCATGCAGGCCGACCAGGGTTGCGACTTCGACTTCCTGGTGGGTTGCCGAGGTTCAGAAGTGCCGCGCCACTCGCATTGACCCACGCCCTGGCCGCCATTGCCCGGCGTTGAGGCGACGGCGGCGACAGGGAGAATCAGCCATCAGGCGCTAGTTTTTCCCGCGCCTGTTATGATCGGCGCTTTTCTCCCACAGGATGAACCTGCGCCCAATGGATTACCGTCAACCCTCCGACCGCAAAAGCATGCACGCCCGCATCGTTCAAGAACTGGGCCTGCAGATTGTCTCCGGGCGATTTAAACCCGACGACAAACTGCCGGCCGAGGCCTTGCTGTGTGAGGAGTATGCGGTCAGCCGGCCGGTATTGCGCGAAGCCACGCGCGTGCTGGTGGCCAAGGGGCTGGTGTATTCCAGACCGCGTGTGGGTACCGTGGTCAAACCGCGCCGTGAATGGCACATGCTCGACCCGGACGTGCTGCACTGGTTAATGCAAAGCTCGCCGCAAAACGAGTTTTTTGGCTTGTTGACCAGTGTGCGCAGCATCATCGAACCGGCCGTGGCTGCCCTTGCCGCCCAACATGCGACCGACGAAGACATCGCCTCGATCCGCGAAGCCTACGAACGCATGGAAAGTGCACCCACGCCTGAAGCCCTGCTGCAACCGGACCTCGACTTCCACAGCCGCATTGCCGACGCGACCCATAACGACTTGTTGGCCAACTTATGCAACATGCTCGCGTTGGCCCTGCGTGAAGCGCTGAAAACCTCCAACCGCCGGCCTAACCTGCACGAACTGGCCATGCCCCGGCACAAAGCCATCTTGACCGCTATCGAAAACCACGACGCCCTGGGTGCCCGCCACGCGACACTGGTACAACTGGACGACGCCCGCACGGCGCTGGATGTGGTGCTGGGTAACGGATAGTCCGATTTGGGCCACAGCCTTTACGATCGCTGCGCAATCGGCCCCGATCGCCAACCTTTGCGTAGCAGTTGCCGAGCCTTGCGAGGCTACGTCCGGCGCCGAAGGCGTCGTCAAATCAGATCACGCGGTACACCTGCCAAATCCCGGATTTCGGTGGTAATAAAAAAGGCGCGGGCCGTGTAGTCGACCAGCGCCCTTTTTATACGCCCGGTTTACGCCAGGCTTTTGCTGACCACTTCAAACACGTCACTGGACAGTTCGCCCGAGTTGCGGATGCGTTCCAGTTCAGCTTTCATCAGTGCCTGACGGGCGCTGTCGTATTTGCGCCAGCGTGTCAGGGGGGCCAGTTGCCGCGAGGCGATCTGTGGGTTAAAGCCGTTCAGTTCGATCACCAGGTCGGCAAGGAACCGATACCCCGAACCGTCCGCCGCATGGAAGTTAATCAGGTTCTGCCCAGCAAAAGTGCCCACCAATGCCCGTACCTTGTTCGGGTTTTTGAGGGTGAATGCCGGGTGCTGCATCAACTGCTGCACGCGCTCTAAACCACCCGCCAACGGGCTGCCCGCTTGCACGCTGAACCATTGATCCATGACCAGCGGGTTGTCTTTGAACTGTTCGGCAAAACTGGCCAGCGCAACGGCTTTTTCAGCGTCGTACGGCGAGTTGACCAGCACCGCCAGCGCCGTCAGGCGTTCGGTCATGTTGTCGCTGTGTTCGAATTGCTCAAGGGTCGCGGCCAGCACTTGCGGCCGGCCACTGAGCATCAGGTACGACAGCGCAATGTTTTGCAGGGCACGGCGGGCAAAATGCTCGGCTTCAGCGACGTAAGGCGTCACGCGGGAAATGTCGCGGTTGGCCTGGTAGCGGACCCACAGGTCGTCGAACAGGTGCTCGGCCAGTTGCTGACGGGCAAATTCACGCGCCGTGTGAATGGCGTCGACATCGGCCACGTCGCTGATTTCGGTGAGGTAGGCCTCGCCCGGCAACGACAGCATTTCAGCCACCATGGCCTGGTCCAGTTGGGTGTTGCCCAACACGCTGCGCAGCGCTTCAATCAGGCGCGGGTCCATCACCAGCGCTTCGCCGCGCTGGTGCTGGCCGATCAACCCTTGCAGCACTTGCACCGCCAGTTGCTGGCCCGCGTCCCAACGGTTGAAGCCGTCGCTGTCGTGCTGCATGAGGAACATCAGTTGGTCAGGTGTGTAGGCAAAATGCAATTTGACCGGGGCCGACAGACCACGTAGCAGGGACGGCAGCGGTTTTTCGCCAAGGCCCACAAAAGTGAAGGTCTGTTCGGCCTCGGTGACCGACAGCACGCGGCTCGTGCCCACGGCCGCCGGCTCTCCAGCCAGTTGCAACGGAATTTCGGCACCCTGGGCATTGAGCAGGCCCAGTTCAACCGGGATCACAAACGGTAGTTTTTCAGCCTGGCCCGGTGTGGCCGGGCAGCTTTGGCTGAAGGTCAGGCGGTAGCTGCCCTGGGCCGCGTCGTACTGTTCGCTCACCGCCAAACGCGGGGTGCCGGCCTGGCTGTACCAGCGCTTGAAGGGGGTGAGGTCCACACCATTGGCGTCTTCCATGGCCCGGATAAAGTCATCGCAGGTCACGGCCTGGCCGTCGTGGCGCTCGAAATACAGGTCGCTGCCGCGGCGAAAGCCCTCGCCCCCCAGCAGGGTGTGCAGCATGCGCACCACTTCAGAACCCTTCTCGTACACGGTCAGGGTGTAGAAGTTGGAGATCTCGATAAAGCTGTCCGGGCGCACGGCGTGGGCCATGGGGCCGGCATCTTCGGCAAACTGGTGGGTGCGCAGAAACGCCACGTCCTGAATACGCTTGACGGTGGCAGAGTTCATGTCGGCCGAGAATTGTGAGTCACGGAACACCGTGAAGCCTTCCTTGAGCGACAACTGAAACCAGTCGCGGCAGGTCACGCGGTTGCCCGACCAGTTGTGGAAGTATTCGTGGGCGACGATGGCTTCAACCCGCTGGTGGGCAGCGTCGGTGGCGGTTTCGGCGCGGGCCAGCACGGCGCTGGAGTTGAAGATGTTGAGGCCCTTGTTCTCCATCGCGCCCATGTTGAAGTCGCTCACGGCCACGATCATAAAGATGTCCAGGTCGTATTCACGACCGTAGGCCTCTTCATCCCAACGCATGGATTTTTTCAAGCTGTTCATTGCATGCTGGCATTTGTCGATGTTTTCCGGCTCGACATAAATGCGCAGCGCCACGTCGCGGCCGCTCATCGTGGTGAAAGTGTCTTCCACGCACCATAAATCACCGGCCACCAGCGCAAACAGGTACGCCGGCTTTTTGAACGGGTCTTCCCAGGTCGCCCAGTGACGGCCGTCTTCATCGGGGCCGCTGGCAATCGGGTTGCCGTTGGACAACAGGATCGGGTAGCGATGCTGCTCGGCCACCACGGTGGTGGTGAAGATGCTCATCACGTCCGGGCGGTCGAGGTAGTAAGTGATCTTGCGAAAGCCTTCGGCCTCGCATTGGGTGCAGAACATCGTGCCAGAGGTGTACAGGCCTTCCAGCGCGGTGTTGCTTTCGGGGTGAATGATGACGCTGGTGTCCACCACAAACTGCTCGGCAGCAGGGTGCAGGGTCAGATGGCTGTCGCTCAACTGGTAGTCGGCGGCGGTCAGTTCCACGTCATCGAGCGTGACCGACACCAGTTCCAGTTGCTGGCCGTCCAGCACCAGCGGCGGCAACCCCGCGCCGCGTTGCGGGTTGCGGCGCATTACCAGTTGCGCATGGACCCGCGTGTGGTCCTCGAACAACTCAAAGGTCAGGTGCGTTTCATCGATCAGGTACTCGGGCGCCTGGTAGTCCTTGAGGTAGATCATTTTGGGTTGTTCGGTGCGCATGCGGGAATCCTTCTACTGATGCACGGCCAGTTGGTAAGCCGTGTATTTACGAATATTGATCACGCCGGTGTCGAAGATCAGGTATTGACCCTTGACGCCCATCAACGTGCCTTCGACGATCGGGTCTTTGTCCAGATTAAAGCTCACGATCTTGGCCGGGTACTGTTCCACCGGGTAACACATCTCGATGGGCGTAACGTCGTGCAGCGGCTGAATGGCTTGCAGGCCAAAGCGTTCCTGCAAACCGGTGAAGCCTTCGGCACAACTGGCGAACAACTGCTCGCGTACCGCCACCAGGTCGACCGGTTCGGCATCGCCCTTGAGCAACGCGCGCCAGTTGGTGCGGTCGGCCACTTGCGAGCGGAACAAATCTTCGACAAAGCCGGACTGCTGGCGAGTGGAAACCCGCACAATCGGCAACGCCTGGCTAGCCCCCTGGTCGAGCCAGCGGGTGGGCAGTTGCGTGGCGCGGGTAATGCCCACCTTAACCCCGGAAGAGTTGGCCAGGTACACCACGTGGTCGGTCATGCAGAACTGCTCGCCCCACGACGGGTCACGGCACGTGCCGGCATCGTAATGGCAGCGCTCCGGGCTCATGATGCACACGTCGCACTGGGCCAGTTTGGTCATGCACGGGTAGCAATAGCCCTGGCTGAAGCTCTTTTTGGTTGTGCGCCCGC
This sequence comes from Pseudomonas sp., assembly GCF_030150285.1. Classification (GTDB taxonomy): domain Bacteria; phylum Pseudomonadota; class Gammaproteobacteria; order Pseudomonadales; family Pseudomonadaceae; genus Aquipseudomonas. Next base: position 5,373 of record NZ_JASLGE010000043.1, on the reverse strand, counting down.
AATGGGTGCAATTGATCGCCCCCAGGAATTCCAGGCGCAGGCGGCTGCCGATCAAGGGGTTGACCGGCACCTCCAGGTCGCCCAAGCGAAACGCATATTGAACGGTCGGTGCCCCTAGGCGTGCCGACATTTTGCTGATTGCACCGCGACCCATCTCAATCAATGGATGGCATCCGACTTGAACAGAATATTAGGCACGGGGGCCGACTTGGAGCTGCACTCCTGTGGGCCCATGTAACCGGTGCGCTGGTCTTCAGGCAGGTTCTGGACTTCCCAGGCGATCATCGCCTGCAGCGACAGTTCGCGCTGCTCGGCCGTGAGCTTGTTGCCATCGGCCCACTTGCCGATTTCAACGGCCAGTTTCAGGCTTTCATAGATTTCAGGGGTGATGTTTTGAATCATTTCATTGAAAGAGGACATGGTTCGATTCCGCTCTTGAACGTTAACTAGGGTGTAGGTGCGACCTTTGGATCGTTCAAAGATCGCGAGCGAGCTCGCTCCTACACTGTTTATACCGGTTTGCGCCGTGCCCACAGGCCGCCCAGCAAACCAGTCAGGCAGCCAATCAACAAGCCGCCTACGTGGGCCGCGTTGGCGATTTGGCCAAAGCCGATCATCGACACCAGCCCGGACATGCACAGCGCCAGCCACACCAGCATCATCACCAGTACGCCACGCGGCAGGTGATAAAGCGGGTTCGGGGCCATGCGCTGGTAAATCCACACATGCCCCAGCAGGCCATACAACACGCCGGACAACCCGCCAAACAGGCTCGGGCCACCGAACAGGTATTGCGCAAAATTGGACACCAGGCTGAACAACAGGCTCAAACCGATGAGGTTGATGCTGCCTTGGCGCATTTCAATGCGTCGCCCCAACTCCCAGAACCACATGCCGTTCATGGCGATGTGCAGGAAACCGAAGTGAATCAGCATAGGCGTGAACAAGCGCCACCACTGCCCTGACGCCCAGGTGTCTGACAGGCTGTTGAACTGGATATACGGGCCGTGCAGGCTGAAGTCGACAAACGTCAGCGCGCGCAGGGCCGACAGGTTGTCGCCCAGTTGCGTCACCACCGCCACCAGCACGCTCAGCAGCAGCACCACCGCCGTGGCCGGGCTGGCGCGTAACTGTTGGACGATACCGGGGCGAGCCATGGCAGGCGGGCGCTCGGCGATCGGCAGTTCGTGGGCCGGGTCGCCTTCGGGGTAGCGCTGGTACAGGCTCAACACATCGCCGGCGATAGGTTCGGGCACCCACAGCACTTGGTTACCCACCTCCTCTGTGACCCGGTGCGGCACTTGCAAGCGGCGCAGCAAGTTCACAAACCCACTGAGGTCGACCGACAACGGCAGGCGCAATACCTCGACATGGCTCATTGCAGGGCCTCCGGGCGTTCAACATCCACCCACACGAACTTGCGCGGGTCGAGACGGGTTTCCTGATCCAGCCGGTAGGCCACCAGCTTGCCGTACAACACGGCGCTGTAATCCAGGCAGGCCAGGTTCGGCCGGATCGGGGCCGGTTTGCCGCTGCGCCAGTAGTGCCCGACAAACAGCAGGGGCTCGTCACTGGCGTAACGCAATAAGGCCCCTTTCTCCGTCGAGGTGAGTGGCTGTTGCGCCACACGTTCAGGCAATGCGTCGGGTTGGAACACGATGTCTCCGTAAGTCTTGGGGTCGTCTTCCCAGAATTTGGTGCGAAAGAACGCCCGTGTCAGGCCATCGCCGCCGGTCAGGGTCATGCCGCCGGGCAAACGCATATCCGTGCCGCGCAACAGCCGGTTAAAGCTCAGGTCAGCGAAGCTGTCCGTCACGGCGGCGGCCTGCAAAAAGTGCTCATCGATGCAACCATCGGGGAACTGGGCCCGCAAGGTGGCGATCACCTCGGCATCCCAACAGGCATGCACCACCCGAAAGCGCCCGGCATCGACAAACAGTGGCATCTCGTAAAACCACTGCACAAAGTCATGCCACTCGCCGGGGTACAGGGCAAATTGTTCCAGGGTTTCGTGAATAAGGCGGGTGTGACGCGGGTTGTGCTCGCGCACGTACTGCTTGCCGCTGCCCGCCGGTGCCGGGGTGCACCAGCCCAGCGCGTTGAATTCATGGTTGCCCATCAGGCACAGCGCCTGACCGGCCTGCACCATGTCGTACACAATATGCAGCGCCTCACGTATACGCGGGCCGCGATCAATGATGTCACCGAGAAACACCGCCATCCGTTGCGGGTGTCGCCAGGTACCGGCGAGTTTGCGATAGCCCAGACGCTCCAGCAGGTGCTCAAGGGTATGAGCACAGCCATGCACGTCACCGATCAAATCGTAACTGCGCGCAGGATCGAGCATCAGTCGCTCCTACCGCCCAGGCGGCTACCCCAGCCGAGTTTGGTACGACACACCTCATAGTAGTTGTGGTCCAGCGGGTGAATCAGGCGCAGCTTTTGGGCTTTTTTGCTGACGGTAATGGTGTCACCCGGCGCACAGGTGAAATGGTTCTGACCGTCGCACGAAACCTGCGGGTAGATCTGCATGTCTTTGGCCACGACGATTTTCAGTTCGCTGTTGCCGTCTACCACAATCGGCCGGCTGCTGAGGGTGTGCGGGTACATCGGCACAATCACGATAGCGTCGAGCTTGGGGTGCATGATCGGCCCGCCCGCCGACATGGCATAAGCCGTAGAGCCGGTGGGCGTGGCCACGATCAGGCCGTCGGCCTTCTGGCTGCATACAAACTGCCCGTCGATGTGCAACTCAAACTCGATCATGCGCGTGGACTTGCCGGGGTGCAGCACCACATCATTCAAGGCGTCGCCTTGGCCGATGGCTTCGCCGTGGCGACGCACTTCGGCCTGCAACAGAAAGCGGTTTTCAACCAGGTAATGGCCATCGAGCACTTCGGCCACTTTGACTTCCAGCTCATCGGGGCGGATATCGGTCAAAAAGCCCAGGCTGCCCCGGTTAATGCCCAACACCGGCACATTGTGGCGGGCCAGCGCCCGGGCCGCACCGAGCAAGCTGCCGTCACCGCCTACCACAATCACCATGTCACACACTTCACCGAGCATCTTGCGCGACGAGGTTTGCAGGCCGTGGCCGGGCAACACCTCGGCGATGGTGTCTTCGAGAATCACATGCATATGCCGCGCGAGCAGGAATTTTTTCAGTCGGCGAACCGTGTCGAGCACTTGAGAACTGCCCAAACGACCAATGATGCCGATATTACGAAAGTGTTCCATGAGGCTCCTGCGGGGTTCAAGGCGTGCTAAAGCAGCGATTATGGGCGAAAGATGACGATAGACAAAACCCTTTCAGTTGTCGGACAAACAGCCGGGCAAACAGCTATGCTCGCAGGATGATCCTGTTCCCCGACCTGCTCAACCTGCCCCGCCAATTGCGTCACCCCGAGGTGCGCGATTTGGCGTGGGTGATCCTCGCCCCGCCCATGCTCGACCACACGCCCTGGCCACAGCGCCACCCGCTGGCGGGCAGCGACTGGGTGCGCGCGCCCGAACAACTGGCGCACTGGCTACACGCACTGGACCAACACAGCGAACCGCTGCAAGCCTGGCTGGCCCTGGCCACCACCCGACGCCTGGGCCGCTACTACGAGCGGCTCTGGCAATTTGCTATACAGCACGCACCGGGTGTCGAACTGATAGCGGCCAACCTGCCCATCCGTGAGCGTGGCCATACCCTGGGCGAACTGGACCTGGTGCTGCGTGACCGCGACGGCGCTCACCACTTCGAATTGGCGATCAAACTCTACCTGGGCCCCCCGTACGGCAACGGCAGCGACCCGGCGCAATGGCTGGGGCCTGGCAGCAACGACCGGCTGGACCGCAAACTCAAACACTTCAGCCAGCACCAACTGCCCATGTCCAGCCGCCCCGAAAGCCGCCGCATCCTGGCTGAACTGGGGGTACACACGTTCCAGACCCATGTCTGGCTGGGCGGTTACCTGCTGTACCCCTGGCCCAGACACGCCCTGCCCCCCACCGGCGCGCACCCGCAGCACTTGCGCGGGCACTGGCTGCATCAGCGGGACTGGCCGGCGTTTATACGCCAGAGCGAACCGGGCTGCTGGCAACCGCTGCCACGGCACGCCTGGCTGGCCCCCGCGCATTACGGGCCCGAAGGGTTATGGAGCACAGAACAACTGCACATTTGGCTGGCCGAACTGCACCCGCTGGCCCCCGCCCAACTCATGGTGCGCCTCACGGCCACCGGCCACGGCGACTGGGAAGAAGCGCAACGCCTGTTCCTGGTATCCGACCAATGGCCCAACCTGCCGGCCCACGTCGACAACTGACACACCGCAGTGCAATTGCCCGCAGTACGGTTACAGTGATACGTACCCCGTCAGCAAGAGCGGGGATTCACCCCTGACCTGTGAGGAAACACCATGTCCTGGAAAAGCACCGTCAACCACTACAGCCGCCTGTCCATTGCCCTGCATTGGGTGACCGTCGTGCTCTTTATCCTGATCTACGCCTCGATAGAACTGCGCGGAATCTTTCCGAAAGACAGCATCGGCCGCAACCTGATGAAAGACGCACACTTTATGTTCGGCCTGACCGTTTTCGCGCTGGTGTGGTTACGGCTGCTGGCCCGCACACTGGGCGTTGCCCCCAAAATCACCCCACCGCCACCGGCCTGGCAAAGCGCCCTTGCTACCTTGATGCACTGGGCCCTGTACGCACTAATGATTGGCATGCCGGTGCTGGGTTATTTGGTACTGAGCTACAACGACAAACCGGTATTCTTCTACGGCCTGGACCTGCCCGTACTCACCGCCAAAGACCCCGACTTTGCCCGGCAGATCAAAAGCTGGCATGAACTGGGCGGCACCCTCGGCTACTGGCTGATCGGCCTCCACGCCGTGGCTGGCCTGGCGCACCACTACCTCATCAAAGACAACACCCTGTTGCGCATGCTGCCAGAGCGCCGCGGCTAATGGGCATCAGGGTTGACGATCGCTGCGCAATCGATCGCAGCCTGCGGCAGCGACTACATAGAGTCGTTGACGAGTAGAACGAGGCTACGTCCGGTGCCAAAGGCGTCGTGAAACCATGCAGCGCAGTGTTCCTGATAGATCCGGGACTTAGGTTTTACGATCGCTACGCAATCGGACGTAGCCTCGCCAGGCTCGGCAACTGCTACGGAACACGCCGCACGCGCCGTTGATCTTGATCTTGATCTTGATCTTGATCTTGATCTACAAGCCCCTTTCGGCAGGCCGAGAGCAGGTTCTGCGTAGAGGGTTGACCGGCATGGATGCCGGGAAAGCCGTGTCGGGCCAAGGATGGCCCGTCTCGGCGTGCCCTCGGAGCGGGACCGGAGCGAGGGAACCTGAGCGCAGCGAAGGCCGAACG
>NZ_JASLGE010000018.1 GCF_030150285.1 Pseudomonas sp. | reverse complement strand
AGTGGCCGAGCGGTACATGACCCAAAGGGTTTCGTTTTTTAACCCTTCAGGCAGCTTGACGGTCACGGTGATTTTTTCACTGTCTGCGGGCGGCGACAGGCTGTAGTCCGGATCGCAACCACCGAGGCTGAAAACCAGCGCGCCGAGTACGGTGGGCCATTTGAGGGCGCGGAGCTTGCCCTCTCGCGCGGCAAGGGGCTTACCCATAGGTTTTCTCGTAATAGGCACGTGGGTCGGCGATGGCATCGAAACGTTGCAGGGCCTCGCTGCCGCCTTCAGCGCTCTGGGTGAAATGCAGGGCCTGATCCATCAGGCCCTGCAAGTCGAGGAAGACGCGTGTGCGGGTCAGCTCATCCTCGGGAATACTGTCACCGTGCGCCTGCATCTGCTGTTCAAACTGGTGCCGTTGCACCTGCCGGTCGAGCAACGGATCACGCGCGGGGTTAATCGACTCCAGCAGTTGATTATGGATATAGGGTTGGTACGCCGACATAAAGTGGTCGCCAATGCGCAGCAGTCGCCCCAGGGACGGGTTGCTGTAACGCGGAAAGAACCTGGCACGGCTCTCGGCGGTCAATGAGGTGTTTAAACGCTGTGTGGCCTGCTCGGCCGTTTGGTCACTGGTCTCGCTAAGACTGGGTACCAGATACAGCTTGGCTACGTGCGGCAACTGCAGGGTTATTGTGCTGTGATAAGGCGCGCCATCCGGCTTCCGATAAGCCGGATAGGGCTCTATTTTCCGCTTGCCATGTTGTTCGGCCTTATAAAATAGGGCGATTTCGCCGTGATGGCTGTAAGGGTCCTCGTGTTTGAATACGTTGGCGAACGCGAGCTGACGCACTGACCAGCTCAGCCCCATCAGCGTGCCCATTGGGCCATAAAGGTCGTACAGGTAATTGTCCAATCCGGCCTCGGGCGGCACGCGAGGCACAAGGTCGGCGTCATTGACATGGCGAAAGTGCCGCAGCTCGCCCAAGGTTTGCACGGCATGGAGGGTAAAGGTGCGGGGCATGCCGTAGGTATAGAGCAATGGATTTCTTGTTTTCAGCGAAGCGGCATAAATCAGTCCAAGAGCACCGCCCAGGCTGTGGCCACAGATAAAAAGTTCTTTATCATTCGCGTCTTCAGAGATCATTTTCTTCAACTCTATGCCATAAATCCTTCTGGCCATCTCATAAGCATCACGAAAACCCAGATGTACGCTGCCCACTGGTGTCAGATCGCTACAGGGAGCCTTGGGGTTGCAATTGGCGGCAACTTCGGGTTTGACGGGGCGAAAGGTTGTGTCGGTGGTAAGATCCGCGAGACCACTCATTTCGGTGCCACGCCAGGCCACCAACACGTGGGAAGCACTGATGGCGTAAAACAGCTGGGTATCGCCCTCCGGCGGAACTGCCTTGGCGGTGTCAAGGGGCTTGGCTGTCACATAGCGATCGCTGAATGCAACATCGTTCACCAGGCAAGGCCATGCCTGGCCGTTATCCCAGACCCGTGGGGTGCGCGACATATCAAGGCATTGCTGCTCAAACAGCTCCTTGACGGAACCCTGTTCAGTTTCAGGCTCATTGCTATAAGCTAGAATACTCATCAACCCCAGGTTGTAGGCGTTGGCCAGGCTGTACCCGCGCTGGTGGTGCAGCACCAACAACCAGGCACGGAACGGGCATACTTCCAGGACATGGCGACGGTCAAGGGCCTCCCCACTGACGGTGAACCCCTTGAATGCATTGTCCGGGAAGTGATACGCCGGGAGCCGGTTGCGGTCGGCCAGCGGTGGGGCGAAATCCGGCTCTTGGTCACACAGTTGGCCAATACGCAGGTAGTGGTAATCGTAGCCTGCCGCGTGCGCTTGCTGCTCAACCGGTGAAAAACCCGAGCGCTGTGGGCCATACAAGGGGGCTGAATCACCAATAACAGGCCGCGGCGGTTCGGCGCGCACCGCGCGCAAACGACGGGTTTGCAACACTTCGGCCAAAGGATTGGCTTGAACGGTCAGGGTGATGGGGACCGGATGCAGCCCCTCAATACGAATCACGCCCTGAGCATCGCTCAGGCCGGAACATGCGGGAGAACAACCCGCGCGAATGGCCTCATTGACCACCTGATAGGGCATGTTCGCCAAAGGGGCTCCCAGCTCATCCAGCAACTGAAATTCGATCCAGTGCTGCTTTTGTGTACCGCCAGTAAAGTCCTTGCGCGGGTTGAGCGTGTCCGTACGGTGCAGGGGATCGTTCATATCCATCCTTAATTGCGAGTCCTATGAAGTTCTTGAAACACGGCCAATCCCCAGCAATTGCCCCCGAGAATCAGTCAGACCTTTCAGCCACCCAACCACACCGCCTGCAAACCATTTGAAAATGCTTGAAACAACAGCACCCATAACAAGCAACACACAACCAGAAGAAAAAAGTTCTGCCGAACACTTCATGCGCACAGTTACCGAGAGAGCAAGACGAGCGAGGCCTTCGGATAAGTACCCTCCACTGCAAATAGGTGTGTTTGGCCATATAACACCTACAGGCATCACGCGTGGATCTAGCTTATTTTCCACTGGGTGAACTCCTCTATCTCATTCTCAAATAGCTCGGTTGCCACCGATGCCCCCCAACCAGATGCCACCCCACCAGCCAACATCAATCCAACGGCACAAAACGGAGCACCGGGGCCACACACTGTCGCTACCGCCAAGCCCGCCAAAACAGTTCCGGCCACTCCGCTTCCAACCATAATGCCTTGCTTAACGGCTTCTTTAGGTTTGTTGTCGGCACTGGCAACTTCATACGTCGCATACACGATCGTAACGATGATTAAAACTTTGCCCGACACCTTCAGAGCCTTGTTCAGCGTATTGAATTGAGTGGCAGGCCTGGCCGATGATTCTACAATTTCGTAGTAGATCGATTTTTTTCGCCCAGCATCAAGCGCTGCAAACTTTCCACCATATTTTCCAATGGACTTTTCATTCAAAATACTTACAAGCTTGGCTGGGATTTTTTTTCTGGCCTGCGCAACAGTCAGACCGTGTACTGATGTTTTTGCTCTGACTTGCGCCATGATTTTATTACGGGCCTCATAGCAAAATTCTGCGGCCTCTTTGACCGTCACATTCCCGGCCTTCACTTGAGCCAGGACCTCATCCTTGACCCTTCTGACGTTGCGGTTGTAATTATCGCGCTGTTTCGCATCACTTATTACGTCTACTGAGAATTTAAGGGCTGCCCCTTCAAGTGACTCAAGGGCCTGACTTAGACTCTCGTCGTCGAGCGAGTGGTCCATTTGAGCCAGATAATCTCGAAAAAAAACCTGCATTGCCTTTACTCCGCCCAGTTCTGTCAATCGCTTCTTCGACACTGCATGCGACAACCTGACGACTTATTTACTGCCATTAACACCACCATAAAAAATGCACTAGCTTCAGCCTTATTCCAAAGCACTCATCACGGCAACCGCTAAAAAAAACCATACGAACGCACCCATCAACAAACCGACAGACAGCCTCATGCGCAACTTTATAGCGCCGGGCAAGCTAGCAAACTCTTTAGGATCAAGCCTTCCATTGCGAATGTGCTTTGCAGGAAAAACTACGCTCCCCATCACAATATAAGACAATGTACAGCGCGTTAAAAACGAACCGCCCCGCCACACATCCCCATAGGAACTTACGATAACACTCCCTTTAAAACCGTCTAATACCTTATTCAAATCCCGACACACAATGTAACCATTCACTCCTATAGAGGTGAGCACCAGAAAAAACGGAAAAATAAACACTATAAACATCTTCAACATAATCATATTTATTCTTCCGCCAGCTTTCTTAGCAGGTTTTCTGCACCGCTGGGTATACCCCCCTCATAATTTAGATTTTCTATTTCAAGCTTGACGCATGAACTGGCGGAAAAAGAATAAAAACTTGCTTTATTTTCACTGTCAAACTCACCGTATAGAGTTGTTCCGTCATCCATGGTTGCCGTGCACTTTATGCCTTCATAATTCAATTCTGGCGGTGCAGAAAAGCTGATCCACTTTTCGGATTCCGGCAGCTCAATCTTCAAATTTTCCGGCACCAAGGTATGCACGCTCATGGTCTTGCCATGTTTGTCAGTCACCCCGTTGAACACCTCACCTTGTTCGGTGGTTACCCGGTAGCGGGTAAATGGCATCGGTGCCTGAGCTTCATCTTTCAGGGTGTAGCCCCCGGCGTAACCAGTCGGCAACGGTGACGCCGGGGTATTGAGGCGAGTGCTACCAAGCTTTTGTACATTGGCAGCCTTGAGGTAGATGTTGCCAGGCGCACCCAACTCGATATCGCCGCCCTTGAGCCGGATGTAGGCCCCCCCACAATTGAGCACCAGTTCTTGCGGAGCACTCACGTGTATACGGCCTTCGACGCTTTCAATCTTGATATCAGTCTTTGCCAGTGCATGCAGGTCATTACCCTGAGCATGCAGTTGAACCTTACCTTTAGCCGCCTTGAGTTGCAGGTCGGCACTGTGTGCAAGCACGCTGACACCCCCTTCGGCAGTGGCGGTGAAGTCTTGCCCGGTGCTGACATCAACATTGCGAGCGGCTGTGATACTCACGCTTTCTGCTCCGGAAGACAGGCAGACCGCTTTAGGGCTAAGCACGCCGATACCTGCCGGAGCATGTAATAACACTCCCGGCAGGGCCAAGCCCTTGAGCGCCTGAATCAGCCGCGCCTGACTCTCAGTGTCTCCTGGGGTGGCTTGAGCACTGCGTGCCGCTTGGGCCAAGGAGCGAGCCAGAGACAGTGCGCTTTCAAGCTGTTCAATTGCAGCGTCCATGGCCAGCACGTCGCCTTGGGCCTTGGCCTGTGTATCCGCACTGATAAACACCCCTTTTCCGCCCCGAATCGCGCCCCAGCCGTCGGTGCGCAGTTCAAAGCCTTCACCGCGCTTGCGCTTTTCGGCATCCACCAAGTGCCCCAGGTTGAGCTGGCTTTTGCCGCTGTGTTCGGTGCTGAGTTTGATGTGTTCCTGGCCACGGGTGTCTTCCAGGCGCAGTTTGTTGTTGGCCGGGGTGCGCAGCACGTTGCGTTTGTAGTTG
>NZ_JASLGE010000114.1 GCF_030150285.1 Pseudomonas sp. | reverse complement strand
CTTTTAATCCGTTGGTCGCGAGTTCGAATCTCGCAGGGCCCACCAAAGATTACAAGCGCTACAGCTATAAAAGCTGTAGCGCTTTTTTCGTTTTATTCCCACCGTGGGAATATTCATCACTTCAAAGAAGCTCGTTTCGAGACTTTGGAACGGTCATAGACCCGTGCCGTGGTCGCTGCGTTTGCATGCAGCTCAGGCAGGGTTCCATGCTGCTCCTTGAACTGTGTGGTGTAGTAAGCGCGCAAGTCATGGAATGTGAACCGCCGCTCGATCACACCTTCTTTCAGGGCCGCGACCATGGCACGCTGCCAGCCGGTGGCGAAACCCGATTCCGTCATCGGGTTGCCCTTTTGGTTGATAAACACATGCAAAGATGTGCTTGGCCTAGGCAGTGACAGCAATCGCGTCGCTAAGTTTTGCATTGCTGGGCTCATGATGATGTTCTCTACCTTCTTGGCATCTCCATGCTGCTTGGCACGATTGAGCCGGATAAATCCACCATCCATATCTATTTGCCTTATCTGCAAGTCCAAGAACTCTGTTCTTCGAGATCCAGCAAGCGCGGCGAACTCTGCCATGAGGGCCAATGTGCGACTGGCCGGCCCAGAACGGAAGAGCCAATCCAGAAAGCTGCGTAAAACTTGTGGCTCTGGTGCTTCTGTTCTGGCTCGCTCTCTGTTCTTTTTCACCTGTTTGCAGGGGTTGGCATCAATTTCACCCCTCTCAATTGCAACGTTCATCAGGTTTGAAAGCAGCGCAACCTCTCTATTGGCACGTGTTGGTGCGTCTGCGCGCTCAACTCTCAGGTACCAGCAAGCCTTGCAGGCTGATTTGGCCGCACAAGGCAAGCAGCCACACATGGAGATGCAGACCATGGGGCTGAATGCAGGCAAGGCGCGCGAGCAGATGCATCAGGACGGCGCCAATACTCGCGCGGCCATGGGTGAGCGCACAGCAGCGCAGCGTTTGGCAATGGAGGGTCGGCGCTTGGCTGGTGAAGAAGAGACGCGCGGCTTTCAAGCCGCCAAGCGCAGCGGCTGGAGGACGCCCAAGAAGAATATCTGCAGGCGCAGACGGATGAAGGGCGCGGAGTTGCGCACAAGCGACTGGCGGCGCTGATGGGTAAAAGCGAAGAACGCAACTTGAGCAACAACTTCACGAAGCGCAAAGTGCCAACGCTCGACAAAGAAGGCCTTGTGGTTGGTGAGCAAGAAGAACTTGTGGATTTGCGCACAGGGGCACCGTTGGGTGCGAGTGGCACAGGTAATCCCCAGTGAAGGTGACTACACCTGAGCAACTGAATGCACTACCTGCTGGCTCTGTATATGTTGGGCCAGACGGTAAGCAGTATCAAAAGTGCTAGTGACGGCCTAGGCACTCTACCGTTTGGACGACGCCTTGCGCTACGATGCTGCCTGCTATTGGAGGTGACGTTATGTTCGACTGGCTACGCAAGTTGTTTCTTAATGCAAAGGCGCAAGGAGCTCTGCTAGAAAAATTAGAGCAGCAAGCGTACACAGCAAAGGCGCAGTTGAACGAATCTCTTAGTTTGGCTTGCAGCTCCACTAAGCCCACGGCCAAGGTCTCGCACCTAGAGTTTGCGAAATCAAAATTTGCGGAGCTGAAAGCTATTGCCGCAGAGCATCCAAGGATGCGCCTAACAAACGAGACAGAAGTCGATGCTGCCATCAAGCAGTTGGAGCAAGATTTTTCTCGGGCGGGTTATTACGCTATTCGCAATCAGTCTGCATCAGTGCACGTAAGTCTCAGCCGAAAGGCTGAAGAGTTTTTACGATAAAGGAAGCGTGATGCTTAAATGGAAAAACCCTCTTTCGAGGGCTTTTTTGTTGGGTTACTTCCCTCGTGAATCCAAGCACTTTAGCCGCAACCTCTCCATAGCATCCGGTGGCATTGGTGCAGTCATCATGGAGTGGTAGTTCATGCACTCGGGCGTTTCTGCTGATGGCTGTGGCGCGCTGGTGCTGGTCGTGCAGCCAATCATTACTAGGCAGGTGAGCGCGACGGCAGTTTGAATGAAGTTCATACGGAAGTCTTTTGAAACAATGCCCTGCGAGTGGGTTGATAGCTGAAATACTGTTCTGCTAGGATTTATTTTCCACAACCTTGCATCTAAGGAGCCGTTATGAGCAATGGGCAGCTGGAAGAGCAGATGGACCGTGAAAACGATCAGAAAGTGGCGAACTTTCTGGGCATCACTTATGAAGAGTACATCTCTCTGGAGCCCAGTGTGGAGGAGATGGCTGGCGATGACGATCTCATTTATGGCTATCTGGTTTCCTTTGATGCGCCCATTCCTGTAGACATTGCCGCAAGAATTCGAGGCCTGGATGGTGGTGAAGTCACGCTGCCGCCGGCTTTTTTTGACGAAGGTGATCAAGAGTGGCCGCAAGGGTGACCCCATTGCAGTGATAGCAGGCCCTCTTTTGAGGGCTTTTCTTTTGCGCCCAGCATAGGGTGAGGCCAAAGCGCCATAGACGGGAACACTCCCTGTCTATGGCCACCAGCTCTAAAAAGTTCTCAACTTTTCTTGGCAAGAACGAACACATCTCCCGGTCTGATTTGCAGATCAAGGAGGGGCTGGAGGCGCAGCCTTCAGAGTTTCAGTCCCCTGAAGGCGATGCGCTGTATGGCGTCTCCGGCCAGAGTGGGCCAGGTCAGAGCGCACTGGCCATACGAGCACCAAGCTGACCAAGGGTAAAGGCTTTGCCACTCCGCAAACCAAGCTGCCAGAGGGCGTGCAGTACTGGGTGAGCCACGCGCTGCGTGGGCTGTATTCGGGCTTGGCCAGCATGGTGCGATTCACTCGCTCATACCGTGACCCCAT
>NZ_JASLGE010000102.1 GCF_030150285.1 Pseudomonas sp. | reverse complement strand
GCTGATCCTGCCAGCCCGGCTGACCTTGCAGGACACCGTTGGCCATAGGGCCAGTGGCCTGATCGGCGCTTTCGCTGTAGTTGGCCAGTACTGCCGGGCCCTTGGCCATCGGCGCACTCAGGCTTTGTGCCGGGTTTTGCTGGGCCAGCTGGTTACCCACGATGTCATCCTGGTTGTACAGGCGTACACCTGCCAGAACAGCAACGGTCACCGAAGCGGCTACGGCCAGACGACCGATGCTGCGCCACGGCCCACGGGCCACCTTGGCCGGGGTTTGTTCTTCGGCCAGCGCGGCCGAAACGGCAGATGCGATGTCCAGGCGCGGAATCAACAGGTCCTTGTGCATCACAGCACGCGCCACCTGATAACGGGACCAGGTGTCACGGGTTTGTGTGTCGTCGAAGGCATTCAATACCCGACGCAGTTCCAGTTCGTCCGCTTCGTTATCCATCACTGCGGACAGCGATTCCTGCAGGGCTTCACGACTCATGGCGGTTCCTCTCTTGGCTGTCGCCGCTGTCTCAGTTTTCCTGCAACAACGGCTGCAGGGCTTTATCGATGGCTTCCCGAGCGCGGAAAATACGGGAGCGCACGGTACCCACAGGGCATTGCATGACGCTCGCAATGTCCTCGTAACTCAGACCATCAAACTCACGTAAAGTTAACGCGGTTCTCAAATCTTCTGGCAGCAGCTGAATCGTGCGATGAACGGTGCCTTCGATCTCGTCGCGGAGCAAAGCACGCTCCGGCGACTCCAGGTCTTTAAGGCCGTGATCACCATCGTAAAACTCAGCGTCTTCAGAACTCACATCACTGTCTGGCGGACGTCTGCCGCGCGATACCAGATAATTTTTCGCCGTATTAATGGCGATACGGTACAGCCAGGTATAAAAGGCACTGTCACCGCGAAAATTTCCAAGTGCCCGGTAAGCCTTGATAAAGGCTTCTTGAGCGACGTCCTGGGCTTCATGGGTGTCGTGCACAAAACGCACGATCAACCCGAGAATTTTGTGCTGGTACTTGAGCACGAGCAGATCAAAAGCGCGCTTGTCACCACGCTGTACGCGCTCGACCAGCTGCTGATCCTCTTCCTGGGTTAGCATGAATACTCCTCATAAGTCCGGGAGGAGCAACCCTTGGCTAATTGATCAGGCTTGCGAACATAGACTCGGGCTTTACGCAAAAGTTCTCTCCCCCCTGGCAGTTTCCTGCGCACTCGAATTTGGCACGCACGAAAACGCAGCTCGGGCCAGGCCGGCTGCGTCAATAATCTTGTTGTCAAACTCATCGGCTGCGGTCAAGACACACCCTCCACAGCCCATTCGACGCCGCATCTTTACGCTACGGGCAACCCACTATTGAACCCTTGACCCTGCGAAAAGTTCAAAATGCCCCCGCGAAATGATGACCCCGCTGACGATTCGAATAAGACAGCATTACACCGCTCTTGAGGTGCTGGCCAATAAAAAACTGTAAATCGGCATGCAACCCTGGCAAGTCTGAGGCAAACTCCCAGCCCGCTGTAGTATCCCAATGCCATACAAGGCCCGGCTATTGTGCCGATCCCCCCCTTTATATACTAGAGGGCGCTTTTTTGCGGACGTCTGAAGAATGAGCCAACATTTTCAACATGATGTGCTGGTGATTGGCAGCGGTGCTGCCGGTTTGAGCCTTGCGCTTACACTGCCCGAGCACCTGCGTATTGCTGTCCTGAGCAAGGGCGATCTGGCCAATGGCTCGACGTTCTGGGCACAGGGCGGCGTAGCGGCGGTACTGGATGACACCGACACCGTGCAGTCCCACGTCGAGGACACCCTCAATGCCGGTGGCGGCCTGTGCCATGAAGACGCCGTGCGATTTACCGTCGAACACAGCCGTGAAGCCATTCAGTGGCTCATTGACCAGGGCGTCCCCTTCACGCGCGATGACGCCGCCGACCCTGAGCACCCGGGCTTTGAGTTTCATCTCACCCGGGAAGGCGGTCACAGCCACCGACGCATCATTCATGCTGCTGATGCAACGGGCGCAGCCATTTTCAAGACGCTGCTCGAACAAGCACGCCAACGCCCCAACATTGAACTGTTGGAGCAACGCGTCGCCGTTGATCTGATTACCGAGCGCCGACTCGGCCATGAAGGTGACCGCTGCCTCGGGGCCTATGTACTGAACCGCGTCACCGGCGAGGTCGACACCTATGGGTCGCGCTTTACCGTTCTGGCATCCGGGGGGGCCGCCAAGGTCTACCTCTATACCAGCAACCCCGATGGCGCGTGCGGTGACGGCATTGCCATGGCATGGCGCTCGGGTTGTCGCGTGGCGAATCTGGAATTCAACCAATTCCACCCCACCTGCTTGTATCACCCGCAAGCCAAGAGCTTTTTGATCACCGAAGCCCTGCGCGGTGAGGGTGCTCATCTCAAGCTGCCCAACGGCGAACGTTTTATGCATCGGTTTGACCCCCGTGGCGAACTGGCCCCCCGGGATATTGTGGCCCGCGCCATCGACCACGAAATGAAACGCCTGGGCATCGACTGCGTGTACCTGGATATCAGCCACGAGTCCGATACCTTTATCAAAACCCACTTCCCCACGGTCTATGAGCGTTGCCTGGAATTCTCCATCGACATCACCCAACAGGCGATCCCCGTAGTACCAGCCGCGCATTACACCTGTGGCGGGGTGATGGTGGACGGTCATGGCCGCACCGACGTCCCGGGCCTGTACGCTATTGGCGAAACCAGCTTCACGGGCCTGCACGGTGCCAACCGCATGGCCAGTAATTCGCTGCTTGAATGTTTTGTGTATGCCCGCTCTGCGGCAGCCGACATTCTCGCGCAGTTGCCCCGGGTCTCAGTGCCTGAGGCCTTGCCGGGCTGGGACGCGAGCCAGGTGACCGACTCGGACGAAGACGTGATCATTGCCCACAACTGGGATGAACTGCGACGTTTCATGTGGGACTACGTCGGCATCGTGCGCACCAACAAACGCCTGCAGCGGGCGCAACACCGTGTGCGCCTGTTACTGGATGAAATCGACGAGTTCTATAGCAACTATAAAGTGAGCAGAGATCTGATTGAACTGAGGAACCTTGCTCAGGTAGCGGAACTGATGATCAGCAGTGCAATGGCGCGAAAAGAGTCTCGCGGCTTGCATTACACCCTCGACTACCCGCAGATGTTGCCCGAAGCGCTGGACACTATTCTGGTGCCAGCCACCTACGCCGGCTGAATTTCAGCCGTACGCGCAAGCGCCGGTGCTGATCCGGTGCCAGCGCGTCGCGGGGAATACACACGGCCCGCACCCGCCATTCACCGCGCCGGCTGAACCGCACAATCACCATACTTGGCAAGGCCAGGCTGTCACGGCGCAATTGCACCGGATGCCATCCCATAGAGCGGCTCCACAATTGCCAGCCTTCGGCATCACGGCGCAACCCGCGAATCGCGGCCCTGTGGGTCAGCCGGATATGTCGCGGCAGCACCCAAACCCCGTGCGCCAGGCACAACAACAGCGCAATCACCCGTGCCCAGGCAGGGATTGAAAGCAGGCAAATTGAGATCAGCGCCAGGAGTTGGGCTGCAAGATAGGCCGCCAGCAATTGCCCGGAGGCTTGCCAGCGGCACTCGAAATAATTACTTGGGCTGGACACGGTCCAGAATCATGCGAACCATGCGCTGAAGCTCCGGGTCTTCAGACTCGTTACGCTCCATGAACCAGCCAAACATGTCCTGGTCCTCACATTCCAGCAGCTTGCGATAACACTCGCGGTCTACGTCATTCAGCGTGCTGTAAACCTCCTTGACGAAAGGTACCAGCAACACATCCAGCTCAAGCATGCCGCGACGGCTGTGCCAATAGAGACGATTGAGTTCAACATCTTCGACCATGGAGCGCTCCTCAAATAGAAGGCAAGTATACAGGCCAGTTGGCCATAGACCAGTCGGCTTTGGTCCCGCATCATTGCGCTTTTACGAACTACCCATTTACAAGTCGCCCCTCTATGATGGGCCCCGGACTTTATTACCAGCGAAAACTCATGGCCGACTCTGCTTTTTTCTGCACCCTCTCCCACGAAGGCGTTCTTGCTGTGATCGGCAATGACGCCAGCAAGTTCTTGCAGGGGCAATTGACCTGCAACCTCAACTATTTGAGCGATACGCGCTCCAGCCTGGGGGCGCGCTGCACGCAAAAAGGCCGCATGCAATCCAGCTTCCGTATCGTGCTCGAACCCAATGGCTGTTTGCTGGCGATGGCCCGCGAGCTGGTTGAGCCACAGTTGGCCGATCTGAAAAAATACGCGGTGTTTTCCAAATCCAAACTGACCGACGACAGTGCCAACTGGGTACGTTTTGGTCTGCACAACGCGCAGGCAACCCTGCTGAGCCTGGGGCTCGATCTACCCGCCGACACCGACAGCGTTGTCCGGGGCGAAGGGCTAATCGCCATCCGCGCCTCTGCAGATCGTGCAGAACTGTGGGCCCCCGTGGCACAGGCTGAGCGCCTTGTGCAACACCTGGCGAGTCAGTTGCCACAAGCCGACGTGAACCCATGGCTACTGGGTCAGATCCGCGCCGGCATCGGTCAGGTCATGCCCGAAACCCGTGAGCAGTTCATTCCGCAGATGATTAACCTGCAAGCCGTGGGCGGGGTCAGCTTCAAAAAGGGCTGCTATACCGGGCAAGAAATCGTTGCCCGCATGCAGTACCTCGGCAAGCTCAAACGCCGTCTCTACCGCCTGTCGCTTGAAGGCCAGCATGCTGCGCCAGCACCCGGCACGCCTCTGTTTTGCGCCTCCCACACCAGTTCCGTGGGCGAGGTGGTGATCGCGGCTCAAGCGCAGGACGGTATCGAGCTGCTGGCCGTTCTGACTGCTGATGCCGTCGAGGCAGGCCATATTCATGTCGGTAGCGAACAAGGCCCCGTACTCACGCTGCTTGAGCTGCCTTACCTTTTAGACCGGGATCGCGAGATCCAACGCTAATTGCCTCACCTTGAATCGCAATACCTAGAGAACAGAAATGAACATGCTGGCGCACAAAGTCCAAATGGACTTGGTTAAGGCCATCGATCGAGATGACCTGGTTTTGCCGACGCTACCGGAAGTGGCGTTAAAAATCCGCAAGGCAGCAGAAAACCCCGAAATCAGCGTCAGTCATTTGAGCAAAGTCATTGGTCGCGACACGGCACTGGCCGCGCGACTGATCAAAGTCGTCAACAGCCCGCTGTTGCGTGCCCTTTATGAAGTTACCGACCTGCACACCGCCGTCACTCGCCTGGGGGTCAACTACAGCAGCAACCTGGCGATAGGGCTGGTCATGGAACAGATTTTCCATGCCCGCTCGGAGGTCATCGAAAACAAAATGCGCGACGTGTGGCGGGAAAGCCTGGAAGTCGCCGGCATTTGCTACACCCTATGCCGGCGGTACACCTCACTCAAACCCGACCAGGCCGCACTCGGCGGGCTGGTGCATCAAATAGGTGTGCTACCGATCCTGACCTATGCCGAAGAACACAATGAATTACTCTCGGACCCGGTATCACTGAACCACGTGATCGATAGCATTCACCCACTGATTGGCGACAAACTGCTCGCTGTCTGGGAGTTTCCGGAGATGCTGTTAAAACTCCCCGGCCTGTATCAGGACTTCACCCGCGACTCCAAAGCCCTTGATTACATTGATCTGGTGCAAATCGCGACCGTAATCTGCCTGAGTACCCGTGGCAGCGGGCCCTGCCCGGACTTGAGTACACTGCCCGCGTTCATGAAACTGAACGTGGAAGCCGACAGCCAAGCGTTTCAGGAAGAACTGTACACCGCGCGCAGCATGTTTATCTGAGCCATGATGTAGCCGCAGCCAACGGCTGCATCATGCCCGCTGGCTCTGCACCGGCACAAAATTCACCCGCACCTTCAACCCGCTTTGCACGCCATCATGCAGGCTGATGGTCGCCAGATGCGCGCGACACACCTCCCCCACAATCGCCAGCCCCAACCCTGAACCCGGCACGTGTTGATTGCGCCGGTAGAAACGCTCAAACACCCGCTCACGGTCTTCGTAGGGAATACCAGGCCCATCGTCTTCGATCTCCAGAACCGCCGGTGCCATAACCCGCAATATCACATTGCCACCCACCGGCGTATGAGCCAACGCGTTGTCCACCAGGTTATTCAATAGCTCACTCAGCAGCGTAGGCTCGCCCCGAAGCCACACCGGCTGGTCCGCCTCCAGTGCAAGCGCCACACCGCGCGCATGCGCCAACGGGGCCATTGCCATTCCCAACTCTCGCGCCAATTGACTGAGATCGAGCAACTGCGCACCGCCTTCTGCAATCGCACGTGCGCCGTTTTCGATACGTGCCAGCGACAGCAATTGATTGGCCAAATGCGTCAAGCGGTCGGTTCCTTGCGCCGCCTGCTCAAGGGTTTCGCGCCAAACCTGAGGGTCTTGCGCGCGCAAACCCAACTCAAGCCGAGCCTTGAGCACCGCAAGCGGCGTTCGCAATTCGTGGGAAGCATCGGCAATAAACTGCGCCTGACGCTCAAACTGCCCGCGCAATCGCTCGGTAAAGTGATTGAGCGTTTGCACCAAGGGCCGCAACTCACGCTGCACGGGCACCAGCGGCAAAGGCCGCAGGTCATCGAGTTCACGCTCCTCGACCGTTGCCCGCAAACGTTCCAGCGGCCGCAATGCGGCGCTGACGGTAAACCACACCACCAGCAAAGCCCCCAGGCCCAGCAGGCCCAGACGTAACAACGTATCCGCCATCAGACTGCGGGCCATTGCCACGCGCGCCACATCGGTTTCAGCCACGCGGATTTCAGCCATGCCATTCATGCCGGGCTCGCTCACGGCTTTAAGCAAGCTCACCACCCGCACATTCTGCCCCTGGTACTGGCCGTCATAGAAACGGGCCAAGGCCGGATAATCGTCTGTGCGCGGCGTACCGGCCGGCGGTGCCGGAAGGTTTTCATAGCCGGAAATCAGTCGCTGGTTAATATCGTTGACCTGATAGTAAATGCGCCCGGCGCTGTCATAGGCAAAAGTATCCAGGGCCACGTAAGGCACATCGGCACTCAGGCTGCCATCACGCTGCGACAGGCCCGCCGCAATCGATCGGGCCGACGCCAGAAGCGTTCGGTCATACGCCGTATCAGCCGCTTCGCGGCCGTAAAAATAGGCACTTAACCCGCTGGCCACCATCAGCACGACAAGCAACAGAGTCAATTCCCACAGCAAACGCCAACGAAGACTGTCCACTTTAAGCATCACGACCTTCCAGCAAGTACCCCAAGCCCCGGAAAGTGACGATGGCTACAGCATGGCCATCAAGTTTCTTACGCAAGCGGTGGATGTAGATCTCAATCGCATCGGAACTGGCCTCTTCATCCAGACCAAATACCTGAGCCGCCAGTTGCTCTTTGCTCATCACACGGCCGGGCCTTGCGATCAACGCTTCCAGCACCGCGTGTTCGCGGGACGTCAGAGTCAACAACTCATCCCCCAACGTGAAACGCCGCGTCCCCAGGTCATACGCCAGTGGGCCGCACTGTTGCTGGCGTTCGCCGCCCAGCACGCTGCGTCGTAACAAGGCCTTGACCCGGGCCTCCAACTCCGTCAGTTCGAAGGGCTTGGCCAGGTAGTCATCCGCCCCGAGGTTAAGCCCATGCACGCGATCTCTGACATCACTGCGGGCCGTCAACATCAACACCGGCAGGTTTTTCCCGCGCGCTCGCAATCGCGCCAGCACCTCAAAACCATCCATGCGCGGCAACCCCACGTCCAGAATCAACACCGCATATTCTTCACTGCTCAGCGCCAGATCCGCGGCCACGCCATCGTGCAGCACATCAACGGTCAGCCCCGTACTTTTCAGAGCCTGAGCCACGCTCTCAGCGAGTTGAGGCTGATCTTCGACCAAAAGAACGCGCATCCGGTTTACCTCTTTTTTATAACGGGCCCGGCCCTTTTAGCCGCGCAGTGTACAGCCGGCCTCACGACTGTGAAGCCCCTAAAAAACCGACAGGGCGCTGAAAGGTTGGCGAAAGGTTGGCCGATTAGGATCAGAAAATGGACGGCTACAACTGTCGCGCTATGGAAGCCATAGCCACACGAAAACGCCTCGACGCGCTTTCGTCAATAAGAACAATAACGGAGTACCTCAACATGCTGACCAATCAGCCCAATGCCAAATGCCTCTCTGCTTTGCCAATCAAACTCCTCAACGTTTTATCGCTGTGACGCTCCCCACGATGTGAGCGAAAAACGCTGGTTACCTGCCGTTAACCACACATCACAGCCCCCCTAAAAAAAATAACTCCTGTGGAGATGATATGAAATTCTCACTGCGTACCCTCGCTCTTGCGACCAGTTGCCTGCTGTTCACTGGCCAGTTGATGGCTGAACCGAAACGCCCGGAATGCATCGCACCGGCTTCACCGGGCGGCGGTTTTGACCTGACCTGCAAACTGGCGCAAAGCGCGCTGGTGAACGAAAAAGTCCTCAGCAAGCCCATGCGCGTGACCTACATGCCCGGTGGCGTAGGTGCTGTGGCTTACAACGCCGTGGTTGCGCAGCGCCCGGCAGATGCAGGCACGCTGGTAGCCTGGTCCAGTGGCTCGCTGCTCAATCTGGCCCAAGGCAAGTTCGGCCGGTTCGATGAGAACGCCGTGCGGTGGCTCGCGGCTGTCGGCACCAGCTATGGGGCCATTGCCGTGAAAACCGATTCGCCTTACAAGAACCTGGATGACCTGGTTCAAGCGCTGAAGAAAGACCCCAGCAAAGTGGTGATTGGTTCCGGCGGCACCGTCGGTAGCCAGGACTGGATGCAAACCGCTCTGATCGCCAAGGCCGCCGGCATTAACCCGCGCGACTTGCGTTATGTAGCACTGGAAGGCGGCGGTGAAATCGCAACGGCCTTGCTGGGTGGCCATATTCAGATAGGAAGTACGGACATCTCCGACTCCATGCCGCATATCCAAAGCGGTGACATGCGCATCCTGGCGGTGTTTTCCGACGAGCGCCTGGACGACCCGAACATGAAAAACATCCCGACCGCTAAAGAACAAGGCTACGACATTGTGTGGCCGGTGGTACGCGGTTTCTACCTGGGGCCAAAAGTCAGCGATGAAGACTACGCCTGGTGGAAAAATGCCTTCGACACCCTGTTGGCCTCAAACGAGTTCGCCACATTACGTGACCAGCGCGAGCTGTTCCCTTTTGCCATGACGGGCCCGGAACTGGACACCTACGTGAAAAAGCAAGTGGCCGACTACAAAGCCCTTGCCCAGGAATTTGGCCTGGTCCAGTAACCGCTGCCGTCAATGATTGCGCCCGCCCAATGCGGGCGCAACGCAGGAGTGACTCATGCTCTTACAACGAATTTTTGCCTCGGTAATGCTGGTGATCTGCGCCGCCCTCGCGCTGATGGCATGGCCCTATCAAGCCTCGTTTTCCTACGAGCCTGTGGGCCCGCGAGCGTTCCCACTGCTGATGCTGGCGCTGATGTCGCTGGGCTTGATCTACATGATTTTTCGTCCAACGCCCATTGTGCACAGCGAAGATGACCCACAACTGGACCGCGAAACCCTGACCAAAATTGGTCTGTGCGTCGTACTGCTGCTGATCTTTGCCGGCACCTTTGAATCCCTTGGCTTCATTCTCAGCAGCGCCCTGATTGGCATCCCGATGGCGCGCCTGTACGGCGGGCGCTGGTTGCCCAGCATTGTGATCACCAGCCTGGTGAGCGTCGGGCTTTATCTGTTGTTCGATAAAGCGATGGATGTTCCGTTACCCCTGGGCCTGCTCGACGTTCTGGAGAACTGATATGGATACTTTTAGCTATTTGGGTCAGGGCTTCGGCGTCGCGCTCACCCCTTACAACCTGGTCACCGCCTTGTGCGGTACGTTAATCGGCACCGTCGTCGGATTATTGCCGGGGCTTGGGCCGATCAACGGTGTAGCGCTGCTGATTCCAATTGCATTCGCCCTGGGCCTGCCGCCCGAGTCCGCCCTGATATTACTGGCGGCTGTGTACTTGGGCTGCGAGTACGGCGGACGCATCAGCTCCATCCTGCTGAACATTCCAGGCGAGGCCTCCACCGTCATGACCACCCTTGACGGTTACCCCATGGCCCGTAAAGGCCTGGCGGGCGTGGCACTTTCGCTGTCAGCCTGGAGTTCGTTCATCGGTGCGTTTATTGCCACCTGTGGCATGGTTTTATTTGCGCCTCTACTCGCCAAATGGGCGATTGCCTTCGGCCCGGCGGAATATTTCGTACTGATGGTGTTTGCGATTGTTTGCCTGGGCGGCATGGCGGGTGATCGTCCCCTTAAAACCTTTATTGCGGCCTTGATCGGTTTGTTTCTGTCGGGCGTCGGTATTGATGCCAACAGCGGTGTGTACCGTTTCACCGGCGACAACATCCATCTGACTGACGGCATTCAATTCGTGGTGCTGGTGCTGGGCCTGTTCTCCATCAGTGAGATCCTGCTACTGCTGGAAAAAACGCACCGCGGGCAAGAAGCGGTAAAAGCGACTGGCCGGATGATGTTTAACCTGAAGGAAGCATCCGCAGTGTTCGTGGTGAACATCCGCTGCGGCCTGCTCGGTTTTATCATGGGCGTGCTTCCGGGTGCAGGTGCCACACTGGCCAGTGCCGTCAGCTATATGACTGAAAAGCGCCTGGCAGGTGCCTCCGGAAAATTTGGCCAGGGGGACATGCGTGGCCTTGCAGCGCCCGAAACCGCCATCGGCGCTTCGGCCTGTGGCGCGTTGGTGCCTATGCTGACGCTGGGCGTCCCCGGTTCGGGCACAACAGCGGTGATGATCGGTGCCTTGTCGCTGTATAACATCACCCCGGGCCCCCTGTTGTTCCAACAACAACCGGATATTGTCTGGGGCCTGATCGCGTCATTGTTTATCGCCAACGTCATGCTGGTGATCCTCAATATTCCAATGATTCGTATCTTCACCCGAATTCTGGCCGTGCCGAATTGGGTGTTGGTACCGGTGATTGCGCTCATTACTGCGATTGGCGTCTATGCCGTGCATGCCACAACTTTCGACCTGTTTTTGATGGTCGGCATCGGCATCTTCGGTTACATCCTGCGCAAACTGGACTTCCCTCTCTCTCCGGTGCTGCTGGGCTTCATCTTGGGGGGGCTGATGGAACAGAACTTGCGTCGCGCCCTGTCGATTTCCAACGGAGCCTTGGACATTCTGTGGGCCAGCCCGATTACGCTGGGGGTCTGGGTATTGACCGCCATCATGTTGCTGATGCCTGTTCTGCGTATCTGGCGTAAACGCAGCGCTCATCGCCGGGCTGTGGCTAAGGCCTGAGTGGAGACTTAAGCGCTGCTGAAATACACCGCTGGCCTTCCTGGCCGGCGGTTGCCTCGCCTGGCTCCGTACACTCTGCAGCGAAGCCATGTGCCATCCACCGCAAAAGAGACCTGCTCTTTTGCGGCCCTCCTGCGAACCACACCCCTCATTTTCAAGACGCAATCAAGCGGCAGGCAGTTTCCAGTCGATCGGTGCCAAGCCGTTTTGCTCCAGAAACTTGTTGGTCCGGCTAAAGTGCCCGTTTCCGATAAACCCTCTATAGGCAGAAAGTGGCGAAGGGTGCACAGAGGTCAGCACCAGGTGCTTGGTTGCATCAATTAGTTTTTGCTTGCTTTGTGCATGAGCGCCCCACAACAGAAACACCAGTTTGGGCTGCTGTTCACTCACCACTTGAATAATCCGATCAGTAAAATGCTCCCAGCCTTTTTTGGCGTGAGAAGCGGCATTGGCACGTTCCACGGTCATCGTAGTGTTAAGCAGCAATACACCTTGCTCAGCCCAGTACTGCAAACACCCATGAGGGGCAATATCGATATTTAAATCACGTTTGAGTTCTTTATAGATATTGACCAACGAGGGCGGAACAGGCATTTCAGAGGGCACCGAGAAACACAACCCATGGGCCTGGCCCGGACCGTGGTAGGGATCCTGCCCCAAGATGACCACTTTGATTTTATCCAGGGGGGTCAAATTCAGAGCGTTGAAAATAAGTGGGCCCGGAGGGTAGATTTCTTTACCCGCCGCATGTTCCTGTCGCAAGAACTCACGCAGGGTGGCCATATAAGGCTGGTCGAACTCTTCGCGCAGTGCCTGTTTCCAGACGGGTTCAAGTTTTATACGATCATCTGACGTCATGTCGGGCTCCTGAAGAACAATGGCGTGGACACTAGAAAAGGTCGCTCCCCCTGTCAATTGATCTGTGCGCCACAATTGCCTTCACACCCCGTTTCTGTGCAAAACGTCTCTGCGCTCGGTGGTGCGGGGTTGAAACATCAACCCCGTGGATGCAACCCTCTTGCATCGGTCGCATCCACGCGCGTCATCAATCTGTCGAATCAAACGTAATCAGGGCACAGAAAAGGCGCATTGGCGAGCATTTGAAGCATTACATTCATAGAGCACTACACCCAACCCACTGGTGACCAGCGCCCACTGCTCAATATTTTCCAATTGCATGGCCCCGCTCGAACTGGAACCCTGACGATAGTGCACATTCACACGCGAGCGATCATTGGCTTTATATTCGCAATAGCCGATGTGCCCCATCACGCCTGCCTGATTATTTTCAGGATAAAACACCCCCCCTTCGAATGTTTTAAGCGGCGATGCCGAGAGGGCACTGGCCACTGCAATCCACTCGCTTCCTTGCTTGTTGGCCGGTGCAGTATAAACGCCACCCCTGAGTGTTATTTGAGTAACATCAGGGCAATATTCACTTTCATTGGCCAAGGCACTTGTCGCACAGAAAAAGGCACACACTACGGACATCACATACTTCATAACCACCTCGATATATCAACCAAGAAAAAACATCAGTGTCATAACAACTGAATATTTAAAATAATAGACACGCCTTATGGTTTAACAATGGATCAACATGTAGCCTTATTCCGATATTCCTGCATGAACACACTCAAGCAGTAGCGAAATTTCACCAACAGCACGTCATAGACCCAAATTAGAATTAACCGCCCCCCAATGGCCACAAAACCCTGTACACATAAAAACATAAGCGTCACGCCCCATCGACAGCCCCTATAATTAAATAACTCAGGCTCAGTACGGAGTGTGTTTATGCGAAGGTCAGGCAAGACAAAAACAGCGTGAGCATTCTGAGCCTGTTTTTAATGCAGCATCACCGATACCCAGATACATTTCGTACATCACCTGGCGCAGCCCACCTCACGGACACTTTGATATGACACCCACTGATTGCTGCCCGGCATGCGGCGCTCGCAACAACTGCTCAATGGCCAACGCGGCCTCCCAAGACACACCTTGCTGGTGCTTTAGCGTGCACATTGAACCGAGCGCCCTAGAGGCACTACCACCCGAGTGGCGGAACCAGGCATGCCTTTGCCCAAACTGCGCGAAGGCCCAAGGCACACTGCCTTCAGCGCTGGCAAAACAGCTCACGTAAGATAGACGCCTGTATTTCATGTGATTGACGCCATGCGTGTAGACCGTTTTCTGAGTAACCTGCCCCAGTTCAGCCGCCAACACGTGCGCCTTCTCCTCATAGAGAAACGTATCCAGGTCGATGGCCAGGTTGTTTGCGACCCACACCATGAGGTCCGCCCTTTCAGCCGTATCGAGCTAGATGGCCAGGTGTTACAGGCCGGCAAGCCAGCCCGCTACTTCATGCTGCATAAACCGCCGGGCTGTGTCAGTGCCACCCAGGACCCTGAACACCCGACCGTTCTGGACTTGCTGGATGAACCGCATAAAGACGAGCTACACATTGCTGGGCGGCTGGACTTCAATACCAGCGGGCTCATGCTGATCACCAATGACGGCCACTGGTCGCGCCGTTTGACGCAACCGCAAACCAAACTACCCAAGGTGTATTACGTCGAGACTGAACATGAGATAACTGCCGAGTATGCGGACACCTTCCTTAAAGGCATCTATTTCGCATATGAGCAATTGACCACACTGCCAGCCCATCTTGAACAACTCGGCCCCCGCCGTGCCCGGCTGAGCATCGTTGAGGGGCGTTACCATCAGGTAAAACGCATGTTTGGTCATTTCAACAACAAAGTGGTGCACCTGCACCGTGAGCGCATCGGCCCATTGGTACTCGATTGGCAGTTGGCCCCTGGCCAATACCGCCCTCTCACCGACGCGGAAATTCTGCTGTTCTGACCGACTTGCTCAAGTAACCCGACAAGGCAACCTACACCTGCCTGTCACAATCACCGCGCACTATTCGGCTGACCGATGCTTGACTCACTGGAGCCTGCCGCGATGCCCAAGCCCGAAACCGCTGTGCTCACCGTCCAAGGCCTCTGCCGGGTCCACACCGAGTTCTATCGCAGTGAGCACGCCGAAAACACAATCATCCTGGTCAACGGCTCGTTGGCAACCACCGCCTCGTTTTCCCAGACCCTGAAAAATCTGCACCCCCACCTGAATGTCGTACTGTACGACCAGCCCTACGCTGGCCAGTCGAAGCCTCACAACCCGCACCCCACCTTGCTGACAAAAGAGCTGGAGGCACAGGTTCTTCTGGAGCTGATTGAGCATTTTGGTGCCAATTGTTTGATGTCATTCTCATGGGGAGGCATTGCCGCGCTGACGGCGTTGGGGTGTGCGCCCAAACGCATTGAGAAAGCGGTTATCAGTTCCTTTTCGCCACTTATCAACGACCCGATGCGCGACTACTTGAAACATGGCCGTCGCTGGCTTGCCGACCGCAATCGCCTCCAACTGGGCAATCTGGTCAACAACACCTTGGGCAAACATCTACCACCGTTATTCAAACGCTATAACTTTCGGCATGTCAGCACCTTGGCAGACCATGAGTACGCGCAAATGCACTTTCATATTGACCATATCTTGAGCAGTGATCCGCGGAGCTATCTCCAAGCCATCCACCCGATCCAGATCCCCGTGTTGTTTATCAATGGCGAATGGGACGAGTACACCATGGCCAGCGATGCGCAGCATTTTGCGCAATCGTTGCGTCAAAGCCAGTTCATAACCCTGGAAAACACCGGGCACTTTCTCGACATGGAACACAAAACGGCCAGCCGCAATAGCCAGATCGCATTGCTGGACTTTTTAGAGCCGACGCACCTTGCACGCGCCAGCGACATCCCCCACTCCCGACACAAAGGCTGGAACAGCGCGCCTAACTGCGTATTTTCAGAATAAAAACTTCTCTTCAGGGCCGACTTCTGTTACAAAGTCAGCCGTTCAGAGCGGGTGTCGTACCGTAGCGAGGGTTCTTAATGAACAGCTTGTTACGCACGTAAAGGCACACACTCAATGCGGGTATAGTTTAGTGGCAAAACGAAAGCTTCCCAAGCTTTAGTTGAGGGTTCGATTCCCTCTACCCGCTCCAATTTCTCCTTGCTCAACACCTGTCAGTCACACAGCCCTCAAACAGGGCTCCCGCCAGTGACTGAATACGTTGTCTTTTCGTTACACGTCTTACCCCTGCGCTTCGTGGCTGCTCTGAAAACAGGCCTCACGCAGCGCCCCTTGCAGGAGAAGCCGCCTTTTGGCCCTCTACTCACAAGCCCTAGCGCACGCCTTTTTTTACCTGATACATCGCAATATCGGCGTGGTGCAGCAACTGCTGGGAATGCTCACCATGTTCGGGGTAAACCGCAACACCGATGCTAAGGGTGATATGCAGCACATGGTTTTCAACCTCAATCGGCTGACTGAGATGAAACCGGAGTTTATCGGCCAAGACAGTCATGTGTTCAGGCCTTTTCAGGCTCTCCAACACCAATACAAATTCATCACCGCTCATTCTGGCAACCGTGTCGGTTTCACGCACGCACTGCTTCAAACGCAACGCCACCTGCTGCAACAACGCATCGCCCACAGCATGCCCATAGTTGTCATTGACGTGTTTGAAGCGGTCCACGTCGACATACATCACCCCTAAATACTGCCGTTCACGCTTAGCACGGGCCAAGGCCATGTTCAGGCGCTCGTAAAAAAACGTACGGTTGGGCAAGTGCGTCAAAGCGTCGTATTGCGCCAGATACTGCAAGCGGGTGTGTAGCTGCTTTCGCTCGATAGCGGCAGCGAGTTGAGTAGATACAAACTGCAAGAGCTCTTTATGCGCGTCGGTGAAGCGCTCACCCTCCGCTGAGCTTTTGACCAGCAAGGCACCAATAATCCCGTTCTGGGTGGTCAGCGGCACGCCCAGCCATGACGGCGAATGTTCAGCGCTGTGCAACACCGCCTGGCCGCTGTGAATGACTTGATCACTCAACCGCCTGACCTCGTTCATTTGCGGCTCAGGCTGGTCATCAATGTGATAGGGAAAGCTCAGCGAACCCTGGGCCGGGTCGCAGAGGGCGACCGAAAAATTCAGGGCCGGCAGCCATTGGCCCAGAAGTTGATGCACCCGCTTGAACAGTTCCAACAAGTCTTCGGCTGCATGGGCGGCTTCCGAAATGGCGAACAGTGCCATCTGCCTCGCCTCGGCCTGTTTGCGCTCGGTAATATCCCGGGCTACGGCGATACGCAGTTGATAGGTTTCAGACCAGCGCGCCGACCATGAAATATGAGCCACCTGCCCATCTTTGCGCAGGTAACGGTTCTCAAAATTCAACTTGGGCTCTCCGCCCATGATTTCACCGGCCGCTCGCAAAGTTCGCTCTCGGTCCGCCGGAAAAACCAGGTCGATCATCCGCTGACCGATCAGTTCATGCTGTTCATAGCCCAGAATGCGCTCAC
Source organism: Pseudomonas sp. (assembly GCF_030150285.1). Lineage (GTDB taxonomy): Bacteria > Pseudomonadota > Gammaproteobacteria > Pseudomonadales > Pseudomonadaceae > Aquipseudomonas. Next base: position 21,778 of record NZ_JASLGE010000102.1, on the reverse strand, counting down.
AGGCCGCGCTGATGTAGACGAAGTGCCCTTGCCGGTCGACCACGCACACAGCGTCGAGCAGCAAATCAATGAAGGTGGCTTGAGACAGATAGTGTTTGAAGTCCATAAAGGCACTCGATGCTTCAAGTGATGTAAAAGCATCCATACTGTTGCGCCTGTACCGTGCATTCCCTGCTATTCAGCCAACGCCCAGCAGCCCAGGCAGCGCATGTGCCAAGGCACTGATCGCAAAGCCGATAAACATGACGCCACACAACCGGGTGATCATGAGTTCATGGCGCTGATAAAGTGCCCGCACGTGTCCGGCACCCACAATCCCGATCAAAATCACGTACGCCGCTGCGCCCCCCAGAAAACTCAACACAATGAGCCAGGGCAACATTGCCCAGGTCAGCAGCTCTGCGCGGCTGGACAGCAACGCGGTGAACGTAGCCACCGCCACAGGGTAAGCCTTGGGGTTGGTCAAACCGAAGAATATGCCATGGGTAAAAGGCCGGCGGGCCGGGCCTTGCTGAACACCGCTGCGGGGCTGGGCGCGTACAGCCCGCAGCCCCAGCCAAAACAGGTACAAACCGCTGAGCAGGCCGAGCACATTGAATGCGGTGCTACCAAACTCGCGCGCCCCCACAATCGCAATCAGCGCCGTGCTGCACCAGATCACGTCACCCAACAAATGCCCACACAGAAACCCGGCACCCGCACGCCTGCCACGGGCTGCGCCAATACCAAAAACCGCTAGCACGCCGGGCCCCGGGGTGATGCCATAGATAAAGCCCGAAGCCAGTACGGCCAACAACAACGAGAATGTCATGCAAAACGCTCCAGAGAAATCGTGCCTCACGCCCTCCAGCGACCCGTGAAGTGGGTCGAGTTTGCACGTTCTTAAACATTCTGTAACCGGATGCCGAGCAAAATACCGTCTCCGGTTAACGCTGGTTCATCCGGGCACTGCCCCTCAGGCGATCAACGCTACCCCCATGGCATGCTTTACCTGCCAAAGGGGAGCACCGCATCTGCGATAAACCAATCAACGCGCCGTGAAAATTAGCACCGCTCCCACGGGTACGGAAAAGCTGATCGCAGACACATCGGCCATTTTGCGCAAGGATTCAAGCGCCGGTTGTAGGCCAAAGTCTTCGGCTTGCACCATCAACGGCTCCAGGGTCACCACTTGAAAGCGGCGCTCATCAAGACGTGTGGCCAGCAACTCAGCGTTATAGGTGTGCTGCTTACCCCGCAACGTGACCGTGACCGGTAAACGTAACTCCACTTGCGCTCCGGGAGCGAGATCGTTGATGGGCTGCAGGTTGATCTGTGCCGTTATTTGCGCCTCAGGGAAATGCTTGAAATCAAACAGCAGATCGCGCATTCGCTCATCGCGCAAAGGCACTGAGCTGTTGATCGAGTCCATCTCAATACGTAACAACGCATGCCCTTTGCCATCCACCTTGCCATGCAACACCAGAAAACGATGAACATTGGCAACGTTGGCATTTTGCGTGGTGATAAATGACAGCCGGGAAGACTCTCCATCAAGGTACCAATTGGCCTGAGCCGACAGGCTCATGCCCAGGGTCAGGGTGCTGACAAGGGCTAAAAACGCTTTGAACATAAAAACTCACAACCGATAAACGTGGGCGAACCTTACCCCGAGTCGAGGCAGTTGCAAGCGATCTTGACAGGTTTTTCTCGTAACCGTTCACGATGTGCCCTGCCCCATACATGCCCGTCCAGCGCCCTGTCATGCAAGCATCATCCAAATGTCACGGTGGTGACATTGCACCTGCCTAGCCTGAAGTTGCGCCCCTCAGTCGATTGGCAGAAACCCAAGACAGGCACCGCGCCTGCACGGAGATTCGCAATGTCCCAGATCGCCCGCCTCCGCGACACCGCACCAGAAAGACGTTTGCAAGCAGAGCGCCTGATCGGCCCCGGTGCCTTGCGCGAGGCTCAAGCCTTGCGCTTTCGAGTGTTCAGCGACGAGTTGCACGCCAAACTCAAAAGCGCCGAACATGGCTTGGATGAGGACGGCTACGACGCCTATTGCGAGCACATCGGCGTGCGCGACCTCAACAGCGGCCAACTGGTGGCCACGACACGGCTGTTGGATCACCGCGCCGCCCTCTCGATAGGGCACTTCTACAGCGAAGAAGAGTTCAACTTGCACGGCCTGGCTCACCTTCAGGGTCCCGTCCTGGAAATTGGCCGCACCTGTGTGGATCCGGCCTACCGCAACGGCGGCACCATTGCCGTACTCTGGGGCGAATTGGCTGAAGTCCTGAACCGAGGTGATTACCGGTATCTGATGGGGTGCGCCAGCATTCCCATGCACGATGGCGGCATCCAGGCTCAGGCGATCATGCAACGTCTACGCGAGCGTTACCTGTGCACTGAACATCTGCGTGCAGAGCCCAAAAAACCGCTGCCGGCGCTGGAGATACCGGCTAACGTCATCACGGAAATGCCACCGCTACTCAAGGCCTACATGCGTTTGGGTGCCAAGATCTGCGGCGAGCCGTGCTGGGATGAAGATTTTCAGGTCGCCGATGTATTCATCCTGCTCAAACGCGACGAACTGTGCCCACGTTACGCTCGCCACTTCAAGGCGGCGATGTAATGAATCGCCTGCGCCGGTATGGACGCGTCATGCGCGTGCTCGCCGTGGTCAGCCTGGGGCTGTGCATGGCAAGCGTGTTCGCCTTGCTCGAGCGTATGCCGTTCAACGGCACAATGGCGCGTCGACAGCGCTGGTCGCAATTTTTTATGGCTCGCTTGAGCAATGCCCTGCCCTTTCGTATCAAGGTTATCGGTGACCTGCCTGCCGCGCCCATGCTGTGGGTGAGCAACCATGTGTCATGGACTGACATTGCGCTGCTAGGCCAGCTCACGCCCCTGTCGTTTTTGTCCAAGGCTGAAGTGCGCGACTGGCCCGTGGCGGGCTGGCTGGCAGCAAAGGCTGGCTGCCTGTTTATTCGCCGAGGTGCCGGTGACAGCCAACTCATCAGCCAACAAATGAGCCAGCGCCTCCAACACCCCCTGCCCTTGCTGATGTTTCCGGAAGGCACGACCACCGATGGACGCTCAGTGCGCACGTTCCATGGCCGGCTCCTGTCAGCGGCCATTGAAAGTCGTGTTTCACTGCAACCCGTAGCCATTCGCTATTTGCGTAACGGGGAGCCTGATCTTGTCGCCCCCTTTATTGGGGATGACGACCTGGTGTCGCATTTGATGCGCTTGTTTGCTCACGAATACGCCGAAGTCGAAATTCATTTACTCGAACCGATTGCGTGTGAGCACCAGGAGCGCGCCGTATTGGCGTTCAGGGCGCAAGAAGCCATTCGACATGTACTGTGCGGCACACCTACAGATTGCCCCAAGGAGCACGCGTGTGGCGAGATGACGGCTCAGAGCGTGTAAGCACCGGCGCCCCCCCCTCAGCGTTCCCGCTCTGCCACCGAGAACGCCTGTAACTGCGGGTAAAATGCTCGAAAGTCTTCACTGAGCGGCTCATATAAAGCCTTCAAGTCCTGCATGGCCCCGGCCAGTTCATCAGGGCGAGATAAACGTCGCGCAATCCCCTTGAACACTTGTTCCAGCACGTCGAAACGACGATAGGACCCCAACCAGTCATGCATTGCCATGTGCGGCGCAATGGGCGCAAGGCGGCTCGGCAACTGCGGTTGCGATACCAGCACCCGGTAAAAGTCCGATGTAAAACGTTCGAGCGGCCCCTCTCCATACAAGGCCCAATCCCGCGCCAGGCAATGATCGAAAAACACATCAAGCACAATGCCGGCATAACGACGTCGGGTTCGGGTAAAACGCGACAACGACTGATCGACCAGCGGGTGCGCGTCGGTAAAGGCATCAATGCTGCGGTGCAATTGAATCGCCGATTCGATCACAGCGCTGTACTGCCCGCGCAGAGGGCCTTTGACGAAATCGCCATAAAGGCTGCCGAGTAATTCTTCAGGGCGTTGGCCGCCCACGTGTAAATGTGCGAGATAATTCATGCTGTGCAGTCTAGCACCGCACTGCTGAACATCGACCTATAATATCGTTATAACCCGATATACCGATTTGATCCGAACTAAGCACCAAATCATATTTGTGTATCGCGATATTACGATTTAAAGTTCGCCTCATCGCGATATAACGCTGCGCCTCATTGAGCACTGACACCATGCCGATCGACCTCGACGAAATAATAAAAGCCCTGGCACACCCAGTACGCCGAGAAATCCTCAATCTTCTCAAAAACCCAGAAGCCCAGTTCCCCGACCAGCTCCACTCCACTGAACACGGCGTGTGCGCCGGGCAGTTCGACCAACGCTGCGGCCTGTCACAGTCGACGGTCTCGGCTCACCTGGCCACGTTGCAGCGTGCTGGCCTGATTACCAGCCAAAAGCATGGTCAGTGGCACTTCTTCAAACGTAACGAGGACACGATTCAGGCGTTCCTCGAAAAAATCAGCCACGAGCTTTAACAAGGACCATCATGCCTCTCTCGCTACTCATTCTTGCGCTCAGCGCCTTCGCCATTGGAACCACCGAGTTCGTGATTATGGGCTTATTGCCTGATGTTGCGGCCGACCTTGGTGTGTCCATTCCCGGTGCAGGGTGGCTGGTCACCGGTTACGCATTGGGCGTGGCCATTGGTGCTCCCTTCATGGCACTGGCCACGGCCAAACTGCCACGCAAGGCTGCGCTGGTAGCGTTGATGGGCATTTTTATCATCGGCAACCTGCTGTGCGCACTGGCCAGCGATTACAACGTGCTGATGTTTGCTCGCGTGGTCACGGCCTTGTGCCATGGCGCATTTTTCGGCATTGGTTCAGTGGTGGCAGCCGGCCTGGTGCCCGCTAACAAGCGCGCCTCGGCGGTGGCCTTGATGTTCACCGGTTTGACCCTCGCTAACGTGCTGGGTGTGCCGCTGGGCACTGCGTTGGGCCAGGTAGCCGGCTGGCGCTCGACTTTTTTTGCCGTCACCGTGATTGGGGTTGTGGCGTTGATTGGTCTGATCCGCTTTCTACCGGCCAAACGTGACGAAGAAAAACTCGACATGCGCGCCGAACTGGCCGCACTCAAAGGGGCGGGCATCTGGCTTTCACTGAGCATGACAGCACTGTTTGCCGCCTCGATGTTCACCCTGTTTACCTACGTCGCCCCTTTGCTCGGTGATGTCACTGGAGTATCGCCCAACGGCGTGACCTGGACCTTGCTACTGATCGGCCTGGGCCTGACCGTCGGCAATATCATCGGCGGCAAACTGGCAGACAAGCGGCTCGCCGCGACCTTGATCGGTGTGTTCATCGCCATGGCCGTGATTTCAACCGCTTTGAGCTGGACCAGTGTGGCCGTGATCCCGACTGAAATAACCCTTTTCCTGTGGGCCACGGCTTCATTTGCCGCCGTACCCGCACTGCAAGTGAACGTGGTGACCTTTGGCAAAGCCGCCCCCAACCTGGTGTCCACCCTGAATATCGGTGCTTTCAACATCGGCAACGCATTAGGGGCCTGGGTGGGCGGGAGCGTCATTGCCCACGGTTTTGGCCTCACCAGCGTGCCATTAGCGGCCGCTGCACTCGCGGTACTCGCCCTGCTGGTCACCCTGATTACTTTTCGCCAGAGCGGTAATGCCGAACTGGCCACTGCCACACACTGATCCTTGAGAGGACTGCATTGATGACTACGATTTTCGATCCAATCACCCTGGGCGATCTCGAACTGCCCAACCGCATCATCATGGCACCGCTCACCCGTTGCCGTGCTGACGAGGGTCGAGTTCCCAACGCGCTGATTGCCGAGTACTACGTTCAACGCGCTTCAGCAGGCCTGATCCTGAGCGAAGCTACCTCCGTGACGCCCATGGGCGTTGGCTACCCGAACACGCCCGGTATCTGGTCCAACGACCAGGTCCGCGGCTGGAAAAACGTCACAGAGGCCGTCCATGCCGCCGGCGGCCGTATTTTCCTGCAACTGTGGCATGTGGGCCGTATCTCCCATCCGATGTACCTGAACGGCGAAACACCCGTTGCACCAAGCGCCATTGCTGCCAAAGGCCATGTCAGCCTGGTACGTCCGAAGGTTGACTTCCCTGTGCCGCGCGCCCTGGAAACAGCCGAAATTGCAGATATCGTCGAGGCTTACCGCACGGGTGCCGAGAACGCTAAAGCGGCGGGTTTTGACGGGGTCGAGATCCACGGTGCCAACGGCTACTTACTTGATCAGTTCTTGCAGAGCAGTACCAACAAGCGCACCGACCACTATGGCGGCTCTTTGGAGAACCGTGCACGGCTGCTACTCGAAGTGACTGATGCGGCCGTTGACGTGTGGGGGCCGGGCCGGGTTGGGGTGCATTTGTCACCTCGCGCCGACCTGCATGACATGGGCGATGACAACCGGGCTGAAACCTTTGGCTATGTCGCCAAAGAGCTGGGCAAGCGTCGCATCGCCTTTATTTGCTCACGCGAAGCAGCAGGCCCTGACAGCCTGGGCCCGGACCTTAAAGCAGCCTTTGGCGGCCCCTACATCGCCAATGAACGGTTCACCAAAGACAGCGCTAATGCCTGGATTGCCGATGGCAAGGCCGATGCAGTGGCCTTTGGCGTGCCCTTTATTGCCAACCCTGACCTGCCCGCGCGTTTTAAGGCCAATGCACCACTGAACGAGGCCGATCAGAACACCTTCTACTCAGCGGGTGCTACCGGGTTCATCGACTACCCGGCGTTGTAAGCACAGAGCGTAAAAAACGACTTTCCTTCTGCTCAATGCAAAACGCCCAAGGCTTATGCCTTGGGCGTTTTTTAATTTTTTCAAAGCATCTGAAGAGAGGCTATGCCTTTCAATGCTTTTGGATGGTAAAAAAAGGGGCGGTTTGACCCGCCCACATTTTTTCCCTAGTCCCTTTTTCCCTTCTCATCATCCTGATGAACCGCATCCTGCGATGTCCTTTAGCATTCATCCTGAAAGCTGCGTCGATCCGTCGACACAGTTAAGATATTAGAGTCTTGTGGCATTGCTGCAAGCGAGCCAGTTATATATTTTTATTACATACACAGCCATCTTAAAAATAAAAATTCATAAAAATCAATATCATACAAAATCTTCAAAGTAAGAAAAGCGCATAAAGTAGCCTCACTCAAGCTCTTGGCTTACATGAGATGTAAGTAAAGGCTTACAACTTATAGCTAGTAAAGCTTAACCCCACGTTTGATGCCTTACTTGAAACAATAAGTCTTACTGAAAAAAACTCCAAATTGTTATAAAAATTCAGAAATGGCTACCTACCAATGCGTACATATATATGGTTAAGTATACGAAGGTAAATCATCCACATTCTATTCGTGCAGGTGTCCATACCCTGCTTTCGAATGTAGGTAAGGTGTAACGCTTGGAAGCGCCGAAGCAATCGCTATAAGTACTACAAAGAAAAACGCCCCAGGTCTGTGAGACCTGGGGCGTTGAAAACTGCAAACGCTTCATTTATTTCGTCAAACTACCACTTACCCCAATTAACCGTTTGGCAAACACGGCGAGCCTGAGTAAGCGTTTGACGCCTTACTGAAATAACGACTCGCTCGATAAACCATTACGCTCAAGAATTTCTCGCAGGCGCTTAAGCCCCTCGACCTGAATCTGTCGGACACGCTCACGGGTCAGGCCAATCTCCAGACCGACATCTTCAAGCGTACTGCTTTCATGCCCCCTCAAGCCGAAACGGCGAATCACCACCTCTCGTTGCTTGTCCGTGAGCTCAGACAACCACTCATCAATGCTTTGCGACAAGTCATCGTCCTGCCGCAGATCACAGGGATCGGTAGGACGGTCATCGGTCAGCGTATCGAGCAGTGTTTTATCAGAGTCCGGCCCCAGAGAAACGTCTACCGAGGACACGCGTTCATTGAGCCCAAGCATGCGCTTGACCTCTGCAACGGGTTTTTCGAGCAGGTTGGCTATTTCTTCAGGGGAAGGTTCGTGATCGAGCTTTTGCGTGAGCTCTCGCGCAGCGCGCAGGTAAACGTTGAGTTCTTTAACGACATGAATCGGCAGGCGAATGGTGCGGGTTTGATTCATGATCGCCCGTTCAATCGTCTGACGGATCCACCAAGTCGCATAGGTAGAAAAACGGAACCCACGCTCAGGGTCAAATTTCTCGACAGCCCGAATCAGTCCCAGGTTGCCCTCCTCAATCAAATCAAGCAGCGACAGCCCACGATTGACATAGCGTCTGGCGATTTTGACCACCAGGCGCAAATTACTTTCAATCATGCGTTTACGCCCAGCCGGATCTCCACTTTGCGACAATCGCGCAAAGTGAACTTCTTCTGCAGGGGAGAGCAAGGGGGAAAAACCAATCTCATTGAGGTACAACTGAGTCGCATCAAGCGCCCGCGTGTAATCAATGTACTTGTGCTGTTTCGTAGCTGACGCTTTTTTTGACTTGGTGCGAGTAGCAGGGGTTGTTTCATCATCTTCTGACATCAAGTCACTGTCGATATCGATGTCCATAAGGAGCACCTCATCGTCGATGTCAAACCCCGGCGCTTCTTTGTTGAGAGCCATTGTTATAGTCCTTTGGTGAGTTCGACCTCAAGCTCAAGCACCGCCTCTATCCTTGGCAACGCTGGAGCCTGTTCCTTAACTACATCAGGAACAGGCTGGTAACCGATCAACGTCGTGGAAGAAATTGCAGTGGGTCTACGGGTTTGCCCTGGCGGCGAATTTCAAAGTGAAGTTTCACCCGGTCTGTTCCTGTTGACCCCATTTCCGCAATCGTCTGTCCGACCTTGACCTGCTGCCCCTCCCGAACCAAAAGCCTGCGGTTATGGCCGTAGGCACTGACGTAGGTATCACTGTGTTTGATAATGACCAGTTCGCCGTAGCCCCTCAATCCACTGCCAGCGTAAACAACTGATCCATCAGACGCAGCCAAAACAGGCTGTCCCAAATCCCCGGCGATATCAATACCTTTATTCAAACTACCGTTTGAAGAAAATTTGCCTATCAAAATGCCATTAGCCGGCCAGCCCCAACCTTTGGGTGCAGGGCCTGCCGGCATTGGTAAAGCGTTGACAGGCGAAGTCGCTCCCGCGCTTTTGATGACCGTGGTCTTGCTACCCGCTGAAGACGACACTACGGTCGTTGTCGTACCTTTCGCAGGCACCGTTCCTGCGCGCCCGTCGAAACGAATGGTCTGACCCGGCACGATGGTAAACGGGGCTGCAATATTGTTCCGGGCCGCCAATGTCTTCCAGTCCCAACCGTAACGAAAAGCAATAGAGAACAAGGTATCACCGCGCCGTACCACGTATTGCCCGGTCGTCACGGCTGGACGCTGCGCCACCCCGTTGCGATCACCAACACTGGTGCCCGTCCTGGAAGAACTGGAGCAAGCTGCCAGCAAGGCCAATACCGCACTCAGAAATAGACCGACCACCAGCCTCTGATAGCTATTGATACTCATACGCTGCGCAATGACTGTGAGACTCACCCGCCGCTCCCTTTGAAGAAGGCCAAAAATAAAACGCCAGTACTGGCCGCAGAATGGCGCAAGTATAACTGGCTACAGTTTTTTTACAGACAGCAAAGCCAAATTGAAAAAACGCGGCATGGCACATCATCAGCCCCATACCGAGGCCTTGGCACTGCGCACTATGACCTTCGCGTAACTTTATAATTCAGCCGTTGCAGCTAAAGACTCAGGCCAGCGGCCCATTCAGCAGGGGTACAAAACGCACATTGCCAATGACTCGCCGGGCAAACCCATGTTCTTCACGCACGATCAGCATCAACTGCTGAACCTCTCCCGCACCGACAGGAATGACCAGCCGCCCTCCGGGAGCCAACTGGTCGAGCAGGGCTTGAGGCACATCCGTTGCCACCGCGGTGACAATAATGCCGTTGTAAGGTGCCAACGCAGGCCACCCTTCCCAGCCATCCCCCCAACGGAACACCACATTGCGCAGGTTCAACTCGAGCAATCGTTCCTTGGCACGGTCTTGCAGCACTTTGATGCGCTCGACCGAGAAGATCCGCTCAACCAACTGCGAGAGAATGGCGGTTTGGTAACCCGACCCGGTACCGATCTCCATGACCTTGTCCAGCGGGCCATCCTCCAGCAGCAGCTCGCTCATGCGGGCTACCATGTAAGGCTGGGAAATGGTCTGGTTATTGCCTATTGGCAGCGCGGTATCTTCATAGGCCCGGTGCGCCAAGGCCTCGTCAACAAACAGATGGCGCGGTGTGCGGCGGATGACCTCAAGTACGTTCTGGTTAACGATGCCCTCTTCACGCAAGCGCTGAATCAGCCGCTCCCGCGTACGTTCAGAGGTCATGCCAATGCCACGATGCATCAAGCCGTCCTGCTCACGCGCCATCAGCCCAAGCCCTCAAGCCAGCCATTGAGGCTTTTGAAGCCCTCTGCAAAAGTACGATCCAGTTGCAACGGTGTGATCGAAACATAACCTTGCATGACCGCATGAAAATCGGTACCCGGGCCGCCATCTTCAACGTCACCGGCAGCCGCAATCCAGTAGCCTGCCTTACCCCGGGGGTCAACCACCCGAACCGGTGTTGCAGCACGCGCACGATGCCCCAGCCGGGTGAGCTGGATGCCGCGGATTTTTTCCAGGGGCAGGTTGGGGATATTCACGTTGAGTACGGTACGCGGCGGCAAGTTGAGCGAGGCATGAGCCTGAACCAGTTTGCGGGCAAAGTGGGCCGCCGTGGCCAGGTTATCGACCTGACGCGACACGAGTGAGAACGCAAACGAAGGACGCTCAAGAAATCGCCCTTCCAGTGCGGCTGCCACCGTGCCGGAATACAACACGTCATCTCCCAGGTTAGCCCCCAGGTTGATGCCGGACACCACCATCTCGGGTTGCTGTTCCAGAAGCCCGTGAATCCCCAGGTGCACGCAATCGGTGGGCGTGCCGTTAATGCTGATAAAGCCATTGGCCAACGTGTGCGGATGCAAGGGGCGGTCCAGCGTCAACGAACTGCTCGCACCGCTTTTGTCTTGGTCGGGGGCAATCACCACGCACGCGAAGTCATCTGCCAACGCGCCATAAAGCGCAGCCAGCCCCGGAGCACTCACCCCATCATCGTTTGAAATCAGAATACGCATAGGCTGTCCGTTTGACCCAACGGCACCAGATCAACAAGCTCACGCACGACAACAGTGGCGAAGCATCCGGCCGGCAGAACAAATTCCAGTTGCAGAATGTCAGGCTCCGGATAATGCCACGTCAGTTGCCCAATGGGCAGCCGCAGAATACGGCGCTCGTGACTCATGCCAGCGCGAACCAGCCAGTCACGCAAATCGGCTTCACGTTCAGCAATGGATTGCTCCAGCACCTGGGTTGCCCCCGTGGTCGGTGACTCGCCCTCGCCCCACTGCGGCCCGGTCGGGTGCAGATCAAGGATAGCCAAGCGTGGATCATCGCACTCGGCTTCGCCCGCCGGAAAAAAGCTCCGGCTGTCGGTGAAGGCCAATAAGTCCCCCACCTGCGCGCGTTGCCAACTGCCATCGGCGACCCGGGCAGCCAGCACCTGATTGAACAGGTAGCTGCGCGCAGTAGAGAGCAGCCGCGAACGCACGTTGCGCTGCTCGGGCAATGCTTTACGGGCAGCATAATCGCGCGCCTCGCCCACATTGCCGCCTTCCCAGCCAAAACGCTGGGTGCCGAAATAGTTCGGCACACCTTGCCGGGCGATCTGTTCAAGACGCTGCTGCAAGGCCTCCTTGTCAGCCGCCAATTGCGTCAGGCGCAACGTGAAACCGTTTGCTGCGTGGGCTCCGCGTTGCAATTTACGTTTGTGCCGCGAGGTCTTGAGGATCTTCAGTGTGTCGTTTTCAGCACCTGACAGGTCAGGATCCGCCTTGCCCGGCAGTTGCACGCTAAACCATTGACGTGTCAGCGCCTGACGGTCCTTGAGGCCCGCATAACTCACCGTACGCAAAGGTACGCCGGCAGCTTTGGCAATTCGCCGAGCAGCCTCCTCAGTGTTCAGACCGCGCTTTTCGACCCACAACCACAGATGCTCGCCGTCCCCGGACAAGGGAATGTCGAGGACCTCATCCACCTGAAAATCATCGGCCGTGGCTTTCAGTACGGCCGTGCCCAGGGCAGCGCCGTAGGCCCGGGGCCCGAGCAGATCAAAATCGTTCATGCGCGAACCAACAACGCAATGGAATGCACGGCAATCCCCTCTTCTCGCCCAACGAAACCGAGCTTTTCGGTGGTTGTGGCTTTTACGTTCACTTGATCCAGCTCGATTTTGAGATCGTCGGCAATGAGCGCACGCATGGTTTCAATATGCGGTGCCATTTTAGGTGCCTGCGCAACGATGGTGTTGTCGACGTTTGCGATTGTCCAGCCTTTGGCATGGATCAAGCTCACCACATGGCGCAGCAGGACACGGCTGTCAGCCCCCTTGAAGGTCGGGTCTGTGTCCGGAAAGTGTTTACCGATATCGCCCAACGCCGCTGCACCCAGTAAGGCATCGCTGAGCGCGTGCAGCAGCACGTCGCCATCGGAGTGGGCCAACAGCCCGAATGTGTGAGGAATATGCACGCCGCCCAGGGTTATAAAATCGCCGTCAGCAAAACAGTGCACATCATAGCCGTGGCCAATACGCATAAAAAAACGCCCCGATTTAGTCAGGGCGTGATTCTACCTACTTTGGCGGACATTAGGCGCTTAGTGCATCCGCGTGATGGCGCAAGTGGTCATCAATAAAGCTGGCGATGAAGAAATAGCTGTGGTCGTAGCCCGGTTGAAGTCGCAGAGTCAGCGGATAATCCGCCTGCTTGGCCGCTTGTTGCAGCGCCTCAGGCTTAAGCTGGACGGCCAAAAAGTCGTCCCGATCACCTTGATCCACCAGCAGCGGCAGCTTTTCACTGGCCTCATTGATTAGCACGCACGTATCCCACTCACGCCAGCGCGCGCGCTCTTCGCCCAAGTAATGGGTGAACGCCTTCTGCCCCCAAGGGCAATCCATGGGATTGCTGATTGGTGCAAACGCCGACACCGATTGATACCGCCCCGGGTTGCGCAAGGCACACACCAAGGCTCCGTGACCGCCCATCGAATGCCCACTGATACCGCGTTTTTGTGACGCAGGAAAATGAGCCTCAACCAAAGCAGGCAACTCCTGCACCACATAATCATGCATCCGGTAATGCTGGGCCCAAGGTTGCTGGGTAGCGTTGACATAAAAGCCCGCCCCCAAACCGAAATCCCACGCACCTTCAGGATCATCCGGCACACCTTCGCCACGCGGGCTGGTGTCCGGGCAGACAATAATCAGGCCCAACTCAGCGGCCAGTTTCATGGCACCCGCCTTGTGCATGAAGTTCTCATCGGTGCAGGTCAGACCCGACAACCAGTACAGTACAGGCAGCTTGACGCCCTGCTCGGCCTGGGGCGGCAAATACACGGCAAACACCATGTTGCAGCCCAGCACTTCAGAGCGGTGCTGGTAACGTTTGTGCCAGCCGCCAAAGCTTTTCTGGCAGGAAATATTTGTTAAGGGCATTAGGGGCAGCTCCAGGCTTTTAGCTGCAAACCGCACGATAAACCCACTGTAGAAGCGAGCTTGCTGGCGATCTTTTGATCGTTGAAAAGATCGCGAGCAAGGTCGCCCCTACAGACTCAGTGATGGGGCTTACATCGGCTTGCCGCTATTCGTCAGAATTCAATAACGGTACGAATGCTTTTGCCTTCGTGCATCAGGTCAAAGGCCTTATTGATATCTTCCAGGCCCATGGTGTGGGTGATGAAGGTATCGAGCGGAATTTCACCGGTTTGAGCCATTTCGACATAGCTCGGCAACTCGCTGCGGCCGCGCACACCACCAAACGCCGAACCGCGCCAGACGCGCCCTGTCACCAACTGGAACGGCCGTGTCGAGATTTCCTGGCCCGCACCGGCCACACCGATGATCACCGACTCGCCCCAACCTTTGTGGCAGCATTCCAATGCCGCGCGCATCAAGTGAACATTACCGATGCATTCGAAAGAGAAGTCGACTCCGCCGTCCGTCATGTCGACGATCACGTCCTGAATCGGGCGATCATAGTCTTTCGGGTTCACGCAATCGGTCGCACCCAGTTGCTTGGCGATTTCAAACTTGGCCGGGTTGATGTCGATGGCAATGATGCGCGCGGCTTTAGCTTTAACGGCACCAATGACCGCCGACAGGCCAATGCCGCCCAACCCGAAGATGGCTACCGTATCGCCTGGCTTGACCTTGGCCGTGTTAAGCACAGCACCAATGCCGGTGGTCACACCGCACCCCAGCAAGCAGACTTTTTCCAGCGGAGCATCTTTTTGAATCTTGGCCACGGAGATTTCCGGCAACACGGTGTACTCGGAAAACGTCGAAGTGCCCATGTAATGGAAAATAGGCTGGCCTTTGTAAGAAAAGCGCGTGGTGCCGTCGGGCATCAGGCCCTTGCCCTGAGTCGAACGAATCGCCTGACACAAGTTTGTTTTGCCGGACAAGCAGAATTTGCACTTGCCGCACTCTGGGGTATACAGCGGGATGACATGATCCCCGACCGCTACCGACGTTACGCCTTCGCCAATGGCTTCAACGATTGCACCGCCTTCGTGGCCCAGAATCGACGGAAAAATGCCTTCCGGATCTGCACCCGACAAGGTGTACGCATCTGTATGGCAAACACCCGAAGCCACAACCCGCAGCAACACTTCGCCCGCCTTGGGCATGGCAACGTCAACTTCTACGATTTCCAGCGGCTTTTTAGCCTCGAAGGCTACAGCGGCACGTGACTTGATCATCGGTTGTCTCCAGTAAGGTAAACACAAGACAAGCAGTGTAAATCAGCGTCGCGTGGTTAATAATCCAGCAGAAAGCAAAACATTATTGCTAGTCAGGGACAATGACCGTGATAGAAAACCGCTGGGAAGGGATTGATGAATTTGTTGCGGTCGCTGAATGCGGGCAATTCACGGCGGCTGCGGAGCGCCTGGGCGTGTCTTCATCCCATATCAGCCGCCAAGTGGCTCGCCTTGAGGAGCGCCTGCAAACACGCCTGTTTTATCGCAGCACCCGGCGCGTCGCCCTGACCGAGGGCGGGCAAACGTTTTTGCAGCATTGTCAGCGTTTACAAGACGGCCGCGAAGAGGCCCTGCGCGCCATCGGTGACCTGGCCAGCGAACCTAAAGGCATGCTGCGCATGACATGTGCCGTGGCGTACGGCGAGCGATTTATCGTGCCGCTGGTCACTGGTTTTATGGGGCTTTATCCGCAATTACGGGTCGATATCGAACTCAGTAACCGGCCACTGGACCTGGTACACGAAAGCCTGGACCTCGCCATTCGGCTTGGCCGCTTGCAGGACTCCAGGCTGGTTGCTACCCGCCTGGCCCCCCGACGCATGTACGTGTGCGCGTCCCCGTCTTATTTAGCGCATTACGGCCGGCCTCACAGTTTGTCGGAGTTAAGCCGGCACAACTGCCTGATCGGCAGCTCGGACTTGTGGCAACTTCAACAAGACGGCCGTGAATTTTCGCAACGAGTACAAGGCAATTGGCGCTGCAACAGTGGGCAAGCCGTTCTGGATGCCGTACTGCAAGGCGTAGGGCTGTGCCAGTTGCCGGACTATTATGTGCTGGAGCACTTGAAAACAGGGGCGCTGGTATCTTTGCTTGATGTTCACCAACCGCCCAACACCGCGGTGTGGGCGCTGTACCCGCAACAGCGACACTTGTCGCCCAAGGTCAGAAAGCTGGTGGATTACCTGAAGGAAGGGTTGGCCAAGCGCGAAGAGTATTTGGGGTGACGAAAAACCCGTGCAGGAGTAGCCGGTCGACGCTCGATTGCTCGCGATCTTTCGTTTTAAAGATCAAATGATCGCGAGCAAGCTCGCTCCTGCAGGAGCGATCAGCGATTGACCCAACGCAGCCGCAGCCACTCAAGGTCTTCAGGGCGGGTGACTTTGATGTTGTCAGAACGGCCTTCGATCAAGCGTGGAGCCAGGCCGGCCCACTCCATTGCCGACGACTCGTCAGTGATGTTCACTTGCGCTACCAGGCTGTCAGCCAGGGCCCGATGCAGTGCGCCCAAACGAAACATCTGCGGTGTGTAGGCCTGCCAGATCAAGCTACGATCGATGGTTTCGACCGCTCGGCCGCGCTTGTCCATGCGCTTGAGCGTGTCGCGCGCCGGAACCGCCAACAAGCCGCCTACCGGGTCGTCAGCCAACTCTTCGAGCAACTTGTCCAGGTCTTCACGGGCCAGATTCGGCCGCGCCGCGTCGTGAACCAACACCCAATCTTCATCGCCAGCCCCCTGCGCATGCAGGTACAACAAGGCATTGAGCACCGAATCGGCGCGCTCGCGGCCGCCGTCGACCCGAACCACGCGTGGGTCCGCAGCACACGGTAGAGACGGCCAGAAAGGGTCATCCGAAGCGACACTGACCACCAACCCTTTAAGGCCTGGATGGTCGAGAAAACAGCCAAGGCTGTGTTCGAGAATACTGCGTCCGCCCAACGTCAAATACTGTTTGGGACGGTCTGCGGCCATGCGAGCACCAACGCCCGCGGCAGGAATCACGGCCCAAAAGGCCGGTATCAAAATACTCATTGGGCCAACTGATAGAGGGTCTCGCCCTCTTTCACCATGCCCAACTCATGGCGAGCACGTTCTTCAACGGTCTCCATGCCTTTTTTCAGCTCAAGCACTTCCGCATCCAGCACGCGATTGCGCTCCAGCAACACTTCATTTTCTGCATGCTGATCGGCGATTTGCTGAGTCAGGTCGGTAACTTGCGCCAAACTGCCATTCCCCACCCACAGGCGATACTGCAGGCCAGCCAGAAGCAGGAGCAAAATGAGGAACAACCAATTGGGACTGCGCATCGAATATCAGGTATCCAGTGAAAAGACAGCCATGCCGACAAACGTAAACAACTCATAGTACAAAGCCTGGAATAACCAGGCTTGTACTTGATAGGCATCAGATTAGTGTCAAACGACTCGTTTTGGCGAATTATCTGACACAACCTGTTGTCTTTGTACCACTCACTGCTTAGCCACGGAACTCGCCACGGCCGTTGTACGTGGCTTTCGCCCCCAGTTGCTCTTCAATACGCAGCAATTGGTTGTACTTGGATACGCGGTCCGAACGGCACAGCGAGCCGGTTTTGATCTGGCCAGCCGAAGTGCCCACGGCCAGGTCGGCAATGGTGGAGTCTTCGGTTTCGCCGGAGCGGTGCGAGATGACAGCGGTGTAGCCCGCCGCCTTGGCCATCTGGATCGCTTCCAGGGTTTCGGTCAACGTACCGATCTGGTTGAACTTGATGAGAATCGAGTTCGCAATGTTTTTATCGATGCCTTCTTGCAGGATCTTGGTGTTGGTAACGAACAGGTCATCGCCCACCAACTGAACTTTCTCACCGATTTTATCCGTCAGAATTTTCCAACCATCCCAGTCAGACTCGTCCAGGCCATCTTCAATGGAGATGATCGGGTAACGCTGAGTCAGACCTTTCAGGTACTCGGCGAAACCTTCAGAGCTGAACACCTGCCCTTCACCAGACAGATTGTATTTACCGTCTTCGTAGAACTCGCTGGCCGCGCAGTCCAGTGCCAGGGTCACGTCAGTGCCCAAGGTGTAACCGGCATTGGCGATCGCTTCGGAGATCACTTTCAGTGCATCTTCGTTGGACGCCAGGTTAGGCGCGAAACCACCTTCGTCACCCACTGCAGTGTTCAGGCCACGTGCCTTGAGCACAGCCTTGAGGTGATGGAAAATTTCGGTGCCCATACGCAGAGCATCGGAGAAGGTCTTGGCACCAACCGGCTGCACCATGAACTCCTGGATATCGACGTTGTTATCCGCGTGCTCGCCACCGTTGATGATGTTCATCATCGGAACCGGCATCGAGTAAACGCCCGGGGTACCGTTGAGGTTGGCAATATGAGCGTACAGCGGCAGGTCCTGGTCCTGAGCCGCAGCCTTGGCAGCCGCCAGGGACACAGCCAGAATCGCGTTAGCACCCAGCGAACCTTTGTTTTCAGTACCGTCCAGCGCGATCATCGCGTGGTCGAGCGCCTTTTGATCAACCGGGTCTTTACCCAGCAGCAAATCACGAATAGGGCCATTGATGTTGGCAACGGCTTTGAGTACGCCTTTGCCCAGGTAACGGCTCTTGTCGCCATCACGCAGTTCCAGCGCTTCGCGCGAACCCGTGGAAGCACCGGACGGCGCGCAAGCGCTACCGATGATGCCGTTGTCGAGAAGTACATCCGCTTCCACGGTGGGATTGCCACGGGAGTCGAGAACTTCACGACCTTTGATGTCGACGATTTTTGCCATTGTTGTAAAACTCCAAAGTTGACGAAAACGACGCAGCTGAGGGAAATTTTGTCATCGCCAGCAAGGGCGAAAAATAGGCAGCCTTGCAGACGATAAAGCTCGGGCCACAAGGGCCCGAGAAATCGTGCGGTACTTTACCGGAGAACAGCGGTTTAAGCGGTTTCTATTGTCGGAAAACTTTTAACCAACTCATCCAGCGACTTGAGCTGAGCCAGAAATGGCTCCAGCTTGTCCAGACGCAAGGCACAAGGGCCATCACATTTGGCGTTGTCTGGATCCGGGTGCGCCTCAAGGAACAGGCCAGCCAGGCCCTGGCTAATGCCAGCCTTGGCCAGGTCTGTGACCTGGGCACGACGACCACCGGCCGAATCGGCACGACCACCGGGCATTTGCAGCGCGTGGGTCACGTCGAAAAATACCGGGTACTCAAATTGCTTCATGATGCCGAAGCCCAGCATGTCGACTACAAGGTTGTTGTAGCCAAAACTGGAGCCGCGTTCACAGAGGATCAACTGATCATTACCCGCCTCTTCGCACTTGCTCAGAATATGTTTCATTTCCTGAGGCGCAAGGAATTGGGCTTTCTTGATGTTGATCACGGCACCGGTCTTGGCCATGGCCACAACCAGGTCGGTCTGACGCGAAAGGAAAGCCGGCAGTTGAATGATGTCGCACACCTCGGCGACCACGGCTGCTTGCGCAGGCTCGTGGACGTCGGTGATCACGGGCACACCAAACGCTTGCTTGATGTCCTGGAAAATCCGCATGCCCTCTTCGAGGCCGGGGCCACGGTAAGAGTTGATCGATGAGCGGTTGGCTTTGTCGAAGCTGGCCTTGAAAACGTAAGGGATACCGAGCTTTTCAGTAACACGCACGTACTCTTCGCACACCTGCATGGCCATATCACGGCTTTCCAGCACGTTCATGCCACCGAACAAGACCATTGGCTTGTCGTTGGCAATATCGATATTGCCTACGCGGATAATCTTTTGCGCCATGCTGATTAAGCCTTCTTCTCGTGTTGCGCCAGTGCCGCTTTGACGAAACCGGTGAACAGTGGGTGACCATCACGTGGCGTCGAGGTGAACTCCGGGTGGAACTGGCAAGCCACGAACCAGGGATGATCAGGTGCCTCAACCACTTCTACCAGCGCGCCGTCACCGGAACGACCGGTCACTTTCAGGCCCGCTTCGATCAGTTGTGGCAGCAGGTTGTTGTTCACTTCATAGCGATGGCGATGACGCTCAACAATTACGTCCTTGGCATAGCAATCGTGAACCTTGGAACCGGCTGCCAGTTGGCAATCCTGTGCGCCCAGACGCATGGTGCCGCCCAAATCAGAGGTCTCGGTACGGGTTTCGACTGCACCGGTGGCGTCTTCCCACTCAGTGATCAAGCCCACAACCGGGTGACCGCTGCTGCGATCGAACTCGGTGGAGTTGGCGTCTTTCCAGCCCAGAACGTTACGTGCGAACTCGATAACCGCCACTTGCATGCCCAGGCAGATACCCAGGTAAGGCACCTTGTTTTCACGAGCGTACTGAGCCGCCGTGATTTTGCCTTCAACGCCGCGCAGACCGAAGCCACCCGGCACCAGAATGGCATCAGCGCCTTCAAGCAGTTCAGTCCCTTTGTTTTCGATGTCTTCAGAATCGATATAACGCAGGTTGACCTTGGTGCGATTGGAGATGCCGGCGTGACTCATCGCTTCGATCAGCGATTTGTACGCATCCAGCAACTCCATGTACTTGCCGACCATGGCGATAGTGACTTCGTGTTCTGGATTGAGCTTGGCATCAACGACCTTGTCCCACTCGGACAGGTCGGCGCTGTTGCATTGCAAGCCAAAGCGCTCCACCACGAAATCGTCCAGCCCTTGAGCGTGCAGCATGCCCGGGATCTTGTAGATCGTGTCGGCGTCTTCCAGAGAAATGACAGCACGCTCTTCAACGTTGGTGAACAGCGCGATCTTGCGACGCGAGGACACATCAACGTGATGATCGGAACGGCAGATCAGAACGTCTGGTTGCAGGCCGATAGAACGCAGTTCTTTAACCGAGTGCTGCGTGGGTTTGGTTTTCGTCTCGCCAGCCGTGGCGATGTACGGAACCAGCGTCAGGTGCATCAGCATGGCGCGCTTGGCACCTACTTCAATGCGCAACTGACGGATTGCCTCGAGGAACGGTTGCGACTCAATGTCACCCACAGTGCCGCCAATCTCAACCATCGCTACGTCGGCATCGCCGGCGCCCTTGATGATTCGACGCTTGATCTCGTCTGTGATGTGCGGAATTACCTGAATGGTTGCACCCAGGTAATCACCACGGCGCTCCTTGCGCAGAACGTGCTCGTAAACACGCCCCGTGGTGAAGTTGTTGTTCTGGGTCATGGTCGTGCGGATAAACCGCTCGTAGTGGCCCAAGTCCAGGTCGGTTTCGGCGCCGTCGTGAGTAACGAACACTTCACCGTGCTGGAACGGGCTCATGGTGCCCGGATCAACGTTGATGTAGGGGTCCAGCTTCAGCATGGTGACCTTAAGTCCCCGCGCCTCCAGGATGGCTGCCAATGAAGCCGAGGCAATGCCTTTCCCCAATGAAGAAACAACACCGCCCGTGACGAAGATGTAGCGCGTCATGAAAAACCCTAGAAGTCTGCGTTAAAGCGGTCAGAGCCGCCGGGGAGAGCGAAGGAAGGCCGAAGCCCCCAATCACCAGCATTAGTCACAGTGCACCTTTCGAAAAACTGCTGCGTTGAAACAGACCGATGGAAACCAACGGTTCGATACAAGCCACACATTTTTTTAAAATCGCCCAGCAAAGACTGCTTGGTAATCGGCAACATCTGTAATTACGGAGAATTTACAGAAGTTGTATCAAGAAGGGAGCGTAGTCTACCGGAAAGCCCCTTTCAGCTCAAACCTTGATCGCTGGAAGTTGGCAACCACTGCAATTGCCAACGCCCACAGGGGTCGCAAGCCAATCCCTGAAGGTTTGCCACCGCCAATAACTGCTCATTGCGGTACAACAGCGGCAATCTGCCACGCACAAAGCCGGGGACACCGTGCTCGTTGAGCAAACGCTTGAGATCCCGATGCCCGCGTTGCGCCAGTTGCATCACCTCACCACCTTGACGATAGCTCACGTGCAAAGGACCTGCGGGAATCTCACCGTGCAAACGTAACTGACCATTACCCGGCAGGCTCAATGGCAAATCCGCCTGCTCCCACGCCAATGGCGCAACAGGCTGACGCAACCAGTCACCGCTCAACCACCAGAGGTGACCGCCAGCCCGGTGTAACTGGCCCTCGGCCAATGTCCAGATTGGTTGCGCATCTTCGCGGGCATCGCGCAGGGTTTCCCACCCGGCCCAATGATCGGTGTCCGGCAGTTGAGTGAAGCCGGCCAGCCAATGGCGCAACGCGTTGCGTT
>NZ_JASLGE010000101.1 GCF_030150285.1 Pseudomonas sp. | reverse complement strand
ACCTGAGCGCAGCGAAGGCCGAACGTCGGGGCAAGGCCTTTTTGGTTCCTTTTGTGGCTGTTTGACAAAAGGGACTCGCTGTAAGAGCGAAACCGATAGCTCGGTTAAACACGCGTAATGGATATGTACCCGGTACACAGGCGCACGGCCCACCTGTCAGACCCAGGACTCAGGTTTTACGATCGCTGCGCAACCGATCGCAGCCTTCGGCAACGACTACAAGCCCACCCCATTACAACTGGTTGAACAGGCTCAGCTGGGCGATTTTGACGAAGGCCAGTTGTGAGGCTTCGAGCATGGATTTCTGGAATGCCAGTTCAATCGATGCCCCCGCCATGTCAGTGTTGCCGATGGCCGCCGTGGTGGAGTCGTTGGCCAGGCCCATGCTGATGTTTTCATCGGCCTGGAGGTCCACTGCTTTCAAGCGTGCACCAATCGACCCTCGGGCCGCGTCGATGCCCGCACTGGCGTTTTTCAGGTTGCCAATCGCCGAGTTGATGGCATCGCGCTGGGCCTGAAGCGCGGCGGGGTCTTTGTCGGTCGGCACTTTCAGCGCCTGACGCAACTGGCTCAGGGTATCCAGGGCATTCTGGCTCTGGTGGTTGTTGCCGCTGGCCACGAACTGGTCGCCCGCCGCTCGCGGCCCGGTGAAGTCAAACGTGACTCCCATGACCGTCAGCGAATCACCCGTCATGCTGGCTTTGGTAATCGGTTTGCTATTGGCCGTGACGGGCTGCGCATACACCTCGTACTCGGTCTCGCTGGTGAAATTGATCAGCGCGCCATTGCTGGGGAAGCTGTCGCTGTACACCTGGGCATCAGCCACGCGTGAGTCGGTGATTTGCGCGGTGGACGGGTTGCTCGGGGTGCGCGAGGTGTTGAAGGTGTCGGGCTTGGCGTGCAGGTCAAACGAATGCCCCGCCACCGCCGCGTCGCGGTCAGCCGCCGGGATGTCCTTGAGGTTCAGGTTGATGTCGAACGTCACGCCGCGCAGGTTGAGGCTGTGAGCCCCCTCCTTGGTCGAATCGAACACGCCGTTGCTCGACACTTCAGCGGTGATGTCGTTGTCGTTGGCGTCCATCAGCGTGTACTGGGTGCTGCTGGTGAACACCAGTTTATAGGGCTGGCCATCGGCAAAACTCTTGTTGAACACTGGGCTTGAGGTGATCAAACCAGCGGACACCGACACCGCGCCATTGTCAGCAATCACATCGCCGTCGCTGTTCACCGGCGGCCGCGCCGTCACCTGGGTACGGCCCGTGTTGACCGCGCCTTCCATAAAGCTTTTGGCCGTGTCACTGCTGGCCAGGTTCAAGGTGTCGGACACCTTCAGGTTGAGCTGTGTGTCGTCGCCTTGGTAGGTGTAGGTGCTGTCGTTATTACGGGTGTAAGGCGGCGTGTCGGTCTTGGAGCCCGAGAACAGGTAGTTGCCCGACGCGTCCTTGCTGTTGAGCAGGCTGAAGACCTGGTCTTCGAGGCTGCCCAGCTCATTGGCGATGGCGAAGCGGTCAGCGTCGGCCGTCGCACCGCCCGCCCGTAGCGTCAGCTCACCGGCTTTTTGCAGCGCGGTGTTGATGCTGTCCAGAACCGTTTCCTGGCTGCCCAACGAAGCCTTGATGCTGTTCATGTTGGCGGTGTACTGGCCCAACATGGCTTTTTGCTGTTGCAACTGCAGCAGGCGTGCCGCGCCAACGGGGTCATCGGCGGCTGTCTGAATACGCACGCCGGAGTCAATCTGGCCTTGGGTCTTGATCACCGACGAGAAGTTGTTCTGGTAGGTGGCGCTGGTCGACTCATAAAACTGGGCAGTGGAAATACGCATCGTCGGGCTCCCTTAAAGACTGTTGATCAGCGTGCTGAAGGTTTCTTGCGCCGCTTTGATGATCTGCGACGATGCCGTGTAGTACTGCTGAAACTTCACCAGGTTGGACGCTTCTTCGTCCAGGTTGACCTGGGAGACCGAGTTGCGGGTTTCCTTGGCATAGGTCAGCGCCGCGTTGTTGGCCGTGGCGTCAACCCCGGCCTGGCTGGCCTTGGCACCCACCTTGGAGACCAATTGGCTGTACGAGGTGCCCAGGCTGACCCCGCCACCATCGGCGGTGCCCACGGTGGCCTTGGTTTGCAGGCCCATCAATTGGTTGGCGTTGCGATTGTCCGCTTTGCCGTCTTTGTTGAATTTGATGTCGAAGGTGTCGCCCTTGGCCGGCGAACCGCTGAGGCTGGCATCAAAATTGACAGTTTTGGGCGTGCCGTCGGCGTTGTTGATGGGCGTGCCATCCGCGTTGGTCATCGGGATTTTGAGGGTGACTTTATTGTCCTGGCCAGGAACGAGGGTGCCCTTGGCGATTTCCTCGCCCTTTTCGTTCAGCACCCGGTAACTCTGCGCGCCGTCCTTGACCTCGCCAAAGGCCAGCCGCACGGGCAGCAGGCCTTCGATATCACCTTGGGCCTTGCCCAGCGCCTGACCGCCATAGATGTCCAGCGGTGCCGACAGGTTCAAGCCGCTCACCGCACCGGTGCCCGAATTGGAACCGCCCGCGCCCGACACCAGCACCCCGGAAAACGCCAACTGGTTGGCATCGGTCATTTGCACCCCGATGGCGCTCGCACCGGTGCGGGTGGGGCTGACTTTGAACGTGTCACCCTTGCTCAGCGCCGCGCCATTGAGGTCCAGGCTGAAGCCATCGATCACCGCTGGCGGGGTGCTGCCCAGTTCAAACGGGCCCATGCTTGCGCCGTCGGAACGTTTGACCGTGTAGGCCTGGCTGCTGGAGAACGTTACTTCGTAGTCAAAGGTGGTCAGCGCACCGCTGTTGGTGATGCTGACATTCAGGTTGCCGGACGCCGGGTTATTGCCGGTCGCGGCCAGGCTGCGCTGGCTGATGGCCTTCTCGCTGTTGATGCTGTTGAACATCGACGCGCCAAACTCGCCGTTCATGTCCAGGCCTTGCCCCAACTGGCGGTTGATGGCGTCGGCCACCACAATGGCGGTACGGCCCAGCTCGTTCATGGCCGGGGCCAATACGTCTTCGCGGTAGCGCAGCAGGCCGCCCATCTTGCCGCCGGTCAGCACCGAGGTGACGTCAGAGCTGGACTGCGCGTAGTTGATTTGAATGCTGAACTGGCTTTTGTCGATTTTGCCCGGCACCGCCGACAAGGTGTTGCTCGTGTCACCCTGCACCAGCGCCTGGCCGGTACCCAGGGTGATGTCGTACACATTGTCATGCTCCTGAACGGTCACGCCGACCAGTTCATTGAGCGTGCGCACCGCTTCGTTGCGTGCATCCAGCAAGTTGTTCGGGGTGTTGCCGGCGGTGGTGGCCTGGGTGATCTGTTTGTTCAGCGAGGCAATGGTGGCCGTGTGCTGGTTGACCATTGAGGCCAAGGTGTCCAACTGGCTGTTAAGGCCTTCGTTCTGCTGGTTGAGCTGGGTCGCGATCGAGTTGAAACGGTTGCTCAGGGTTTGCGCGCTGGTCAGCAATAACTGGCGCGACGACATATCCCCCGGCGCGCCCGCCGCGGTTTGCAAGGACGCGAAAAAGCTGTTGAGCGCCGACGAAACGCCGGTGCTCTTATCCGACAGTAATTTGTCGACCGAGCCAATCTGGTCCAGGTAAGCCTGGGCATCACCGTTCAGCGACGTGGTGGTTTGCAACTGGGCGTCGAGATAGGAATTGTAGACACGGCGCACGTCCGCCAAGGTGGTGCCGGTGCCGATAAACACCCCACCCACCTGCTGCGACGCGGCGCTGCCCTGAACGACTTGCTGGCGCGAATAGCCCGAGGTGTTGGCGTTGGCAATGTTATTGCCGACCGTCGCCAACGCCCCTTGGCTGGCGTTCAGCCCCGACATTCCGATGTTGATCAAACTCGCCATGGTTCAAACCTTATAAATGCGTGAGAGAACCCGTCGAGGCGAAGCTCTGGTAGGTTTTCATTTGCTTGGCTATCTGCGAAATCTTGCTCGCGTAGTCCGGGTCGGTTGCGTAACCGGCCTTCTGCAACTCGCGTACAAACTGCTCAGGTCTATCGGCCGCGTTGAGCACATCTTTATAACGTGTGTTGCTCTGCAACAGCGTGACCAGGTCGTGGAAGCTGTCCTGATAGGAGTCGTAGGAGCGGAAGTCCGCCGTCTCCCTGACCATTTGCCCGCCCTTGAACTCGCTGGTGATGGCCCGCGCCTGCGCGCCCTGCCAACTGCCGGTGGCCTTGATGCCGAACAGGTTATGGCTGCTGGTGCCGTCCTGCTGGCGCATCACCGATTTGCCCCAGCCGGTTTCCAGCGCGGCTTGCGCCACCAGGTACAGCGGGTCGACGCCAATACGGTCGGCGGCCTGTTGCGCCATGGGCATCAGGGTGGCGACAAAGGCATCGGCCGATTCAAACGCCTGCTTGACCGGGGCCAGCGGCGGCTGGGCCACCGCGCGGCCGTAAATTTGCAAGCGCCCTTGGCTGCCACTGGCACTGAGCATCGGCGAGCGGCTGTCTTTGATCACCGCCTCCATCGCCTGGGTGCGCCCCGGCATACCGCCGGTGTTGAGGGTAGAACGCGCCGCGTCGGCCGAGGGCACGATGCCCGCCAACAGGCGGTCCGTCAGTTTGTTCGGCAATGCCAGGCGCCGCTGATTAAGCAGCGCCCGGTCGTTTCTATGCACGTCCAGGGCCGCACCCGGCTCGGTGGCGACCCGTACCGCCCACAAAGGCCGCTGGCCATTGACGCGCACCAGCGGGCTGTCGACGGCCGCCGTCGCGGTCACGGCCGGGGGGG
Organism: Pseudomonas sp.; assembly: GCF_030150285.1. Lineage (GTDB taxonomy): Bacteria > Pseudomonadota > Gammaproteobacteria > Pseudomonadales > Pseudomonadaceae > Aquipseudomonas. The sequence goes on along the minus strand of NZ_JASLGE010000101.1, from coordinate 12,803 downwards.
GCGTTTCAGGGGTCAACGCGGTGATGGCCACCGCCTCACCCGGCACGGCGGATTTGTTTTTCGACATCTGGCGCATCAACACATCGGCCAGGCCAATGCCGCCGCCCTGGCGCGACAGGGTCACAGACAATTGCTGGTCGTACATTTCCTGATACTGCTTGGCCGCCGGGGTGTTGAGCGGGTTGCCCTCCCCCAACACTTCATTGGCCGAGCGCATGGACTTGAGCATTTCGTTGAGGAACAGCGATTCGAACTCCTGCGCCACCTTGCGCATGTTGGCATCGCTGTCGCGGTCCCCCACTTTCAGGTTGTTCAGCCGGTTCAGGTCGCTAAACGATCCCGAGTCGCTGCCACCGATGACGCCCCCTTTCATTTCCATGCTGTCAGCCTCAAATCACGATCAGGTCGGCTTGCAACGCACCGGCCTGTTTCAGGGCTTCGAGGATCGCCATCAGGTCGCTGGGCGCGGCCCCCACCTGATTCACGGCGCGTACGATTTCATCCAGGGTGGTGCCCGGGCCAAACTTGAACATCGGCTTGGCCTCTTGCTGCGCGTTGATCCGCGAGCGCGGCACCACGGCGGTCTCGCCATTGGAGAACGGGCCTGGCTGGCTGACAATCGGGTCTTCGGTGATGGTCACGGTCAGGCTGCCGTGGGTCACGGCCGCAGGCGACACCTTGACGTTCTGGCCGATCACGATGGTGCCGGTGCGCGAGTTGATGATGACCTTGGCCACCGCTTGCCCTGGGTCCACTTCAAGGTTTTCCAGAATCGACAGGTAGTCCACCCGCTGGCCGGGGTCCAGCGGCGCAGTCACGCGGATCGAGCCACCGTCGATGGCCTGCGCCACGCCGGGGCCGAGCAGGTCATTGATTTTATCGACCACGCGCTTGGCGGTGGTGAAGTCAGAACGGTTGAGGTTCAGGGTCAGGCTGTTGCCCTGATTGAAACCGCTCGGCACCGCGCGCTCCACCGACGCACCGCCCGGAATGCGCCCGGCCGACGGAATGTTGACGGTGATTTTCGAACCGTCGCGGCCTTCGGCGTCAAAGCCGCCGACCACCAGGTTGCCTTGAGCCACGGCGTACACGTTGCCGTCGATGCCCTTGAGCGGCGTCAGCAGCAATGTCCCGCCGCGCAGGCTTTTGGAGTTACCGATGGAGGACACGGTGATGTCGATCACCTGGCCCGGCTTGGCGAACGCGGGCAAATCGGCACTGATGGACACCGCCGCGACGTTTTTCAACTGCACGTTGCCCGAGCCCGGCGGCACTTTGATGCCGAACTGCGACAACATGTTGTTGAACGTCTGCAGGGTGAACGGGGTTTGCGTGGTCTGGTCGCCCGTGCCATTGAGCCCGACCACCAAGCCATAACCGATCAATTGGTTGGAGCGCACGCCGGAAATGCTGGCGATGTCTTTTAACCGCTCGGCGTGCACGCCCAGGCTGGTCGACAACAGCAGCACGGCTGCGAGCAAATGCTTGAGGTTAGGCATGGTGAGGTTCACTTAAGGGCAAGCGCTTCAAAAAGGAAACAGCGGGCTAAGGAAGAAACGGTCAAACCAGCCCGGTTGGCTGGCATCGGCAAACGAGCCCGTGCCCGAGTAGGTGATGCGCGCATCGGCCACGCGGGTCGAAGGCACCGTATTGTCAGTGGCGATGTCATCGGCGCGCACCAGACCCGCAATGCGCACCAACTCATCGCCGGTGTTCAGGGTCATCCATTTTTCGCCGCGCACCGCGATGATCCCATTGGGCAATACATCAGCCACGGTCACGGTGATCGAACCGGTCAGGCTGTTGCCCTGCCCGGCCTTGCTGTCGCCCTTGGTGGCGCGGCTACCGCTATAACCCGCATCCAGGCTCAGGTCGGCACCGCCCAATGGATTGTTGGTGGTCATGCCGCCCCCAAACAGCGACGTCAGGCCGATGTTGGTTTTGCTGTTTTTGCCGATGGCCGAGTTGGCGTTTTTACTCGCTTGGGTTCGCTCATTCAGGGTGATGGTGATGATGTCGCCAATGCGAAACGCCTTGCGGTCGCTGTACAGGTTCTGTTCGAAACCGGCCTGGTAAATCGAGCCATTGTTGGCCGCCGCCGGCAACGGTGTGCGCGGCAATACCGGGGCGTAGTAAGGGTCATTGGGCCGTGGCGGCGGGCTGACGCACCCCGCCAGGAACGTCACGGTGCCCAGTGCCAGCACTGAATAAAAGCGTTTCATGAAATCTCCCGCCCTGGCTGCGTCATTACAGGTTTTGCGTCACATACGACAGCATTTGGTCAGCAGTGGAGATGACTTTGGAGTTCATCTCGTAGGCCCGCTGCGTGGTGATCATGTTGACCATTTCTTCCACGGTGCTGACGTTGGAGGTTTCGAGGGTGCTTTGCATGGTGGTGCCAAAGCCGTTCAGGCCGGGCGTGCCGATTTGCGGGGCACCGCTGGAAGCCGTTTCCACAAACAGGTTGCCGCCCTGGGACTGCAGGCCCGCCGGGTTGATAAAGTCGGCGGTTTGCAGGTTGCCAATGATTTGCGCGGCCGCGTTGCCAGTGATGGTCACCGACACCGTGCCGTCCTGGCCGACAGTGAACGTCTGGGCATCGGCCGGCACCACAATCGCCGGTTCCAGGGCAAAGCCGCTGGCCGTGACGATCTGGCCGTTGGCGTCCAGGTGAAAAGTACCGTCACGGGTGTAGGCCGTAGTGCCATCAGGCTGCATGACCTGGAAAAAACCGCGGCCGTTGATCGCCATGTCCAGCGGCTGCTCGGTGGTCTGCAGGCTGCCGGCGGTGAAGTTCTTTTGCGTGCCGACAATGCGCACCCCGGTGCCCACTTGCAGGCCCGACGGCAATTCGCTGTCCTGGGTGGACTGTGCGCCCGGCTGACGTTTGATCTGGTAGAGCAAGTCCTGGAACTCGGCGCGATCGCGCTTGAAGCCCGTGGTCGAGACGTTGGCCAGGTTGTTGGAAATGGTCGTCAGGTTGGTGTCTTGTGCAGCCAAACCGGTTTTAGCAACCCATAGTGCCGGAAGCATGGTGTTCTCCTCGCCCGCCGTTTTTCGGCGCAGCGTTCAAGTCATTAGCTGATGGACAGGACCCGAGTCATGGCCTGATCGTCTTCTTTGGCGGTGTTCATCATTTTGATGTGCAGTTCGAACTGCTTGGCCAGGGCCAGCACCGAGGTCATCTCTTCCACGGCATTGACGTTGCTCGCTTCCAGGAACCCGGAGACCACGCGCACGTTGGCATCGGCGGGTACCGGTTGGCCGTCACGGGTGCGGATCATGCCGTCCGGCCCTTTGCTCAGGGTGCGCAGGTCGGGTTGAACCAGCTTGATGCGGTCCACTTCAGCCATCACTCGCGGGCCTTCGCCCATGGCGCGGATACTGACGGTGCCGTCTTCACCAATTTCGATTTTTTGCTCCGGCGGCACGGCAATCGGCCCGGCATTGCCCATCACCGGCATGCCGTTGCCCGCCCGCAGCATGCCCAACGCGTCCACATTCAAGCTCGCGGTGCGTACGTAAGCCTCGCCGCCCTCCGGGGTTTGCACCGCCATCCAGCCGTCGCCACCCACCGCCACGTCCAGGTCACGCCCGGTCTGAACCATCGCGCCTGGGGTGAAGTCCGTACCCGGGCGCTCGCTCAGGGCAAAGGCCCGTGCGGGAAAGCTGTCGCCAAACACCGGCATCGAACGCGCCTGTTCCAGGTCGCGCTGAAAGCCGTTGGTCGAGATGTTCGCCAGGTTGTTGGCATGGGCCTTTTGCGCCAGCGCGTTCTGGCTGGCACCGGTCATTGCCACATACAGGTACTTGTCCACTGTCTTGCCTCGGGATGAGTCTTGACGGTGTTCTAGCAATTAGCGCACCAACTTTTTTTTGACGGTGTGGGGCCGGGGTTTGAGGGCTGCACAAGGGATTTACGGCATGGGTTTAAAAACGTGAAACGGCGCGGATATGCCGATAGCGGCAAACAATGTCCTGTAGGAACGAGCTTGCTCGCGATCGTTTAAACCGATCAAAAGATCGCGAGCAAGCTCGCTCCTACGCGTTTCATGTTGGCAACTCAGGTTTCTTTACCGGGCTTGATGATGTCGTGCTCGCGCAGTTTGTTGGCGATGGTGGTGTGGGACACGCCCAAGCGCTTGCCCAGCAAACGGCTACTGGGGTGTTCGGCATACAGCCGCTCCAACACGCTTTTCTCGAAACGTCCGACAATTTGTTCCAGCCCGCCTTCCATGGAGAATTCGCCCAGTGGCTGGCGCACGCCGTAGTCCGGCAGGCGAATGTGTTCAACCTTGACCACGCCGCCGTCGCACAACGACACCGCCTGAAACAGCACGTTCTCCAGTTGCCGCACGTTACCCGGCCAATGGTAGTAGCGCAGACGGTCCAAGGCCGGCGGGGCCAGTCGCGGCAACGGGCAGCCGATCTGGCGGCTGGCCTGATCGAGAAAATGCTCCACCAAAGGCTCCAGGCCGTCCAGGCATTCGCGCAGCGGCGGGATATGCAGCGACAGCACGTTAAGCCGGTGGTACAGGTCCTGGCGGAATTCACCGCGAGCGCACAGTTCAGACAAATCGACTTGGGTGGCGCACATCACCCGCACATCCAGGTACACCTCTTCATCACTGCCTACTCGCCGGAAGCAGCCGTCCTGCAGGAAGCGCAGCAGTTTCACCTGCAAGCGCGGGCTCATTTCCCCTACACCATCCAGAAACAAGGTGCCGCCAGCGGTCAATTCCAGCAGGCCCAATTTGCCTTCGGCCCGCGCGCCTTCAAAGGCACCGGGGCCGTAACCGAACAGCTCGGTTTCGGCCATGGACTCGGGCAAGCCGGCACAGTTAAGCGCCATCAGCGGCGATTGCCCGCGCGGGCTGGCCAGATGGCAAGCACGCGCCAGCAGCTCCTTGCCGGTACCGGTTTCGCCTTCTATTAATAAGGGCGCATCCAGCGGGGCCATGCGCCGGGCCTCGCGCACCACGGCCGCCATGACTTTGGAGCTTTGGAAGATGCTGTCAAAACCGCGCAATTCCTGCTTGCGCACGTTGTAGATCTGTTCCCCAACGCGGTCGGCACGGTGCAAGGTCAGCACCGCGCCCGCCATGGCTTCGCTGTCATCGCTTTCAAGTTGCAAGGGGGCGATGTCCGCCAAAAAAACGTGACCTTTGATCTTGACCCGCAAGCCGTTGATCCGCGCTTTGTTGGCGCGCACCAACTCAGGCAGGTCAAAGTCTTCGGCGTAACGCGACAGCGCGATGCCGGGCACTTCATCCACCCGCACCCCGAGTAGTTGCGCGGCGGCGCGGTTGGCCGCCACGATGCTGCCCGCCATATCGATGGACAGCACCGGAAACTCCATCGCGCCCAACAAGGCATTGAGTTCCATATGCCTGCGCTCGCTGGGCATTAGCCCTACGCGCTTCACACCAAATACACCGGCAATGGTTTCAAACTTCGGGCGCAGCGCCTGGAACTGCAGGTTAATCAGGTTGGGGCAATACAGGTAAATCGCATTACCCTGATCACCCCCGACCTCGCCCCGCTTGACGTTGATGCCGTAAGCCACCAGCAGGTTAAGAATGTCGCGAAGGATGCCAATCCGGTTTTGGCAATGGACTTTGATACGCATAGGGCAAGGCTCGGCTATTGATTTGCTACCTGTGGGAGCGAGCTTGCTCGCGATCTTTTGATCCTTTTAAAAGATCGCGAGCAAGCTCGCTCCTACAGGGTTGTTTTTTTGCTCGGGAGAGCATTTCGCTGTCACGATTTTTTTACGATTTTGCAATCCCTCACGCAAGAAAGACAGTTCAATTGCCTTGTCGTAACAAATTATTTACGAATTACCCACGCCCTCCCGGCAATTGAGACGTTTGCCCGGCTGCACCCGGCCAGAACTTGGCGTATCACTTAACCACGAACACCCGCCGTCCCTGACAGAACAATAAAAACGATTTCTCTGCGGAGAGCCCCATGAAACAAACGAAGTACGTCGCCCGCGAACCGGATGAAAACGACTTTATCCATTACACACCCGGCGAACACGCGGTGTGGAACACGCTGATCACCCGCCAACTGAAACTGCTGGAAGGCCGCGCTTGCCCTGAGTACATGGAAGGCATCGATAAACTCGACCTGCCCCATGACCGCATTCCGCAATTAGGCGAAATCAACGCCGTGCTGGGTGCAACCACCGGCTGGCAAGTCGCCCGCGTCCCTGCCCTGATCCCCTTTCAGACCTTCTTCGAACTGCTGGCCAATAAGCAATTCCCGGTGGCGACGTTTATTCGCACCCCTGAAGAGCTGGATTACCTGCAAGAACCCGATATTTTCCATGAAATTTTCGGCCATTGCCCGCTGCTGACCAACCCGTGGTTCGCTGAGTTCACACACACCTATGGCAAGTTGGGCTTGCAGGCCAGCAAGGAACAACGCGTGTACCTGGCCCGTCTGTACTGGATGACCATAGAATTCGGGCTGGTGGACACGCCAGAAGGCCAGCGCATCTATGGGGGCGGCATTCTCTCGTCACCCAAAGAAACGGTTTACAGCCTGTCGGCAGAGCCGGAACATCAGGCCTTCGATCCGCTGGAAGCCATGCGTACGCCTTACCGGATCGATATCCTGCAACCGCTGTATTTTGTTCTGCCGAATTTGAAGCGGCTGTTTGACCTGGCTCACGAGGACATCATGGGCATGGTTGAACACGGCATGGAACTGGGCCTTCACGCCCCCAAATTTGCGCCCAAGCCCAAGGCCGCTTGACGCGCTTTTCAAACACAAAAAAAACGACTTCAGGAATACACCATGAACGCACTGAACCAAGCCCACTGCGAAGCCTGCCGCGCCGATGCCCCCCAGGTCAGCGATGAAGAATTGCCGGTACTGATCAAGCAAATCCCGGACTGGAACATCGAAGTCCGCGACGGCGTTATGCAGTTGGAAAAGGTCTTTCTGTTCAAGAACTTCAAATTTGCCCTGGCCTTTACCAATGCCGTGGCTGAAATCTCCGAGGCTGAAGGCCATCACCCGGGCCTGTTGACCGAGTGGGGCAAAGTGACCGTGACCTGGTGGAGCCATTCGATCAAAGGCCTGCACCGCAATGACTTCATCATGGCGGCGCGCACGGACGACGTGGCGAAAACCGCTGAAGGGCGCAAGTAATGCACTTCGCGGCCATAGGCCGGGTGCCGGGCGATCCGATTCTGGGGTTGATGGATGCCTATGCCCAAGACGCCAACCCGAACAAATTCGACCTGGGCGTTGGCGTTTATAAAGACGCCAACGGCCTGACGCCGATTTTGCAGTCAGTCAAACAGGCAGAGCAGCGCCTGGTGGACCAGCAACACACCAAGACCTACATCGGCGGGCACGGCGACAGCCGCTTCGGCCAATTGATCAGCGCGCTGGTGCTGGGCGAAGACTCGCCACTGCTGAACGAACACCGCGCCGGTGCCACACAAACACCGGGCGGCACCGGTGCCTTGCGTCTGGCCGCTGACTTTATTGCGCAATGCTTGCCCGGGCGCGGAATTTGGCTGAGTGACCCGACCTGGCCCATCCACGAGACGATCTTCGCGGCTGCCGGCCTGAAGATCAGCCACTACCCTTACGTGGGTCACGACAACACGCTTAATGTCACTGCCATGCTCGCCGCGCTGGAGCAGGCCCCCAAGGGCGATGTGGTGCTGCTGCACGCGTGCTGCCACAACCCCACGGGCTTCGACCTGTCGCACGCCGACTGGCTGAAAGTACTGGAGGTTGTGCGCCGCCGTGAATTGCTGCCACTGATCGACTTTGCCTACCAGGGCTTTGGCGATGGCCTGGAAGCAGACGCCTGGTCAACGCGGCTGTTCGCCCGTGAACTGCCGGAACTGTTGATCACCAGCTCCTGCTCGAAAAACTTCGGCCTGTACCGCGAACGGGTGGGCGCGCTGATCATGTGCGCTCAGGATGCCGAGAAACTGACGGACATCCGCAGCCAACTGGCGTACCTGGCCCGCAACCTGTGGTCCAACCCGCCGGATCACGGTGCCGCCGTGGTGGCGACCATTCTGGGCGATGCGGCGCTTAGAACATTATGGGTCGAAGAAGTGGAAGCCATGCGCAGCCGCATCGCGCACCTGCGCGGCGGCCTGGTGCAAGCACTGGCCCCTTTTGGCCTGGCCGAGCGCTTTGCCCATATCAACCAACAACGCGGTATGTTTTCGTACACAGGCCTGACCGCCGAGCAAGTGCGTTTACTGCGTGAAGCGCACAGCGTGTACATGGTCGGTTCAGGCCGCGCCAACATGGCCGGGGTGGACGGCACCCGCCTGAACCTGCTCGCCAAAGCAATTGCCCAGGTGTGCACCCACCGCACGTAGGCGTTCTGTAGGCGCGAACTTGCCCGCGATCTTGTAAAGATCAACAGATCACGAGCAAGCTCGTTCCTACAATGGCCGAGGGCGTTGGAAAATCGACACAATCCGCTTCAGACGCAATTAAAAGACAAATTGTCACACTTCGTCCTGTATCCTTAGCAAGCTACTTAAAAACACACTGTGCGAGGAGCGCGACGATGCATGAGATCCCAAACCTCCCTTTCCCAAGCCTGCAAGAAACCGAGCAGCCAATCGCGCAACACTCCAGTGGCGAAACCCCCGCACTGGACGAGGCTCAAGAAAGCCTCATGACCGACAGCGAAGACTGACGGTCATTCATCAGGCGGTGCGAAAAAACATTGGTTTTTTCACACCGCCTGACACAATTGCGTCACTCCCCCTCCCGGACCTCACCGTGACTGATACCTTCAGCGACACCCAGGCCAGCGTTCTGATCGGCACCGCCGAGAAAATGATCGCGCTTTGGGACCGCCTACCCCCTGAGAAACAGACCCGCTTGCTGGCGCGCTTTGGCACTCAAGAGAACGCCCTGGCAGCCCTGATCGCAACCCGGTTGATAACGCCGCTCTAACGCCGCAGGACCCTCGCCCCATGCCCGAAACACAACGTCCGCTGGCCGTCACTTTGAATGTGGTGTCTATCGTTCTGTTCACCTTTATCGGCTACCTGAATATCGGCATTCCCCTGGCCGTGCTGCCTGGCTATGTGCACAACCACCTGGGGTTCGGCACCGTGATCGCGGGCCTGGTGATCAGTGTCCAATACCTGGCCACGCTGCTAAGCCGGCCGTATGCCAGCCGCATCATTGACATCCAGGGCAGCAAACGCGCCGTGATCATCGGCCTGGTGGGCTGCGGGTTAAGCGGTGTCTTTATGTTGATATCCAGCTGGCTGGTGGCCCTGCCCGCCTTGAGCCTTACCTGCCTGTTGATCGGCCGCCTGATACTCGGCAGCGCAGAGAGCTTGGTGGGCTCCGGGTCGATCGGCTGGGGCATCGGGCGGGTCGGCGCGGCCCACACGGCCAAGGTCATCTCCTGGAACGGCATTGCCAGTTACGGCGCAATCGCCATTGGCGCACCGCTAGGCGTGGTGATGGTCGAGCATTTGGGCATGTGGAGCCTGGGCGTCAGCATCATTGCCTTGGCAACCGTGGGTGTGCTGCTGGCATGGCCCAAACTCGCCGCGCCAATTGTCACCGGTGTGCGCCTGCCCTTTCTTCATGTGCTGGGCCGGGTACTGCCCCACGGCACTGGCCTGGCCCTGGGCTCCATCGGTTTTGGCACCATCGCCACCTTTATCACCCTGTACTACGCGACCCAGCACTGGGAGAACGCGGCGCTGTGCCTGAGCCTGTTTGGGGCCAGCTTTATCAGTGCCCGGTTGATGTTTGGCAATTTGATCAACCGTATTGGCGGTTTTCGCGTGGCGATTGTCTGCCTGAGCGTTGAAACCCTGGGCCTGCTGTTGCTGTGGCTGGCACCGGACCCGCACATTGCATTGGCGGGCGCGGCCTTGAGCGGGTTCGGGTTCTCGCTGGTCTTCCCGGCGCTGGGGGTCGAGGCGGTCAACCTGGTGCCGCCCTCCAGCCGCGGCGCGGCGGTGGGGGCGTACTCGCTGTTTATCGACTTGTCTTTGGGCATCACTGGCCCGCTGGTCGGTGCGGTGGCGGCAGGGTTTGGCTTTGGTTCGATTTTTCTGTTTGCCGCCCTGGCCGCGTTCAGCGGCTTATTGCTGAGTATTTACCTGTATCGCCAGGCCAAACGCTTGAGGCCGGATTGAACACTCGCACCTGCGAGAGGGGTTAGAAGTCGACCTTGCCACGCCCGGCCTTGATGCTGCCTCGCTTGGTTTTAGATTCAAGGCGACGCTTCTTCGAGCCCAGCGTCGGCTTGGTCGGCCGGCGCTTTTTCTCGACTTTGCTGGCGCTCAGGATCAACTCCAGCAAACGCTCCAGGGCGTCCGCCCGGTTCTGCTCCTGCGTGCGGTACTGCTGCGCCTTGATGATCAGCACGCCATCGCCGGTAATCCGGCTGTCACGCAACGCCAGCAGCCGCTCCTTGTAGAACGCTGGCAGCGACGAGCCGGGAATATCGAAGCGCAGGTGCATGGCGCTTGAGACTTTGTTGACGTTTTGCCCGCCCGCGCCCTGAGCACGAATGGCCGTCAGTTCAATCTCGGCATCCGGGATATGAACAGCATTTGAAATCACCAACATTGAAAAAGGGTCCTCTTCAGACCGCGCAGGATACCCCACAAACAACAAACCCGGCGCAAGGCCGGGTTTGTCGGGTTTCGATTCAGCTTATTTAGCGACCGAACCGCAGGTTTGAGCCGCGACTTGCACCGCGCGCTTGTTCTTGATCAGGTAGCACACCCACATAAAGACCACCCACACCGGAATTGCGTACACCGAGACGCGAATACCCGGGATCATCAACATGATCACCAGAATAAACACCACGAACGCCAGGCAGACAAAGTTGCCATACGGGTACCACAGCGCCTTGAACAGCGGCGTTTGCCGGGTGTTGTTCATATGCTGGCGGAACTTGACGTGGGAGTAGCTGATCATGGCCCAGTTGATGACCAGCGTGGCCACGACCAGCGACATCAACAGCTCCAGCGCATCGTGGGGCATCAGGTAGTTGAGCAACACGGCAATCACGGTCACAGCGGCCGACGCCAGGATCGCGTTGACCGGCACACCGCGCTTGTCGATTTTGGCCAACGGCTTCGGCGCGTCGCCTTGCTGGGCCATACCCAGCAACATGCGGCTGTTGCAGTAAGTGCCGCTGTTGTACACCGACAAAGCGGCGGTCAACACCACAAAGTTAAGGATGTGCGCGGCCGTGTTGCTGCCCAGCATCGAGAACACTTGCACGAACGGGCTGCTGCTGTAGCTGTCGCCACCGGCATTGAGGGTCTCAAGCAGCGAGTCCCAAGGGGTCAGGGACAACAGCACCACCAAGGCACCGATGTAGAAAATCAGGATGCGGTAAATCACCTGGTTGATCGCTTTCGGGATCACGGTGCGCGGTTTATCGGCCTCTGCTGCGGTAAAACCGAGCATTTCCAGGCCACCGAAGGAGAACATGATAAAGGCCATGGCCATGATCAAACCGGTGGTCCCATTAGGGAAGAACCCACCGCGCTCCCACAGGTTGCTGACCGACGCCTGCGGACCGCCGCTGCCGCTGACCAGCAAATAGCTGCCCAGGGCGATCATGCCAATAATCGCCACGACCTTGATGATCGCGAACCAGAACTCGGCTTCACCGAACACTTTGACGTTGGTCAGGTTAATCAGGTTGATCAGCACGAAAAACGCGGCGGCTGAAGCCCAGGTCGGAATCTCGGGCCACCAGTAATGCACGTACTTGCCCACGGCTGTCAGTTCCGACATGCCCACCAGAATGTACAACACCCAGCAGTTCCAGCCCGACATAAAGCCGGCGAAACCGCCCCAGTATTTGTGTGCAAAGTGGCTGAAAGAGCCCGCGACCGGCTCTTCGACGATCATTTCGCCGAGCTGGCGCATGATCATAAAGGCGATAAAGCCGCAGATGGCGTAGCCCAGGATCATCGACGGGCCAGCGGATTTGAGCACCCCGGCCGAGCCCAGGAACAGGCCGGTACCGATAGCGCCACCGAGGGCAATCAATTGGATATGACGATTTTTCAGGCCGCGCTTAAGCTCGCCCGAATGCGAGGTTTGTCCACTCATTGGAAGGGTTCCACACAAGGTTTGAAGTCATTCAGTGCGTTGTAACGTGAGCACCTGAAGCAGTGATCGAAGCGTCTACAACACGAATCAAACCCCAGCGCAGACGCCAGGAATCAAGGGTTGTTTCACGAGTCATGCGTCACCTGTTTGTTTTTATCTGTGACGAAATCGAACCCGCACTGCGTGTAGCAATGCGGAGTTAACAAGGCCGGTTAGCCTTGAGGTTTTGGCCAGTCGGTGCAGCACCGAACGGCACAAATGCGCGGGTACGCAAATGAGTCACAGTTAAAACGCGGCGCATTGTACACCCGCACGAAGGCAAGAACCCATAACACCGCCGCCAGCAAGACGAAACAACCCACTAAACAAGCAGGAAACCTCTGAAACAGCACTCACGCGGAACATTTTTCTTACAGCGCAGTGATTGAGGCGATTTAAAGTCGCTAAGTGGCTGATTTCGTATGTTTTTCATGACGAGACGTAAAGAAATCTTTCCATAAATTTTAATACCCCTACCCACTGCGCAAAACCTGCGTTCGGCCAGCGTGGTCTAAGGGGCGTAGGAGCGAGCTTGCTCGCGATCTTTTGATTTTTAAAAGCGCAATGACAGCCGCGCTGTCGTGCAGCAACTCTATCCATTGCTGCGGTCACGGCCACTTGAGGTTCCGGCCTTACGCCGTGCCACTTTGAAAAGCTGT
>NZ_JASLGE010000100.1 GCF_030150285.1 Pseudomonas sp. | reverse complement strand
TTCTGCCAGTACTTTAGCGCCCAGTTCAGCGTTGTTGCCTTCAAGGCGCACAACCACCGGGATTTTCACGCCGACTTCTTTCACTGCACCGATGATGCCTTCGGCAATCATGTCGCAACGAACGATGCCGCCGAAGATGTTAACCAACACTGCAGCGACATTGCTGTCGGACAGGATGATTTTGAACGCTTCAGTTACGCGTTCTTTGGTTGCACCGCCACCAACGTCAAGGAAGTTGGCTGGCTTGCCGCCATGCAGGTTGACGATGTCCATGGTACCCATGGCCAGGCCAGCACCGTTGACCATGCAACCGATGTTGCCTTCCAGCGCCACGTAGTTCAGTTCGAACTGGGCAGCGTGCGCTTCGCGCGGATCGTCTTGCGACGGATCGTGGAAAGTTTTCAGCTTGGGCTGACGGTACATCGCGTTTGCGTCGATGTTGATTTTTGCATCGAGGCAGTGCAGGTCGCCGTCAGTCTTGATAACCAGCGGGTTCACTTCCAGCAGGGCCAGATCGTGGTCCTGGAACAGTTTGGCCAGACCTACGAAGATCTTGGCGAACTGAGCAACTTGCTTGCCTTCCAGACCCAGCTGGAATGCCAACTCGCGACCCTGGAATGGCTGAGCGCCAACCAGTGGATCGATAGTGGCTTTCAGAATTTTTTCTGGCGTGTCGTGTGCGATCTTCTCGATGTCCACGCCACCTTCGGTGGAAGCCATGAACACGATACGACGGCTCGAACGGTCAACGACAGCGCCCAGGTACAGCTCTTTAGCGATATCAGTGCACGATTCAACCAGGATCTTGGTGACCGGCTGACCATTGGCATCAGTCTGGTAGGTCACCAGACGCTTGCCCAACCACTGTTGTGCGAATGCTTTAGCGTCTTCTTTGCTGCGAACCAGCTTTACGCCGCCCGCTTTACCGCGACCACCTGCGTGAACCTGGGCTTTTACAACCCACTCGGTTCCGCCGATTTTGTCGCACGCTTCTGCGGCCGCTTCCGGGGTGTCTACTGCGTAACCCTTGGATACTGGCAGGCCGTACTCAGCGAACAGCTGCTTACCCTGATACTCGTGAAGATTCATGCTTTTTACCGTCTTCGTTAGGTACTGCGCATTCGGCGCTGCACTTTTATTAGTGCCGCACCACCTGTGACTGCTGCTTGTGCTGCTTTAACAAACCCGGCCATTGCGTGAACAAAGTCCGGGGCTGGATAAAACAAGACAAGACTGCGTCCGGCGGAAGTTCCGCGGTGAGGCTTGCGTGCAAGGCTCACGACGGGCAAACCGCCGTGGTTTCTTATTGTCTGGTCTTAACGTTTCTTACGGTTGGCAATGTGGATGGCACCGCCATTCACAGCCAGCGCTGCTTCGTGCAACGCTTCGGACAGGGTTGGATGGGAGAAAACCATCATGCCCAGGTCCTCGGCACTGGTGCCGAATTCCATACCGATTGCGCCCTGCTGAACAAGCTCTGCAGCGCTCGGGCCAATCACGTGGACGCCCAGTACGCGGTCAGTTTTGGCATCAGCAATGACTTTTACAAAGCCACCGGTATCGTTTGCTGCCATGGCACGGCCACTCGCGGCGAACGGAAAGGTGCCGACGTTAACTTCAACGCCTTCAGCTTTCAAGGCCTGTTCGGTTTTACCCACCCACGCGATCTCAGGGTGAGTGTAAATAACCGATGGAATCAGGTCGTAGTTCATCTCGGTCTTGTGACCTTTGATGCGTTCAACAACCATGATGCCTTCTTCGGAAGCCTTGTGAGCCAGCATCATGCCGCGAACCACGTCACCGATGGCGTAGACGCCTGGAACGGTGGTCGCGCAGTGATCATCAACGTGCACGTAGCCGCGCTCGTCGAGGGTCACGCCGCTGTCAGCGGCCAACAGGTCGGTGGTCACTGGACGGCGGCCAACCGCTACGATCAGCTTGTCAAACGTGATGGTTTGCTCGCCGTCTTTATCGGTGTAGGTCACAACGACTTCTTCGCCGTTGACCTTGGAACCGGTAACGCGTGCACCCAGTTTGATGTCCAGACCTTGTTTGGTCAGGGTTTTCAACGCTTCTTTCGAAACAGCGGTGTCGGCAGCCAACAGGAACGTGTCCAGAGCTTCCAGCACGGTCACTTCAGCACCCAGACGGGACCATACCGAACCCAGTTCCAGACCGATCACGCCAGCGCCGATGACGCCCAGACGCTTAGGTACGGTTTGGAATTCCAGAGCGCCGGTCGAATCAACGATCACGTTTTGATCGACTGGAGCGGGTGGAATGTCGATTGGTCGCGAACCTGGAGCCAGGATCACGTTTTCGGCTTCAATGACTTCAACCGAACCGTCTGGCTTGGTGATTTCAATGCGTTTGCCGGCCAGCAGTTTGCCGTGGCCCTGAATCGAGGTCACACCGTTAGCTTTGAACAGGGTCGCAACGCCGGAGGTCAGGCCTTTAACAATGTTGGCTTTACGGCCAACCATTGCTGGCACGTCCATGTTCACTTCACCCGTGGTGATACCGTGGATAGCAAATGCGTCCTTGGCTTCGTGATACTTCCAGGAGCTGTCCAGCAGCGCCTTGGAGGGAATGCAACCAACGTTCAGGCAAGTACCGCCCAAGGCCAGCTTGCCTTCTTTGTCGGTGTATTTTTCGATGCATGCAGTCGAAAGACCCAGTTGCGCGGCCTTGATGGCGGCAACGTAGCCGCCAGGGCCCGCACCAATCACTACGACGTCAAATTTCTGTGTCATGAAAATAGATCCTCTATTTGCGACAAGCTTTTAGCCACAAGCTGCAAGCCAAGCTGCTTTTTCTTACAGCTTGTAGCTCGCAACTTGCAGCTGCTTCAATCAGATATCCAGAAGCAAGCGAGCCGGGTCTTCCAGCAGATTTTTGATTGCTACCAGGAAACTTACAGCTTCTTTGCCGTCGATCAAACGGTGATCGTAGGACAGAGCCAGGTACATCATCGGACGGATTACAACCTGACCGTTGACTGCCATTGGACGCTGAAGGATGTTGTGCATGCCCAGGATTGCGGCTTGCGGCGGGTTGACGATCGGAGTCGACATCATCGAACCGAAAGTACCACCGTTGGTGATGGTGAAAGTACCACCGGTCATTTCGTCGATAGACAATTTGCCATCACGGGCTTTCTTGCCGTAAGCAGCGATGCCGCCTTCGATTTCAGCCAGGCTCATCAGTTCAGCGTTACGCAGTACTGGAACGACCAGGCCACGGTCGCTGGAGACGGCAACACCGATGTCAGCGTAGCCATGGTAAACGATGTCCGAACCGTCGATCGAAGCGTTAACCGCCGGGAAGCGTTTCAGCGCTTCGGTAGCCGCTTTCACGAAGAACGACATGAAGCCCAAGCGTACGCCGTTGTGGGACTTCTCGAACAGGTCCTTGTACTTCGAACGCAGTGCCATGATTTCGGTCATGTCGACTTCGTTGAACGTGGTCAGCATCGCCATGTTCGACTGAGCTTCTACCAGACGCTTGGCCACGGTAGCGCGAACGCGGGTCATCGGAACGCGTTTTTCTACACGGTCGCCAGCAGCGAAAACCGGAGCAGCAGCGGCTGGAGCAGCAGCCTTGGCAGGCGCAGCAGCAGGAGCAGCCTTTTTGGCAGCAACAGCGGCAACAACGTCTTCTTTGGTCACACGACCGCCTTTGCCAGTACCGGCAACGGAAGCGATGTTGATGCCGTTTTCTTCAGCGATTTTGCGAGCAGCCGGAGCAGCAACCGGATCGTCTTCGCCATCAGCAGCAGGAGCAACAGCCTGAGCGGCTGGAGCGGCAGCAGCCGGAGCAGCGGCAGCGCCGCCTTCAACGATAGAGCCCAGTACTTCGTCGGACAGAACGGTGTCGCCTTCGTTCTTGACGATTGCGCCCAGCACGCCGTCAGCAGTGGCCAGTACTTCCAGCACTACCTTGTCGGTTTCGATGTCAACAATCAGGTCGTCACGCTTGACAGCGTCGCCCGGTTGCTTGTGCCAGGTGGCAACGGTGCCATCGGCAACCGATTCCGGGAAAGTAGGGGCTTTAATCTCGATAGCCATGTTCGTGGTTCCTTAAATTCGGTTTCAGTGCGCGAAGGCGTTAAACAGTAAACGCGTCTTGCAACAGTTTGGCCTGTTGCTCAGCGTGCATCGATGCGTAACCACAAGCAGGTGCAGCAGAAGCGTCACGGCCCGCGTACTCGAGTACGAGAGACTTATCGTGACCGCTGATGATGCGGCGCATGTGGTGTTGGCTGCAGTACCAAGCACCCTGGTTCATCGGCTCTTCCTGACACCAAACAATATGTTTGACGTTTTTGTACGGAGCCAGGACTTCAATCAAGTCGTCCTCAGGGAATGGGTACAGTTGCTCAAGACGCACGATAGCGATGTCATCACGACCTTCAGCACGGCGTTTTTCCAACAGGTCATAGTAGACCTTGCCGCTACACAGGACGATGCGATCGACTTTCGCCGGATCTTGTGCATCGATCTCTGGGATAACGGTCTGGAACGAACCTTCTGCCAGATCTTCCAGGGTCGAGATTGCCAATTTGTGACGCAGCAACGACTTCGGTGTCAGTACCACCAGCGGCTTGCGCAACGGACGGATCACCTGACGGCGCAACAGATGGTAGATCTGCGCTGGCGTGGTTGGCATGCACACTTGGATGTTGTGCTCTGCGCACAGTTGCAGATAGCGCTCAAGACGTGCCGACGAGTGCTCCGGGCCCTGACCTTCATAACCGTGTGGCAGCAACATGGTCAGACCGCACAGACGGCCCCACTTGTGCTCACCGCTGGTGATGAACTGGTCAATCACAACCTGAGCGCCGTTGGCGAAGTCGCCAAACTGGGCTTCCCAGATCACCAGCGCGTTAGGCGTAGTGGTCGAGTAACCGTATTCGAATGCCAGAACCGCTTCTTCAGACAGCAGCGAATCGTACAGGTCAAAGCGTGGCTGACCTTCGTACAGGTGCTTCAGAGGAATGTAGGTGCCAGCATCTTTCTGGTTGTGCAACACAGCATGACGGTGCGAGAACGTGCCACGGCCAATGTCCTGACCGGTCATGCGAATCGGGTGACCTTCGAACGCCAGGGTCGCGTATGCCATGGTTTCGGCATAACCCCAGTTGATCGGCAGGCCGCCGGCTTGCATTTTTTGACGGTCTTCGTAGATCTTCGCAACCTGACGCTGAACCACGAAGCCTTCTGGAATTTCCAGCAGCTTGGCCGACAGTTCTTGCAGGGTTTTCAGATCGAAACGCGTGTCGTGACGCGCTGTCCAGGCGTGGCCCAGGTACGGACGCCAGTCAACAAACAGCTCTTTGTTCGGTTCCTTGACCAGACTTTTCACAACATGCAGACCGTTGTCCAGCGCGTTGCGGTATTCGTCGATCTTGGCCTGAACGCGTTCTGCATCCACCACGCTTTCTTGGGTCAGACGTTCCGCATACAGCTCACGGGTAGTGCGCTGCTTAGCGATTTGCTGGTACATCAACGGCTGAGTACCGTTTGGCTCATCGGCCTCGTTGTGACCGCGACGGCGGTAGCAGAACAGGTCGATCACCACGTCACGTTTGAACTGCATGCGATAGTCGATAGCCAACTGGGTCACAAACAGCACGGCTTCCGGATCATCGCCATTCACATGGAGGATCGGTGCCTGAATCATTTTCGCGACGTCAGTGCAGTACTCGGTAGAACGGGAGTCTTCCGGGTTGCTGATGGTGAAGCCAACCTGGTTGTTGATCACCAAGTGAACCGTACCGCCCGTCTTGAAGCCGCGTGTTTGCGACATCTGGAAGGTTTCCATCACCACGCCCTGACCTGCGAATGCAGCATCACCGTGGATGGAAATTGGCAGTACTTTTTCGCCAGTCGTGTCATTACGACGATCCTGACGTGCACGCACAGACCCTTCAACCACCGGAGAAACGATTTCCAGGTGGGAGGGGTTAAACGCCATTGCCAAGTGGACTTCGCCACCGGAGGTCATGACGTTGGAGGAGAAGCCCTGGTGATACTTGACGTCACCGGAACCCAACTCGATTTTTTTCTTGCCTTCGAACTCGTCGAACAACTCGCGCGGGTTTTTACCGAAGGTGTTCACCAATACGTTCAGACGGCCGCGGTGAGCCATGCCGATAACGATTTCCTTGGTGCCGTAATTGCCCGAACGCTGAATCAACTCGTCCAGCAAAGGAATCAGGCTTTCGCCGCCTTCCAGGCCGAAGCGTTTGGTACCCGGGTATTTGGTGCCCAGGTATTTTTCCAGACCTTCAGCTGCTGTTACGCGCTCAAGCAGGTGGCTTTTGACATCAGCCGAGTAAGTCGGACGGCCGCGCACGCTTTCGAGACGCTGCTGAAACCAGTGGCGCTGCTCGGAATCGACGATGTGCGTGAACTCGGCGCCAATGGTGCGGCAATATGTCTGCTGCAACGCTTCGAGAATTTCGCGTAGGCTCGCTTCCTCTTTGCCGATGGACAGGTCGCCGGCACGGAAGGTCGTATCAAGATCGGCATTGGTCAAGCCGTAATGATTGATCGACAGGTCTGCAGGTGCAGGACGCTGCCACAGCCCCAGCGGATCAAGCTGGGCTGCCTGGTGGCCGCGCATCCGATAGGCCTGGATCAATCGCAGCACTTCAACCTGCTTTTTCTCGTGCTCGCTGCTCACGCTCCCGGCAGATACCGGTTGAGCGCGGCGCTGGTTCTTTGCCAGCAGCACGAAATGGTCGCGGATTGTGGAGTGCGAAACATCGTTGGCAGAGTTGCCGTCAGTAGGCAACGTCTGAAATTTGGTGCGCCATTCTTCTGGCACAGCGTTAGGGTCGTGCAGGTAGAGCTCGTAGAGCTCTTCCACATAGGCAGCGTTACCACCTGAAAGATAGCCGCTGTTCCACATGCGCTGCATCACGCTTTCTTGCATGCTTGGTCACCCTCGGTTAGGGGACACCATCGACGAGAACACCAGAGCATGCTTGAAAAAGTCCGAATACAGCGACTAAAACAAGCCACTTGGATCACGCTGATAGTCCGGGTACCAGCCCGGATGCCCCTGCTGGTCTCATTTCTTCAAAATAAGAGCCGCAGCTTTTTGAGCTGTTGCTCAGGTTATAGCTACGGCGCCGGTTGAAGCCTGCGCCGTAGCATCTACGGTTACAGCGGTATTACGTACAACTTTGTATCAAACGCCACTTTGCAGCAGCATGCTACGCACGTGACCGATGGCCTTAGTCGGGTTCAGGCCCTTCGGACACACGTTGACGCAGTTCATGATCCCGCGGCAGCGGAATACGCTGAACGGGTCATCCAGCGAAGCCAGACGCTCATTGGTCTTGGTGTCACGGCTGTCAGCCAGGAAACGGTAGGCTTGCAGCAGTGCAGCAGGGCCCAGGAACTTGTCCGGGTTCCACCAGAAGGATGGGCACGACGTCGAGCAGCAAGCACACAGGATGCACTCGTACAGACCGTCGAGCTTTTCACGCTCTTCTGGCGATTGCAGACGTTCAATGGCCGGAGCCGGAGTATCGTTCTGCAGGAACGGCTTCACTTTCTCGTATTGCTTGTAGAAGATGCTCATATCGACGACCAGGTCACGAATAACCGGCAAACCTGGCAGAGGACGAACAATCAGCTTGTTACCTTTGACGACAGCAGACAGCGGCGTAACGCACGCCAGGCCGTTTTTGCCGTTGATGTTCATACCGTCGGAGCCGCAAACGCCCTCACGGCAAGAGCGACGATAGGAGAAACCTTCGTCCTGCTCTTTGATCAGGGCCAGTACGTCCAGCACCATCAGGTCTTTACCGTGGGTATTGACCTGGAATTCCTGCATGAACGGTGCTGCGTCCTGATCAGGGTTGTAGCGATAAACACTGACTTTCAACATATCGGCCACCCTTAGTAAGTCCGAACCATAGGTTCGAAGGTCGGAACGGTTTTCGGCGAGAAGTTCACCGCACGCTTGGCTACGCGCTTGTCACCCGGGAAGTACAGGGTGTGGCACAGCCAGTTAACGTCGTCACGATCTTCGAAGTCTTCGCGGGCGTGAGCACCACGCGATTCTTTACGGACTTCAGCAGCGATTGCAGTCGCTTCAGCCACTTCGAGCAGGTTTTGCAGCTCAAGGGCTTCGATACGGGCCGTGTTGAACGCCTGGCTCTTATCGTTGATTTTCACGTTGGCGATGCGCTTGCGCAGGTCAGCCAACTGGGCAATACCCTTCTGCATGTATTCGCCGGTACGGAATACACCGAAGTAGTTCTGCATGCAGCTTTGCAGCTCTTTACGCAGGGTTGCCACGTCTTCGCCATCAGTGCGTGAGTTCAGGCCGTCCAGACGTGCCAGGGCAGCGTCGATGTCGGACTGGCGTGGACGGGCGTAATCAACGCCTTCTTTGAGGGTCTGCTCAAGGAACAGGCCGGCAGCACGACCGAATACCACCAGGTCGAGCAGCGAGTTGCCGCCCAGACGGTTGGCACCGTGCACCGATACGCACGCCACTTCACCCACTGCGAACAGGCCAGGGATGATCTGGTCGTTGCCGTCGGCGTCTTGAGTGATCGCCTGGCCATGAATGTTGGTGGCAACGCCGCCCATCATATAGTGGCAAGTTGGAACTACTGGAACGGGAGCCAGTACCGGGTCAACGTGTGCGAAGGTCTTGGACAGTTCGCAAATGCCTGGCAGACGGCTGTGCAGAACTTCCTCACCGAGGTGGTCAAGTTTCAGCATTACGTGGTCGCCATCTGGACCGCAACCGTTGCCCGCGATGATTTCTTTAACCATCGAGCGTGCAACTACGTCACGACCAGCAAGGTCTTTGGCGTTCGGAGCGTAACGCTCCATGAAACGCTCGCCGTGCTTGTTGATCAGGTACCCACCTTCACCACGGCAACCTTCGGTAACCAGTACACCGGCGCCGGCAATACCGGTCGGGTGGAACTGCCACATTTCGATGTCCTGTACCGGCACGCCAGCACGCAGCGCCATGCCAATACCGTCGCCGGTGTTGATCAGGGCGTTGGTGGTGGACGAGTAGATACGGCCTGCACCGCCAGTCGCCAGTACGGTCGCGTTAGCGCGAACGTAAGAGGTTTCACCGGTTTCGATGCAGATAACGATCATGCCGACGAAATCGCCAGCCTCGTTCTTAACCAGATCGACACCGTAGTATTCGTTCAGGAATACAGTGCCGGCCTTGAGGTTGGCCTGGTACAGGGTGTGCAACAGTGCGTGACCGGTACGGTCGGCTGCAGCGCAAGTACGCGCAGCCTGGCCGCCCTTGCCGAAGTCCTTGGACTGACCGCCGAAAGGACGCTGGTAGATACGACCCTGTTCGGTACGGG
>NZ_JASLGE010000082.1 GCF_030150285.1 Pseudomonas sp. | reverse complement strand
GAACTCACGAACGGTGGCGACCTGTGCCTGCGTTTCATCCAAACGATTGAACTGAGCGCGGAATTCCTTGGCGCCCGGCAAGGTGGCGAGATACCAGCCGACATGCTTGCGAGCAATGCGTACTCCCATCACGTCCCCATAAAAGGCGTGCAGGGCGGCCAGATGCTCTAGCAGAATACGTTCCACCTCGACCAACTCTGGTGCCGGCAAGACTTCACCGGTACGCAGGAAATGCTCGATTTCACGAAAAATCCACGGCCGCCCCTGGGCGGCCCGGCCAATCAACAAGCCATCGGCACCGGTCGCGTGCAGCACGCGCCGGGCTTTCTCGGCACTGTCGATGTCGCCATTGGCAAAGACGGGCATCGACACGGCCTGCTTGATCGCGGCAATGGTGTCGTACTCGGCTTCACCGGTATAAAGGTCGGCGCGGGTACGGCCATGCACCGCCAGCGCTGTAATGCCTGCCTGTTCAGCGATCTTCGCCACCGTCAGGCCATTCTTGTTGTCCCGGTCCCAACCGGTACGAATCTTAAGGGTCACCGGTACATCCACTGCGCCAACAACGGCCTGCAGGATCTCGGCGACCAACTGCTCATCTTTCAACAGTGCGGAACCGGCGGCCTTGTTGCAAACCTTCTTGGCCGGGCAGCCCATGTTGATGTCGATGATCTGTGCACCCAGCTCCACATTGGCCCGTGCGGCATCCGCCAGCATCTGCGCATCGCCCCCGGCGATCTGCACCGAGCGTGGCTCGGGATCACCTTCGTGGATCATGCGCATCCGCGACTTGCGGGTGTTCCACAGACTCATGTCGCTGGTAACCATTTCAGAGACTACTAGACCCGCGCCCAAACGCTTGCACAGCTGACGAAAGGGCTGGTCGGTGACACCCGCCATCGGGGCGAGGATCAAGCCGTTTTGCAATGTGTATGGGCCGATGCGTACCGCCGACATAGGACTTCCCTGTTGTGGGGCCGGATCATTAGAGTTCGAAAAAGGGTTGGCATGATACCCGCTCTCGATGACTGGTTAAAGGCTGAATTGGATAAAATCTGAACAGTTACTTTTTTATCGCCATCGGTTTGGTTGACGGCGGTCAAGTCAATAATCCGCCGTCAAACCTCGGTGGGTACGCCGTTTTACTCGGGCGAGTGGAAGCTCAGGCTGTAGTTCACGGCTCTATTGCCCGGATCAAGAATGTCCAGGGAGATGTGGATAGGCGTCTGCGAGGGCATTTCGCTGACGCCAGCCAACTCGCCGCTGAGGTATTCGGCGGGCTTGAAGCGACGACTGGCAATCAGGCTGCCGTTCAAGTCCGCAAAGCGCAACTCCAGCAGCGGGAAGGGCTGAGAGAAGGTCGCACGGTTATAGATGATGGCATCGACCACCAGCGCCCCGGCGAATTCGGGGTGGCTGCGCACCACCAGATTGCTGCTCTTTATGTGGGTAATGTCGACCCGCGATGGCACGGTGCACCCCAGTTTCGGGCATAACGCCTGGAACCAGGGACGGTAGGCGTCCTGGCGGGCCAGGTCGTCGAATTGGTAGGCGATGTACTGGCCGGCCAGACCGGCAGCGGCGAGTACCACCAACAATATCCAGACCAGACGGCGACCCCAGCTTGACGGACGCTTCTGCGCATAGAGGTGCAGGGGGTCGTCTTCCAGGTCCTGGAGTAACTCGTCGTGTACACCAGCCTCCGTTCGCGCGCGCTTGCGGCGCGGCTGTGCGCGGTCTTCGGGTTCAGGCTCATCGTGCTCGTCGCGGGTGGGTGTCAGCGGCGGGTCGAGGTCGTCATCCACGGTAGTGGCGTGCAGAGCTGGTTCGTCATCGAGTTCGTCGACGTGGGCCGACATGGACGGTTCGGTGCGCTGTTTGGACGCAGGTGCCTTAACCGGCTCGGGCTCTTCTTCTGGTGCCTGGGCGCGCTCTTGGGGTGGCTCACTGAACAGGCTGGCCGCCCACTTTTCTTCCTCGGCCTTGACCGTATCGCGGCTGGCGCTGAAGGACTCTTCCTTTTGCCGGCGGTCGGCACCTGGCTGGCGACGTTCCGCACCCAAGGCCTGGGTATGTTGGATCTCGCGACGTTCCAGCTTGGCCAGTTCCTTGTCCAGGTTATCCAGGTCCAGCTCTTCGGCCGTCCACTGTTTCTGGCTGATGGCCCGTGGTGGCTCGGGAGGTGCTTCGCCAATCGGTTCGGGGGTTGTCGGCGCTTCAGGTTCCGGCGCAGACGCCTGGGCACGTTGCTCCAGCAACTGGCGAGCGGCGTTGAACACTTGCAGGCACGAGCCGCAACGCACCACGCCGCGGGCCACGCTCAATTGAGCGTGGTTGACGCGAAAGCGCGATTGGCAATGTGGGCACTGGGTGACGAAACTGTCGGTCATGCGGCCATCCGATTCAGGCAAGCGCTCATTCTAGCGCCGACGACCGCTGATGCGTACCCAGCCATCACGGTTGGCGATCGGGTCCAGCTCGAAGTCTTTGGCGTAGGCCGCAGCCACGTCTTCACCTTGCTCGGCGAGGATGCCCGACAGCGCCAGGCGCCCGCCCGGCTTGACCAGGCTCGACAGTTGCGGCGCCAGCGACACCAGTGGCCCGGCGAGGATATTGGCCACCAGCACATCGGCCTGAACCTGGGGCAGGTCCTCAGGCAGGTAGAGTGGGAATTTGCCTTCGGCAATGTTGTTGCGCCCGGCGTTATCGCGGGAGGCTTCCAGGGCCTGCACGTCGATATCGGTGCCCACGGCCTCCTTGGCGCCCAACAGCAGGGCGGCGATGGCCAGGATCCCCGAGCCGCAACCAAAGTCCAGTACGTTGCTGTCGGTCAGGTCCTGGCCGTCCAGCCATTCCAGGCACAGGGCGGTGGTCGGGTGCGTGCCGGTACCGAACGCAAGGCCCGGGTCCAGCAGCAGGTTGACGGCGTCTGGCTCGGGCGCGGCGTGCCAGCTTGGCACGATCCACAGGCGCTGGCCGAAACGCATGGGCTGGAAGTTATCCATCCAGCTGCGTTCCCAGTCCTGGTCTTCGATGACTTCGCTGTGATGCTCGGGCAGCGGGCTGCCGGTGAGCAGTTCCATATGGGCCAGCACGGCAGCGGCGTCGGTGCCGTCTTCGAACAGGGCCAGCAAGTGGGTGTGGGACCACAGCGGCGTGGTGTTGAGTTCCGGCTCGAAAATCGGCTGGTCTTCGGCGTCCATGAAGGTCACCGACACGGCGCCCACTTCGAGGAACGCGTCTTCGTAGGTTTCGGCTTGTTCTGGGCTGATGGCGAGACGGACTTGCAGCCAAGGCATGGCGGGCACCTTTGAAAAAAATGAATGTGCGGCGGGCAGGCCGCGAAAGCGCGCAAGTTTACGCGAGAGCAAGCCAGAAGACGACTGCGCCGACGATCGTTCCCGCGCTCGGCGTGGGAATGCCGCCTCGGACGCTCCGCGTCCCGTTGTTAAGGCGTGGCGCGGAGCGCCACAAGAGGCGTTCCCACGCCGAGCGTGGGAACGATCAGGGGTCGGTGGCCCATAAACAACAAAACCGCCCGAAGGCGGCTTTGTTGGGTGGAGCACTTACTGGTTGGCCAGCTTGTGTTCCAGGTAGTGAATGTTCACACCACCTTCGCAGAAGCCTTCATCACGAACCAGATCCCGATGCAGCGGGATGTTGGTCTTGATGCCGTCGACCACGATTTCGTCCAGGGCGTTGCGCATACGGGCCATGGCCTCGTCGCGAGTGGCACCCCAGGTGATCAGCTTGCCGATCAGCGAGTCGTAGTTGGACGGAACCTTGTAGCCGCTGTACAGGTGCGAATCCACACGTACGCCGTTGCCGCCGGGCGCGTGGAAATGCTTGACCAGGCCAGGGCTTGGGATAAAGGTTTTCGGGTCTTCGGCGTTGATGCGGCACTCCAGGGAGTGGCCGTGCATCTTCACGTCGTCCTGGGTGAAGGACAGCACGTTACCGGCTGCGATGCTCAGCATTTCCTTGACGATGTCGATACCGGTGACCATCTCCGATACCGGGTGCTCTACCTGCACACGAGTGTTCATCTCGATGAAGTAGAAGCGGCCGTTTTCGTAGAGGAACTCGAAGGTACCGGCGCCACGGTAATTGATGTCGATGCACGCCTTGACGCAGCGTGCCAGGACTTCCTGACGCGCCTTTTCATCCAGGCCCGGAGCCGGAGCTTCTTCCAGGACTTTCTGGTGGCGACGTTGCAGCGAGCAATCGCGGTCGCCCAGGTGGATAGCGTGGCCCTGGCCATCGGACAGTACCTGGACTTCCACGTGACGTGGGTTGGTCAGGTACTTCTCCAGGTAGACCATCGGGTTGCCGAACCAGGCGCCCGCTTCGGAGCGGGTCTGCTTGGCGGCTTCGATCAGGTCTTCTTCCTTGTGCACCACGCGCATGCCGCGACCACCACCGCCACCGGCGGCCTTGATGATCACCGGGTAGCCGACTTCGCGACCAATGCGCAGAGCGGTTTCCTCGTCTTCAGGCAGTGGGCCGTCGGAGCCTGGAACGGTTGGCACACCGGCCGCGATCATGGCGTCCTTGGCCGAGACCTTGTCGCCCATCAGGCGAATGGTTTCGGCTTTCGGGCCGATGAAGGCAAACCCCGATTTTTCCACTTGTTCGGCGAAGTCGGCGTTTTCCGCGAGGAAGCCGTAGCCCGGGTGGATGCCATCGGCGCCGGTCACTTCTGCCGCGGCGATGATATTCGAGACTTTCAGGTACGAGTTCGTGGCCAGTGGCGGGCCGATGCAGATGCTTTCGTCCGCCAGTTTCACGTGCATCAATTCGGTATCGGCCGTCGAGTAAACAGCGACGGTCTTGATGCCCTCTTCCTTACAGGCGCGCAGGATACGCAGCGCGATCTCGCCGCGGTTGGCGATCAGGACTTTTTGCAGTTTCTTCGCAGGTTTCAACATCGAAGGCGCTCCGCGGTTCAAACGATGGTGAACAGCGGCTGGTCGTACTCAACCGGCTGACCGTTTTCTACCAGGATGGATTCAATGACGCCGGCTTTTTCCGCGGTGATGTGGTTCATCATCTTCATCGCTTCAACGATGCAGATGGTGTCGCCCACTTTCACGGTCTTGCCCACTTCAACGAAGGCTGGCGAGGTCGGTGCCGGGGTGCGGTAGAAAGTACCGACCATTGGCGACTTGACCACGAAGCCGTTCAGCGCAGGAGCGGCTGGGGCGGCAGGTGCAGCGGCGGCGGCAGGTGCGGCAGCCGGAGCTGCAGCGGCTGGAGCCGGTGCTTGCATCTGTGGCGCGTAGAACTGTTGGGCCGGGGTCTTGCTGTGACGGCTGATCCGTACGGACTCTTCGCCTTCCTTGATTTCCAGCTCGTCGATACCGGATTCTTCCAGCAGTTCGATCAGTTTCTTAACTTTACGGATATCCATGAATCATCAACTCCCAAGGGTCGGTCAGGGGCGTTTAGCCTGTTCTTCAATGTGTTCCAGGGCGGCCTCCAGGGCCAGTCGGTAACCGCTGGCGCCAAGGCCGCAGATCACTCCTACCGCTACGTCGGAGAAGTAAGAGTGATGGCGGAAAGCTTCGCGTTTGTGCACGTTCGATAAATGCACTTCGATGAATGGGATGCTCACCGCCAGCAGCGCGTCACGTAATGCAACGCTTGTGTGCGTAAAAGCGGCGGGATTGATCAGAATAAAGTCCACGCCTTCGCCGCGCGCGGCATGGATGCGATCAATCAATTCATACTCGGCATTGCTTTGCAGGTAGAGCAAATGGTGGCCGGCTTCACGTGCCCGTCGTTCCAGGTCGAGGTTGATCTGATCGAGGGTTACTGCCCCGTAGACGCCCGGTTCGCGGGTGCCAAGCAGGTTCAGGTTGGGTCCGTGAAGAACCAGTAAGGTCGCCATTGGCTGTTCCTTGTTATTGGTGTGGGTGCGTCAGAACCCGGCGACTATGCCGCAAAGCCTTTGTGACTGTCCAGTTCTATGCAGTAGCCGGCACGATTAGCGAGGATTGCGCAAAATTTGTGACTGGGAGACGGCATTTGGTCAGTGTGGGAGCTGATCGCACCCACGCTCCTCGTGGGCACGCATCCAGTGACGCTCTGCGTCACGGCTTTAAAGCGGGACGCGGAGCGTCTGGGGCGACATTCCCACGCGGAGCGTGGGAACGATCAGCCACATTGCGGTCTTCATAGAGGGCCGGATCGGGTTAGACGCGGAAGGCTTGCACGGCGGTAGTCAGTTGCCCGCCCAGTACCAGCAGGTGCTCGCCCTGGCTCCGGCCCTGGCCAATACGCAGCAAATTATCCTCACCCAATTGATGAATCCGCTCACTGTTGTCGCGTATCTCGCTCACGGCGCCACTCTGCTGCGCGGTCACATCGGCAATGCGTACGGCGGTATCCGAGATGGTCTGGATCGCCCCGACGATTTCATCCAGCGCGCCATCCGCCGCCTGGGCCTGCTGGGCGGTGGCTTCGGCGTGTTCGACCTGGGCGCGCATGCCTTCTACCGACTGGTGCGCGGCGCTTTGCAGGCCGGCGATCAGGCCCTGGATTTCGGCGGTGGCGCCGGCAGTACGCTGGGCCAGGGAGCGCACTTCGTCGGCTACCACGGCGAAACCACGTCCGGCTTCACCGGCGCGGGCGGCTTCGATAGCGGCGTTGAGCGCCAGCAGGTTGGTCTGGTCGGCAATCGAGCGAATCACCGTGAGCACGCCGCCGATGGTGGCGGACTCTTCGGCAAGTTTCTCGATCATCTGCGCGTTTTGCTGCACTTCGCCTACCAGCGCATGCAGCCCGGTGAGGCTCAGGCCGATCACACGCTGGCCTTGCTCTACCGCCTGGCCCGCACTGCGACTGGCCCCGGCGGCCTGGCTGGCATCCCCGGCGACTTGCTGGATGGTGGCTTCCAGTTCGCCCAGGGAATCACGGATTTGCGCGGTGTCGCCGGCCTGGCGCTCGGCGCCGTCGTGCAGGCCGCTGCTCAGTTCGGCCAGGGCGCGGCTGCTGCCTGCCACTTCTTCGGCATTGCCACGGATGGTGCCGACCAGATCCACCAGGTAGGCGCGCAGGCGGTTAAGGGAGGCCTCGATATCGTGCAGTTCACGGTTGGTCTTGCCCAGGGCAATCGGTTGGCTGAAGTCGCCTTCGGCCCAGGTCGACAAGGCGGGTGCCAGGTTGGTCAGCACGCGCGCCAGGCGGCGTTGCAGGGTATCGATCAGCAATGCGATCAGCAGGATCAGACCAATCATCACCCCCTGCATCACACGCACTTCACCCTGAATCTTCGCGTGTTGCGCGCGCACCACGGGTTCCAGGCCGGCGATGGCCTGTTGTACGTTGGTGATTTTAAGGTGGGTGCTGGCGGCGAGATCGGCGCGTTGCTGGATCTGTTCACGGGTGCGTTGGAGTTCGGCGGGGTAGCGGGTCAACAGGCTGTTGAGTTCGCGCTTGAGGTCGACGCCGGTGTCCTGGGCTTCGGTTTTTTCGGTATTTTCCAGGCCCATCAACGCGGAAAAATCATCGGTGTGGGATTCAGCGCTGGCCTTTATTCCCAATAAGGGCAGCTGCGCAAGCAGGTCGGCCTGAGTGCGCAGGTTGGTCACTTCCCGCTCGACATCCGCGGCCAACTCGGCGCGCCCGCTGCTGACTAGCTTGTCGCGGGCCAGGGACAGTTTGCCCAGGTGCTGTGAGGCTGCGAGCAATGGCGACATATAATGCGCAGCCTCCGCGGAATTGACACCGCTGGCGTACTGGCTCAATTGTTCCAGGTTCGCGCCCAGTTCACGCTCGGCTTGCAGCAACAGGGCTTGCGGGTCGCCAGCCAATTTACCGGCGGCCAACAGGTCGGTCTTGCTGAAAGTCTCCAGGTCCATGAGGCTGGGGCGCAGGTTTTGCGCCAAGTCGGGCGGCAGTTCGCCCAGCTGAAGCTGCAGGCTTTCCAGGCTCTGGGTTGCACTGCTCAGGCGCAGGGCATCGCCGCTGGCTAAGTAGTCCTCGATGTTACGGGCAGCCTGGTTTTGAAAGACCTGGGACAACCCGAGGTAGCGCTCCATCAACAAGTACGGACGCTCCAGCGCCCGTTGCGACCACCACAGTGTCGCCCCGAGGGCCAGGCACACAGCCACCAGCAGAAGGGTATTGAGATTGGTCAGCAGCTTCAGGCGCATGCGGGGTTTCAACCGACGGCAAGAGATAAGCGCCTGAATTTATTGCGTTTGTATTACAGCGTTATGACCGAATCGGTGGATTCTGGTGAAAAGATGGCACTTTGCTTTGATGTACGAGCGGCTTGCACGCGATTACGTCCGGCGTCCTTGGCGCGGTACAGCGCTTCGTCAGCCTGGGCGGCCATCATCAAGCTGTCGGAACCGTCGCACAGCTCCACCAGGCCGGCGCTGAAGGTGCACCACAAATCCTGCGGTTGGGCGGGGTAGTGGATTTCTGCAAAGCGCCGACGAATGTCGTCCAGCACTTTGCAGGCCGATTCCAGGTCGGTGTCGGGCATCACGATGGCGAACTCTTCACCGCCGTAGCGGCCGATGTAATCGGTCTTGCGCAAACGCTGCTTGAGAAACAGTGCCAGGCTCTTGATCACCCGGTCGCCCATGGGGTGGCCGTGGCTGTCATTGACGCGCTTGAAGTGGTCGATATCGAGCATGGCAAAGCTCAACGGCTTGTTCTCGCGGCGTGCGCGGAAGCTGCAATCTTCGAGCAGTTGCAGGATATGCGTGTGGTTGTACAGCCCGGTCAGGCTGTCGCGCACCATCCGTGCCTTCAAGTTGCGCGCACGTGACGCACGGTTGCGCACAGTGGTGATCAGGTGACGCGGCTTGATCGGTTTGGTGAGGAAATCGTCACCGCCCTCGCTCATCGCATCCAGCTGTTTATCCAGGTCGTCCTCGGCCGACAGGTAAATGATCGGCACACTGACGTAGCGGTCGTTGTGGCGAATCACCTTGGCCAGTTCGGTGCCGGTACAGGCAGGCATGTACATGTCGAGGATGATCAGGTCGGGCTGGAAATCCGCCAGCTCGGCCATGGCCTGGATCGGTTCGGTCAATGTGCGGGTGACAATGCCGGCACTGTTGAGCAGGCGTTCGGTGTGCAGCGCCTGGGCCCGCGAGTCGTCGATGATCAGCACTTTGTACGGTTCGTACTGGGCCGCGCAGGTTAGCACTTCGATCTTTTCCAGCAGGCTTGAGGCCTCCAGGGTGCCGGTCAGGAACTCTTCGCCGCCGGCGCGTACGGCGGCCAGGCGTGTCGGGGTGTCGGTTTCGTGCAGGCTGAAAAACAACAGCGGCAGCTTTTGCTCCAGGCCCTCCTGGGCCTCTGCCGCGAGCTTCAGGCCCAGGCCGGTGCCGCAGAAGTCCACGTCCATCACGATCGCCGACGGCAAACGCTCGGCCATGGACGCGCGAAAGGCGGCCACGCTGTCCAGGGCGTGGGCGCCCATGCCGAAGAACTCCAACTGCTTGGCCAGGCGTTCGGCGCGGTCATGGTCGGCCAGCATCACATAGATCGGCTTGCGCATCGGCGGCAGGAAGGTTTGCTCAAGCTGATCGCCCTGGCGCAGGCCGGTGCGGGACAGGCGTTGCATCAAGCGGTTGAGCTCGGTGATCAGTTGGCTGCTCAGACGGCCACGGTTCTCGTCCACAGCCTGCAAGGATTGACTGATATGCCGTGCCAGTTGTGTGTGTTCGGGCTGTTCGAAGCGTTCGGCGAAGCGTTGCAGGCGCAGGTTGGCTTCGCTGAGTTCGGAAAAGTCGGCGTTCGACCACTCGCTGCGTTGCAGGCGCTGCCAGATCTCAAGAATTTGACGTGCCTGATGAATTACCCGCTGGGCAAAGTGCTGCTTGAGACGCTCGCGGCTGGGGTCTTCTGACTCGGTCATATCCTGACTACTGTGAGGGTGCATGCTGAGGTCGACTGATGGCTCTATGCTAGCACCTCTTTTCTGATAGATGAGTGTCATACGTCAATTAAGTCTGCGTGCCTGCCATTCAGTTATTGACCAATGGGTCGCGCAGCGTAAATCGCGTGCATCCTTTATAGTCCAAGCGCGCTGGTGCGCCAGTTTCGTGTAAAAGCCCCGCACCGATGGGCACGATGGGGTAGGGTTGTGGTCGGAATGTCTGAACGCACCCGGACAATTGACGTGCATGAACTCAAGTGATTGAAAGGATATCGCCATGCTGGACTGGAAAAACCGCGAAGGCAGTGCCAAAGGCCCCGCCGCTGAGCCCAAGTCGGCCAACCGCAGCTATTTTCGCAACCTGCTGATGAGCCGGGCGTTGCTCAGCATCATCGGCTTGTACCTGCTGGTCACCGGTGGCCTGGGTTGGTACTGGAGCCAAGAGCCGGCGCTGTTTCCGGTGCAGCAAAATGCCCAGCTTGCCGCCGAGAAGGAAGGCAAGCAGATGGTGGTGGGTTACACCACCGTCGAAACCCTCAAGACCGTGGTCGGCACCTTGCTGAACAAGCCAGGCGGCTACATCTCCAACGACCGTTTCCCGCCAGGCTTGTGGATGGACAACATGCCGAGCTGGGAATACGGCGTGCTGGTGCAGGTGCGTGACCTTACCCGCGCCCTGCGTAAAGACTTCGCCCGCTCCCAGTCGCAGTCGGCTGAAGACGCTGACTTGGCCAAGGCCGAGCCGCGCTTCAACTTCGACAACAAGAGTTGGGTGCTGCCATCCAGTGAGTCGGAATACCAGGAAGGCATCAATTCCTTGAGCCGCTACGAAGCGCGCCTGTCTGACCCGAACCAGCGCGGCGCGCTTTTTTATGCGCGTGCCGACAACCTCAACAACTGGCTGGGCGATGTGGCCACACGTTTGGGCTCGCTGTCCCAGCGTCTGTCCGCCAGCGTGGGCCGGGTCAAGTTGAACACTGCGCTGAAAACCGAGACGCTGGCGCCGGGTGAAGTGCCGCAGGTCGATGAAGAAGTGGTGGAAACCCCATGGATGCAGATCGACAACGTGTTCTACGAAGCGCGCGGCCAGGCATGGGCGCTGTCCCATCTGCTGCGTGCCATCGAAGTCGATTTTGCCGACGTACTGGCCAAGAAAAATGCCACCGTCAGCGTGCGCCAGATCATTCGGGAGCTAGAGGCCTCGCAAGAACCGGTATGGAGTCCTATGATTCTTAACGGCAGTGGCTTCGGCGTACTGGCGAACCATTCGCTGGTGATGGCCAACTATATTTCCCGGGCAAACGCTGCAGTGATCGACTTGCGTCAGCTCCTCAACCAGGGTTGATGATGGACGCTACTCAAAAGGAGGCCGCACACCGAGCAGCCTCCGACGCTGAACTGATCTGCTGGGTCGACGAGCAGGACCACCTGCTCGGTCACTTGGTCAGGTCCGACCTGCGCCAGCGCGGCTTGATCGGCCGTTGCACGTTTATCTTCCTGTTCAATTCCAAAGGCGAGCTGTGTGTGCATCGGCGCACGCTGAGCAAAGCCCTGTACCCGGGGTTCTGGGATACGGCGGCGGGCGGGATGGTGGCGGCGGGAGAAAGCTATGCCCTGTCGGCACAGCGGGAATTGGCGGAAGAGCTGGGCGTGAGTGGCGTGGAGTTGGTCGAGCACGATCATTTTTACTTTGAAGATGGCGACAGCCGCCTGTGGTGTACGTCCTACTCTGCTGTATGGGACGGCCCGCTGTGTTTGCAGCCTGAAGAGGTCATGGAAGCGCGTTTTCTATCCATTGAAACGGTGCTTGCAGAGGCCGAGCAAAAGTCTTATTGCCCGGACGCCCAAGAGGGCTTGCGGCGCTATCTCGCCTCACGTCGCTAAAGTTGTATAAATTGGCGCCATTTGGCTCTTAGCAACTTGGCTTTTTGCCGTTACACTGCGCGCCTTTTCACCCGAACCGCTATTGTTTCACCCTGTAGGAGCGAGCTTGCTCGCGAAAAACGCCAAGACACCGCGTGCTGGCTGAATGCCCGCGTTATCGTTGACGATCTTCGCGAGCAAGCTCGCTCCTACAGTGGTGGTGGCCTTGACGGTTCGGTAGCGCTGCCCCTGCCTGAGTGGGGCTTCGCGGTCGGTCACCGCCTTGTGCGGCGCCGATCAGTCTTCATCCTCCCAAGAGGATTGCCGGTGGCCAAAAAAGCCGCATCCTTCGCCGCCCTTGGTGGCCTGGTATTTTCCACCGACGCAGGTCGACACTGCCCGGACTGTCGTCAGCCCGTGGATTCGTGCACCTGCAAACAGACCCTGATCCCCGAAGGCGACGGTATTGCCCGCGTGCGTCGCGAGAGCAAAGGCCGTGGCGGCAAGACGGTGACCACTATCACCGGCGTGCCCCTGGCTGAAGACGCCCTGAAGGAATTGGCCACCTCGCTGAAAAAGCGCTGTGGCACCGGTGGCGCGTTGAAAGACGGGGTTATCGAGATTCAGGGCGATCACGTCGAGTTGCTGTTGGCCGAGCTGATCAAGCTCGGGTACAAGGCCAAGAAGTCCGGCGGCTGAAAGCCTCTTCCCAACCTGTGGCTAAACTCTGTCCTGCCAGTGGGGTCTACTTCCCTTGCAGGCAAATCGTCATTTTCATTCTTTAGACTGCGCCAGCCTCCGCGAGAGGTGGCGCCTTCGCCTTCATTTATAGGGGACTTCGATGTCCGTACGACGCACACGCAAAGACGATGGCAGCCAATGGACAGTTGCGGACAGCCGCAGTGTTTACGGGATTCGCCATTGGGGGGCCGGGTATTTCGCGATCAATGAAGCCGGTCGCGTAGAAGTCCGTCCGAACGGCCCGAACAGCTCGCCCATCGATCTGTACGAGCAAGTCGACGACCTGCGCAAAAGTGGCTTGTCCTTGCCATTGCTGGTGCGTTTTCCAGACATTCTGCAAGACCGTGTACGCCAGTTGACCGGTGCTTTCGATGCCAACATCGAGCGCCTGGAATACCAGAGCCAATACACCGCGCTGTACCCGATCAAGGTGAACCAGCAAGAAGCGGTGATCGAGAACATCATCGCTACCCAGGACGTGTCGATTGGCCTTGAAGCCGGTTCCAAGCCCGAGCTGCTGGCCGTGCTGGCGCTGGCCCCGAAGGGCGGCACCATCGTGTGCAACGGCTACAAGGACCGTGAGTTCATCCGCCTGGCGCTGATGGGCCAGAAGCTGGGCCATAACGTGTTTATCGTCATCGAGAAAGAGTCCGAAGTGGACCTGGTGATCGAAGAGGCCGCCTCGCTCAAGGTCAAGCCACAGGTGGGCTTGCGCGTGCGCCTGTCCTCGCTGGCCTCCAGTAAATGGGCCGACACCGGCGGCGAAAAGTCCAAGTTCGGTTTGTCGGCCGCGCAACTGCTGTCGGTGGTTGAGCGCTTCCGCGACGCCGGCCTGGATCAAGGCATTCGCCTGCTGCACTTTCACATGGGCTCGCAGATCGCCAACCTGGCCGATTACCAGCACGGCTTCAAGGAAGCGATTCGTTACTACGGCGAACTGCGCAACCTTGGCCTGCCAGTCGACCATATCGACGTGGGCGGCGGTCTGGGCGTGGACTACGACGGTACGCACTCGCGCAACGCCAGCTCGATCAACTACGACATGGACGACTACGCCGGTGTCGTGGTGGGCATGCTCAAAGAGTTCTGCGACGCGCAAAGCTTGCCGCACCCGCACATCTTCTCTGAAAGCGGCCGTTCGTTGACCGCCCACCACGCCATGCTGGTGGTGCAAGTCACCGATGTTGAGAAGCACAACGACGACGTGCCCGTGATCGAAAACAAGGAAAGCCTGCCGGAAACCGTGCAGTGGCTGATCGACTTGCTGGGCCCGACCGACATTGAAATGGTCACCGAAACTTACTGGCGTGCCACGCACTACATGAGCGACGTGGCGACCCAGTACGCCGACGGCAAACTCACCCTGGCGGAAAAAGCCTTGGCCGAGCAGTGCTACTTCGCGGTGTGCCGCCGCCTGCACAACTCGTTGAAAGCGCGTCAGCGTTCGCACCGTCAGGTGCTGGACGAACTCAACGACAAGCTGGCCGACAAGTACATCTGCAACTTCTCGGTATTCCAGAGCCTGCCGGACACCTGGGCGATTGGCCAGGTACTGCCGATTCTGCCGTTGCACCGCCTCGACGAAGAGCCGCTGCGTCGTGCCGTGCTGCAAGACCTGACCTGCGACTCCGACGGCAAGATCAAGCAATACGTCGACGAGCAGAGCATCGAGACCAGCCTGCCGGTTCACAGCCTGAACGAAGGCGAAGACTACTTGCTGGGCATCTTCCTGGTGGGTGCGTACCAGGAAATCCTGGGTGACATGCACAACCTGTTCGGTGACACCGACTCGGTGAACATCTACCAGAACCCGGATGGCAGCGTGTACCACGCCGGTATCGAGACCCACGACACCATCGAAGACATGCTGCGTTACGTGCACTTGTCGCCGGAGGAGTTGATGACTCACTACCGCGACAAAGTGGCCAGCGCCAACATCAGCGCCAAAGAACGCACCCAGTATCTGGACGCTTTGCGCCTTGGCCTGACGCGTTCGTCTTACCTGTCGTCGTAAACGGGCCCCCTGTAGGCGCGAGCAATATCGCGCCTACAGGGTTACGGGGTAAACCACTGAATGCGCACTGCAGACAGCCCCAGAACCCCACTGCGCAGCACCATAAACAGTAAAAAACTGATCCACAGCCCATGGTTGCCATAGCCATGTAGGGCCCAGGCCACCGGCAGGGCAATGACCACGCTGATGATCATCGCATTGCGCATCTCCCGGGCGCGGGTGGCTCCGATAAACAGCCCGTCCAACACGTAACTCCACACCGCAATCAATGGCAATACGGCCAAGTACGGCAAGTACTGGAAGGCGGTTTCGCGCACGCTGGGAATGTCGGTTTGCAGGGCGATAAACCCGCGCCCGCCGAACAGAAACAGCAGCGCAAACATCGCACTGGCCAGTAACGACCAACCGCACGCGACCACCATCGAGCGACGCAATGCGGTGCGATCACGGGCACCGATGGCGTGGCCGCACAACGCTTCAACGGCGTGGGCCAGGCCGTCCAGCGCATGAGCGGTCAGCAGCAAGCCGTTCAGCAACAAGGCATTGGCTGCCACGGTGGCATCCCCCAAGCGAGCGCCTTGCAAGGTGATTAAAAAGAACACCGATTGCAGCAGCAGGCTGCGGATAAAAATATCCCGGTTTACCCCCAGCAACGGCTGCCAGTTGTGCCACACCTGCAGCGCGGCCCAGCGCATTTTGCCGGGGTACGCCCGCAGCGCCCCCCGGGTCAGCCACAGCCCCAGCAGGGCACCGCTCCACTCGGCAATCACCGATGCCCGCGCCGAACCCGCGACGCCCCAGTCCAGGCCAAGTACAAACCACAGGTTGAGTACGATATTGACGACGTTGGTGGTCAGCAGTATCGCCAGCGGTGCTCGGGCGTTTTGCGCGCCCAAAAACCAGCCTACCAAGGCGTACGTGGCGAGGGCACCGGGTAACCCGAAGAGCCGGGTATGGAAGAACTCCAGCGTCAGGGCCTGCATGTCGGGAGAAGGCTGCATCACGCTCAAGGCCAAGCCGCTGAACGGGAGCGCAATGGCCCCCAGGCACATCGACAGCAGCAGGCCGAGCAGCAGGCCTTGCAACAGTATTTGACGCAATGCACTGCCGTCGCCGCGCCCGGCAGCCTGGGCCGCAAACCCGGTGGTGCCCATGCGCAAAAAGCCCATTGCCCAGGCCAGGAAGGTGTACAGGCTGCCACCCACCGCCACCGCGCCCAATTGATGGGCGTGGGGCAAATGGCCGATGACGGCGCTGTCCACCAGCGTCACCAGGGGCACCGAAATGTTCGAGAGGATCATGGGGGCCGCCAGCGCCCATACCCGGCGATGGGTCGGGCGGTCGCGCCAGTCGGCTAGCAGAAAAGACATGCAGGCTCCTTTGAAGGGGCGCGATTGTAACCGCACAGGCCGGGTGACGAACCTATCCCTCAATTGTGGGTCAGTCTGACCGGCGAGTCTGTGGTTCTCGCCGTGCTGTTATATAGTCGACCCCTTCAACGCCCTGTTAACGAGCCCATCATGCTTAAAAAAGGATTGTTCCTGGCCTGCACGCTGGCGCTGCTCAGCGCGTGTGACTCCTCAAGCGTCGACGCCCCGGCGGCACCAGCCGTTGCGGCCAGCCAGCCGGCCAAACCGGTTCAGGACGTCAAGGCGCTGGCCGAGCGCTATGCCGGGCGTGAACTCAGCGTGGTGGACGTCTCGGAGGTGCAACTGGACGGGGCCAGCACCTTGTCGGTGAGCTTCTCGGTGCCGCTGGACCCGGAGCAGTCCTTTGCCGATAAAGTGCATGTGGTGGATACCAAAACCGGCAAGGTCGACGGTGCCTGGGAATTGTCCGATAACCTGATGGAACTGCGTCTGCGCCACCTTGAGCCGCAGCGCCAGTTGGTACTGACCGTCGACCCCGGCGTGCGGGCGGTCAATGACGCTCGGCTGGCCGAAGAGTTTGTCAGCCGCCTCGAAACCCGCGACCTGCAACCCACGGTCGGGTTTGCCAGCCGTGGCACGTTGCTGCCCACGCGGTTGGCTCAAGGCCTGCCGGTGATTGCGCTGAACGTCGACAAGGTGGATGTGGAGTTTTTCCGGGTCAAACCCGAGTCGCTGCCCGCCTTTCTCAGCCAATGGGGCCGCAACAGCAGCCTGCAAAGTTATGAAGCCCGCGACCTGCTGGGCATGGCCGACCTGGTGTACGGCGCCCGGTTTGACCTGAACCCGGCGCGCAACACGCGCGAAACCGTGATCCTGCCGACGTCGGGCATCAAGCCTCTGCAAGCGCCGGGCGTATACCTGGCCGTGATGACCGCATCAGGCAGTTACAACTACGCCACGCCGGCCACCCTGTTCACCCTCAGTGACGTGGGTCTATCTGTGCACCGCTATCAGAAACGCCTGGATGTGTTCACCCAAGCGCTGGAAGGTGGCAGCGCGTTGGCCGGTGTGGAGCTGCAAGTGCTTGATGGCAAAGGCCAGGTGCTGACCACTGGCAAGACGGGCAAAGACGGCCACGCTGAGCTGGCGTTGGCACCCAAGGCTGAAGTGCTGGTTGCCCGTGAAGGCGACCAGACCAGCCTGCTGCGTCTGAACACGGCGGCCCTCGACCTGGCTGAGTTTGATGTCGGTGGCCCGCAGGCTCACCCGTTGCAATTCTTTGTGTTTGGCCCTCGCGATTTGTACCGCCCCGGCGAAACGGTGCTGCTCAATGCCTTGCTGCGCGACCGCGATGGCCAGCCGGTCAAAACCCAGCCGGTGAGCGTAGAAGTGCGTCGCCCGGACGAGCAGGTCAGTCGCAAGTTTGTCTGGTCCCCGGACGCTTCCGGCTTCTATCAATACGCGCTGGACCTGGCGGGCGAAGCGCCGACCGGGCGCTGGCAACTGGTGTTCGACCTGGGTGACGGCAAACCGCAGCTCTATGAGTTTCTGGTCGAAGACTTTCTGCCCGAGCGAATGGCGCTGGAACTCAAGGGCAGCGACACACCGCTGAGCCCCGATCAAACCGCCCATATCCAGGTCACGGGCCGCTACTTGTACGGTGCGCCTGCCGTGGGTAACCGCCTCAGTGGCCAAGTGTATGTGCGGCCGCTGCGCGAAGCCGTCAGTACCTTGCCGGGGTATCAGTTCGGTTCGATCACCGAAAGCGACCTGACCCAGGACCTGGAGCTGGATGAAAGCGTGCTCAACGCCCAGGGCACCGAGACGCTGAGCATTGAAAGCCGCTGGAGTGAGGCCCGCTCGCCGTTGCAACTGATCGTTCAGGCCAGCCTGCAAGAGTCGGGCGGGCGCCCGATTACCCGGCGTCTGGTGCAGCCGGTGTGGCCGGCGGAGCGCCTGCCGGGTGTGCGCGGGGTGTTTGACGGCACTGAAACCGAGGGTGACGGCCCGGTCGAGTTCGAGCTGCTGGTGGCCGACAGCCAGGGCAACAAACTGGCCGCCGACGACCTTAAGGTGCGGCTGGTGCGTGAGCGCCGTGACTATTACTGGAACTACTCCGAAAGCGATGGCTGGAGCTATCACTACAACGAGAAGTTTTTAAACCTCAACGAAGAGACCGTCAGCCTCAAGGCCGGTGCCACTGCCAAGGTCAGTTTCCCGGTGGAGTGGGGCCCGTACCGGGTTGAAGTGCAAGACCCGCAAACCGGGCTGGTCAGCAGCCTGCAATTCTGGGCGGGCTACCGCGCGCAGGACAACGCTGAAGGCGGTGCCGTGCGCCCCGATCAGGTCAAGCTGGCGCTGGACAAGGCGGCGTATGCCAATGGCGACACCGCCAGGGTCACCGTCACACCACCGGCGGCGGGTAAGGGCTACTTGCTGGTTGAAGGCAGCGACGGCCCGTTGTGGTGGCAAGAGATCGACGTGCCGGCCGAAGGCAAGGCGTTCGACATCAAGATCGATCCGACGTGGGCTCGCCACGATTTATACATCAGCGCCCTGGTGATTCGCCCCGGTGAGCGCAAAACCGCGATCACCCCCAAGCGCGCGGTGGGGGTGCTGCACTTGCCGCTCGATCGCACCCAGCGCAAGCTGGCGCTGACCCTCGACGCCCCGCAGACCATGCGCCCCAAACAACCGCTAACGGTGAAGCTTCACGTCAAAAACGCCGATGGCAGCGTTCCCGCGCAAGCCCATGTGGTGTTGGCCGCCGTGGACGTCGGCGTGCTGAACATTACCGATTACGTCACCCCGGACCCTTACGCCAGCCTGTTCGGGCGCAAGGCGTATGGCGCGGACCAACTGGATATTTACGGGCAATTGATCGAAGCCGGGCAGGGCCGTCTGGCCAGCCTCGCGTTTGGTGGCGATGCCGCGCTGGCCAAGGGCGGCAAGCGCCCGGCCACCAGTGTGACCATTGTTGCCCTGCAAAGCGCTCCCGTAAGCCTGAACGCACAGGGCGAGGGCGAAGTCAGCGTCAACATTCCGGACTTCAATGGTGAATTGCGCCTGATGGCACAAGCCTGGACCGACGACCGCTACGGCATGGCCGAGGCCAAGACCGTGGTCGCGGCCCCGCTGGTGGCCGAACTGGCTGCCCCGCGCTTTATGGCCGGTGGCGACCAGACTCGGCTGGCGCTGGACCTGTCCAACCTGACCGCTACCGCGCAAACCCTGGATGTGCAGGTGAGCACCGAAGGCCAACTGGAGGTGCTGGGTGCGCCGTCTTCTAACGTCACCCTCAGCCCCGGCCAGCGCAGCACCTTGCAAATCCCGGTCAAGGCGCTGGGCGGGTATGGCACCGGCCAGGTCAAGGTCACCGTCAACGGCCTTGAAGTGCCGGGCGAGACCCTGGCACCGTTCACCCGCGAATGGACATTGGGCGTGCGCCCCGCGTACCCGGCGTTGCTCAAGCATTACCGCGCGGTGCTCAACGAGCAGCCGTGGAGCCTGCCTGAGGGCGAGTTGCAAGCCTTCGAGCCGGCGGGGCGTGAAGCCTTGCTCAGCCTGTCGAGCCGGCCGCCGCTGAACCTCGGCGAGCAAATTCGCGCGCTCAAGGCGTACCCCTATGGCTGTTCCGAACAAACCACCAGCGGCCTGTACCCGGCGCTGTACGCCGACGCGGCTTTGCTCAAGCGTCTGGGCCTTGAAGGTGAACCGGACGTCGACCGCCAGCGCAAGATCGAACTGGGCATCGAGCGCCTGCTGGGCATGCAGCGCTACAACGGCAGCTTTGGCCTGTGGGGCGCAGACGGTCAGGAAGAGTATTGGTTGACGGCCTACGTCACGGACTTCCTGCTGCGCGCTCGCGACCAGGGCTTTGCGGTGCCGCCTGAGGCGCTGAAAAAGGCCAGCGAGCGCCTGTTGCGTTACGTGCAAGAGCGCAACCTGATCGAAGCCGATGCCAGCGACAACCTCGAACACACCCGTTTTGCCGTGCAAGCCTATGCGGGGTTGGTGCTGGCGCGCAGTCAGCAGGCACCCCTGGGGTCGCTGCGCAGCCTTTTTGAACGCCGCAGTGAGGCGCGCTCCGGTTTACCGTTGGTGCAACTGGCTATCGCGCTGCAATTGATGGGCGACGCGCCGCGTGCCGATCAGGCCCTGGTGGCCGGCCTGGCCGTCACGCGCCCTGCCGATGAGTGGCTGGGCGACTATGGCAGCCCGCTGCGCGATCAGGCGTTGATACTGGCCTTGCTTGAAGAAAACAACCTGATGAACGGCCAGCGCGAACAACGTGTGTTTGCGTTGTCGGATCAACTGGCGGCTAGCCAGTGGTTGTCGACCCAGGAACGCAACTCGCTGTTCCTGGCCGGTCGCGGTTTGCTGAGCCAGCCGGCGCAACCCTGGGCGGCGCAACTGGTGAGTGGCGGGCAGACGCGCACGCTGAATAACAGCCAGTCGGGCATCAAACTGCAAGGGCCGTTGCTGGAGTCCCCGTTGACTGTGCACAACGAAGGCAGCGCGCCGGTGTATCAGCAACTGACCATCTCGGGTTACCCGCAGCAGGCCCCCGTGGCCGGTGGCGTAAACATGAGCATTCGCCGTGATTACCTGGGGATGAATGGAGAACCGCTGGACCTGCGGGCACTGAAAAGCGGCGACCTGGTGCTGGTGCATTTGGCTGTGACGGCCAAGCAGCGGGTGCCGGATGCCTTGGTGGTGGACTTGCTACCGGCGGGGCTTGAACTGGAAAACCAGAACCTGGGCCAGAGCGCAGCCAGCCTTGAAAACGCCAGCAGCCAGGTCAAGCAATGGCGCGAGTCGATGCAGAACGCGGCCGTGCAGCATCAGGAATACCGGGATGACCGCTACGTCGCCGCGCTGGACCTCGACGGCTACGGCACCACGCACCTGTTATACCTGGCCCGTGCCGTCACCCCCGGCACATACCGCGTGCCGCCGCCGCAAGTGGAATCGATGTACCGGCCCAACTGGCACGCCGTGGGCGAAACCCCGGGGCAAATGGTGATCAAAGGCCGATAACGCGGCACTGGAATTGGCACCCGTAGGCGCGAGCTTGCTCGCGATCTTTTAAAGATCAAAAGATCGCGAGCAAGCTCGCGCCTACGGCATCGGCATCAGGTACACAGGCGGGTCAGTTGATGAGCCCGCTGATCACCCACAGCCCTAGCAGCAACCAGACCACGCCGCCGATGATGGAGGTGCGCATGAAGGCCCGCACGGCGTTGTACAAACACAACAGGCCGAGCACCAGCAGGGCGATGCTGATGATCGACGCTTGCATGCCCAGGGTCTGGCTCAATCCCTCGATGAAATTGCCGCCCGCGTTGCTCAGGCCACTGAAAATGCCGCTCAACCCTTCAACGATAAAGCGAATGATGGCCCCGAACATTTGCCCCAGGCTCTCGAAAAATCCTTCAACGTGCATGTGTGTGTCCCAATGAATGAGGGCGCCACTGTGCCAGAGAATCGCCGCAGACCGCTACGGTTAGCGGCCGGGCTGCTGACCGGCGTGGGGTGTGTGCTGGCGGTGTTATGGCTGGCGGACCGGATCTGGCCGCTGCCGCTGCCCCAGGATGACTTGGCGCGGGTGGTGTTGGCCGAAGACGGCACGCCACTGTGGCGCTTTGCCGATGCGCAGGGCGTGTGGCGCTACCCGGTGGCCGTCGATGAGGTCTCGCCTTACTACCTTGAGGCGCTGCTGACTTATGAAGACCGCTGGTTTTACCGCCACCCCGGGGTCAACCCGCTGGCGCTGGGCCGCGCCGCCTGGCAAAACCTGAGCGGCGGGCGGGTGCTGTCGGGTGGCAGTACGTTGTCGATGCAGGTGGCACGGCTGCTGGACCCGCATGAGCGCACCTTGCCGGGCAAGCTGCGCCAGTTGTGGCGCACGGCGCAACTGGAATGGCATTTGTCCAAGGACCAGATCCTGGCGCTGTACCTCAATCGCGCGCCGTTTGGCGGCACCTTGCAAGGCGTGGCGGCGGCCAGTTGGGCGTACTTGGGCAAGTCACCACAGCAACTCACGCGTTCCGAAGCCGCCTTGCTGGCGGTATTGCCACAGGCCCCGAGTCGCCTGCGCCCCGACCGTCATCCGCAGAGGGCGCAGGTCGCCCGCGATAAAGTGCTGCGCCGGTTGGCTGAATACGGGGTCTGGCCACTGTCGGCAGTCGATGAAGCACTGGAGGAACCGTTGTTGTTGGCCCCGCGTCAGGAACCCAGCCTCGCTCCGTTGCTGGCCCGGCGCCTGAACCGCCCGCACAGCCCGCCGTTGATTCGCACCACGCTCGATGCCAGCCTGCAACGTCGTCTTGAAGACCTGCTGCTGGGCTGGCGTGCGCGTTTACCCGATTACACCTCGGCCGCGATCATCGTCGTCGAAACGGACACCATGGCCGTG
Organism: Pseudomonas sp.; assembly: GCF_030150285.1. GTDB lineage: Bacteria > Pseudomonadota > Gammaproteobacteria > Pseudomonadales > Pseudomonadaceae > Aquipseudomonas. The sequence continues at coordinate 43,349 of NZ_JASLGE010000082.1, read as the reverse complement.
CGCGCCTACCTGGGGTCGGTAGACATCAACGATGCGCGGCGCTTTGGCCATGTGGACATGATCAGCGCCCTGCGCTCGCCGGGCTCCACGCTCAAACCGTTCCTGTACGGCATGGCACTGGACGCGGGGCTGATTCACTCCGAATCGCTGTTGCAGGATGTGCCCCGGCGCTACGGGGATTACCGGCCGGGCAACTTCTCGATGGGCTTCAGCGGGCCGGTGGCGGCCAGCGCGGCCTTGGCCCTGTCGCTCAACTTGCCGGCCGTGCAATTGCTGGAAGCCTACGGGCCCAAGCGCTTTGCCGCCGACTTGCGCAATGGCGGCGTGCCGCTGAGCCTGCCGTCACTGGCCGAGCCCAACTTGGCGTTGATTCTGGGCGGTGCGGGCAGCCGTCTTGAGGATCTGGTCAGCGGTTACAGCGCTCTGGCGCGCGGCGGTAAAAGCGCCAGGCTGCGCCTGCAACCCGAGGATGAACTGCGCGAGCGGCGGCTGTTGTCACCCGGCTCGGCGTGGATCGTGCGGCGTATCCTCAGTGGGCAGGCACGCCCGGACCGTGACCCTACGGCCGAGTTGGTGCAGCGCCCGTTGCTGGCCTGGAAGACCGGCACCAGTTATGGTTTTCGCGATGCGTTGGCGATTGGCGTGGGGCCGCGCTATGTGATTGGCGTGTGGATTGGCCGCCCCGACGGAACCCCGGTGCCGGGGCAATTTGGCCTGGCTTCAGCCGCGCCGCTGATGCTGCAAGTTCACGATGTGTTGAGCAATCGCGACAGCCAACGTGGGCGTGTTGCGCCGCAACAGCCGGTGCCGGACACGGTTGGCGTGGCTGCCATTTGCTGGCCGCTGGGCCAGCCCATTGACAAGAACGACCCCGATTGCCGTCGCCAGCGTTTTGCCTGGACGCTGGATCACACCACGCCGCCCACCTTGCTGGCCGCCGATCAACCCTTGGGGGCGGGCCTGCGTGAAACCGTATGGGTGGATGCGCAGGGCCTGCGTGTCAGCGCCCATTGCCCCGGCGCACACGCACGTCAAATCGCGCTCTGGCCGGCCCCGCTCGCGCCGTGGCTGCCACGGGCTGAACGACGCGAAGCGCGCTTGCCGGCGGCGTCGACCACCTGCCCGCCTGCGGCGCTCAACGCGGTAGCGGGCCTGTCGATTGTTGGCGTGCGCGAGGGCGACCGCTTGCAGCGTCCGGCATCGAGCCAGGGCGCATTGCCACTGGCGCTCTCGGCGCTGGGCGGCGACGGGCGGCGTTGGTGGTTCCTGAACGGAGAACCGCTGGGCGACAGCGGGTTTGAAGACACGCTCAATGTCGCCCTTGACCGTGCCGGGCGCTATGAATTGAGCGTACTCGACGAAAGTGGTGCCACCGCCCGTGTCGAGTTCAGCGTGGTGCAGTGATATTCCCATTGCGCTAATGGGTGATCGGTTGCGTAGCGATCGTAAACCCTGAGTCCCGGATCTATCTGGAACACCGCGCAACCCGGTTTTGCGACGGCTGCGTCGCCGGACGTAGCCTCGCAAGGCTCGTCAATGACTACAAAATAGGACTATCACTTCTTGATAGGGGGTGTTTTTGGGCTGTTGCTCAGGCGGGGTAAATGCCGTTGATTAACAAGGGTTTTACCTTCGTGGGTTCTGCTTGAAAGTACATCGCCAGGTCGGCGCAAAGCCCCGTTATAGAAGGGACTAATACCAAGTTGTGAATTGTTCAGTGGGCCCTGCGGGGTTGTTATGTCTGTAACGGATGAATGTATCGCTGACGCCAGAGCAGTGAACATTCGAACTCAGGCGTAACAGGTGCAAGGAATTTCTCACATGAACACTCAACTGTGGTTAAAAACCAGTACAGCCTTGTTTTTGGTCATGAGCGTCAGCCTGACGGCGGGCTGCCATAGCGGTGGCGGTGGTTCCAAAAATTATATTTCAACCAGTTCATCCGGTGGCAGCACCGACGGTGGAGGCCCCGGCGGGCCTGGTAACCCCGGCAACCCCGGCAACCCCGGCAACCCTGGTAATCCCGGCAACGGCAACGACACTCCGCTGGTGACCGGCCAGGTCGTCGGGCAAGTCGGTACGGCCCTGGGTGGCGTTGGCGGTGTCGTCAGTGGTGTGGGCACCACGCTCAGCACGGTGCCGGTGGTGGGTACGCTGGGCGGCGGCTTGGTGGTCAGCACAGGCAATGCGGTGACATCAGTGACCGATGGCATTGGCCATGGGCTGGGCTCGTTGGGCACCGATAAAGACTCGCTGGGCCTCACGGTCGCCGGTGCGACCAATGCGGTCAGCCATGTTGGCAAGGGCGTATCGTCGGTCGGCACTGGCCTGGCCACGGTGCTGGACAACACGCCGATCAGCCACATTCCGCTGGCGGGCGGCTTGGTCAATAACGTTGCCGATACCGCCGGTGGGCTGGTCAATAAGGTGGGCATCACCGTGACCATGATCGGTAACACCCTCACCACCAACGTCACCAGCGGCCAATTGGGCCAAGTCACGGGTGCCGTGAATGGCAAAGTGCTGGTGCCGGTGATTTCGCTGGTGGAAAACGTCACAGGCAAAGTGGGCACCGCAACCGGTTTGGGCGCGCCGGTGGACGGCTTGCTGAATCAGGTGGGCGGCGTGGTCACCGGGCTTGGCAATAAAGTGACCACCACGGGCGACAAAAACCCGGTCACGGGCCTGGTCGGTGGGTTGCTGATCGGTGTCGGCGGTGTGGCTGACAAGGCCGGTGGTTACCTGAACCCAGCCGCCGGAACAAACACCGGCGCGGGCCTGGGGTTGGGCGGCTTGCTCGGTGGCGGGGCGACCTCAGGCGGCACGCCGGCCAATGGTCTGGGCGGCTTGGGCAGTTTGGGCGGCTTGTTGGGCGGGGGCGCAGCAGGCGGCTCGGCGGGCGGCGGCCTGGGTCTGGGCGGCTTGTTGGGTGGCGGTGCCAGCGGTGGCAGCGCAGGTGCAGGCCAGGGTGGCTTGTTAGGTTTGGGCGGTGGCGGTTTGTTGGGCCTTAATGTCAATGCGGGCGGCACCGGTTCGGTCGGTACGACAGTAGGCGCGGCTGGAAGTGGTAACCAGGGTGGCTTGGGTGGCGTTCTTGGCGGAGTGCTCGGTGGGCTGGGCAACGTGGGCAAGAAAAACTAACGAGAAATGCACCTGGCCGGTTCGACGGCCGTACCTACAGCGCCTACGCTTGGTTGGGACGAGGGGTTCGGATGAACCTCTCGTCTTTTTTCATGTGTCAGTTGTAGGAGTGCTGCTGGGGTAGCGTGGTTTTTGCGTATTGCCCCTGCCTCGTGATGCCGCTGTTGTTGACCATGGAGTGTCCTATGCGCAATTACGTCCCGCTTTTATTCGTGGCGTTGGTGCCCTATGCCAGTGCCGACCCCCTGCCGCGTTTTCTGAACAGTAACGATGCCCTGCAAAGCCTGCCCACCCCTAACCTGCCGGTAGACGCCTATCGGCCGCAACCGCCGGCACTGCAATTGCCCCAGCCCGGCGCTGCCGAGACACAGCCGCTGGAAATGGGCATGAAGTTTACCATTCGTAAATTGCAGATCGAAGGCGGCACGGTGTACCCGCTTGAAGAACTGGGGGCGGCCTACAAACCATTGCTGGGGCATGAGATCACGCTCGGTGAGTTGATCGAGGCCACCCGCACGCTTACGGCACGTTATCAAACTGACGGCTACCTGTTGTCCTACGCATTTTTACCCCCACAAACCTTTGATCAGGGCTTGGTGCGCGTGGTGCTGGTTGAAGGCTACGTCAGCGGCTATCAGGTCGAGGGCGACGTGGGCCGGGTCAGGGGTTTTATTGATGAGCTGGTGGATAAAATCAAAGGCGAGCGGCCGTTGACCCGCAAAACCTTTGACCGTTATGCCACGCTGATGGGCCGCTTGCCGGGGGTGACCCTGGAGGCGCACGTGCCGCCGCCGGGCACCACCGACGGCGCCTCGACGATGCTGATCAGCGCCAGCCGTCAACCGTTTACCACCAGCATGAGCCTTGTCGAGGGCAGCCGTGACAGCACCCAAGCGCTGCTTGGAGCCAGCAGTAACTCGCAGACGGCCATGGCCGAGCAGTTAACCCTCAGCGGGCTGTTTCCACCGGGGCGCGACAAGGAGCATTACTACCGGCTTGATTACAGCCAGTACCTGAATGCCGAAGGCACGCAACTGAACCTGTATGGCGCAAGCTATCGCAGTGACCCCAGCGTCAATCTGGTCACCAGTGACGGCTTTCAACTCAAGCCCCGCCGTGAAAATGACCGCTTCTCGATCGGGGTCAGCCACCCGCTGATCGTTGCGCCGGATGAGTGGCTGAGCGTGGCTGGCCGCTTGTACGGGGTCAACGACAACACCGACTACGACGTGGTCGGTTACGCGCAAACCCTGCGCGAAAGAACCAACGTGCGTGCCCTGGCGGTCGAAGGTGACTGGCGCAAGTCCGATGCCGGGCAATTGCGCATCCTCAGTGCCGGCGTGTACCAGGGCATCAATGGCCTGGGGGCTAAAAGCGAAACCAACCTGACCCGCAATCACTACGACCTGGACTTCTTTCGGATGCGGCTGTCGGGGGTGCAAAGCGACGGTTTCTTCGACAACTGGCAGGGCGTGATGTCTGGCGCGTTGTATTGGACTGGCGACAGCTTGCCCGACAGTGAACGGGCGGTGTTTGGCGGGCAGAATTTCGGTCGGGGCTACCCCGACGACCAGGCATCGGGCGATAAGGGCTGGGGTGTGGCGTACGAGTTGAACTACAGCTTTAACCGCGACGGTGAATGGGTGAAGTTATTGCAACCCTATGCCGTCGTCGATAAAGCCAGAACCTGGTTTAACGACATTCCGCTTAAAGGCTCGGACATGTCCTCGGCAGCACTTGGTATGCGCTTTGGAGATAAACGTTATTACAACATAGCGCTGGAAGTGGCCAAGCCCATGTCGGATATCGCACTGGACAGTTTCAATCGTCGGCCCCGCTATACCCTCAGTTTTAGTTATCAGCTGTAATCGTTATAACCCCTCTTCCAAAGGAAGAGGGGTTATAACGATGGGGGTTCGCGAAAGGGCTTGAAGTTGACACGAGTGTCAGGATTACAGAGGGATTAGTTAAGGGGTTTATTGAGAATGAGGCAGTGTTATTGGCTCGCGATGGTCGTGTGTACAAAGTTGAACGCAAGTGATGTTTGCACAGTGGGCTGCTAATAGCGTGAGCCCTGAAGGGCATCCGGTTTTGGGAAAAGATGATCAAGGGTGCCGAGTAACCGCACGTGATAAATCGGTTTGCGGAACAAGTCCAGCACTTGCAGGCGCAGCAAATCGCTGACATCCGCCATATCGGCGTGCCCGGAAATGACAATCACCGGTAAGTGTTGGCGCGCCGTATGTTCGCGCAATCGTTTGATCAGGGCGATGCCGCTTTCTTCGGGCATGCGCAGGTCCGTGATGACCAGCGCAATGTCGGGATGGCGGCTTAACTGCTCAAGGGCGAGGGTGACAGAGGTTGCCGTAAAGCAGCAAAAGCCCTCGCCCTCCAGCAGTTCGGCCAGCTCCAGCAGGGCCTCCTCTTCGTCATCCACTAGCAGCAGTTGTTGGCGTTGTGAGGAGGGGTGCATACCAGTAACCCGCTTCTAAGTTTAAGTATTAACTTTTACCAGACCATCTTTGATACTGGTGAACACGGTACTGACCTCGTCTCTGATATCTGCCGAGAACCCGACAATCACCACCGCAACCATGGCCGCAATAATGGCGTACTCAATACCCGACGCGCCGTCCGTGCGTTTCAGAAATAGCTTGGCCTGACGCGTCACGAATACCTGAGCCGGTATATACACTTTCAGAACAGTATTTAAAAACATTTTACTTCTCCTGGTGCGCCGGGAGGGAGCACGGTGTTGCGTTGTTGTGGCGTAGTTATGATTTGCCACTACAGAATTGGCAGGAATTAATGATTGTGCAACTGTAATAACTGACTAATGACAAAGTATTAATACGATGGTGTGTTTTTAAGAAAGGCGTGATAAATCAAACTATTTAAAATTACTTGCGCTTTTTTGGATTCGATAATGGCATTTTGGTTCAACTGCGCTACGTTCAAATAGCGAAACGGTTGAAACGGCATTGGGTATTAAGCCTTTATGGCCATGTCCTTATGTGAGTGTTCTTTCGTGTGCAGTCCGCGAGTAGAAAGGGAGTGGGGGTAAATGAATAATCGACGCAGTTTATTACTGGCGGCTGTCTTGTTTGTTGGCGCTATTGCAACAGGTTATTGGGGGTTGGTCGTTAGCCGGCAGCAACCGGTTGCTGCCGTGCCGGTCACGCAAGTGGTAGAGCAAGGCGTGGCCACGGTGGAAGACAAAACGCGTCAATCGGTGCTGGTGCTGGCCCGCGATGTGCCGCCGCATGTGGCATTGACCGCTGACGACCTGACGCTCGAGAAGGTGCGCACCGCCCCCGCTGGCAGCTTTACCACCCTTGAGCAGGCGGTCGGGCGTACCCCTTGGCGGCCGCTGACGGCAGGCACCTGGGTGAATGAACAAAGCTTTGAGATCGGTGGGCCGCTGGCCCGCATGATTCGCCCCGATGAACGTGCGCTGGCGGTGGCCATTGATGAAGTGACCGGTGCAGGCGGGCAACTGGCACCGGGTGATTACGTCGACATTCTGCTGTTTTTGCGCCAGGACACCGGCAACCCGCAGCAATCGGCGCAAGTGGTGTTGCCCGCCGTGCGGGTGCTGAGTGTGGGCGAAGAGCTGGGCCTGACCAGCGACGGTCGTCTGGCCAGCCAACCCCTCAACGCCGAAGAAGCCCTCAAACAAGCGCAGCGCCGAGTGGCGGCACGCACAGCGGTGTTGGCGGTGCCCGAACCGTTGCTCAACCAGTTAATGCTCGCCACCCAGGCCGGTACCTTGCGCCTGGCGGTGCGCAGTGCGGACGAACAACGCTTGAACAAGTACTGGGCGGGTGAGCAAGACACCTCGGGCACCGTCGAGAACGCCAAGCGCAACCTCTATCAGTTCAACCAACTGGCGCTGGCTGGCCCGGTCAAGGCTGCGGTGGCCGGCAACCCCGCTGGCGTACCGCGTGCGCGTGGCATTGAAATTATTCGCGGCAATCAAGCGGTGCAACAGCCCGCTCAATAAAAATCCTGATCTACAAGGAAGACCCGCATGAGCCACTATTGCCTTGCGTTGCAGACACGCGTTGTTTTGGCGCTGATCTTGACCAGCCTCCCTTTTGAAATGGCTTTGGCCGCGCCGTCCAGTTGTGCTGCTCTCGAACCGCTGCCGGGCGTTCTGGAGGTGTCCCAGGGGGCACAGCGCGCCCTGAATTCGTCGGCCAGTATTACGCGCATCGCGGTGGGGGATCCGACCGTTGCCGACGTGCATGCCAATGGCAGCAACGCCTTTTTACTCACCGGCGTGTCGGCGGGTACCACCAGCCTGATGGTCTGGACGGCTTGCTCGACAGCGCCGCGCCAAAGCATGGTGTTCGTCAAGGGCAAGGCCACCGAGGGGTTTACCGCCTCACGCGGGTTGCCGTCGGGCGATGAAGCGCTGCCGGTTCAGGTGCAGACCGATATTCGCTTTGTTGAAGTCAGCCGCTCCAAGTTGCAGGAAGCCAGTACCAATATCTTTGGTCAAGGCAGCAACTTCCTGTTTGGTTCGCCGGGCTCTTTCCTCACCTCCGCGCAAGGGCTTATCACCGGTGGGCCAGTGGCCGACAGCAAGTTCTTCAATATCGGTTTTGGCGGCGGGCGGGTCAGGGCCATGATCAATGCCCTGGAAGGCAGCGGGTTTGCCTATACCTTGGCGCGGCCTAGCCTGGTGGCCATGAGCGGGCAGAGCGCAAGCTTCCTGGCCGGTGGCGAGGTGCCGATTCCGGTGCCGAGCAGCGGCAGCGATAACGTGTCGATCGAGTACAAGGAATTCGGCATCCGCCTCACGCTGACGCCCACTATCGTGGGGCGTGACCGCATCATCTTGAAGGTGGCACCGGAAGTCAGCGAGCTGGACTACACCAAGGCCGTGACCATTGCCGGCACGCAAGTGCCAGGCCTGACCGTGCGCCGTACCGACACCAGCATTTCCCTGGCCGATGGTGAGAGCTTCGTGATCAGTGGCTTGATCAGCACCACCAATAATTCGAAGGTGAACAAATTCCCGGGGCTGGGTGATATCCCGATTCTGGGGGCCTTTTTCCGCGAGTCCAATATCAGCAGTGAAGAGCGCGAACTGCTGATGATCGTAACCCCGCACCTGGTGCAGCCATTGGCCGCCAACGCGGCATTGCCCACGTTGCCGGGTGAACAATTGCGCAACTATCAGCCCAATTGGTATCGCCAATATTTCCTGGAAAACGGCAATTTTGATCGCCGTAGCGGGTTATCCCAATGAGCCAAAGCCTGAGCCAGACCTTTCTCGCGCTGACGCGCAACAACACGGACCTTGAGTGGCTGCAAGGTGCGCTGGCCCCGCTGGGGCAAGTGGTCGGGGCGGGCTCCAGCAGCCTGGACGAACTGCTGGCCCTGGTGGATGTGACCTTTGCCGGGTTGATTTTTGTGGGGCTGGACCGGGAAAAAGTGGTCGCCCAGTGCGCGCTGATCGAAGGTGCCCTGGAAGCCAAACCCATGCTGGCGATTGTGGCGTTGGGCGATGGCATGGACAACCAGTTGGTACTTAACGCCATGCGGGCCGGGGCCCGGGATTTTGTCGCTTACGGCTCGCGCTCCAGTGAAGTGGCCGGGCTGGTGCGCCGCCTCAGCAAACGCCTGCCGCCCGTGGTGCCAAACACCCAACTGGGTGGCCTTAGCGTGTTGTTCAGCGCCCAATGCAATGCCGACGGTGCCTTGCTCGCCAGCCACTTGGGGCTGGTGGTGCAAAAGAGCAATCAGAAAACCCTGCTGCTGGACCTGGGCATTCCCCGTGGTGACGGCCTGGCCTTATTGGGCCTTGAAAGCACGTTCTTCTTTGGCGATGCCTTGCGCCATTTGCGGCGCCTGGACAGCACGTTGATCGACAGTGCCTTTACCACCGCGCCGGGCGGCCTGCGGGTGCTGGCCGCTAGCCCCACGGATGAGCCCGTGGAACACACCAGCGCCGCCGAGCTGTACATGTTGCTCAGTGCCTTGCGCCAACACTTTCAGCACATTGTGGTGAACCTCACGGGCCAGCCCGACAGCGAAGCCTTGCGCACCTTTGTCAGCCACTGCGACACGCTGCTGGTGTACACCGACCAGAATGTGCTCGATTGCCGCCGCAACCTGGAAGTGCTCAGCCTGTGGCGTGCCAAGGGCATGAAACTGGAACACGCGGGGTTGCTGGTCGACCGTTACCAGCGCGGCATTGCGCCGGATGCCGATGCGCTGGCCAAGACGTTCGGCTTTGCGGTGCTGGCCACTTTGGTATTGAGCCCGGAGTTGCGCATCAACGCGAAAAATCAGGCCGCGACGCTGTTCGACCTGCAACCGCGTGACGCCCTGAGCCTGGGCGTGAAAAAGCTTGGCGAGCGGCTGGCCAGGCGCTCACAAGAATCAGGCTCTTCACCCGTGCAACCCACTTCATGGCTAAACCGCCTCTGGGGGGCTAAATGAACCATGAACAGTTGTTTGGCTCGGGCCTCAACAAGGACGGGCGTGCTGACCACGACGGCCTGAAGCTGGTGTTGCACCGCTACATCATCGATGCCATTGAAGAAAGCGGCAAAAACCTGCTGGAAGATTCGCGCCTGGCCTTGTCGCAGTTCGTCACTGAGCGCGTGGCCGAGTATGTGTCGCGCCTGCACTTGGCCATTTCGCGTTATGAAATGGAACGGCTGGGCGAAGAGATCGTCGATGAACTCACCGGGTTCGGCCCCCTTGAGGTGTTGCTGCGCGACCCGGGCGTGACCGAGATTCTGGTCAACGGCCCGCACCATGTCTTCGTGGAACGCGAGGGTCTGTTGAGCCAGAGCGACCTGCGCTTTATTGATGACCACCATGTCGAGCGGGTAATGCAGCGCATTCTCGCGCCGCTGGGGCGGCGGCTGGACGAGTCCTCGCCGATGGTGGATGCGCGCCTGCCCGATGGCAGCCGGGTCAACGCCATCATCCCGCCGATTGCGCTGGACGGCCCGTGCCTGTCGATTCGGAAATTTCGCAAGGACATGCTCAGAAGCAGCGACCTGGTGGCGATGCAAACCATCGATCAGTCGATCTATGAGTTTTTTCAGACGTGTGTGGGCAAGCGCTGCAACATCTTGATCAGCGGCGGCACGGGCACGGGGAAAACCACGTTGTTGAACATCCTGAGCCAGTTGATCGACCCTCATCAGCGCCTGGTCACTATCGAAGACGTGGCCGAATTGCAGTTGGGCCACCCTCACGTGGTGCGCCTTGAAACCCGCCCGCCGAATGCCGAAGGGCATGGTGAAGTGAAGTCCAGCGATCTGATTCGCAACGCCCTGCGGATGCGTCCGGACCGCATCATCCTCGGCGAGATTCGCGGCGTGGAAGTACTCGACGTGCTTACGGCCATGAACACCGGCCACGACGGTTCCATGAGCACCGTGCACGCCAACACCGCGCAGGATGCCTTGCTGCGCCTGGAAACCCTGGTGGGGCTGACAGGCCGTAGCGTGGCAGAGAAAACCCTGCGGCAAATGATCTGCACGGCACTGGACGTGATCATTCAACTGACGCGCATGCCCGATGGCCGTCGGTGCGTCAGTGAGGTGCTGGAAGTGGTAGGCGTGCGTGACGATGTGTACGTGACCAACACCCTGTTCCGGCTGGACAAGCGCACGGGCTTTGGTTTTCTGCGCGAAGCCCAGAACCCGGCGGGCGACAAGTTGCGTCGCGACCCGATTCTCAACGCCAACGGCTGAGGTGCTGACGATGATCCCGGCCCTGTTGCTTTTTATGATCAGCGTGTTGATGTTTTTGATGTCGATGCGGCTGGCCTACGGTGCCTTGCGTGACCCGACCACGAGCCGGGTGCTGGACCGTCTGGGCGAAGGTCAGCCGCAACGGACGGACAAAACCCTGAGCGTGGCGTGGCTGGACCGCGCCTTTTTGCAGGCCGGCCTGGGCCGACCTTCGGAACGGCTAGGGCTGTGGCTGTCATTGTGGGCGGCCGCAGTGGTGCTGGCCGGGTTGATCGGCGGCTGGTTCTTTCTGCTTGCACTGGTGGTGTTGCCGCCGGTGGGTGTGAAGGTGTTTGTCAGTTGGCGCTACCACAGCCGTGTGCGGCGCATGGTTGAGCAATTGCCGCAGATGCTCGATTCCTGTGTGCGCAGCCTGAAGGCAGGGCGCACCTTGTCTGACGCGGTGCTGCACGCGATCGAATCGTCCAGTGACCCGCTGAAAAGCAGTATCAGCCGGGTGACCCGCAACGTGCAGTTAGGCGTGAGCCTGCCCGATGCGGTGCAGGACTTTGCCGAACTGTATGAGCGCGACGAGTTTCGCATGTTCGCCCTCGGCCTGAAGGTCAACCATCGCTATGGCGGCAACGCCAGCGAGTTGCTGGAGAACTTGATTGTGCTGATTCGTGAGCGCGATCAAGGGGCGCGAAAACTGCGGGCCATGACCGGTGAAACCCGTATGACGGCCGTCGTGTTGGCCGTGTTGCCGCTGCTGGTGGGTGCGTACTTTTTAATCACCAACCCGCTGTACCTGGTCAACATGTGGGATGACGGCAGTGGTCAACGCATGCTGCTCATGGCGTTGGCGCTGCAAACGGTGGGTTGCCTGGCGTTGTGGCGCATGGTGCGGAGCGTATGACATGGCCTTTGTAATTTGCGCAGTTTTAATGTTCGCGGCGCTGGGGTTGTTGATCAACAACATGGTCCAGGACCGCTTGCGCCAACAGCGGGTGATGCAGCGCCTGGAAGGCGATCAGACCGGGCCGGGCAAATTCACGCTGTGGATGCGGGCCTTGGGCAACAGCAAGTTTGGTCAGCGCTCGGTCTCGCTGGACAACGAAACCCAAGTATTGCTCAACCGCGTGGGCTGGCGCACGGCGACCCAACGGTCGCTGTTTGCCGCCTTTCAGGTGGGCACGCCGGTGGCGTTCGCCGGGTTGGTGTTTTTGGGCCATGAACTGTTTTTCCCGCGCGGCGGCAACTTGTTGGTGGTGCTGCTGTGTGCGTTGGCGGTGGGGTATCTGATCCCTAAACGCCTGCTGGCGTATGCCGCGAAAAAGCGTCAGCAAGAGGCGGCCATTGAGGTCTCTACCTTTATTCCGCTGCTGCGCATCCTATTCGAGTCCGGCATGGCGGTGGAGCAGGCGTTGCGGGTGTTGAGCGTGGAAGGGCGGCAATTATTGCCCGTGCTGACCGGTGAGTTGCGCCTGGTACTGGCCCGTGTGGACTCCGGCCTGGACTTGAGCCAGGAACTGAGCAAGGCCGCGAGCCTGCTGTCGGTGGATGAGTTTGATGACACCTGCGTGATTCTTCAGCAATTGATTCAGCAGGGCGGCGGCGCGATGAAATCGTTGCAGTCGCTCAAAAGCCTGCTGGATGACCGCCGCTTGACCCGCATGGAGGAGTACATCTCGAAGATGTCCGCGAAGATGTCAGTGGTGATGATGACATTCCTGTTTCCGGCCCTGCTGATTGTGTTGGCCGGGCCGAGTTTTATCGCAGTTGCTCGCGCGTTTACCTCTTGAATCGGAGTACGACCATGAAAGTAGCTCTCGCCGTCTGTGTGCTGTTGATGCTGGGAGGTTGTGCGACCGGGGGCCAAAGCAACCCGCCGTGGGCCGGGCTGACGGACAGCAGCTGCACCAAGTTGAGTGGTGATCAGGAGCTGTCAATGAACCTGGCCGATGACATGGCCAAGGAAGGCAAGTTGCACGCCAGCCTGGCCAACCTGCAAAGCCTGCCGCAGCGTTATGCCCCGGTGCAACTGCGCCAGGCGCGGATCTATCGCCAGTTGGGCCGCAGTGAAGCCGAGCCGTTATACCGCGGGTTGCTGGGTACCTGCCTGGCCGCCGAGGGCGAGCATGGTTTGGGGCAGCTGGCGGCAGGGCGCGGCGATAACGCCCAGGCGTTGACCCACTTGGAACGCGCCGCGAAATTGGCCCCGACCGACGACAAAATCCGCAACGACCTGGGGGTGGTCTACCTCAGCCAGTTGCGCCTGGAGGACGCGCGCTTTGAGTTTCTGACGGCACTGGAACTTAAACAGGCGGACTCGCTGGCGGCATCGAACCTGGTGACGCTGCTGATCTATCAGGACAACTGGCAACAGGCTGCCGAGTTGGCGGGCCGTGCCGGTTTGAGCCCGGAACAAGTGAGCGATGCGCAGGCCCGTGCGCAAGCCCTGAAAACCCGCCCTGTGAAAACCCGTGATCCGGTGGCGGCCATTAATTAATGCGTTGGAGGTGTGCCATGAAATTCCCTGTTCAAGTGGGCGTGTTGTTAGCCGTGTTGCCGTTGGCCGCCAGCGCTATCGAACCCGGGCCTTCGTCCTACAACCAGAAAGAAACGGAAAACTGGTTGCAATTGCAGGTCAGCGGCAGTGTTCGCTCGCCGGTGGACCAAGTGGCCACGGCACCCGAGCGTGAGCGCAGCCTGCAGCGCTGGCTGGACAGCTACAGCCACCCCGTGCCGGAGTTCTACGGGCAGGATGAAGGCGGCAAAACCAAGACGAATTGATGTTTACCCCCTCTCCTTGTGGGTGAGGGGGCGCGATCCTGAAGGGTGTTCGGATCAAACGGCGTTGGCCCTCATCCGCACGACGAGGGCCCAAAGGCGATCAGTGTGCGCTCTGCCGCTGTTTGGCCGATGCGCTGGGTGAAAGGGCAAGGGCCAGTTGGGTGCGGTTGTTCATGTGGGTCAGGCGCAGTACTTGCGACACGTACAGCTTGACCGTGTTTTCAGTGATGCCCAGGTCACAGGCAATCTGGTAGTTGGTCTGGCCTTTGCTCACCAGCCGGGCGACAGCCAGTTGGCGCGGCGAAAGCTGTTTGAAGACGGCCGGTAGTTCGCCTTCATTTACGGCCTGATCGCTGGGGGGCTGTTCGTCGACATGGGAGGGGTGCAGCACTGACTCCATGTCTTGATAAAGACCATCAATGGACTGCGCAATGCCTTGCAATTTTTTGTTCAAGTGACCCAGGTTTTCATTGGCGTGTCGTTCGCGCAGGACCACTTCCTGGCGCTGAATGCCTTCCAGCAATTCATTGAGGTCCACCGGTTTTTGGTAGTAGTCGGCGATGCCGATGCGCAGGGCTTTGATCACATCCTGCTTGTCGGCGCGACCCGTCAGCAAAATGCTTTCAAACAGGCGGCCTTTGCCGGCGATTTTCTGCAGGTGTTGGGTCAGTTCGATGCCGTTCATGTCGGGCATGTGCAGGTCGCACAGCACCAGGCCTATGTCGGGATCGGCGACGAAGGCCTCAATGGCTTCGCGACTGGACGTACACGGAACACAAGGGTAGTGGCTGCTTTCCAGAAATTCGCTGAGTTCTTCGACAATCAGAGGTTGATCATCGACCACAAGTATTTTTATGAGGGGGGTGAGCTTGTTCACGCGCTACTCCATGCCTGGCAAGCCATCTAAGGAAACCCTGAACATTCAAATGAATGCAGAGGACTCCTAAAACATAGTCGCACTTTCCTACGCTGTACAACGATGAAGTCCTACTTTTTCACTCGGGTATGCACAGCACGGTGAGGCTCAAGCCACACAAGAGAAAAGGCGCAAAGGCTTTTTTGCCAGGCACGGGTGCAACACTTTTCAATGCAAGAGGGGTAAGCCGTTGATTAACCAAAAGAAGCACTTTTGGCATGAGCCACCACCACACCGCCGCGCAGAGGCCGGCCCCGATAAAAGTGCCCAGCAGTATCAGGCGGTTGCTGGCCAGCGCGAGGGCAATCAGCAGCTTTACATCGCCAGCGCCCAGCTTGTTCAGGGCATACCCGGGCAGCGTGAGCACCAACGCAATCACCAGCGCCCAGCCCCCTTCGGCGGCGCTGGCTCCCAGCCAGGTGTGGCCGGTCCAGAGCAAATACCCCAGTGCCAGCGCCGCTGCGCCCAGGGTCAGGGTGTTGGCGATATGACGTTGGCGTGCGTCCTGCACCGCGCAGGCGGCAAGCCACAGCAATAAAACCGATAAGTGAATCACGTAATAAACGTCCATTTTTTACGAATGATTCTATGATGATATTACGTTTGATGGGCAGGGAGACGCGGTCATGACAATAGGCATTCCCAACAAGCAAAAAGGCGCTGCGGCCATAGAGTTCGGGCTGGTCTTCGTGATTTTTTTTATGGTGCTGTACGGCGTCCTCAGTTACAGCTTGCCCCTGCTGTTAATGCAATCCTTCAACCATTCGGCCACTGAAGCGGCACGGCGCAGTGTGGCGGTGGACCCGGCGGCGGGCAGCGAACTTGCTTACCAAAAGGCGGTGCAAGACACCGCCCAAAGTGTACTGACTGAACAACTCAAATGGGTGCCTACGGCGCTCAGCGACGAAATCGTTAAAGAAGCCGAGTACAGCCTGGACACCCGCGTGTTGACGGTCAGGGTCAGTGTGCCAGCCGTGGCACTGGCTACCATCCTGCCGGTGCTCAAGTTAGGAACGATCACGGTGCCTGACTTGCCGGAGAGCTTAGAGGCTGTCTCGACACTGCAAATGCAACCCTTGCCGAGTCCGAAGTCTTGAGCCTGCCTGACGGTGTATTCGGGGGTGGGACGGGCCGTGCAAACGTCAGCTTGCCGGTGTTTGCGCCCGCGCAATCGCGCAACGATGCCGGCATTCAACTGGTGCTTAACGCCCAGGGGTATGTTCTGGAAATGCACGGCCTGCAGCGTTATGGCCTGGTGCGAGGCTCTCGCGATGGCACCCCGCGCCGCGTGATCGATTACTTGGTGCCGGGCAGCACCCTGGCACTTGAAGGTGTGCCGGCGGATTGGGTCGGGCACAGCCTGGACCTGGACTTCCAATGTGTAGGCCTGCGCGTGGTGCACACCCGTGGCTGGGTCCAGCCGCAGGCCGAAGGCTGGTTGTTGCAATTGCTGGATATCAGCGACTTGCGCCTGGGCAGTCAACAGGCCCGCAGCCGTGAGCAGTGCACGCAACTGACCTTGCGCCTGGGTGAGCAACTGCGTCAGTGCGGTTTTGCGCGCCTGCCTGAGGTCATGGCCGAAGCGGTGCAAAGCGTGGCCCAACACGGGCGCGTGCCTTGCATGGCCCTGGCCCTGCGGGATGATGGCCACACGGGTTGGTACATCCACAGCGCTTACAACGCCTACGATGCGCCGCAACTCTGGCGGCCGGGCCAGCGCGTAAATGGCCTGCTTGAACCGCTCACCGGGCCCGTGCCCCAGCGCGTGGAGCGCGACGACAACCCTCGGCTCAATGACCTGTTCGGTAATGCCGACGGCGTGCTGGTGCCCTACACCGATCAAGAAGGCGTGTCCGCCTGGTGGCTGCTGGGCTTTTACCCGGCCTCCCTGCATGGGCCGCAGATGAGTGACAGTGACTGGTTGCAGGTGGGCGGTGCCTTGGCCGGGCCCTTGCTGGACCGTCTGCGCGATCAGCAGCACGCGCAGCAGCGCGAACGCAGCGAAGCCCTGCAAGGGCTGTTGGGTGCCGGTTGGTGGGAGTGGTCCGTCACCGCGCAACAGCTGGAGCTGGCCCCGGCGTTGGCCCAGCCACTGGGGCTGTTGCCTGAGGCTGCCCCCATACTCAGCCGTGATGCCTGGCTGTCGTTGTTCCACCCGGCGGACCGGGGCGAGATCAACTTCCGTTTCGATGACCTGGTGAACAACGGCAAAACCTTGCACCTGTGTGCCCGTCTCCATCAACCCCAGGGCTCACCGCACTGGTATCGCCTGCAGGGGCAGGCGCTGGGCACCGGTGACAGCCGGCGCATCGTGGGCTTTATGCTCGACATCAGCGACATTAAAGACCAGCAGACGCAGACAGCGGCGGCCCATGCCCGGCTGGACAACCTGATCGCCAGCTCCCCGGCAGTGATCTACGTGCAGGGCTATGAGGAGGGCGCATTGGTGCCAGCCTTTTTCAGTGACAGCCTGGGGCCCTTGTTGGGCTGGTCGCTGGCAGACTGCACCGGCAGCGCGTTGCTCGAGAAAATCCACCCGGATGACCGTGAACTGTACGTTGAGCGCACCCGCCAGTTGCTGCGTGAAGGCAGCGCCCGCAGCCGTTACCGCTTGCGTGACCAGCGCGGCGTTTACCACTGGTTGTTGGACGAAGCCAAATTACTGCGTGACGACCTGGGGTTGCCCGTTGAAGCCGTCGGGCTGTGGCTGGACATCACCGAAGCCACCGAGGCCGCAGAGCGCGTGCGGCGCAGCGAAGAGCGCTACCGCATTCTGGTGGAAGACTCGCCGGCCATGATTTGCCGGTACCGGCCTGACCTGACCCTGACCTTCGGCAACCAGCCGCTGGCGGCTTACCTGGAATGCACGCCCGATCAACTGCCGGGCATTCACTTGGGCAGTTGGTTGTCGAATGAGCAGCGCGAAGCCTTTGCGCAGCGCATCGCGCGCTTGAGCCCGGATGACCCGGTCAGCACTGCCGAAATCAGCCTGCAACTGCCGGGGCGCGAGCATGCCTGGTGGGTGTGGGCGGACCGGGGTGTGTTTGATGCCCAAGGGCAATTGATTGAAGTGCAGGCCGTGGGCCGTGACAACACCGACGTGCGCCGTGCTCAACAGCAACTGACCCATAGCGCGAAAATGGCCACCCTCGGGGAGATGGCCACAGGCTTGGCCCATGAAATCAACCAGCCGTTGAACGTCATGCGCATGGCCATCGTCAACGTGCTCAAGCGCTTGAGCAACGGCGATGTGCAGATCGAGTACCTGCATGAAAAGCTCGGCCGCATCGACGCCCAAATCCAACGGGCAGCAGGCATTGTTGACCACATGCGAGTGTTTGGTCGCCGTTCGGAAATCGAACAGCATGTGTTCAACCCGGCGCAAGCACTGGAAGGCACGCTGGGCTTATTGAGCGAAGGGCTGCGCGGCAAAGGCATCGACATTCGCAGCGAAGGCTTGCCGTGCCGCGTGCAGGTGCGCGGCCATGCTGACCAGCTTGAGCAAGTGCTGATCAACCTGATGATCAACGCCCGTGACGCGCTGATGAGCAAGCGCGAAACCGACCGCGACTTCCAGCCCTGGATCGGCATCGGTGCCGAATCCCACGCCCGGTGCGTGCGGCTGTGGGTACATGACAACGCCGGCGGCATCGACCCGCGCCTGCTGGAACGGATCTTCGAACCCTTCTTCACCACCAAACCCATTGGCCTGGGCACGGGCCTGGGTTTGTCTGTGAGTTACGGCATCATCGACAACATGGGCGGGCGGCTGACCGTTAGCAACACCGGGTACGGAGCCAGGTTTTGCGTGGAGTTGCCGGTAGTGGAAGACGCGGCCCTGTCAAAGCACTAACTGCGCGCGCCCGCCTTGATTGCAGGAAAGATTGGCGCCGACCTCAGCGACCGCGAGGTTAACGCCCAGGGCTTTGAGCAGGGTTCCGATAATGGGATTGACGAGCGAGGTGAACACCGAATTCAGTGCGGTGATCAGATCGGTGGTCAGTGTCTCCAGTAGCTCAGCAATATTTTTCAACAAGTCACTGGTGACCGATTTACCTGAGGGCGGGGTGTAGGTCGTGGAGATGATGCTGCCAGACGCCGTGCCGATTTTCAGGACGTTATCGTTGGAGCCAAAGCTTTGGTAATCGGTCGCTTGATTGATATTTTTCAATCGGGGTGAGGCGTAGTAAAGGGCTTTGGTTGTGGGTGCCAGCTCGGTTTGAACCTTCAAGTTGAAACTGCCGCCATCTCCGTGACCGTCCTTGCAGAAAATCCCTGCGACGTTGCAGGTTCTCAGGTTGACATCAATCAGCCTGATGGGGTTGATGATAAAACGGTTGGTCATAGGATCAATCGATGGAAATATGCCGTTTGTGGGCGCGCTACCAATGCTCACATTCGCCAATGAGGTGTTGGCCTGTGCTGTCAGGGTTTTCGAGTCTTCAGTCGCGCAACTGTAGTCTTTGACATAACTATTGGCACTGGCAGCTTCTATATAGACATCTACGGCGGACACGAGCGTGAGATTAGCCACAGATTGGCAAGTCAGTACGCATTTCACAGCCCCTAGCAGATCTAGCTTTAACAGTTTTCCTACGATTTCTGCGACAGTGGACACCACGCTCGAGAGCAAGTTGATCAATGGTTGCAGCTTCTCAAGCACTGGAACACCGATATGTATGCGTGTCTTGACTTGCGCCGTGCGCACCGAAATCTGGTCAGGGCCTGTGTAATTGCCTTTTATCAACGCCGGATTGCCAATGGCTGACAGTTGAGGCGGCTCAATGACTTTGGTGTAAATATCGATATTAATCAGATTGAGCGGAGCAAACGGGTTGATTTCAATATGGGCGGTTGCTGCGCTGTTACCATTTGAAAGCTGAACCAGGCCTTGCAAGAGATCGAAGACCTTCATGTCGGTATTGAGACCCGCGCTGGGTGTTCCATTTTTAATACTAAGCAAGTCGCCCAGTTTTAGGACTTGGGTATTTTTTTTAAGCACGTCCATATCTAAAACTGAGCCAAGCGCTTTGGCAGCAACGTTGGCAGCTGAGCCGTTTTTTTCTAATACCATGATGGCGGCTTGTATCAGTTGGGTGAGCTTTAAGTCGGTCTTTAAGAGTTCGTCGTAACTGCCAATGGTTGTATTGAGTTGGATGAGTTGGTCCAGATAACTGAGCAAGTTGATATCGGTAGTCACCAATCCATTCCAGGACACTGCGGTAAGGTTTAGAGAACCCCCCAGCAACCCGCCAATCAGTTGATTGAGAATGGCTGATTGAGCGCTGTCGACGTTGACCAGTGCCGTACGAATTGTCAGTTGCGCCAAAGGCGAACCCGCAGTGGCCCCCACGGCGCTCGCGGTCAACAGGGTGTTCAGGTCAAATTCGCCCTTTGAAAAAGTGGCCCAAAACGCCCCGGCCACGCTGGTGGGAACAACGGTGGTGGCGATCACACGGATGGCTTCGGCTTTATCGGTATCCGCCTTGAAGGTGCGCAGGAAGCTGGGCGCGGGCGCTGTTTCCAGCACGCCGCAGGTCGCAGCCAGGGTGTTTGTCGTGCTCAACACAAACCCGTTGCGCCCGGCGCTGGTAGTGGCGTAGGTCTGGGCGGTGCCATTGGCGCAGGAGCCGTAAAGCGTCGCCGCTTCCAGTGCGGCCATATCCGCGACACGCTGTAACTTGCGTTGCTCAAAGTAGAGCCGGCCGCTGTCGACCACCAGCAACATAAACAGCACCACCAGGGCGAGGGTACCGGCGGCGATTAAGCCGATGGCCCCCCGTTGCTGTTGCGGGCCATTAAACCGAATACTGCGTAAGGTGGCAGGCATCGAGCACTCCTGATGCTGGAACAGTGCCCAGCGCTAACACGCCAAAGTTTAAGCGAGTGTAGTCAATAAGTGTTGGAAGTGCTGAGGGGTTAATGTTTTTGTAAGTGGCTTTTTAAACATGGGTACAGACGTGTTATCAAAACCTCGTTAAGGGGCGCGACTACTAACAAAAGCATTAACACTTTAGGTGTTAATGCCTGAGTTAGTAACCGGAGTTAATAAAAAAGTTGGCGATTTAATGGGGTGGGTAGTTGCTGAGTATCTGGGTGACTGCTTCACGAATCGCTTGGCTGCGCTCGGCGGGTGTGGGGGTGTTATTGACGATTTTTTCGCCACTGCCGCGCCAGACCAGGCGGCCATCTTTGGCATCGATCAGGTCAATTTGCAGCGTGCCTACCTGATACACCACGTTGCGGGTTTCGTTGTACACCGGTGCACCCCAATACGGGTCCCACGGGCCACCCCAGTAACCGGCCCAAGGCCCGCCCCACGGCCCGCCGTAACCATAGTTCGTCACCACCTGTTCCTGACGGTTGGCCACGATCAGGTAGGTTTGCACCCACAGGTCCGGTTTGCTGCCAGTGGCCGCCGGGCGCAAGCCACGCTGATCCAGTTGCTCACTCACCGCCTGCAGAATGCGCTGTTCGGTCAGGTCACTTTTCAGCATCGGGCTATCGGGCTGGTATTGCAGGGCCGGGTCTTTCCAGGCCCAGGTCTTGAACGCGGCGAAATCCACGGAAGGGTTGTAGTCGTGAGTGACCTGCAGGGTTTCGCAGGCGCTCAGTAGTAGGGCCAAGCTCAATAGTGCGATGCGTCGTAGCATGATGACCTCTGCGCTTCACAGTCCATCTCAATGAGGAGGGTACGCCTGCACGGCCTTGCTCAGTGATTCGCGCAGGGCGTCACTGCGTTCGCTCAAGCTGCCGGTGCTGCTGGTGTCGGCACTTGAACTCCATACCGGCGCGCCGGTTTTTGCGTCGTACAGGTTAAGCCGCACCACCATGACTTCAACCTCATAGGTGCGCACCACCGGAACGCTGTTGTACATCCCGTATTGGTTGCCGTAGCGGCCGTAACCGTTGCCATACCCGGCCCCGTAACCATAGTCGTCCTGCACCTGGCGCAAGCGTTTTTCGGTGTGCAGGTCGGCGCTGACCCACAGGTCTGCCGGGTGGCCAGGCTGCGCCGGCCGCAAGCCACGCTGGTCGAGTGCCCCGCTGACCGCCTCAGCGATTTGCGCCGAATCGGCCCACGCGGTGCCCACGGGCAGGCGATTATTGCGCCAGGCCCAACTCTGGTAGCGGCCGTAATCACGGGGCGGTGCCGGGTAGGCGCTCAGGTCCACTGCCGTAGCCGCTTGCGCCGGTGCGGGCGGCATGGGCATGGACGTGGCGGTGTAAGGGTTGGGGCTTTGGCAAGCGCCCAGCCCCAAGGTCATGACGAGCAGGGCAACGCGGCGGTACATGATGTTCTCCTCGACAGGCAATTACACCGGGCGGCACACCCAATGCAGATAACGGCCCAGCCCGGCGAAGGCCGGGTGGCGACGGTGGGCCAGTTCCATTTCGACCAGCGCCTCGAGTTCGGCGCGGGCCTGGAACTCGACAGGCATGTAGTCGTGAAACACCCGCACGCCGCTCTGTGTTTCGACCTGCCAAAGGCCTTCAAGTGCCGTCGCCAACTCGCGGGGATCGAGCGGTTGTTGCGGGGTCAGGCTCTGCTTCTCACCGGCCATGTCGTTCTTGCGCATTTTGCGGAAGTGGCCTTTGAGCAGATTTCGGTAGATCAGCGCGTCGCGGTTGTAAAACGCCAGCGACAACCAGCCGCCCGGTGCCGTCAACTGATGCAGCACCGGCAAAATGGCGTGGGGCTCGGCCAGCCACTCCAGCACCGCGTGGCACAGCACCAGGTCATAGGGCTCGGTCAGTTGCCCCAGCAGCTCTTGCCACGGCGCATGAATAAACGTGGCACTTTGGCCTGCGTCGGCAAAGCGCTGGCGCGCGCCATCCAGCATGGGCGCAGCCGGTTCGGCCAACGTCACGTCGTGGCCCTGTTCGGCCAGCCACAGGGACATATGGCCAAGGCCTGCGCCTATATCCAGCACGCGCAACCGGCGCTGGGGCAGGGCGTCCTTCAGGTCGGCCTGCAACACGGCCAGACGAATGGCTCCCTTGGCCCCCCCGTAAATCTTTTCGGCGAAACGGGTGGCCAGTTGATCGAAGTGACGGTCACTCATTGGCTGAAACGCCTTTCATTGTCGGCCAACTTGTTGCGCACCACCTCATCCATATCCAGCCCCAACTCGGCACACAGCAACACCAGGTACAGCACGACATCGCCCACCTCCTGGCCGACGTGGGCGAGTGTGTCCGCGGGGAGCTGGCGGGATTGGTCTTCGTTGAGCCACTGAAAGATTTCCACCAGCTCGGCCATTTCGACACTGGCGGCCATCGCCAGGTTTTTGGGGCTGTGGTACTGCTTCCAGTCGTTGTTATCGCGGATGCGATGCATGCGTTGCGTGAGTTCGTCGAGGTTCATCGGGGGTGTGCTCTCCTGAAGGCGCAAAGCTTGCGGCGGAACACACATTGACGCAAGTGAAACCCCCCTCACGCTTGACGCTAGGAGGGGGGCGGTGGGTGCCGCCAAGCGTTATTGGGCAGGCACGGTCGCGGCTGTTTTCGCGCCAGCTTCCTCTCGATGACGCGCGGCGTAGTTTTCAGCCATGACCGAGCAGACGATCAGTTGCAGCGGGTGGTAGATCATGATCGGCAGCAAAATCAGACCCAGCCCCGGGTTGGCCCCGAAAATCAGCGCGGCCATCGGTGCGCCCGCCGCCAGGGATTTTTTGCTGGCGCAGAACACTGCTGCGATTTCATCGGCGGTACTGAACTTCAGGGCACGGGCGCTGCGGGTGGTCAGCCACAGAATGATCGCCAACAGAAGGGCACTGCCCACCAGCGCGGTAACAATCACCGAACTGCCTTGCTGTTGCCACATGCCCGAGACCATCGAGTTACAGAATGCGGCGTACACCAACAACAGAATCACCAGTTTGTCGGCGATGTTGGTGTAGCGCTTATGGCGAGCAAAAAAGCGGCCAAACAGTGGGCGCAGCAATTGGCCCAGCACCAGTGGCAACAGCAGCATGGCGCACAGATCCAGCAGGGTTGAGCCCAGGTCGATACCGCCCGCGCCGCTGCCCACCACGAAGCTCACCAGCAGCGGCGTGAGGAAAATCCCCAGCACACTGGACAGGCTGGCGTTGAGAATGGCCGCTGGCACGTTGCCCCCCGCGCTGCCGGTCAGGGCCACCGAAGACGAAATGGTCGAGGGCAGTGCGCACAAGTAGAGGAAACCCAGCATCAACAACGGCGGAATGTGCGCGCCCAGGGTTTTATCCGCCACCAGCCAGATCAGCGGAAACACGATAAACGTGAACCCCTGAACCATGAAGTGCAGGCGAATATTTCTCAGGCCGTGCTTGATCTGTTCGCTGGACAGGTTGACCCCGTGCAGGAAAAACACCACAAACACGCCAATATTGATGACCCATTCGGCATGCATTGCCCCACCGGTGCTGCCGAAACCCGGGAATAGATACGCCAGAAACGTCGCCAGCAACATGCCGCATAGAAACCAGTCCGTGAACAGGCGTTTGAGATGTTTGAACACAGGCATGACGGCACCGAAGATTGTAAGAATTGATGACTTAGCCTAACGTCGACTGTATTTGACGTCTTGCGACATAAGGCCAACCCATGCCGCCAAATGGACAACGTGGTGCCCAGCGGGCCATTCCGGTACTCGCTGCGTTGCCTCGGCCACTGTACGCCCGGGCTGAGAGCCTGGGCGCGGGGTCGTGGACGCCGCGCCATCGGCATGACTGGGTGCAGTTTTCTTATGCCATCAGCGGCGTATTGGGCGTGCACACCGCCGAAGGCAGCTTTTTCGCCCCGCCGCAGTGGGGCATCTGGATACCGGCCGGGCTGGAGCATGAGGTCGTGACCTCCATGCGTGCTGAGATGCGCAGCTTGTATGTGCGCCGCGAAGACTGCCAGTGGGCTCCTGGGCACTGTCGCGTGCTGGAAGTCACGGCGCTGGCCCGTGAGCTGATCAAGCGCTTTTGTGAGTTGCCAGTGGACTACCCCGAAGGCGGGAGCCCGGAGCAGCGCCTGGTGCAGGTGTTACTGGATGAGTTGGCGCAACTGGGCGAGGTCGGCTTTTCATTGCCGCTGCCGCGTCATGCGCGCCTGTTGGTGCTGTGCAATGAGCTGATCGAGCAACCGGACGCCGACGTGAGCCTGGGGCTGTGGGCCGAGCGCTTGGGCATGTCCGAGAAAACCCTGATGCGCCTGTTTGACCGTGAGACGGGCTTGAGCTTTGGCCGCTGGCGTCAGCGCATGCGCTTGCTGTCGTCGTTGCGGGGGCTGGAGGAGGGCGTGAGCGTGACCAGCGCGGCGCTATCCAGCGGGTACGACTCGACATCGGCCTTTATTGCGGCCTTTAAAAAAATGTTCGGGTTTACCCCCGGTGAGCTGTTTCGGCGCAGTTAGCCGATGCTGGCTTCGCTGATGTCCCTGGACGGGCGGTCGTCTATCATTCAGGGTGTTTCAGGATTTATCCGCACAAACTGTGCGCACAAGTGCCTCTTGATGCGGTCGCCCTCTCCCCGTGGTGGGTGGATTGACGTATAACGAGTGACATTCGCGTGCTTGGTAATAAAGGACCCACAATAAAAGCTGATGAAGACTCCAAAACGCTTAGAACCCCTGATCGAGGATGGTCTGATCGACGAGGTGCTGCGCCCACTCATGAGTGGCAAAGAAGCAGCCGTCTACGTAGTGCGTTGCGGCAATGAGCTGCGATGCGCCAAGGTTTACAAGGAGGCTAATAAACGAAGTTTCCGCCAGGCCGCCGAATATCAGGAGGGTCGCAAGGTTCGCAACAGCCGCCAGGCCCGAGCGATGGCCAAGGGCTCCAAGTTCGGTCGCAAAGAAACCGAGGACGCTTGGCAAAACGCCGAAGTGGCGGCGCTGTTTCGGTTGGCGGGTGCCGGTGTGCGAGTGCCTAAACCGTTCGACTTCCTCGAAGGCGTGTTGTTGATGGAACTGGTGGCCGATGAATACGGCGATGCCGCACCGCGCCTCAATGACGTGGTGCTGGAGCCCGATCAAGCCCGTGAGTACCACGCGTTTCTGATTCAGCAAATCGTGCTGATGTTGTGTACGGGGCTGGTGCACGGTGACTTGTCCGAGTTCAACGTGCTGTTGACGCCCACGGGGCCGGTGATTATTGACCTGCCGCAAGCCGTCGATGCGGCGGGCAACAACCATGCATTCAGCATGCTGGAGCGGGATGTGGGCAACATGGCGTCCTACTTCGGCCGCTTTGCCCCAGAGCTGAAGAAAACCCGCTATGCCAAGGAAATGTGGGCGCTGTACGAGGCGGGTTCGCTGCACCCGGGCAGCGTGCTGACGGGCGAGTTTGCCGAAACCGACGAGTTGGCCGATGTCGGCGGCATCATGCGCGAGATCGAAGCCGCGCGTCTGGACGAAGAGCGCCGTCAGGCGGTACGTGCAGCAGACGATGCTCCACCGGGCAAGACCGAAGAGCCGCCTCCGCCCTGGATGCAGTGATTCGCTGAGCCCCTTGTGGCACCCAAAACCGGCTGCGCCTGTGCGCCGCCGGTTTTTTATGGCCACGGTGAAAGTGTTAGAACCGATTCAACGGAATTTTCAGGCTGCACACGCCGCGCTCGTCGGCGGGGGGCAGGTTGCCGGCGCGGATGTTGATCTGGATGGCCGGGATCAATAGCTGTGGCACCGACAGGGTGGCGTCGCGGGCGGTGCGCATGGCCACAAAACCGTCCAGGTCGATACTGTCGTTGACGTGAATATTGTGGGCGCGCTGTTCGGCCACGGTGGTGGTCCAGGCCACTTCACGCCCGGCAGGCGGGTAGTCGTGGCACAGGTACAGGCGGGTGTCGGGCGCAAAGGCCAGCAGGCGCTTGATTGAGTGGAACAGCTGCGTGGCATCGCCCCCCGGAAAGTCGCAGCGCGCGGTGCCTACATCCGGCATAAACAGGGTGTCGCCCACGAACAGGCTGTGGTCTTGCACCAGATACGCCGTGTCGGCGGGGGTGTGCCCCGGTACGTGCAAGGCGCGCACCTTCAGTTGGCCGATCTGGAACACCTCGTCAGGGGCGAACAGGTGATCGAACTGCGAGCCATCCTGCCTGAACGCCGGCTCAAGGTTGTAGAGGTTGCGGAACACGCCTTGCACTTGGGTGATCGCGGCGCCAATGCCAATACGGCCACCCAGTTGGTGCTTCAGGTAAGCGCTGGCCGAGAGATGGTCTGCGTGGGCGTGGGTTTCGAGCAGCCATTGCACGTCAAGGGCCTGCTCGTTGACGAACGCCTCGATGCGGTCTGCGTTATGGGTGCTGATGCGCCCGGCGGCGGCGTCATAGTCGAGCACCGGGTCAATGATCGCGCAGGCTTGGCCTGGCGCTTCGTACACCACGTAGCTGACAGTCGACGTCGCGGGGTCGTAGAAACCTTGAATCTGTGGGCGCATGGTGGGCCTCGGTTGAGCCTGATACGAGTCAATATATTGAAAGATATATTATCGAATCGTAGACTGTCGACCCTCGGGACACGGAGCCTTACATGTCGACTCAATTAACCCACGAAGAAATCGCCCTGCTGCGTCACTCGGTGTCAAAGGCCTGCGTGCTGCTCAAAGTGCTGGCCAACGAGGACCGCTTACTGCTGCTGTGCCAGCTCACCCAAGGCGAGCGCAATGTGGGGGAACTGGAGGCGCTGACCGGCATCCGTCAGCCCACACTCTCTCAGCAATTGGGGGTATTGCGCGACGAGGGGCTGGTGAACACCCGGCGCATGGGCAAGTTCATTTATTACTCGCTGGCCAGTTTCGAAGTGGTGTCGGTGATGCAAACCCTGTCGGGTCTGTATTGCGGCCAAGCGCTTAAAAAATGACAGGTGGTTCGATCTGATCCCTTTATTAGTGGTGTGTGTGGAGTGTTCAATGGCGTCAAACATCAAGCGATTTGGCCCGCCCCGCCCGGTGGCGGGTCACTTCGCTCAATGGGCTCTGCACGCGTTAACCCCGCGAGTGAGGCGAGCATGTTGACGATCGCGCTTGGCCTGTTGGTGGGCGTGGTGCTGGGGCTGACCGGTGCGGGGGGCGGTATCCTGGCCATTCCGGCGCTCACTCTGGGCCTGGGCTGGACCTTGGCGCAAGCTACGCCGGTGGCCTTGCTGGCGGTGGGCACCGCCGCTGCCGTGGGAGCTCTGGATGGTTTGCGCAAGGGGATGGTGCGTTACAAAGCGGCGGCACTGATGGCCACGATTGGCTCGCTCACGTCCCCCATCGGCCTGCATCTGGCCGGGTTGCTGCCCGCCACCGCTCTGACGTTGATGTTTGGCGGCCTGATGGTGTTTGTGGCGGGGCGGATGTTCTTGCAGGCACGGGCTGACAGCCGCGAAGGCGCGGGGGTGGGGGCGCTGGAAAAAAACTGCATGCTCAACCCGGCGACCGGGCGTTTGACCTGGAATGCCCGGTGCGGGCTGACGCTGGTGTCGATTGGGGCCACCTCGGGGTTGCTCACCGGGCTTTTAAGCGTGGGCGGCGGTTTTTTGATTGTGCCCGCGTTTCGCAAATTCAGTGACGTGCGCATCCATGCCGTGGTGTCCACGTCACTGATGGTGGTGGCGCTGGTGTCGCTCGGCACCTTGGGCAACCTGATGCGTCAGGGCGTGAGCCTGTCGGGAGAGGGCGTGATGTTTATTGCGGGCACGCTGGGCGGGATGGTTGCCGGGCGCTTGATTGCGCCCAGGTTGTCGGCCCAGTGGTTGCAGCAAGGGTTTGCCGCGTTATGTGCCGCCGTCGCCCTCCTGATGTTCGCCAAAGCGGCAATGACCCTTTAAGCGCTGCTCGCGCAGCAATGCCCCGACTCCAGGTCCTTGAGAATCGGGCAGTCGGGGCGGTGGTCGCCCTGACAGCTTTCGACCAGTACCTGCAGTGTGTCGCGCAAGCTGCTCAGCTCACGGATTTTCTGATTGAGGGCCTCAATGTGCTGGCGTGCGAGTGCTTTGACATCGCCGCTGGCGCGCTGGCGGTCTTGCCACAAGGTCAGCAGCTTGCCGACTTCATCCAAAGAAAACCCCAGGTCACGCGAGCGTTTGATAAACGCCAGCGTGTGCAGGTCGTCGTCGCTGTACACGCGGTAGCCACTGTCAGTGCGGTGCGCGGGCTTGAGCAGGCCGGTGGACTCGTAATAGCGAATCATCTTGGCGCTCAAGCCGCTGTGTTTAGCGGCCTGACCAATGTTCATGAACGGTGCCTCCTTTACTCAAGATCCTTGGGTTTCCAGCCTTTGAGCAGCAGCGCATTGCTCACCACGCTGACGCTGGAGAAGGCCATCGCGGCCCCGGCCAACACCGGGTTCAAGAAGCCAAATGCGGCCAGCGGAATCCCGATGACGTTGTAGATAAATGCCCAGAACAGGTTTTGCCGGATCTTGGCGTAGGTCTTGCGGCTGATCTCCAACGCCGCGGGCACCAGGCGCGGGTCTGCGCGCATCAAGGTGATACCGGCCGCTTGCATGGCCACATCGGTGCCGCCGCCCATGGCTATGCCGATATCGGCGGCGGCCAGCGCCGGGGCGTCGTTGATGCCATCACCGACCATGGCCACCACGCCGGTTTTTTTCAGTTCGGCCACGGTTGCAGCCTTGTCGGCGGGCAGTACTTCGGCGTGTACATCGCGGATACCCAAGGCTTGCGCCACCACGCGGGCGCTGCCCTTGTTATCGCCGGTCAACAGATGGCTGCTGATATGCCGCGCCGTGAGTTGTTGAATGGCGGCATGAGCACCGGTTTTGAGGGTGTCGCCAAAGGCGAACAGGCCCAGAACCTGCGGCGCGGGGCTTTGCTCGATCAGCCATGACAAGGTGCGCCCTTCGTTTTCCCAGGCGGCGGCAGACTCGGCCAGCGAGCCTTGGGTGAGGCCGGTTTCGTCCAGCAGGCGGCGATTGCCCAAGGCCAGGCGGCGGCCCTGCAACGTGCCGGCAATGCCGCGCCCGGTCAACGATTGGCTATCGGTGACAGCGGGCACATTCAGGCCGCGGGCCGCGCAGGCATCGAGCACCGCTTTGGCCAGCGGGTGCTCACTGCCGCGTTGCAGGGCACCTGCGGCTTGCAGCAGCGCCGACTCATCGCCGTGCAGTGCGCTGAAATGTGCAATCTGCGGGGTGCCGGAGGTCAGGGTGCCGGTTTTGTCGAACACCACCGCACTGACTTCGTGGGCGCGCTCCAGCGCCTCGGCGTCTTTGATCAAAATGCCATGGCGGGCGGCCACGCCGGTACCGGCCATGATCGCCGTGGGGGTGGCCAGGCCCAGTGCGCAGGGGCACGCGATCACCAGCACGGCCACAGCATTGATCAGCGCTGTTTCGAGGGGGGCACCGTACAGCCACCAGCCCAGCAAGGTGGCGAGGGCGATCAGCAGCACCACCGGCACAAAGACCTGGCTGACTTTATCCACCAGCTTCTGGATGGGTGCCTTGCCCGCTTGGGCGTCTTCGACCAGGCGAATAATGCGTGCCAGTACCGTTTCGGTGCCCAGCGCCAGGGTTTTGATAATGAGGCGGCCTTCACCGTTGATCGCTCCACCGGTCACGCTGTCGCCAGGCTGTTTGGGTACGGGCAGGCTTTCGCCGCTGATCAGGGCTTCGTCGGCATGGCTTTGGCCTTCGACTACCTCGCCGTCCACCGGGAAACGCTCGCCAGGCTTGACCAGCACAAGGTCGTTAAGGCGCAAGTCATTGATGGCAACGTCCTGTTCCTGACCGTCGAGGATGCGCAAGGCGCGCTCGGGGCGCAACGCTTCAAGGGCGCGGATGGCGCTGGCTGTCTGGCGTTTGGCGCGGCTTTCGAGGTACTTGCCCAGCAGCACCAGCGCAATCACCACCGCCGAAGCTTCGAAGTACAGGTGCGGCATGCTGCCGGGGGCGGCGATGGCCCATTCATACAGGCTCAGCCCATAACCTGCGCTGGTGCCGAGGGCGACGAGCAAATCCATATTGCCCGCACCAGCCTTGACGGCTTTCCAGGCGGCGACATAGAAACGCGCCCCGAGAATAAACTGCACCGGCGTGGCGAGCGCAAATTGCGCCCACGCCGGCAGCATCCAGTGCAAACCAAACGGCTCGACCAGCATGGGCAATACCAGCGGCAGCGCCAGAAGAATTGCCAGGGCCAACGCCCAGCGCTCGCGTTGCAAGCGGGTGTGTTGGTCATCTGCCGTGGCCTGTTCGTTTTGCGGCAGGCTGGCGCTATATCCGGCCTGGCTAACGGCGTTGATCAGCCGCGCCGGGTCCGCCTGGCCCAGCACCTCGACATGAGCACGCTCGCTGGCCAGGTTGACGCTGACACGGTTGACGCCCGGCACCTTGGCCAGCGCTTTTTCGACGCGCCCGGCGCACGAAGCGCAGGTCATGCCGCGAATATCCAGTTCCAGGCTGTGAGTGGGCACGCTGTACCCGGCCTTTTGCACCGCCTCGACCAGCGCCGGCAAGCTCTCGGCCGCCGCTTCGACACGGGCACGCTCGGTGGCCAGGTTGACGCTGACCGAGCTGACGCCGGGGACGTTGGCCAGGGCTTTTTCAACACGCCCCGCGCAGCTGGCGCAGGTCATGCCGGCAATCGGCAGATCGAATGGAATGGGCACGCGCAATCCTCCTCAACAATTATCTGTCCATAGCATCGACCTTGACCCCATAGGAAGGTCAAGGCCCTTGAGGCGGGCTCAGTAGCCCAGTGAGGCAGGCTTGAGGTAAAGGCCCTCTTTTCCTTGCGCAATGCGGTATTTGCGTATGTCACCGGCCTTAAGGGTGAACTGTTGCGCCGGGGGCACCAGCATGCCGGCCAAGCAACCGGGGGCTTGGCCGGGCAAGAGTTGCAGGCGGATACCAAGGGTACCGGGCGGTAAATTGAACGACAGGGTTTGCTCCTGAAACAGACGGCCGGCCAACTGGTCATCCAGGTACACACCGATTTCGCAATGGGTCGGTACTTCAAGGCGCTCGCGGGAAATGATCAGTACACCGTAGTCCTGAGCGGCATTGAGCCACAGCGGAACACTGGCAAGGCCCAAAAGGGTAGCTAGGCTCAAGGCTGACCCGCGCATGGCTAAGTGTCCTGTTTCCAATAAAGAGGTATTGAGCTTGGCCGAGCCAACAGCGGATTGCCAGTGGTTGATGGCAATCAAGGGCTTGACCTTGCCATGATGGCAAGGTGAACACTCTCTTCATCTCAACCCCAGGAGCAATGACCATGCACGTATTTGAAGTCAAAAACATGACCTGTGGTGGCTGCGTAAGCGGCGTCACCAAGGCGATATTGGCCGTCGACCCCAAGGCCCGTGTAGAAGTCGATCTGCCCGACAAAAAGGTCAAGGTCGAGAGTGCACACTTATCCACAGAGTTTATTGACGCACTCGTCGCGGCCGAATATGACGCTCGCAGCGCTCATTAACAGCGGGGTAGTGGCTGGATTTATTAGCTAGCTCGCTAACTTAATGTTCAAGGGATCCAACCGAAGCTAGACTACGGGGCTGCACTCAATGCAGTTACATTTGGATACTCAATGAACTTAAGAACAATCCTGATTTTGGGTGCGCTCAGCGCGTTTGGCCCGTTGGCCATCGATTTTTATCTGCCCGGCTTTCCGGCCATGGCCCAGACGTTTGCGACCGATGAGCAGCATATTCAGCTGACGTTGGCCGTGTACTTCCTGGGCCTGTCCATGGGGCAACTGATCTATGGCCCGATTGCCGACCGTTATGGTCGCCGGATACCGTTGTTGGTGGGTGTCGGGCTTTTCACCGTGGCTTCCTTGGCCTGCGCCTTTGCCCCCTCCTTGGAAGGGTTGATCGCTGCGCGCTTTGTGCAGGCGCTGGGCGGGTGTGCAGGCATGGTGATCTCCAGGGCAGTGGTCAGTGACAAATGCGATGCCGTCGGGTCCGCCAAGGTCTTTTCCCAACTGATGTTGGTGATGGGCCTTGCGCCGATTCTGGCCCCGATGCTCGGTGGCCTGATGGTGAACCTGTATGGTTGGCAATCCATTTTTCTGGCACTGACAGGCTTTAGCGCCTTGGCCGCGCTGGCGGTGGCTTTGGGCTTGCCTGAAAGCCTGCCGGCCAACGCGCCGCGCCAGCCTCTGAGCGGTGCCTTGCGCCAGTACGGGCGTCTGCTCAAGGACTTCGAGTTCTTGGGGCACGCCCTGACCGGGGGGATCGCAATGGCCGGTATGTTTGCCTACATTGCGGGCTCGCCTTTCGTCTTTATCAACCTTTACGGCGTACCGGCCGAGCATTACGGCTGGTTGTTCGGCAGCAACGCCGCCGGCTTTATTCTGGTGGCTCAGTTGAACTCACGGCTGCTGGCTTCGCGCGGGCCCGCGTTTCTGCTCGCGCGAACGGTATGGGTTTACCTGGGCGCAGCGGTGGTCATGCTGGGTATCAGCCTGTTGCACACCGAGCAACTCTGGCCGTTGCTGGTTCCGTTGTTTGTCTGCATCGCCAGCCTGGGCTGCATTATTCCCAATGCGTCGGCCTGTGCGATGAGCGGGCAGGGCGCGCGAGCTGGCAGCGCATCGGCCATGTTGGGCTTTTTGCAGTTCAGTGTGGCGGCAGCGGCGGCGTCAATGGTGGGGGTGTTGCACGATGGCAGCGCAATGCCGATGGCGCTGGTGATCACCTTGTGCGGCGTGCTCGCCGTCGCCGTTGCGCTGGCGACCCGGCGTTTGTACACCGCACGGATCGCCGCCGAACGCTCGGTGTGAGTTATCCGGCCAGGCGCTCAGGCAAGTGGTGGGGTGCTTGCAGACGTGATTGCAGCGTGTTGACAAAGGCTCGCGCCTCCGACTCGCTGCGAAAGTTGACGGCTTGCTGGTCGAGTTGAACTTGCCATTGGCCTTTATGGGATCTTGCTAACGCCTTGATCAGGATTTTCATTTCTGGCCTCCTCCGGTTCGCAAAGGAGGCCAGTGTAAGCCTGAAAACGTCGCTGAATATGACGTGTATCAAGTCTCTGACTGACGGTCATAAATTGGCCGTATCGATCCTTTTCCCGGCCGCGCTCAGAACCCTTCCAGCACAATCTTGCCCTTGGCCTTACCGCTTTCCAGCAGGGCGTGGGCGCGGCGCAGGTTGGCTGCGTTGATGGTGCCGAAGTGTTCGCCCACGGTGGTGCGCAAGGTGCCGGCATCCATCAGCGCCGCGACCCGGTTCAGCAGGTGATGCTGCTCGATCATGTCCGGTGTTTCAAACAGCGACCGGGTGTACATGAACTCCCAGTGTAGCGACAGGCTCTTGCGCTTGAGCTTGGTGATGTCCAGCGCCTTGGGGTCGTCGATCAAGGCCAGCTTGCCCTGGGGAGCCAAGGCCTCAACCAGTTGGTCCAGGTGCTGGTCGGTTTGCGTCAGGCTGGCGACGTGGGTGACGGCCGAGATGCCTTGGCGCTTGAGCTCTTCATTTAAAGGCTGGCGATGGTCGACGATCACATCAGCCCCCAGCTCACGCACCCAGGCCTGAGTGTCGGGGCGTGAGGCGCTGCCAATCACCTTGAGCGCCGTGAGTTGATGGGCCAGTTGCGTCAGCATTGAACCCACGCCACCGGCCGCACCGACAATCAACAGGCTCTGCTGCTCATCAACGCTGCCTTGCGCCACGGCCAAGCGTTCAAACAACAGTTCCCAGGCGGTAATAGCCGTCAGCGGTAGCGCCGCCGCTTCGGCAAACCCCAGGCTGACGGGCATATGACCGACGATGCGCTCATCCACCACATGGCGTTCACTGTTGGCCCCGGTGCGGGCGATGGACCCGGCATAGAACACCCGATCGCCCACCTTGAACAGGCTTACCTCGCTGCCCACGGCTTTGACCACTCCCGCGACATCCCAGCCCAGCACCTTGGCGGTTCCGGTATCGGGTTGCACGTTCTGGCGCACCTTGGTGTCGACGGGGTTAACGGAAATCGCCTTGACCTCGATCAGCAGGTCCCGAGGGCCGGCGACGGGTTCAGGCAACTCAATGTCCTGGAGCGCGAGTGGGTCCTGGATGGGCAATGAGTGGTAATAGGCAACCGCTTTCATGGGAAACGTCCTGAAGGTGTAGACGAAAGTGACCGGATGATTCGCTATTTCCGTTAATGATAAAACCGGCTAAAACAGCAGTCTCTTTCAATTTATTTTTGATAATGGCGGGATAAATACACGATGTTGCGCTTCGACGACCTGCAAGTGTTTGTACGTGCCGCTGACCTGGGCAGTTTGTCGGCGGCGGCACGGGTGATGGACATGTCGCCGGCGGTGGCCAGTGCGGCCTTGAAACGCATTGAGACGCTACTTGGCGTGCGCTTACTGGCGCGCTCGACCCGCAGCTTGCGCCTGACGGCGGAGGGTGAAGGTTTTTTGGATTACGCCCGTACGGCTTTAAGCAGCCTTGATGAAGGCCGTCGGGTGTTGGCCCGTGGGCAGGACCAGGTCAGCGGCGTATTGCAACTGTCGGCACCGTCGGATTTCGGGCGCAATGTGCTGTTGCCCTGGCTGGATGAGTTTCAGCGCGAACACCCGCAACTCACGGTGCGCCTGCTGTTGGGGGACCGTATTGCCGACCTGTTTCGCCAGCCCGTGGATATCGCCCTGCGCTACGGAGAGCCAGAAGACTCCAGCCTGGTGGCGTTACCGGTCGCCGGCGATAACCGCCGAGTGCTGTGTGCTTCGCCCGACTACCTGGCGCGGCGCGGGGAACCGCATCAGCTTGAGCAATTACTGCAACACACTTGTTTGTTGTACATGCTCGGCACGCGGGTACACGACCATTGGCACTTCAATGATGGCAAGCGCGAGTTGGGCCTGACGGTCAGCGGCGATCGTTTCAGTGATGACGCCGATGTGGTGCGACGCTGGGCTGTGGCTGGGGCGGGGATCGCGTACAAGTCCTGGCTGGATGTGGCACAGGATGTAACGGCGGGGCGGCTCAAGGTGTTATTGCCTGAGCTTGAGTGTGAGCGCGCGCCCCTGAATATGCTGTGCAGCCACCGTGCGCAATTGAGCCAACCGGTGCGCTTATTGCGCGACCGGTTGAGCGCACGGTGCAAGGTGCTCACGGCGGCCAGGCCGAAACGTCGGTAGGCGCGTGGTGTAAACCTTAAGGTTTGACCAGCCGTGCATCCAGGCCGTTTTGCGCCAGGCGCGTGGCCTGATCCTGGGTCATGCCCAAGTCGGTGTGCAACGCGTGGAAGTTCTCGGTCATATAACCGCCGAAATACGCCGGGTCATCGGAGTTGACGGTTACTTTTACGCCGCGCTCCAGCATGTCGAGAATGTTGTGTTGCGACATATGGTCGAACACACACAGCTTGGTGTTGGACAGTGGGCAGACGGTCAGCGGAATTTGCTCGTCAATGATGCGTTGCATCAAACGCTCATCTTCAATGGCCCGTACACCGTGGTCAATGCGCTGGATTTTCAGCAGGTCGATGGCTTCCCAGATGTACTCGGGCGGGCCTTCTTCCCCAGCGTGGGCAACCGTCA
The DNA here is from genome assembly GCF_030150285.1 of Pseudomonas sp. Lineage (GTDB taxonomy): Bacteria > Pseudomonadota > Gammaproteobacteria > Pseudomonadales > Pseudomonadaceae > Aquipseudomonas. Next base: position 7,346 of record NZ_JASLGE010000082.1, on the reverse strand, counting down.
GGAACCCTTCGTGACGGGCGCGATCGAACACGCGCTGGAACTTGCTGGGCGGGTGGCCCATTTCTGAACTGTCCAGGCCTACGGCGACAAACGCATCGCGAAATGGCAACGCCTGGTTGAGGGTTTTTTCAGCCTCTTCTTCGCTCAAGTGGCGCAGGAAGCTCAGGATCAGGCCACTGGTGATGCCCAGTTGCTGTTCGCCATCCTTAAGCGCGCTGGCAATGCCGTTGAGTACCACTTCAAACGGTACGCCACGGTCGGTGTGGGTTTGCGGGTCGAAAAACGGTTCGGTGTGAATCACGTTCTGCGCCTTGCAGCGCAACAGGTAGGCCCAGGTCAGGTCGTAGAAATCCTGAGACGTGCGCAGCACATCGGCACCCTTGTAATACAGGTCGAGGAACTCTTGCAGGTTGTTGAAGGCGTAGGCCTTGCGCAAGGTTTCAACGTCATTCCAAGGTAAAGCGATCTTGTTGCGCTCAGCCAGGGCGAACAGCAACTCGGGCTCCAGAGAACCTTCAAGGTGCATGTGCAGTTCGGCTTTCGGCAGGGCGTTCAACCAGTCATACATAACAATATTTCTCATCAAATCAGGTACAGATGCCGGCATTCTACAGGTGAGTTGCGACATGTTTTGTAAAACCCGACCGAAGCCGGGTTACCAGGGAAGGGTTTTACCCGTGTAATCAATAAAGAAGTGCCCGGGTTTTCCTGCGTACGCATTGACTTGATCGACCAAACCGCGGGTGCTGGTGGCGACGTCAATCTCGGCGTGATCGCCGCCCATTTCAGTTTTGACCCACCCCGGGTGCAGAGTCAGGACCGTGGGACTGTTCCCGGCCAATTGGCTGACGAAGGTGTTGGTCATGGAGTTGAGGGCTGCCTTGCTGGCCTTGTACAACGCCAGTTCTGGCGCATCGGCTGCGGTAACACTGCCCAGGCCAGAGCTCATGAAGGCCAGTACGCCGGTGTCTTTGCGAATCTTGCTGACAAAGGCTTTCGCCAGGTTGATGGGTGCCACGCTGTTGGTCAAAAACAGTTGGCCTATGTCGGCCAGGCTGGCAGTGCCGCAGGTCTGATCCTTGGGGCCGATGATGCCCGCGTTTACAAACACCAGGTCAAACACTTCGCCGTCCAGTTTCAGGCTCAGGGCCTTGATAGCCTCATGGTCATCCATGTCCAGGGGTTCAATGCGAACCGGGCCCAGCGCGGCGAGTGCCTGCGCCTTTAGCGGCTGGCGAACAGTTGCGGTGACCTTCCAGCCATCACGCAGCAACTGTTCGACCAGGCCCAGGCCCAGCCCGCGTGAGGCACCGATGATGAGTGCGTGTTTTGCCGTCATGAATCGTCTCCTGTCACTACAGAAAATAGTTACCGGGCACGGTTGTACTGCAATGGCCGCCCGCTGCCCAGCGTCGGATGAAGGGGGCTGTTGATTACAGGGGGTAGGGTTGCGGGCCAAGTGTACGGTCTGGTCAAAAAACGTACAGTATTAAGCGGGCGTTACTGGGGCTGAATCAGGGCAGGGTTTGCACGGGTTATCCACAGGTTATTCCACAGGAACTGTGCGCAACTTCAACGGGCGGCTATAAGCACCGAGGTACTTTGTTCTAACCGCGATAACACTTATTAACTGTTTGTATTTAATAAGGTTTTATTTTTTTTACAGTGATTGCTTGAAAAAAACCGGCAAAGCCGTGTAATGCCCGTTCTACACGGGCTACAGAGGGATATGCTCAGGTTATCCACAGTGTGTTGCGCGGTGATTGCATATGCGCTGTATCTGGAGATCAGGCTTTCTTATTCGTCAGAAACGAGGGTGGTTCTATGAAGAATAATCCGGCCTCGGCTGAGGTCAGCCAACTGTTGTTGTGCTGTAGCAATGTGGTCTTCGGTCAATGCCAGTTGTAGGTCAACACCGTTTGCGTTGAATGACTCAGAGATCAGTACGCCACCCAATTCGGCGACTCTTAATTTCGCTAACACCAGTTCGCTGAAGTTGCAGGTGCAATGCAGTGCCACGCGGCGGATCAACGGTTGTTTCTCTGCGTTTTGCAGGCACTTGTTCGCCCCGCCGCCGTAGGCGCGGGCAAGCCCGCCGGTTCCCAACTGAATGCCGCCGTACCAGCGGATGACCAGTACCACGACCTGGTCGCAGTCTTGCGCTTCGATGGCTGACAGGATCGGACGCCCGGCCGTGCCACCGGGCTCGCCATCATCGCTGCTGCGGTACTGATCGCCCAGTTTCCAGGCCCAACAATTATGCGTGGCAGCCAGATCACTGTGTTGCTGGATAAAGTCGTGGGCCTCTTGGGCGCTGGTGATGGGCGCGGCGAGCGTAATAAAACGGCTCTTGCGAATTTCTTCGCGGTATTCACAAAGGTCTATAAGGGTTGAAGGCATGTCGATTCCTGACTCAGGCAGTGGGCGTCAGGCCGCAGCCTTTGAGGATGATACGGGTCAAGTTGTCGCTGGCGGTTTGCATGTCTTCCTTGGTGAGGCGGGAGCGGCCAGATACACGGCAGATTTGCGTCGCGAAATCGGCGTAGTGTTGGGTGCTGCCCCACAGCAGGAAAATCAGATGAACAGGGTCGACGGCATCCATCTTGCCCGCATCGATCCACGCCTGAAATACGGCGGCGCGGCCTTGAAACCAGGCGCGGTAGTCTTGGGTAAAGTACTCGGTCAGGCACGGGCCGCCGCTGATGATTTCCATTGCAAACACCCGTGAGGCCTGGGGGTGCTGGCGTGAGAATTCCATTTTGGTGCGAATATACTGCGTCAGCGCCTGAGCGGGGTCGTCCTCGGCCTTCAGGTGATTGAAGGTGCTGTCCCATAACTCCAGGATATTGCTGAGCACCGCGATATAAAGCCCCAGTTTGTTGGTGAAGTAATAATGCAGGTTAGCCTTGGGCAGCCCGGCATTGACGGCGATAGTGTTCATGCTGGTGCCTTTGAACCCGTGGCGAGCAAACTCACGCTCGGCGGCCTTGAGAATGGTTTCTTCGTTCTTTTGACGAATACGGCCGGCGGGTTTGCCTTCGTGGGACGGGACTTCAAAGGTCATCGGTTTTCCAAGTCTATCTCTGTAGGGGGATTCGATGCGGTCACGCAACTTTTTACGTTAACGTGTCGCTTCCAGGCTCTCAAGGAAACTTTCCAGCACCAGGTGTGCACGTCGGCCTTTGCGTGTGACGGAGGCCAGGCTCAGGTCATAAAACCGCGTTTTGGCTTTCAAAGCCCGAAGGCGCCCTTGCTGTACCCAAAAAGCGGCGTAGTGATCGGGCAAATAGCCGATGTAACGCCCCGCCAAAATCAAAAAGGCCATGCCTTCGCGGTCTGACGCGCTAGCGGTGCAGTTAAGCGCCTGGTAATGCGCTTGAATCTCGGCAGGCAGGCGAAAGGTGGGGGCAATGGCGTCTTGGGCATTGAGCCGCTGATCGTCCAGTTGTTTGTCATCGACATAAAACAAGGGGTGGCCCACCGCGCAGTAAAGCAGCGAGCGCTCGCTGTACAGCGGTTTGTATTCCAGGCCCGACAAGGCGCTGGCCTGGGGAACGACGCCGACATGCAGGCGCCCATCCAGTACACCTTGCTCGACTTCATTGGGTGCAATCATGCGAATGTGGATTTGAACATCCGGCCCGCGCTCCTTGAGCTTGGCCAGTGCATGAGTGATGTGCATGTGGGGCAGGGTGACAAGGTTATCGGTCAGCCCAATGGTCAACTCCCCGCGAAGGTGTTGATGCAGGCCATTGACCTCGGTGCGAAAGCTTTCTAAAGCCCCGAGCAATTGCAGCGATGACTGATAAACCTCGCGGCCTTCTTCTGTCAGTGAAAACCCGGCTCTCCCACGTTGGCACAGGCGCAAACCCAAGCGTTGCTCCAGGTCGCTCATCTGCTGGCTGATGGCTGAGCGACCAATGCCGAGTACCGTTTCAGCCGCCGAAAAGCCGCCGCATTCCACCACGCTGCGAAAGATGCGCAGTAATCGAATATCAAAGTCGCTGACCTGGGCCAGTGCATCAGAGCGGCGGATACTCATAGTTTAGTCATCACCTAACTAAAGGTTAGAAGAGTTGGATTTCATCGACTTTATAGCCGTGGCAATTTAGGTGCAACAACGCTTTAGACCCCACGTCGCTTTCCACCTTGCGAGGTTTTGCTGATGAACATGCCTGAAAAAGCCGAATTGAACGTGAGCAGCCAGCTTAAGTTGGACGCTCACTGGATGCCTTACACCGCAAACCGTAACTTCCACCGTGATCCACGCTTTATCGTGGGGGCTAAAGGCAGTTACCTGACGGATGATAAAGGTCGCCAAATTTACGATTCGCTGTCAGGCCTTTGGACATGTGGCGCTGGGCATACGCGTACCGAAATTCAGGAAGCGGTGGCCAAACAACTGGGCACGCTGGACTATTCGCCAGCCTTCCAATACGGGCACCCCTTGTCGTTCCAGTTGGCCGAGAAAATTACCGACCTGACCCCGGGTACTCTCAACCACGTGTTTTTCACCGATTCGGGTTCGGAGTGCGCGGACACGGCGGTGAAAATGGTGCGTGCGTACTGGCGCCTAAAAGGCCAGTCGAGCAAAACCAAGATGATTGGCCGGGCACGGGGTTACCACGGTGTGAACATCGCGGGTACCAGCCTGGGGGGAGTCAACGGTAACCGTAAGTTTTTTGGCCAGGCCATGCAGGATGTTGACCATTTGCCGCATACGTTGCTGGCCAGCAATGCGTTCTCGCGTGGGATGCCGGAGCAGGGCGGAATCGCCTTGGCCGATGAACTGCTGAAATTGATTGAGTTGCACGACGCGTCGAATATTGCGGCCGTCTTCGTAGAGCCCATGGCCGGCTCAGCCGGTGTACTGGTTCCTCCTCAGGGTTATCTGAAACGCCTGCGCGAAATCTGCGACCAGCACAACATTCTGCTGGTGTTCGATGAGGTTATTACCGGTTTTGGTCGTACAGGTTCCATGTTTGGCGCTGACAGCTTTGGCGTCACGCCTGACTTGATGTGTATTGCCAAACAGGTCACCAACGGTGCAATCCCGATGGGCGCAGTGATTGCGACCAGCGAGATCTATCACACGTTCATGAATCAGCCGACGCCTGAGTACGCCGTTGAATTCCCACACGGTTACACCTACTCGGCTCACCCGGTGGCGTGCGCTGCTGGCCTTGCGGCGTTGGACCTGTTGCAGAAAGAGAACCTGGTGCAGAGCGTGGCTGAAATTGCACCGTACTTTGAGAACGCCTTGCATGGTTTGAAAGGCGTGAAGAACGTGATCGATATTCGTAACTATGGCCTGGCCGGTGCCATCCAGATCGCGCCGCGTGATGGCGATGCGATCGTGCGCCCATTCGACGCAGCCATGAAGCTGTGGAAGGCTGGCTTCTACGTGCGCTTTGGCGGGGACACCCTGCAATTTGGCCCAACCTTCAACAGCAAGCCGCAAGAGTTGGATCGCTTGTTTGACGCGGTCGGCGAAGCACTGAACCAAATCGACTGATTCCTTCTATATAGAAGGGCATTTTTTGAATTCACACAGGCGCGCAGCGTTCGCGCCTGTGGACAACCTTTGTGGAGCCGTAATGAGCACAATTCAACATTTGATCAATGGCGAGCTGGTAAGTGATTCAGGTCGCACCGCTGATGTGTTTAACCCTTCCACCGGTAAAGTCATTCGCCAAGTGCCATTGGCCAGTCGCGAGACCATCCAAAAAGCCATCGATGCGGCCAAGGCGGCATTCCCGGCATGGCGCAACACGCCTGCCGCCAAACGCGCTCAAGTGATGTTCCGTTTCAAGCAATTGCTGGAGCAGAACGAAGCCCGTATCACGCAACTCATCAGCGAAGAGCATGGCAAAACGCTGGAAGATGCGTCCGGTGAACTCAAGCGTGGTATTGAAAACGTCGAGTACGCCTGTTCTGCCCCCGAAATTCTGAAAGGCGAATACAGCCGCAACGTAGGCCCAAACATTGATGCATGGTCAGATTTCCAGCCGCTGGGGATAGTAGCCGGTATTACGCCGTTCAACTTTCCAGCGATGGTTCCACTGTGGATGTACCCGCTGGCAATCGTCTGCGGCAACTGTTTCATCCTCAAGCCTTCTGAGCGCGACCCAAGCTCTACACTGCTGATCGCTCAGCTGCTGGAAGAAGCAGGTCTGCCGAAAGGCGTAATCAGTGTTGTTCACGGTGACAAAGGCGCTGTGGATGCTCTGATCGAAGCGCCTGAAGTCAAGGCGCTGAGCTTTGTAGGCTCGACGCCTATTGCTGAGTACATCTATGCCGAAGGCACCAAGCGCGGCAAACGTGTGCAAGCATTGGGCGGCGCGAAGAACCATGCGGTGCTGATGCCGGATGCGGACCTGGACAACGCGGTGAATGCTTTGATGGGGGCGGCCTACGGATCGTGCGGTGAGCGTTGCATGGCGATATCGGTTGCGGTGTGTGTCGGTGATCAGGTGGCCGATGCATTGGTGGCCAAACTGGCTCCGCAAATCAAGGCACTTAAAATCGGCGCAGGTACGTCGTGTGGTCTGGACATGGGGCCGCTGGTATCGGGCCAGGCGCGGGACAAGGTCAGCGGCTATGTTGAAGACGGCGTGGCAGCAGGTGCGGAACTGGTAGTGGATGGCCGCGGGCTGAGCGTTAAGGACCACGAAGAAGGCTTCTTCCTGGGAGGTTGCCTGTTCGATCGTGTGACGCCAGACATGCGCATCTATAAAGAAGAGATCTTTGGCCCGGTGCTGTGCATCGTGCGGGTGAATAGCCTGGAAGCAGCCATGAAGCTCATCAACGATCACGAGTATGGCAATGGCACCTGCATCTTCACGCGTGATGGTGAAGCGGCGCGCCTGTTCTGCGACGAGATCGAAGTGGGTATGGTCGGGGTTAACGTTCCGCTGCCTGTGCCTGTGGCTTACCACAGCTTTGGCGGCTGGAAGCGCTCGTTGTTTGGTGACCTGCATGCTTATGGCCCGGACGGTGTGCGTTTTTACACGCGTCGCAAAGCTATCACCCAGCGCTGGCCGCAACGTGCGACTCACGAAGCGTCGCAGTTTGCGTTCCCAAGCCTCTAAGCCCCAATCAGGCTTTCTATAGATGAAGAGAGGCCAGCCGCCAGGCTGGCCTCTGCTTTTGGAGGCTTTTAAGGGTTTATGACAAAAATATGAAAACAGCCCTTGACTCAGAATTCCAACGGCCTATAATTCGCCCCACTTCCGGCGCAGTCGAAACGGAAAACTCCTTGATTATCAACGAGTTGGATTGGTTTTCGGCGGTGCCAGCTTCAAGTCATCGAAGCAGGAAATGAGGTGTTGACAGCAGCGTGTAAC
>NZ_JASLGE010000064.1 GCF_030150285.1 Pseudomonas sp. | reverse complement strand
ATGTAGTGGTCAACTAATCCCGGACACGACGTTAAGTTTTTTCTCGGCCTGAGCCGGCGTTAGCCCGCCATTAAATTGATGAGGCCGTATCCAGTTGTAGCGATGCATCAAATAATGACTGATGTCTCGTTGTGCCTGCTGAACCGACATATAACCCACTGAAGGTATCCACTCGGTTTTCAAGCTGCGAAATACTCGCTCCATCGGCGAGTTGTCGTAGCAATTGCCCCGGCGACTCATGCTCTGGCTGATGCGGTACCGCCACAGACGCTGACGGAAGTGGCGACTTCCATATTGCGATCCCTGATCCGAATGAAACAGCAGCCCTTGAGGCTTCCCGCGTTGCTCATAGGCCATATCCAGTGCTTTGGTGACCAAGTCAGCATCCGGGTTTCCTGATAACGCCCAGCCCACTATCCGACGAGCATAGAGATCCATAACCACGGCCAGGTAGTGCCATTTCCCTTGCGCCCAGATGTAGGTGATGTCACCGCACCAAACCTTGTTTGGCTCGGGAACATCGAATTTACGATTCAGTGTATTTGGAATGTCAGGCCGCTCGACCGTTGCTTTTTTGTAGGCATGCGAGCCAGGCTGCTTGCTGATCAACCCCAGTTCCCGCATCAAGCCTCGCACCTTGAAACGCCCGATCTGCTCGCCATCATCCTGCATCATCGACACGATACTTCGGCTGCCAGCAGCGTTTCGGCTCTGGGTGAACAGTTCGTTGACTCGACTGCGTAATCGAATTCTCTCAACGCCCGGAGAACGCCGCCTGAGGTGATGGGCGTAGTAAGTCGAACGGGTGATTTCGAACACCTCGCACAAGCAGTCAACAGGTTCATGGGCGCTTAGCTGATGGATCAGTGCGAACGCTCGAGATCTTCCGACATCAAGAGCGCGGTAGCCTTTTTTAATATCGATTTCTCTCGTTCAAGACGGGCGATTCGGGCTTCCAGTTCCTGGATCTTTTGCTGCTCTGGGGTGAGCGCCTTGCTCTGCGGGGTGACGCCTGTGCGTTCCTGCAGAAGCTGACTGACCCAACGGCGCAGGGCCGACTCGCCAATGCCGAGTGAACGACTGGCTTCGATGCAGCTGTAATTTTGTTTGAGTACGAGGTCAGCAGCCTCGCGTTTGAATTCAGCGGAAAAGACACGACGTTGCTTGGTCATCTGACACCTCGATATGGCGAGCATTCTCGCCTAAATGGGTGTCCGGTTTCATTAGACCACTACAGTTCTTGTTTCGGCCCCAAGTGACCATGTAGGACTTGTGACCGCTGGGCAGGACACGGATGAAGAAACCGGGTTGCCCAGTGTCATGCACGCGGTAAGCTTTCGCCTCGGCGGCTAGGCTGCCAATTAGCTTTTGAGTGATTTTGGTTTTCAAGGATTCGACCGTGACAGCAGGGTGGCAGCAAAAAGTACTATACCGCTCGATGTTTACGGACTCAATTGGACTAAAAGGCCCAATAATACTGGACTTTTCGCTGTACCCATTGGGTCTAAATTGACCATCCTAGGGGGAAGGTTGCAGGTTCGAACCCCGCCTGGGACACCATATAATTCAAGTTTTGTAGCGTTTTTCGTTTCTTCGTCGTGGCCCAGGGGCAGGGCGGGGCGACAGCCAGGCTGCAGGCAACAAAAAGCCCAGCACAGTTCAATACTGGCTGGGCTTTTTGATAGCCGTCATATCGTGATGGGCACGTTCACACGCGTGTTCCTTGCGCCTATCACGTCGTCGGGGCCGTGGGTCGCATCAGTTAAAACATTTCCTTCTTTGTACTCGCCGATGGCGCTTGGCGGATGCTCGCGCGTACTTTCTCTCTGAACGTGTTTTCGATCCCGACCTGGACCTTAAGCTTCTCGGCGAGCGACGGAACCAGGTGACGGCTGATCACAATAATTCCGTCCCTATCCCCCAAAATGGCATCGCCGGGGTTGCACACCACATTGCCGCATGCCACCGGCGCACCCACCTGGCCAGGGCCGTATTTGGACGGGCCGGCCGGGTTTACGGCGCGTGCGTAAGTCGGCAGTTCCATGACACTCAACTCTTCAATGTCGCGAACCGCGCCGTCGATCACCACTGCCGCGACTTGTCGGGCGAGGCAGACCTCACCCAGCAGGTCACCAAAGACCGCACGGTTGGTTTCACCGTTGCCGTTGATGACCAGCACGTCACCGGGTTTGGCATCATCCAGCGCCCTGTGGATGGCGAGGTTGTCACCTTCCCACGTCTGGATCGGCAGTACGGTTCCGTAGAACGATGCTTTGCCCGCAACATGGTGGATCGCGGAAGCCATCATTCCCAGGCGTTGCAAGACATCACCGATGAGTGCAACCGGGTAATGCGCGATCTCTTCAATTTGTTTAAGGGACGCGCGTTCCCAATCGTCGCTTACGGTGATGCTTTCAGCAGAAACATTGATAAACATGATGACCTCGGTGTGAGTCCGTTAGGCGCGTTGTCAGTTGAACGATTTGGAGACGGGGCTGTTAACGGGGTGAAGGGGCGCTTCACCGCGCAAGACTGCGTCAATGGCCTCGACGGCGCTCATCCCAACGCGCAGTAACGATTCATTGGTTTGCCCGGCAACGTGAGGTGTGACAAGCAGGTTGGGCAGGTCGGCAATCGCAAAGGTGTTGCGACTGAACGGGTCAAGCATGTCGATGTTTTCTGCAGCCAGTACATCGACACCCGCGCCAGCCAGTTTGCCGCTGCGCAGTGCGTCGGCAACCGCTGCTTCATCTATTACCCCCCCACGGCTGGTGTTGATCAAGATGGCACCCGTTTTCATCTTCGCGATCTCAGCACTGCCAATCAGGTGTTCAGTGCTTGGCTGCAGAGGCACATGCAGGCTGATGACGTCCGCTTGGGCCAACAAGGTATCGAGGTCTACCAAGCGTTTGTCGACGCTCGAATCATAAGCGGGGTCTGTTGCCAGCACCTTCATGCCGAAAGCTTCAGCAACTGGCGCAACGTGCCGACCAATGTCGCCAAATCCAATCAGGCCCAAGGTGCGTCCCTCGAGCTCGATGCCCGTCAGGGACAGCCGGTCAGCGGCCCATATGTTGTTTCGGGTCTGATCCGTTGCGAGTTGAATCTTGCGGCTAATGCCCAGCAGCAACGCAAATACATGTTCCACAACACTTCGTCTGTTTGCCCCTGGGGTGTTTGTGACCCAAACACCCCGCTCGGCTGCCGCTTTATGGTCAACGTTGTCATAACCCGCGCCGTGCCGGGCTACGATCCGCAGCTTCGGGGAGGCTGCGATCATCGCGGCACACATATGGCCGCCGCGCAGAAACACGGCATCGACCTGGTGTTGAATGTCTGCATAGGACACCGCGTCGTCGCCATAGCCGAGTCGAACCTCGCCGATCGAGCAAAGCGCTTTTATGACATCGGGATGAATCGGGCTTGTTACATAAATCAAAGGCATGATCGTCCCTTTATGAAAATTGGTGGGTGTTGGCGTCATCGCCCGCTATTGGCGTGTTTTTACGAACGGTCGAAATGACGATCAGCCCCAGCAGACCTGATGCGCACAAGATGAATGCGGGGGTGGACTGATTTCCGGTGGCACCGATCAGCCAAGTGGCCAGGAATGGGCCGGAACCTCCGCCGATCACTGCGCCCACGCTGTGGCCAAAGGCGACGCCGGTGTGGCGGATGTGCATCGGGAAGAATTCAGGCATCACCGAGTAAGTGCCTGCCTGGCAGAGTGCATACGGAATCATGCCCAATGCCAGCCCGGCCATTGCCAGATTGACTGAACCCTGCTGCATCAGCATGAAGGAGGGGATCGACACAATGGCGTAGGCCACGTAGGAGTAACGCAGGATGGATTTACCGCCGCGATAAGAGCCCAGTTGGCCGGCGAGCGGGATCAAAAATGCGGCCAGGATCACGGCAATGAGAACGATGGTGGAGGCTTCGCCTTTTGAGTACCCGAGAATGGAGCTGAAGTACGCCGCGATAAAGACGGTACCGATATAGGTGCCGATGTTCTGCACCATCGCGATCATGATCACTTTGATCAAAGGCTTTCGGTAGTCGCGAATCAGCTCTGCGAAGGGCTGGCCTTGCTTCACTTCGGCATCGTTTTTCTTCGACGCAAACTCAGGGCTGTCCTCAATGCTCAGTCGCATGTAAAGGCCGAGGATCCCCAGTGGCAGCGCCAGCAGGAACGGGATGCGCCAGCCCCAGGAAAGCATGTCCGGATCCGTGAGGCTCGCCGCAGCAAGCCCCGCAATGGCCGCCGCCAGCCCTTTGCCGAATTGTGCAATGGAGGGGAGGAAGGAAATGTACAGCGCGCGGCGCGTGGGAGGTGCCCACTCGCGAATGTAGCTGGCAGCCCCCCCGATTTCCCCGCCGGCGGAGAAGCCCTGCAACATACGCAATACGACCAGAAGTATGGGAGCCCAAACGCCGATCTGCGCATAGCCCGGCAGCAGGCCAATCAGCGTGGCCGCAGCCCCCATGAGGGTGATGCTGGCGATCAGGCTGAACCGTCTTCCCACTTTGTCACCGAGCCAGCCGAAGGCAATTGCGCCAAGCGGGCGGACCAGGAACGCAGACCCGAACACAAGGAAAGTGTTCAGCAAGCCTGTTGTCGGGTCGTCCGACGGGAAGAAAACCAGTGCCAGGGTGGCAGCAACATACCCATAGACACTGAAATCGTAATACTCGACAAACGTGCCGAATACGGCGGCCCTGGTTGCTTTCTTGGCCTTTCTTGTTTGCTCCGCCTCTTCAGCGGGCAGCACGGCAGGCTCGGCCATAGGATGATTGTTATTCATGGGTACCCCAGGTAATCGGACGCTGACCAATTCAAAAAATGGGACAGTGTCCTGTTCTTGTTTTATCTAGATTCTAGAACGCCGAGGCTGTTGTCAACAGCGAGGTGTGATTTGCCGTAGAGCAGCGTTAGACCTCAGAATGCAGGCCCGCCCCCTCGATCTGATGCCTGATGCCCCAATCTGACCGCTCTATCAACGCTTCCCCCATGGCTTCACCCGCGTCCAGTCATACCAGGCTGATTCAGGTGGTTGACGCGCTTGTGAGCCGTACCGGCGGCGAGCCTTGGGGTGTTCGAGAGCTTGCAGCAGAGCTTTCCGAGAGCCGGAGCACCGTCAATCGTATTCTGGTCTCTCTGGTTGAAATCGGCCTGGCGAGTGAGGTTGGCGTTGGCAAGTACGGCATAGGGCCCAGGCTCGACGTGCTGACCAAAACACTCAGTGATTCAAGTGTGCTTCTGGGGCGCAGGGGGGAATCGCTACGTGAACTCGCTAAGGCGTCGAAGTGCACGGCTCTTGTTTCTGTCTACTGCCCGCGCAGCAGGGGCTATTTTATTGCCGCGTGCAGTGAAGCCAATTCAACACTTACATTCAGGCCTGAGTTGGGTGTGATCTACCCGCTTACATTTGGTGATATCGGGCGTCAATTTTCAAAGTTCCCAAGTTCTGTACCACGCCAGGTGAATGATACGAACCCCGGTTTAGCCATTGACGAAGCCCACGGTTTTTATTGCGAATCGGAATTTCCTGGTGCGTTATCAATCGCTGTAGAAAACATCGCCAATGATCTAATCGTGTCCGTCTCGGTTCACTCCGTGGGGCAGTCACGCTCTAAAGAACATCAATCTTTGGATGCGGGTGTAAAACGAGTCCTTGCAGAGATAAGGGCTGAAATAGAGTCGGGAAGTATTGATGGGCTTCAGGTTGTGTCCAGCGCGTTGGCACAAGAACCTAAATCGACCGTGAGCCGCTTTGAGAAACTCTTGCTGCTCGCCTGCGTGTTTACGCAGGGTGTAAGAAATTCGGTTGCTTTGCACGACCTGCTCTTGTGCAATGCAGCGACCGCCAAACGACTGATCGAGTCTGCTGTTCAAGCTGAATTGGTCAGCCTGGTGGGAACAACGTTATATCCAGGCCCGAGGCTGTACCAATGGGCGGCAAAGATTAACTCTGCTGATCGGAACCTTGCGGATATAACTCGCAAGATTTTATCTTCGTTAGTCCAGGAAACCGGTGAGACGATAGCGCTTCTTTCCTATGATGAAACCACTGAGAAAGCCGAGTTTCTTGAAGTAATACAGGGGTGGAGGCCTATCCAGTACAAGCTTCAGGTCAATGTCGATGTGCCTCTGTACGCGGGTGCTGCCGGTAAGGCTGTATTGGCTTACCTCGACTCGAGGCGGGTCGACACGTTGAAACTTGAAAGAATAACTGAAGCAACTATCACGTCGCGAAAGTTGTTAACAGAAGAACTTAAAGCCATTCAGGAAAGAGGGTGGGCGACGGGTGAGGGTGAACGTGTATTGGGGGCTTTTGGTTTGGCCGTGCCTTTTTTTGTAGATGGAAAAGTTAGGGGCTCCATCTCGGCCACCATTCCTCAGTACCGTAAGAATGAGCGGGACCTGCCGACACTCTCGGCACTTATGCGTGAGGCGACTGCCCATATAGAACGTCTGCTGTCTTTAGGTATTAAAGCGCGTGAATGACACCGCCCAAAAATGACACGGACGGTGCGTTCGGTTGAACGCCGCGCAACGGTTATCGAACACATTAGCACGCGTACCGGCCTCGGGTTTGATGAGGCCTTTTAACGCGATTCAACCGGCTTTTGATAAATCCCCTCAAGTCTTTCCAAACAATAGGAAAGCCCCTACATCCTTTTACCCCCTTGGCATGAAACTTTAAGCGTCCTGTAGGGAGCGTATCTCTCCACGCTCCACCGGCCCGCTGAAGTGTTTACGCCAGGATGTAGCCGATGCCCACGCTCACCCCTTTTTTCGACCACAGCCGCCATAAACTCGACGTGCGCAATGTCGATGTGCCGCTGGAGGTGCTGGCCTTTCAGGGCGAGGAGTGCCTGAGTCAGCCGTTCAGTTACGTGATCGAATTCACCAGCACGGAACTCGATATTGCCGCC